>JBGPUE010000078.1:0-17331 GCA_041491005.1 Binataceae bacterium (SeqCode) | reverse complement strand
GGCGCCGTCGCCACGGCTGATCCCCGAGCGCCTCGAGGACCGAGTCGCGATGTTCGGCTACAGCCACGAGATCTGCGGTGAGAACGGCCTCGGATGGTCGGAGCGGCTGCGCTCGGTGCATCAGGCGCTCGCGAAGCCCGGCGGCGATCCGGCGGGCGTCTCCGCGTATCTGGGCCGCAAGTACGGCTACACGCCGGAGATCGGCGAATGCGTGGCGGGACGCGTCGTTACGATCATGGATGCACTCGCGGCGCAGCTCGAGCGGCAAAGGTCGCGCGGGAGCCGATTTTTCGTCGGCGACGATGTCACGGCGCTCGACGTTTACTGGGCAGCCTTCTCGAATGCGATGCGGCCGCTAGCGCCCGAGCTATGCCCGATAGCCCCGGCGATTCGCGAGATGTTCACGATCAGCGAACCGGCGATCGTCGCCGCGATGCATCCGCTGCTGTTCGAGCATCGCGA
Source organism: Binataceae bacterium (SeqCode) (assembly GCA_041491005.1). Taxonomy (GTDB): domain Bacteria; phylum Desulfobacterota; class Binatia; order Binatales; family Binataceae; genus JBGPUE01. The sequence goes on along the minus strand of JBGPUE010000078.1, from coordinate 16,869 downwards.
CTTCATTTTCCAGAACTACCTCGAGCTGCCGGTGGATCTGTCGTAACGAGCCGCAGCGCGCGAGTGGCGCCGGCGCGACGCCCGCTCACCGTGGATTCGCGACGTACTTCATCGCGCCGACGCGATTGCCCTCCGTGTCCTCGATCCAGATGAGCGTGCCGACGGTCTCGATCACGTACGGCTGCATCGTGATTTTGCCGCCGCTCGCGACCACGCGCCGCATCGTCTCTTCGACCGAATCGACCGACACTGTGCACTCGAAGGTGCGACCGCCGGTTCCCGTGAGCGGTTCGCGCCGGCGCTGCAGAGCGCCCATGATTCCTGGATCGTCGTCGGTTCCGGTGCGAATCAGAAAAAAGTCCGGCGGCCCCCACGGCGTGAATTTCCATCCGAAGACCGTCTCGTAGAATCGGCGCGCGCGCGCGAGGTCGTCGGCCTCGATTGCGAAGTGCGCGATGTTGTTCGCCATTGCGCTCGTCCTCCTTGCGGCGATTACATGCGGAGTAAAGGGTCGTGGTCTTGCGCTAGATTGCCAAAAAATGTCCCGAATCGACATGTTCCCGACGAAGGCGGTATCCTGATCCGCACTTACGCCGCGACTTATCCGAGCGGCGCCGTCCTCGACAGAGCGCAGCGGTTTTTCACAGTAAGAAGCCGGGCCGTTCAACCCGCTCTCACTTCAGATTCACTCTCTCATACAGCCCGCGAGACTTGCGCTTGACGAGGCCTGCGTCCAGCCAACGAGTGATACCGGCAAAGATCTCTGAGGATCGCTTGCTCCTAATCCCGCGCACCGAGCGAATGTCGGCCGCCTTGAACTGTTTTGGTAGCTGAGCTAGCACGCCACGCCAGTTGATCCTGCTGCCCCGTTTGGCCGCGCCGCCGTCGGCGCGCGGAGCGCCGGACCCGCCGGCGAGCTGTGCAAGTGTTGAGGCGGTCTCCCTGAGACGTCGAAGCTCGGTTTCTTTCGTGACTATCTCTCTTAATAGGCTGCCCAGTAGTCGACGAGCGCGTCCTTGAACGATGTGAAACGATGAAACAGCCGTCCGTCGTCGCGGCATTTGAATTTCTCCTCGCGCTGTCCGTTACGTGCATCGGTATCAGGCCGCGAACAGCTCGCGCAAACACGCGATTGCCCGCTGGCGCGCTGCTTGCCGGACGATCTATCGTGCGGCGCAGATTGGCGTTGCGCCCCGAGAGTGTAAGCGCACCGGGCCGCGTCATTTGCGCAGGCAGTCCTCACAGTGGTCAGCTGCAGGATCAGCCTTCTGCTCCTTTTGAGCGCGAACGTGCCAAGATAGTGAGTGTCAGAGGTAGTCCCGATGGCTGAGACTCAGCCGCGCTTCGAATTCCGCATCTGGGGTTGCGACCTCAGCGCGGTGCGGGCGCGCGCCGAAGCGATCGCGAAGCCCGGCCCAGCGCGTGCGAGCGCGGAGACTTACATCGTCTCGCGCGCGACCGATCGATGTAACGCCAAGATTCGCGACGGTTTGATGGATATCAAGCTGCTCGCCCGCGAGGAGGCTGGGTTGGAACAATGGCGCCCGGAGATGAAGGAGGGTTTTCCGCTCGAGTCGGCAACGATCGCAAAGCGCGTTTTCCCCAGCCTGGCGATCCAAGCGCCCCAACTCAGGCGCCCGAGCTACCCGCTCGATCTGTATCTTGAGGAAGTCATCCGGCCGAATCCGAAACTTGCCATTGCAGAGGTGAGCAAGCGGCGCTTGGGGTTCACGATCGCCGGATGTATCGTCGAGTTCGCCGAAGTGACAATCAACGGTGCGCCGTTTCAGACGCTCGAGGCCGAATCCGAAGACCCCGTTGAGCTGCGACGCGCGCTCTCGATGCTTGGGCTGGGTGCCGAGCACAATATAAATTATGTCCGGCAAATCAAGAGTGTGATGGGAATCGGTCCGGCCAACCACGGCGTGGCGGGCTAACCGATAAAAGGAAGATGGGAACCGAAATCGAACGCAAGTTCCTGGTCGTGGGTGATTCGTGGCGCGGACTGGGTACCGGCAAACGCTATCGCCAGGGCTACCTGAGCACGGTCAAGGAGCGCACCGTGAGCGTGCGGACGGTGGGCCACAAGGGATACATCACGGTCAAGGGAATCACGATCGGCGCGAAGCGAGCCGAGTACGAGTACGAGGTTCCGGTCGGCGATGCAAACGAGATGCTCGAGTTGTGCCAGCGCCCGCTGGTCGAGAAAACCCGCTTTCGCATTCCCTACGGCGGCCTGGTCTTCGAATTGGACGAGTTCGAGGGCGACAATCGCGGCTTGATCGTCGTCGAGGTCGAGCTCAAGTCGGAGGATCAGACGGTGAAGCTGCCGGAGTGGATCGGGAAAGAGGTGACCACCGATCCGCGCTACTTCAACGCCAACCTGGTGGCGCACCCCTACGCGACGTGGTGACAAATCGCCGCGCGACGATCCTTTTGTAGGCGTCAGTAAACTTGTCGATGAACACTGCCTTCTTGATCGCCCCCGAGGGGGAGCCGCAGAGAGCGACAGCACCGATCTCATGACCTATGGCTGCGAAGCAACAATCCCGCGAAACGCCGTGGTGAGTAATCGCCCCTCATAACTAGGGCCGTGCGCAAGAGCGTATGTTGGAAGTTAAGTGAAGGACCTCAAGCAAATTCAAACAGTAGTGGTCCTCACAATGGAGAATCGCTCGTTCGACCATCTGGCGGGGTACCTGAGTTTGCCCGGTCTAGGATCAATTGCGGTCGATGGCATTCAGGATTCTTGGGCGAGGGAACGGATGACCATTCGCTCTCGTCAGTTCTGGGCGGCCAACGGCTCCTGCTCGACACCTACAAGGCGATAACCGCGAATCGGACGAGATGGAACGGGACGATGATGGTCCTGACCTATGACGAGCACGGAGGCTTCTTCGATCACGTTCAGCCGTTAGCAATCCGCACACACGGGCCGGCGGACGAGTATCCACAATTCGAGAGCTCGGTCCGCGAGTGCCCGCGGTGGTGGTCTCGCCCTTCGTGTCGGCCGGAAAGCCGTGCAGCTTCGAACTCAATCACACTTCAATCCTAAGATTTCTCGGGGAGCGGTTCGGCGACGGTGGCGGGTATAGCCCTGAAGTTGATAACCGCGAAATGATCCACAGCCTTGCGGAAGTCTTGGATTGCGAGCAGCCGCGCCAGGTCGTGCCTGCTGCTCCAGCTGCTTCTGTAATACCGACGGATCCTCCCTACGTTCGCGGCTTCAAAGCTCAGACAGAGAACGTCAGGGCTTTTCAGGACGCCGCGCATGAAACGATCACCAAATATCCGCACGAACTCGCCTCAAAGTTTCCGGAGCACCGCGATTTCCTAGGCATATGATCAGTAGAGTCGTTCGCATTCTTCGAGCTGCCGAATCTCGCGCGGAGAGGATGTGGAGTGAAAAGCGTGGGACGTGGTAATCACCTCTGAAACACAAAATGCGGCGGGCGCGCCGGTTGCGATGCCGACGTATTTCTATCGCCTCTCGGCTCGCAGCCAGCGCTCTTTTTTGAAGAGCGATTCTCTCGTCCGTTTCGATTTCGTACCGTCGTCCGCCGCGATTGCGCTCACCGCAGGGCTGGCCGATGCGTTGCAACTAAACGCCACCAGCGCCGTGGAAGCGGCGGCACGCGCGCTCTCCTCGGAGCTATGCCGAATCGCCGGCGTTAAACAGGTGCGTGTCGATGTGATGGGCGCGCGGCCGCATGTCGCGCGCGGCGAGCTGCACGGGATCTTCTACGTCACACCTCCGCAGAGAATCGTGCTCTGGATGCGCACCGCGAAGCGCCACGATATCGTCAAGCCCCGCACCTTCATCCGCACGCTACTGCACGAAGTCGGCCATTACTTCGACTATGCGCTGCTGAAGCTCGACGAGTCGTACCATACCCGCGGATTCTTCGCGCGCGAATCGTTCCTGATGCGGATCCTGCGGCCCGAGAACGAATCGGCTTAGCGCGCGGTGCGCCAGCCTAGCCGCTGGTCGAACTGCAGGATGGTTCCGGCGGGGTCTTCGAACAGGCAGGTAAGCACCTCGCCGCCACTTCTCTCGCCGCAAGTGAAACACGCGCGTTTGTGCGCGTGGGCGCGGGAATTTCAGAATCACACGCCACCGGAGAGCGTGAGGTCGGCGTCAAGATGTACGGTGATCCGGGGTTTTTCTCTCGTCCCGGATTCCTCGGTGTCGCGGCGCTGAACCGACCTTGCTGCAACGCTGCGCAACTCGACCGTCCGCCCAGACGAATCAAAGGCGATGTGGAGGCCGTCTCGGAACATGACGCGGGGGAACTGGAGAAAGCCGGTTTCTCGCGGCAACAAAGGCTGAAAGTCCTCTGTCGTCCGTTTGCGATCTCATGGCCAGCAGTAGCACTGTCTCAATCAGCCGAGGCTCTGGTTAAGACGAGGTTTAGAATCATGGAGTATCGCAAGTTCGGTCAGACCGGAATCGAGACCTCAGAGATCGGGTTCGGATGCTGGGAGATCGGCGGCGGCTATGGGAATATCGAGGAAGCCGACTTCATAAGGGCGGTAAATCGCGCTCTCGATCGCGGAATCAACTGCTTCGACACTGCCGAGGCTTACGGATTCGGCGCCTCCGAGAAATCACTCGCGAAAGCCCTTGGTTCGCGCCGCAAAGACGCCGTCATCACCACCAAGTTCGGCGTCGGCTACCCGGATGCCCCCAGCTACCGGGACAGCACGCCGAAGCGAGTGACCGAATCGATCGAGAAGAGCCTCAAATGTTTAGAGACCGACTACGTCGACGTCTACCTGGTGCACTGGCCAGACCGGCCAACGCCGTTCGACCAGACGATGCGCGCGCTTGATGATCTGGTCAAACAGGGTAAGGTCAGAGCAATCGGGCTTTCAAACTTCCGATTGAACGAGATCGAGGCGTGCATGGCGGCGCGGCGGGTCGATGTAGTCCAATACTGCTGGAATATGTTCGATCGGCGGATGCAGAAGGAAATCTTCCCATACTGCCGCGAGCACAATATCGGCGTGATGGCGTACGGGTCTCTCGCCTACGGAATGCTCACCGGCACGCTCAGCGAAGAGAAGGCCTTCGAAAAGAGCGACTGGCGCTCGAATCGCGGCAAGCTAGCCAACATCAACCTGTTTCAGCATCTCTTCGGCACCGATCATTTCCTGAAAAATCTCCGCGCCGTCGAAGACCTGAAGGGTATCGCGAAACGTTACGGCAAAACTCTGCCGCAGTTGGCGTTGCGATGGACGCTGACCAACCCGGTCATCAGCACCGCTCTGGTCGGATGCCGCAACCCGCGCGAAGTCGATGACAACGTTGGCGCGCTGGGATGGTCGATCTCAGACGCCGTTATGAAGGAGATCGATGCGATCTTCGCTAAACATGGCGCGATCACGATGCCCGATACGTGGCTGGAGAGCTGATTCGATCACCAGAATGAAGGCGCGTTGAGATTGCTCGCGGAGGTGCGAGATGCCGATTCAAAAATTTGCACCGATGACCAAGAATTTCCCGATCTTTGATTGCGACGCCCACGTCACCGAGCCGCCTTGGCTCTGGGAGCGTGCGAGAGACTATCTGACCAAGGAGGAACTACACGACCTCCGCGACACCATCTGGTTCGACGCAGACAGCAAGCAACTAATCGTCAATGGCAAGGCCGCCGCGGGAATCGGCTCTCAGCATATCGGCGGAACGCCGGGAATCGTCAACGTGCTGTCGCTCGCGGGTCCCGGAGTCAAGCACGACATTCAACGCGCACTTAATGTGCGAAACCTGGATCCGAAAACTGCTATCACCCAGGAGCAGGCCGACTACCTGGATCACAAAGGCAGCTACGAACCCAAGCCTCGACTGCGCGACATGGACATCCAGGGTATCGACCAGGTGATGATCATTCCGACCGATATCGACACCTATCCCTGGCTGCTTAACGCGCCGGGCGCCAAGGCGATGTGCAAGGCATACAACGATTGGGCCTACGAGTATTGCCAGGAAGATCCCGAGCGCCTCTACTTTGCCGCGCTGCTGCCGATGCAGGATCCGATCTTCGCGGTGCAGGAGGTCTGTCGAGTCGCGGCGAAAGGATGCCGCGTCGGATTGGTCCGGCCGATCGACGCGATGGGCAACTACCCGATTCAGCCCAAATACGAGCGCGTCTGGAGAGCGATGGAAGAGACCGGCGTGGTCTATGGGATGCACCCCTTTCCCGCCTTCGGCAATCTCAAGCCCCCTGGTTACACCGAGCAGTATTCTGGCGCTGAACTGATTTCGCTCACCGCCAGCTCCTCGGGATTGCCTCATTCGTTTCTCATCAATGTGCAGGATTTTCAGGCCGAGGCGTCGCTTTGGGTCGCGATGGTATTGATGTCCGGTTTCTTCGAGCGCCATCCAAAAATCCGCGCCGCGGTCTTCGAGGCGTCCTCGACGTGGCTCAGCTTCATCCTCGACGAATGCGACAAGGCGTACCGCCTGTATCGGAATGATCGTCAGTTGCCGCCGCTCAAGCGCCTGCCCAGCGAGAGTTTCTTCGAGCATTGCGTCACCGGCTTTGAAGGCGATGAAGCTCCGCCGTCGCGCTTTCCTGAGTTCTACGAGAACATCCTCGCCTGGTCTTCCGACGTCTACCATCACGACGGCGACGACGCGTGGAGAGCGATCGAGACGATGCGCAAGGCCGAATTGCCGGAGCCGTATCAGGCCAAGTTCCTCGGCGACAACGCGCGCCGAATGTACAAGATCGATCGACCGCGCAAGTTCAGCCGCGAGCGAGTGACCGAGATCGAGCGGCCCAATTGGTGGCCCACCGACCAGGAAGTCCGCGAATCGCTCAAGCCGGAGGCTGCGCTTTTCCGCCGCTAGACACAGACGCGCTAACGGAGAGGGCGATCATGAACAGAAAGCAGTTTCCAGTGTTCGACAGCGATTCTCATGTTGTCGAGCCACCCGAGCTTTGGAACAAGTACCTCGAGCCCGAGTATCGCACGTTGGGCAAGCATGCGCTGTGGCGCGAAGAGGGAAAGCACAACTCTTATCTAAAGGTGAACGGCAAGGTTTTCCGCGATACTATGAATTCGAATATCCCGCGCCATGCCATCTGGAAACCCGGGATGACGTGGGACAACGTCGGGGAACTCGACCCTACTCGCCGCCATCCGATGACGCCCGGGGCGTCGGACCCCAAAGCGCGGCTAAAAGATATGGACGCGATGGGCGTCGACCAGGCCTTGCTGTACCCGACCTGGTTCGCCGAGGGGTTCCATCTGGTTGAAGATCCCGACGTGGCTTACGCTCTGGCGCGTGCATACAACAACTGGATCGCGGTTTTTTGCAGCGCCGCGCCCAAGCGGCTGTTCGCGGCAGCGATGCTTCCGCTGCAGAACATGGACTACGCGATCGAGGAATTGCGGCGCATCGCGAAGATCGCATGCTTCCGTGGCGCGTTCATCCGCCCCATGTTCATCGAGGGGCGTTACTTCACTCATCCGTATTACGAGCCGCTATGGGCCGAGCTCGAAAGCCTCGGCGTGACCGCGGCGGTGCATCCAACCGCGGGCCTTTGGAATCCGGAGTGGACCTCGCACGGACCGTTCATCGAGAAGGTGAAAGGCCGGATCAACAAGGCCGCGTTCGGCGCGGTCGGTGGCGGCGGTCCGTTCGCTGGCGGCGGCACCGATCAAACGTTCTCGTTCACCGCGGTGCCGAGTTTCGGACATCCGCTGGCACCGTTCCTGTCGTACTGGCTCGATAATCATATGTTCGTTGCTTCCACGTTGATCGGTTTCACCGTGATGCAACGTTATCCGACGATGAAGGTGGTCGTGGCGCATGGCAAAGCCTCCTGGATGGAGGAGGTGCTGGAAAAGATGGAAGCCTCGACCCGCACCATTCCGCTGCTCCACCTGTATCCAGTCCGAACCGACACTGAGGAGATGTGGAAAGAGGGCCACGTGATGCTCGGCTTCGACGCGGAGGAGCGCCTGATTCAGAAGCTGCCCGAGCAGTTCGCCGACAAAATCGTATGGGGCTCGCGCTATCCGCATCATGATACGACCAGCGCGTGGGATGCGATTCAGTCGCTTAGCGCGGCGCGGGTTGCGGAATCGACGCTTGCGCGGATGCTCGCTATCAACGCCGCCGAGCAGTTTGGCGTTACGCTCTCGCTGGAGGTCAGCAGCTAGCTATTCGCTGGTGGATTTCGCGGGCCGCTTCTCCAGAAATGCGCGGACGCCCTCCTGGAAATCGCGCGTGCTGCCGGCGCGCCGCTGCATCTGACGTTCCAGCTTGAGCCGCTGCTCGTAACTGTTCTCCGAACTGTTCCGGTAAAACCGCCGAGTCAGCGGAAGGGCGAGGCGCTCTTCGCAGGTGACTCGGTGAAGAGCCGTTTGATCTCGTCAGCGGTGGCCATGGTCATGTCCACCGCTAACAAAGTCTCACGTTCCCTGAGTTTGCGTCGACGGGCCAGCGACGCATCGGAGATTGAGCCGTGTCCCCCGTTTGGCCGCGCCGCCGTCGGCGCGCATAGCGCCGGACCCTCCGGCGAGGGATGAGAGTGTCGAGGCAGTCTCCCTGAGCCGTCGAAGCCCTCACCTCCGATAACGCGCGCGATTGCGTGCTAGCTGCGATGTATGAGGTGCAAGGGGATCCGGGATCGAGTGGGATAGAGCTCGGATGAAGTGGGATGAGTTGCCCGATCGAAACGGGCCCGCTCGACCATGCCAGCCTTCGGTCCTGCACGGCTCCAGCCGGGCGGACGCACTATGGCTTCGAGGCAAGTCGCAGCAGCAATCACTGGCGTCGCCGTACTTTCGGGCGCCGTTCGTGCTGATCGGCGAGTGAACTTACTTTTTTTCTTGACCAGAGATGAGAACAGGTTCTTATGCAGGAATTGCGGCGAGCGACACCTGCTTTTTCAGGGGCTCGGTGACATGAGTTGTGCAGCCGGCTTCTTCGGAGTTAAGCCGGGGACTTCTTGTCGACTACAATTTCGCCAGCTTTGATGACCATCGACAAGTTGCGAAGCGCTCCAATGGCAGCGCATGGATCGCCATCGACAAGAATCAGGTCGGCAAATTGGCCCGGCGCGACCGTGCCCAAATTGTTCGCGCCGAGATGCTGCGCGGCATCTTTTGTAGCCATTCTCAGCACCTTCGCAGGCTCGATTCCCGCCTGAGTCGCCCGCTCCATTTCAACCACAGTGTTTTCGCCAAACTTGCCAAAGCCGATGAAGCTGTCAGTTCCGATCGCGACTCTGACTCCCGCGTCCGCCACCTGCTTTAGGTTCGCAAATCTCACCTCGGTAGCGTTCTTGTCGAACGTCAGAAGCCACAACGTAGCTACCAGGGTCGCGCGGTTGGCTAGCAGCAGCTCGATAAGTCGCTTGCCGCTCAATCTCTGCTCGAGTACCCCGTGTTCTAGGCCATCCGCTCCGGCTTCAAGCGCTGCAATGGCCTCGGCTTCGTCGAAGGTATGCACGGTGGCCTTGAGACCATGCTTGTGCGCTTCATCGATGATCGCCTCCAGAACTGGACGTTCCAATTTGAATATCTCAACGTCGTTCAGGTTTAGGCCACTGAGCTTCATCAGATACGGTGGCCCGCCATGCCTGCACCCTCCGTGGTGAATAATCTTAATCGCATCCACTTTCCGCTCGGCCAAGCGACGTACCTTCTCCCTCGCTGCTGATGGTGAATCAGGCTCGACCGTCGCCCGACTGCCGTACCACGGATTTCGCCCGTATACCGTGGTGCGCGGATGACTCCCCGGCGCATTGAAGCACGGCCCGGTGGCAAGCAGCCGTGGCCCCACGATCGCGTTGGTGGTGAGCATTTCACGGACCCTGAGAATGTCGTCCTCTGAATCGCCCACCGATTTCACGGTGGTCACACGCGCCTCGAGAAAATCCCGTAGATGTTCGTGCAGCGGTCCTTCAATGAAATTGTCGAGTGCGTCCTGGCTCTTGAGATTCAGGAAGTCGAAGAGGTGAATGTGGCAGTCGATGATGCCGGGCATCAGGAACCGGCCGGCTCCATCAATCTCCTTTTTGCCGGTCATTTCAGACGCGCGGGCTTCGAACACTTCAATTTTGTCGCGCCTGATTCCAACGCTGTAGGTGCCCTCGCGTATACTCGCGCCGTCGAACAGACGCACGTTGCTTATGACCAGGTCCAGTTGGGCGCGACGCGATTCTGTCATGGGCCATTCCTCCTAACTGGAGAACGAGAATCTCAGAAACGAGCCTTGCCTGTGATTCTGGCGCTCAGGCACCGCGAATTCGATCGATCAACGCGAGCGAATCGGCCGGAACCGAGTGCCCTCGCCACGCAATATGCTGATCCGGTCGCACTAGAATCAATGGAAAGCCGTCATATGCCGTCAGCACGGGGGGCTCGGGAATAGTAACTATTTTCAGCGGGACGTGCCGACGCGCCGCCGCGTCTTCAACCGTGGATGTGTCGCTGGGATGGTTTCCCAGTTTCAGGAGCGTGAAATCGGGACCCAAACGATCGTACAACGAGGCACCGCCATCCATCCAAACGTGAGGTGCGCGCGAGCCGGGCCGTGAAGTCGGAACGTACTTGTCGAGTGCGAACTCGGGAAGCGGACTGCCATCGTTCCAGTTAATGGGCGAGTTATCGTAGTAGTAACCGAGTTGCACGCCGACGCTGTTGAACTGCGAGGCATCCGCGGCAACTATCCGTTCGCCAACCTCCTTACGAATCGCTTCGCCTCGGGCGCTCGCGTCCTCAAGTTCTTCGGGGACCTGCATTGCTGGTCCTCGATTTCTCATAATCTGGACGGCGGAGTTCGACACCAGATCGCCGATCGGGCGGCGTTCGACTTCATAGGCGTGGAGCAGATTTCCGCCGGCCCAGCCGTGATACACGGCCGCCAGCAGCCACGCCAGGTGCGTAGCATCGCCGATCCCGGCGTTCATTCCGAAACCGCCCAGCGGGATCCATATGTGAGCCGCATCGCCCGCGAGAAACACACTGCGATCGCGATAGTGGTCCGCGACCAGCCGTCGCGAGGTCCATCGTTCAATTCCCAATATCTCGCGCGACACGTGAACGCCCAACATCGCCGCGAGCGCTTCCTCTACTTTAATATCGTCCCAATCGGCGCCAGCTCGGAGCGCCATATGGCAGAGCCAAAGGTCCTTGCCATTGAGGGCGATTACGTTACCCGATTGATCCTTGTTCAGGATCCAGTACATCCATGCCGGACCATTGCGATCATGGCGAAGCATTTCCGATGACCTGAAGTAGATCGAAAGTACGCGTCCGATCACGTCGATTCCCCGCAACTCAATTCCAAGTTGGCGGCGAATTGTACTTCTGCCGCCGTCGCCGGCAACTAGGAAGCGTGCCTGATGGGTCTCCCGGCGGCCACTGGACACTTCAACCGCCTCGACGTCCACTCTCCCGTCATGCTGAGTAAATCTCTCGGCGCGCCATCCCCGTCTCACCTCAACCCCGGGGAAGGTCTTCGCGTGCTCGTACAGAATCGGCTCGAGAAAAATCTGACTGATGCGGTGCTGCGGCTCGGGAGTGGGCCAACCTTCATCCAATGCTCCCGCGTCCTGGCGCCGCATCGACGATGGCGGCAGATTCAGGCGGCCAAGGCAATAACCATTGAATCGAGTCAGGTAGAGGACGTCGGTCGGATGATCGCCGGGCAGCCCTGCCGCGCGAATGCGGTCGGCGCAGCCCAGGCGGCGAAAATGCTCCATCGAGCGCGCGTTAGTGGTGTTGCATTTTCGGATTCGGCGGCATCGCCGGCAGCCGCTCCTCGAACAACAGGCATGGCACTCCGCGCCAGCCCAGATCCATTGCGAGCGTCATCCCGACTGGCCCGCCGCCCGCTATGATGACCGGAACTTCGTTCATGCGAATCGCCTTCCGCGAAGCGCCCGGACGCACTTCGATGCGAATTCGATCGCGGCAACCACTTTCGAGGGAGAAGTGTTCACGCTCGACCTGGAGAATTTTTCTCTCGCGCTTCAACGGCCTGCGCGAGCTCGAGAGCGACCTCAATAATCATGTCTTCCTGACCACCGATGAAGCCATCGGTGAGAGGACTGGCTGTTCCGCGCGAATCGAGCTTGTGTGTGGCATTGGGGCGGCAAATCGCGCGCTCATAGGAGGACCACACATCGGCTTGGAGGCCGACCTAATCACCGCAAGTCACGCCGAAAAACGATCATGAAGCGGGCAGCCCTATCCTTAGCTTCTGCCGCTACGGAACCCGTGTCGTACTGTCTTTGCGTGCGCGCACGGTGCGTGCCGTGACGTGTACAGGATCGATCAAGCACTGGAACTGAGCGAGATGCCGAGCCCACCATTGATCGGCGGTACCTATAGCGACCCTATTCGGCTGGGACAAAGATTGCGACCTATCACGCCATCGGCGCCAGTCGCGATATAGCGCGTCGATGCTTCCGTTCATGTCGAGTCCCGCATTACCAAGAGCTGCGCGGGTCGAGCGGTATTCCCGTTCGAGATTGATGTCATTGGTAGCCATAGAATACTCCGGAACTAGCGGTGCCGGGCACAGAGCCCAATATCGCGCCTGCGTGCTACTTCTTTAGAGGCTGCGCTTGACGCGTCATTTTACTCAGCAAGCTCAACCGAATCGATCATAATCGAGAGCGTCTGCGCGTCTGACGTAGCTCAGTTAGAATATCACAATTGAGGCACTGAATGGCTTTCCTGAAATCAATCCACCGATCTGCCGCGCCGGATGAAGTAGCGCGCGCGGCTGGCTTACTCGCCATCTCCGATCACCTCCGCCTGCCGTCCGCTGCCCTTGCGCAGGCCGAAGAAGACCGGCCCGTTCCAGGGCGTGCCGGTGATGAGTCGCATGCTTGGCTCGGTCGGGTCCGGTGGCTGCTTGGATATCCCGACAAGGCGGTCCAGGTCAGCCTCGACGGCGCGCCCCCGACCCCGGCGGGTCACTGAGTACTTCGAGCGTCGCGCTGACGCCGCCCGATGCCTCAACGCTGCCCACTGGCTCTAGTTCGTTCCGCATCAGTAACAAGGGCGGCATCGGCCAGTTCACGCTCAAGAGCAATGGCGTGTCAGTGCCGATCGGCGCGCAGATCATGATCAGTAACGTGATGCAGAACGGACAGACCATCACCGTCGATGGCGCCGGTTTCTCTACGCTGACCGTCATCAATCTGCTTAATGCGCAAAATGGCGGAGTCGTAAATCTGGGAGGAATCGGCGGCGAAGTCGAGCGGAGGAGCGGGAGCGTGACGACCTCAACACCGATCATCATCCACAAGCGGAACCCTTGGCCGTCGCCGATACGTCACGCTGGCGCTTGCTTCCAGAGGGAGTCTCCCTTTACGGCTGGCAGCAGGAATGCCTGGCGCTCTGGCTCTCCCAAGGGCGTGGGACGATCAAAGTAGCGACCGGAGGTGGGAAGACCCTTTTCGCCCTGGCAGATGCGGAATAACTTCAGAACGGACGCACGGCCGACCTTTGGCTCGTCGGATCGCCCCGGCGCACTCGACTTCGACACCCACGGCGCTACCTTCGATGATCACGCGGCGCGCGCTGACGCTGGGTCGAATCGTGAGACTTAGGCGATGACGCTCGGGCCACCTTGATCCCGCGCCACTGCGCCGTCGCCCGGATCAACGCCGCGTACATCAGCTTGAGCACCGGGCGCTCCCTAGGGACCTTCGTCGGGCGTATTCGGCGCGAAGTCTCCAGCATCGCGGCACGCTGATCCGGCGCAAGCCAAAATCGGAAGCGGCATTGTGATGTTCTTCTCGGTCCGATGAATCCGCCTCAGAATGGCATGAAGCCCATGAGATCAGCGCTGGCAACAACATAAGACCGGCAGGGATGGTAGGTTTGCTCCGGGACTCAGCGCGCTCTCGTGCACCACTGATCGACCGCATCAAGACTGAACCGCCAATCAGTTCCGACCCGAAAGCCCGGTAGTCCGTTCCGCCGCACCAGTTTGTAAACTCTGATGCGGTGAACTCGCAGATAGTTCGCAATCTCCTTCACCGTCGTAATTTGCCGCCTTGCGCTGCCGGAGTCGTCAGCGGCAACTACCCCGCTGTGAGTCTTTCCGCGCTTGCAGGGCCTCACTCTGGTTGCTCTCTCCGTGCCCATTAATGTCCTCTAGAATTGCGTTGACTCGTGAGACTCTCTCACGTCGACAGGCCCTTCGCTGCGCGCTCAGTCGCCGCCTCGGAACAGACGAAGTGAAAGCCAGAATAGGAACGCCAAGCTTTGCCGATCTTTGAAACCGGGGAGTTCGCTGCTTTTTAGCAATTTGTAGATGGCAGAGGGGGAACTCGCAGGTAGTCGGCTAGTTCCCTGATGGTCATGACACGCAGCGAACCGTCGGCGGATTCGCTCCGCATGGGCCGCCCCTAATTCCTTGATGTCATACTGGCGATCTTATTTTCAATGCTGTACGTGGAGCTATGTAGAGTCTAGCAGTGTTTAAAGAGTCGTAGTCTCGCGCAAGACGCGATTACGAGAACCCCAGCATTTACGTTCAACTCTCATTGTCTGCACCAGATCCCGAAAGTTCACACCTATCCTCACTCAAGACTCGATTTAAGAGAAGAAGCTAGAGTTTTGGCAATGCCGGTCGTAGCGTGATTTGTAATGATCACGCTCGTCCACGCGACTATGGCGTTGCTCTCCGGGCAAGCTTCGTTCCCACGCAGATTTGGAATTGAAGACCGTCGCGCTCCGGCATCGATTGACGCTTCTGCAGCGCCTACGGCCCCGGCCGTCCGACGGACCGCCTGCTCCATCAATCAATGAGAGCGCCGCGGCCGAGACGCTGAGGCAGGAAGAGATTCCTGCAAATTCCGGCAGGGTCTAGGGATGCAGAGAGTCGGAAGGGATCAGCGCGGGCGCCCTTCGATTAGAAGGCTTACTGCTCCCCGCCCATCGGGTCGGCCAGCGGCGGCCGCGATGAAATCTCGGTGAACTCGCCGACCGTGACCGCGACCTTCCATCGTCTTGTGGGCACCGCCGGGCAAGGGGCGGATCACCGTCAGGTACATCGTGTCGCCCGGCTTCAGTCTCGCCAGTTCGTCGTCGAGGTCCTTGCGGCTGCGGATCCTGCGGGCATCGGCGCCGACGATCAGATCGCCGTCATGACTAAAAGCTCCGGCGCGATCCATCAGCGGTAACACAAGCAAGTTGAGCGGCCCGACCATCCCTGTCAGCAGCGCGACAACGCCGGCCGCGTTCGGGCGACACGTGCTGGAGCCGCTCATGCGCTCAGCTCGTCGAGCAAGGCTTTGGCCTCCTTCAAGTCGGCGGTGTCGAAGCCCTCGGTGAACCAGTTGTAGACCTCCGAGAGCATCGTGCGCGCTTCGTCGCGACGACCCTGCTTCGCGAGCAGCCGGGCGAGGCTCATCGTCGCGCGCAGCTCAAACGAACGGGCTTGCTGGCGGCGGGCAACATCGATCGCCGTGCGAAACAATCGCTCGGCGTCGGAAGTCTTGGCCGCATCCTCGATCAGAATCAGTTCGCCTCTTATGCGATGGAGTTCGCCTTGATAAAAGCTCTCGCCACCGTCTCGCCCCACGGCCAGCCCGAAGTCCACCGCTTCCAAACCCTCCCGGGGCCGGCCTGCTTTGCCGCAAGCCGCGGCAAGCGCGCTGTAGAACTCCGACTGAGCGAGTCTGCCCCCGGTCGCGCTATAGTCGGACAGTCCCTGGCGGATGTAAGCGATACCCTCCTCGAGCAGCCCTTGCTCGGAGAGAGCGATACCCCGGATACATGTGCCCAGCGCTGTCCGTTCTTCGTACCGGTGGACCTTGGACAGCGCGATCGCTTCTTCAGCCGAAGATTGGGCGGCGCTTAGCCTACCGGCCAGCAGATGACCGCGGCCATCCTGTACCAATGCGAAAGCCAGATCATGGACGTGCGACTGGGCCCGCGCGCGCTCTACAACCTCGCCAAGTCTTTCGCGGCATTGGTCCGGGTAGCCGAGGAGCGCAGTAGCGAGTGCAGCGAGCGCTCCGGCCAGCACTTCGAACCCGCGGTCGGCGAAATACCAGCGGTTCTGCGAGGGATCGTGGGATGCGAGCGGGAGCTCGAAGTGCTTGTGGCCAGCAGCAAAGTCGCCGATGTAAAAGAGACAGACGCCGAGCGCGGTGTGGGCACCCGCGATCATCACCGGGTCACGCTGACTCTCGGCGACCGCCATTAAGTGCTCAGCGTATTCCCGAGCGGTCCGCAGTTCACCGCGCTGTGCGTGGAAATGGAAGAGATGCCAGAGCACGGGGAACAATTGAGCCTGCTCTCCAAGCTGCTGGGACAGGTCGCGAGCCCGCAAAAGACTGCGCTCTCTTTCAGACGCGCCAATTCCCCTGGTGACTGAAAAGGCTGAACCGACCGCGATCTGCAAAGCAAGTTCGCGCCGGTCGCGTTCGCGAGTCGGAGGTAGCGTCTGGATCAGATTCAGAGCCGCGTCAAACTTGGTGACGGCCTCGGAGTGGGCTGAGCGCCTGGCCGCCTGTTCGCCGGCCAAATGCAGGTACTCCACTGCCTTCGGTGCGTCAGCGCTGAGGCTGTAATGATGTGCAAGTTCGCTCAGATGAACGTCAAGTTGGCCAGCGTAGAGAGTCTCGATTGCAACGCCAATTTGCTTGTGGAGCAACTTGCGACGCTCCATCAAGAGCGCACCATATGCGACCTCCTGGGTCAGAGCGTGCTTGAAGGTGTATTCGATGTCGCCCACCGCCAGCTGCTCATAGATGAACTCGGCAAGCTGCAAGTCATCGAGCATCCGGCCAAGCTCATCGGCTGAAGTGCCCACCACCGCGCGCACGAGACTCAGTGGGAACTCCTTGCCGATCGCGGCGAGGGTCTGTAGCAGGTCCTTCT
>JBGPUE010000077.1:0-17488 GCA_041491005.1 Binataceae bacterium (SeqCode) | reverse complement strand
TGACGGCTTCGATCAAGGGCGTCGAGCTGCGCGTCGCCGCGATGCCGGGAGTGTTCGCCGCGGGGCGCATCGACGGCGGCACGCGCGCACTGCTCGAAGCGATTGAAGTCGCCGGCGTCGCCAGCTGCCTCGACCTCGGATCCGGCTCGGGAATCATTGGCGCGTGGCTGGCGGCGTCGATTCCGCGCGCGCAAATTGTGATGGTCGATTCGAGTGCCACGGCCGTCGCATGCTCGCGGCGTACCTTGGAGCTGAACGGGCTGGCCAACGCACGCGTGATGCTCGGCGATGTCCTCGAACCGCTGCGGGGCCAGCACTTCGACCTGATCGCGTGTAATCCACCGTTTCATCGCGGCGGCGCGACGGAACATGCGATTGCGGCCGAGATGATCCGCGCCGCGCACGAAGTCGCGGCGGCTGGCGCACGGTTCTATCTCGTGGCGAACCGCTTCCTGCGCTACGAAGCGATCATGGAACGGCACTGGCCAGGGTTTGCGACGCTGGCGCAAAACGGGCGCTTCAAGGTGTTGCGGGGAGTCGCGTCGTGAAACCGCGAGCGACCTGTCTTCGCGCTGCAATCGTAATCGCACTGCTGGTGATGCTCGCCTGTGGAGCCGCGCGCGCGCAGGAGAGCGAATCGCAGCCGACGGCGACGCCGGAGATCCAGCTGGGCTTGCCACCCACCGTGTCGATCAGGGCGCTACCGCCTTATGGAGCCGCGCCGCTGACGGTCGGTTTCTTCGTCAATGCGGTCGATCCGGAAAACGCCGGGTTCGTTTCCTACCGATGGAACTTCGGCGACGGCCGGGTCGCGATCACTCCGCCGCTGCTGACTTACCAGACGTATGTGAAGCCGGGGAACTATCTCGCGACACTCACTGTAGTCACGTCCGACGGCCGCTCGGCATCTGCATTCGCCGGCGTGACCGTTCGCGGCAAGACGTTCGGAGCGGAGTCGAGCCAACGCTAGCTGGCCAGCGGTTTGGCCGCGGGAGCCGGATGCGATGGTTGACGCGCATCAATCCGGCCCGTTTACTAGTCGCATGCCCGGCCGCAATCCGCTGGTTGCCTCAATCGTCCTCGCTCTCGCGTTGATCTTCGGCGGATGCCTGCGCGAGCAGATCGAGGCGAATCAGCGCCAGCTCGACCAGCAGAAGGAGGATCTCGCCCGCCTTCAGCGTGAGGTTGACGAGATGCGCCGAAATCCGCCACCACTGAATTACGCGGCCACGCCGGTGCCGCCGGGCGGATGCGATACCGACGTCGCGCGCGAAGCGACGCGACGTGGCGGGGAGAGCTTCGCGGCAGCGGACTTCACCCGCGCGCTCGGTTATTACCAGGACGCGGTCACCGCCTGTCCGAAGAATCCCGAGGGCGAGCTCAACGTCGCCCGGACCTACGAGGCGCTGAATGATCGCTCGCGGGCGGCCGCGCACTACCAGCGCGCGATTGGGGTGGCTGGCGCCGATCAGGGCGAACCAGCACGGCAGGCGCGCGCCGCGCTCGCCCGCCTCAGCGCATCCAAATAGGCGCCCGAACGATAAGCCGAGGTAATCTCCCCTATCCGGGCGCCGCGCCGCGAAAATTGGCCTCGCGCCGCCGCGATGGTACCCTTGTGGCTGAGAGCGAACTGCCGATGGATAGCGAACTGATCAAGGTTTCGTCCGATTCGTCCGCGACGCCGGGTCAGGATCGGGTCGTCGGCGCCAAGCCGCGGCGTATCGGCGTGCTGACGGCAGGCGGCGACGCGCCAGGGATGAACGCGGCGATCCGCGCCGTAGTTCGCACCGCAGGCGCATACGGGATCGAGGTGATCGGGATTCAGCGCGGTTTCGACGGTTTGATCTACGGCTACCTCGAGCCGCTCCCCAGCCGCGCGGTAGCCAATATAATCCAGCGCGGCGGTACGATTCTGGAAACCTCGCGCTCGCAGGAATTCATGAGCCCGGCGGGCCGCGCGCGCGCCGCCGCCAATGCGCGCCATCGCGGCGTCGAGGCGTTCGTGGTGATTGGCGGCGACGGGACCCTCGCCGGCGCGGTCGCGTTCGCCGAGGAAAGCAAGCTCAGCGTGATGTTCATCCCGGCGTCGATCGACAACGATGTCCCGGGCAGCGACTATTCGATCGGCTTCGACACCGCCGTCAATACCGGCTTGGAGGCGATCGATCGGATTCGCGATACCGCATTCGCCGGCGAGCGCCTGTTCTTCATCGAGGTGATGGGCCGCGACTCCGGCTTCATCGCGGTGGCGGTTGCGCTGGGCGGCGGCGCCGAAGCGGTGATCGTCCCCGAGATCAAATGCGACCTCGACGAGCTTTGCAGCCGCATTAGGGAGAGCCAGCTGCGCGGCAAACGCTCATCGCTGATCGTCGTTTCCGAAGGGCCGCGCACTGGCGGCGCGATTGCCATCGCCGAATCGGTCAAATCGCGGGTCGGGATGCCGGCTCGGGTAGTGGTTCTTGGGCACATCCAGCGCGGGGGTGCGCCGACCTCACGCGACCGGCTCGCGGCGAGTCGTCTGGGCAGCGCTGCCGTCCGCGCGATAGTCGATGGTCGGGAGCCATCGGTGGTCGGCGAAGACCGCGGCGCAGTCGCCTACGTCCCGCTTTCGAAGGCGCTGGAGCGCCGCCCAGCGCTCGATCCTTCCCTGATCGAACTGGTCTCGCTGCTTTCAGTCTGACCTCATCCAATAGGGCGTACCCCGGGCATAACAGCGCGAGGGGAACCTTTCATTGATTGGGCATGTTCTTATTGTCGCGGCCACTGAGCCTCTTGGGGCTCGGTCTGCGCGGATCACACGGCTGCGGGGAACGGCACGTGCTGGACAGGTCGGTAGCGCCGCTGGGCGGCGGGACAAATGGAGCGTCTTCGCTGGACCTCGCCTTGGGGGTCCATCAGATACTTCCGTCACAGTACTACGACGTTTCCGGCGGCCATCGCTTAAGCGGCGAGCAACGGTTGATGCTGGCGCTGCTCGCCGACGCCCTCAACGTCTACCAGCATGGCGCAACCTCGCGGGCCACCCGCAAGCGGATGCTCTACCTCGATGCCGAACGCTGGATCATGGGACAGAACAACCATGGCGCGCTAAGCTTCGAGACCGCCTGTGAAGCGCTGGGCATCAACCATACCGTGCTCCGGCAGCGCATGATCACGTGGAAGTATCAAGCGATGCACGGCGGTCTCGAGCCACAGACGCATCATCTGCGGCTCAAGATCACCCCGCGGCCTCATCGGATGAGCCATCGGCGGCGGCGGCCGCAGAAGCGCTTGAGCCTTCTGATCGACGTGCAATCAGCCGGCTAGCCGCACGGGGTCGCTCGCTGCGCGGCACTGACCGTCTCTCGTGTACTGAGTCTAGAGAACTCTTCATAAGTGACGGCGGGAAAGGGAACCTCTTCGCACGCCCGTCCCGAAAAGAAATCGCTCCGCGTAGATTCCTCGCTCCGCAGACTCCGCTCGGAATGACCAGAGTTCGCGCTTGTATCTGTCATCCCGAGCGAAGTCGAGGAGCCTGCCCTGAGACTCCTCTTGCCGAAGGGATCTACGCGGAGCGACTCTTCCGCCCTCTCGTCAGACACAGGTACGGAACCAATAAACATAACTTCAGACTCAGGACACTAAAACCTCCGGCCTCGATTCAGCACCCCCGCTTGCGCGCTCGTCAACGGGATCCCCAACGGCTGGGCTCAATCGCTTCCAACAACGCAACACCGCCTTCCGTCTTCACGTACGAACGTCCGCCGCCGCTGCCCGACTGGACGAAGCGCGTCAGAGCCGAAGTAAGTGCCGAATCTGAGACTAGACCGAGCGTCGTCGCGACACATGTAGCAGGATAGCGACAGACCGAGGCGCGCGATCCTTGTTAGTAGAGTTTTCCCCCGCTTGGCATGGGCGTTGCTGCGGAACACGAAGGGATGAATCGGAATGCCACCAAGGATGGTTCACAACCGGAATCCACGCGCGTATCGAGCTGAAGTGAGGGGATCATGAATGTAAACAGGGCTCAGCTGATCGGGGCGGCGATGCTTCTCCTCTTGCCAGCGATCAGCAGAGCGCAGCCGGTGTCGGCTCCACCACACGCTTCGTGGGTTATCATCAATCCGCCTTTTGCCTTCAACGCCGAACTAGAGCGAACCACCATCAACGACTTGGCCCCTGAGTCGTCGTGGAAGATTCTAGGCTCAGTTTTGTTCGCGAGCGAGATCGCGTGTGACGGTGGTCTAGACCAGACTCGTGATTTCCTGCGCCGTTCCTATTTGCGCGCTCCCGACAACCGGCATCGCGAAATCCTGAATTCGGAGGAGGCGGCGCGCTGCGTAAGACTTGATGAGACTACTGCAGAGCGCGTGGCGAATTCAACGCCGAACTAGAGCGACCACGATCATCACAGGGAGCGCCGCCGCAATGGCGCGCCTCGGCCCGCGGTAGCGATCTAATTGGAAGAACTTATCATTCCGGCTTTGGGATAAGAGGGAGGCCACGATGATCCCGATTAAGGTTACTCATCCGAACCATCCACTGGACGCTACGGCGGAAGCGGTTAAATGCCTTGCTCGAGCGGGCGTCCACAATCGAATAAATGGAGATCGAATCTCCATTCTAGATCCCGCTCAATTAGAGCGCGCCCTCGAGGTGTTGAAGGCGGGCGGGTTCGTCGTCTCCTTTGATGGTCACGCTGATTATTCAAATTAGAGCACTACCCGGCCCGCGATCAGGCTTGCCCCCTCTAGTTGGCACGGGCGTTGCTCGGACACGCTGTGGAGGAGAGTGGGAATGCCAACACAATACCTCAGATATGGCGTGTACATCGCCCTAATGGCCCTCGGCGTTGTAGCCTACCTACGAGGTAAAAAGATTTCTGCTGTCATCGCTTGTCTATTGGGCCTAGTCGGACTCGTCGGTGTATTCGTCGTGAATTACGACAATGAGACCGACAAGCTCATCGCGCAGACCGACAAGCTCATCGCGCAGATTGAAGCAGAGAGGGTCACGATGCAAAAGTACAGTCGAATACAAGAACGAATGACCTACGAGCAGGTCCAAAGCATAATCGGCCATCCCGGCGAAGAACTAAGTCGCACTAACATAGCTGGGTACAGGACGGTCATGTATTCTTGGACAAATTCGAACGGGTCGAACATGAATGCCATGTTCCAGAATGGTCGTCTTGTAAGCAAAGCTCAGTTCGGACTACTGTGACTGTGGGGTGGTGCGGACGGCATTAATCCCTGTCGGGTGCCGACTTGGTGGTCGATCCGAACGAAAACTTCAGATAATACGCAAGAAGAAGCGAACGAGGTGGGTTAGCGACTGGCTCCTCGCGCTTCGGAATCAGCATCGTGCGAAGGCGGGGAGCTGCCAGGTCGAAGCGGACGCACCGCTCGCCAAACGACCGTTGCTCTCGCCCTTGCGCATAAGCTGAGCTAAGTTAGCGCCTGCCGGTGCATAGGTTGAGGTGGCGATGCCGCCTGCTTCTGGCATCGGGGCGTCACTTAGGAGGCTCGCTTTGAAGAACCCATTCAGCGTCGAGGGCAAAGTGACGATTGTCACTGGCGGCGGCACCGGGATTGGCGAATCGATCGCCAAGGAATTCGCCGCGCGCGGCGCGCCGGTGCTGATTGCCAGCCGCAAGACTGAGCATCTGGAACCCGTCCGCGATGCGATCCGCAAGGCCGGCGGCAAATGTGAGATGGCGGTGTGCGACGTTCGCGACGCGGCGCAATGCGACGCAATGGTGGCCGAGGCGGTCAAGCATTTCGGCCGCCTTGACGTCATGATCAACAACCACGGCGCGAGCATCACCACGCCGACGCTAAATCTCTCGCCCAACGGCTGGAAGGCCGTGGTCGCGATAAACCTCGACGGAGTGTTTTTCTGCTCGAAGTCGGCCGCCCGCCAGTTCATCGCGCAGAAGAGCGGCGGATCGATTATCAACATATCGAGCACGGCGGGCGTCCATGGATCGCCCACGATGCTGCCGTACGGCGCGGCCAAGGCCGGCGTTATCAACCTGACGGTTTCGCATGCCGGCGAGTGGGGCGAGCACGGGATTCGCGTCAATTGCATCGCGCCGGGACCCATCGATACGGAAGGCGCCGCTCCGCGCGTGTGGCCAAATCCGAAGGTCAAGGAGATGGTAGCGCGTTCGCGGGCATTGGGCCGTTTCGGCCAGGTCGAAGAGATCTCCTTTCCGTGCATCTTCCTCGCCTCGGACGCTTCGTCCTATGTGACCGGCGCGCTGCTGATCGTCGACGGCGGCCAGGCGCCATTGCGCGGGTGATATCTGAGACTGTTTACCGAATCGCGCGAATTGAGCGAACGCGGATTTAGTCGGTCGGGCAACTTTTCGGCGCGGATATTTAATCGAAGCGAGGTTCACAAGATGGTCGATAAGAGTGTGATAGGTCGGGCCGGCAAGCCGTTCACGATTCCGATCGAGTGGAGCAAGGTGCGCGAGTTTGCCCGCGCGATCAAAGATCCCAACCCGCTCTACTTCGATCCCGAAGCGGCCAAGCGCGAATGCGGCGGGATTCCTGTGCCGCCGACTTTTCTGCAGACCGCAGCCTTTTGGCAGGACGGCGAATCGAGTCCGCGCATGGAATTCGACATGCGGCGCATCCTGCATGGCGAACAGGAGTTCGAGTTCTTCAAGCCGATATTCGTCGGTGACGTGCTCACCGGCGTCGCGAAAGTCGCGAGCATCGAGGAGAAGGAAGGCGGCCGCGGCGGCAAGATGACCCTGATGACGATGGAGACCGAATACAAGAATCAGCGCGGCGAGAAGGTTGCGATCGCACGCGCGGTGCTGATCGAGACCGGCCAGGTGGTCAAGGCCAACTAATGTTGCGTGCCATTCCTGGCTTTTGCGAACCGCGTGGCGCCGCGTCAGCGGGTTGTCACTCTGAGCGGAAGCGAAGGCCTCGGCCGGAGCGCAGTCGAAGAATCTACGCGAAGCGATTTTCTGCCGTCAGGAAAGCGTTTCCAGTCAAATCGCTCCGCGTAGATCCTTCGCTGCGCTCAGGATGACAAGAACTGGAGAGGACAGAGTTTACCGAGTTGTTCGCGGGACGATGCACCGGCAAGCCATAAGATCAATTCATAACGAGGACGAATACTCACATGGCAGCAAAGATTAAATATGACGCGGTGAAAGTTGGCGACGAGATTCCCAAGCTCACGATCGAAAGCGTCTCGCGGCCCGATTTCGTGCGCTACGCGGGTGCCTCGGGCGACTTCGTTCCGCTGCACTATGATCAGACCTTCGTCGAGGCGGCGGGCATCCCGACCGTCTTCGCGCAGGGCATGTTCACCGCCGGTCTGCTCTCGCATTGCCTGACCGATTACGTCGGCGCGGGCCGGGTGCGCCGCTTCAAGGTGCGCTTCGCCACGCGCGTATGGCCGGGCGATACCGTGACGTGCCGCGGCAAGATCACCGGCAAGCGAGAGGCCAATGGCGAGCGGTTGATCGACGGCGATCTGGAAGTCATCAACCAGAAGGGCGAGGCTGCGATTAAAGGATCGTTCAGCGCAGCCGTCGCCTGACGCGCGCATCGCTCACCCAGACCGCGCAGTGCGCGCCTACAGGCGCTGCCACGCGTAGCCGGCTTTCACGCAGAGCCCTCTAGGTGCCCGTCGGGCTAACCGATTTCGAGCCTCATCCCCCGCGTGTATCATTGTCATCGACGCATCCATGGGGTGGATTGTGGGCAGGCGCGGACCTGAGGGAGGCGACGATTTGAGCGATGGCTGACGGCGACAAGCGCTACATAATCATCCACGGCCACTTCTATCAGCCGCCTCGCGAAAGCCCGTGGACCGGGTTGATCAATCCCGAGCATGGCGCCGCGCCGTTCGCCAACTGGAACGAGCGAATTCTCAGCGACTGCTACGTCGCCAATGCCCATGCGCACACGATGGACGGGCACCTGGTGCGTATCCGCAACAACTATCAGTCGCTCAACTTCGACTTCGGGCCGACGCTGCTGAGCTGGATGGAACGCCATGGGCGCATCGCCTACCGCGGCATTCAGCGCGCCGACACGCTGAGCGTCGACGAGCGCGGACATGGCAATGCGATCGCGCAGTCATACAACCATTCGATCCTGCCGCTGCTGACGGCGCGCGATCGCGATGTCCAGATCGCCTGGGGCATCGAGGATTTCGTCTTCCGCTTCGGGCGGCGCCCCGAAGGGATGTGGCTGCCGGAGTGCGCCGCTGACGATGCGACGCTGGCAACCGTTGCAGCTGCCGGCATCAAGTATGTGATCCTTGCGCCGTGGCAGGGCGATTTCCGCATGCCTCGTGAAGTCGATGACGATGGCGGCGCGGGTCCGTTCGCCTGGCGCGCCGGCGATCAAACCCTCGCGATTTTTCGCTTCGACCGCGAACTGGCGGCGAGCATTTCGTTCGGCGACTTGATGAGCGACGGCGCGCGCATCGCAGCGGCGATCGCCGACCGGGCGCTGCAGATGCGGCCGGACAGCGCCTTGATGGTCGCGACCGATGGCGAGACCTTTGGGCATCATAAGAAGACAGGGGCAGCGGAACTGGCGCGTGCGCTGGAGATCCTCGAGCGCCGCGACGATCTCGAAATCGTAAACTGCTCGCAATATCTCGCCATGCATCCGGCGGCCGGCAGCTTTGAGATCCATGGCGCGACCTCGTGGAGCTGTATGCATGGCGTCGAGCGATGGCGCTCGAACTGCGGATGCCGGCTCGATTCGCGCACCAATCAGGAATGGCGAGGGCCGCTGCGCGAGGCGATGGATTTCGTCAAGGCGCATATCGATATCATCTACGACCGCTTCGCGGCGGAACTGGTCGCCGATCCGCTGGCGGCGCTCAAGCAGTCGATCCGCCTCGCGATCGATTCCGACCCGGCCGCTCAACTCGAGTTCTTCAACCGCCATAAGGTGTCGATTGAGGACCATCGCATCAGGCTGATGCGCCTGTTCGAGATGCAACGCGCGGCGCATGCGGCGTTCACCAGCTGCGCTTGGTTCTTCGATGACTTTGGCGGACTCGAGGGGCGCGTTGCGCTGCGCTGGGCGGCGCGAGCGATTGAAATCGCGGCCGAGCTCGCGCCCAGCGCCGAGAGCGAGTTGCTCGAACGCCTGCGCGCGATTCATTCGAACCGCCGCGAGATCGGCGACGCCGCCACGCTCTATTTGAGCGTCAAGACGCGCGAAGCCCGCGGCAGGGTGTGACGCGATGGCCTCCGACGACTCCCAGAACATCACCTCCGTACTCCGCGAAGCGCGCAAGTTTCCGCCTTCGAAGGAGTTCAGCGGCCGCGCGCAGGTCAAGAGTCTCGCCGAGTATGAAGAGCTCTACCGGCGCGCCGACGAGGATCCCGAGCGCTTCTGGAGCGAATGCGCTCGTGAGCTGGCGTGGTACAAGCCATTCACGAAAACGCTCGAATGGAAATTTCCGTTCGCCAAATGGTTCCTCGGCGGCGAGCTCAACGCGTCATACAATTGCGTCGACCGCCATCTGGCGGGCGCGCGGCGCAACAAGGCGGCGCTGATCTGGGAGGGCGAGCCGGGCGACTCGCGTGTGCTCACGTACCAGATGCTCGCCGATCAGGTTGGGCGCTGCGCCAACGCGCTCAAGGCGCTCGGTGTGAAGCCAGGCGATCGCGTCGCGATCTACATGCCGCTCATCCCCGAAGCGGCGATCGCGATGCTCGCGTGTGCGCGCATCGGTGCGACGCACTCGGTTGTGTTCGGCGGATTCTCGGCCGAGGCGCTGCGCGATCGGATCAACGATGCCGAGGCCAAGGTCTGCATCACCGCCGACGCGGGATGGCGCCGCGGGCAGCAGGTCGAACTCAAGCGCAATACCGACGACGCAATCAAGGAGTGTCCGTCGATCGAGAAATGCCTCGTCGTGCGCCGCACCGGCGCGAAAGTCGAGATGCGCCGCGGCCGCGACGTATGGTGGGATGAACTCGTCGATGCGCAGAGCCCGACCTGCGAGCCCGCCTCGCTCGACGCCGAGCATCCGCTGTTCACGCTCTATACCTCCGGCACCACCGGCAAGCCCAAAGGCGTCGTGCATTCGACCGGCGGCTATCTCGTGCATGCGCTGATGACGATGAAGTGGGTGTTCGACATCCGCGAGGAGGATGTCTACTGGTGCACGGCCGATATCGGCTGGGTCACCGGCCACACCTACACGATCTACGGACCGCTCGCGGCGGGCGCGACGGTCGTGATGTACGAGGGCGCGCCGAACCATCCGCAAAACGATCGCTTCTGGCAGATCATCGAGAAGTACCGGGTCAACATTTTCTACACCGCACCCACCGCGATCCGGACCTTCATCAAGTGGGGCGATGAGTGGGTGCGCAAACATGATCTATCGAGCCTGCGCCTGCTCGGTACGGTCGGCGAGCCGATCAATCCTGAGGCGTGGATGTGGTACCGGAGGGTGATCGGGGGCGAGCGATGCCCGATCGTCGATACCTGGTGGCAAACCGAGACCGGCGGCATCATGATCAGCCCGATGCCTGGTGCGACGCCCACCAAGCCCGGCTCGGCGACTCGTCCGCTACCGGGAATCGCAGCGGAGGTCGTCAATCGCGAGGGCAAGCCGGTCGGCGCGAATCAGGGCGGGTTGCTCATCATCCGCAAGCCGTGGCCCGGGATGCTGCGTACGATCTATCGCGATCCCGAGCGCTACACGCGCCAGTACTTCAGCCAGATCGAGGGGGCGTACTTCACCGGCGACGGCGCGCGCCGCGACGATGAGGGCTACTTCTGGATCATGGGGCGCGTGGACGACGTGATCAAAGTGTCGGGCCATCGGCTGGGCACGATGGAGATCGAGAGCGCGCTGGTGTCGCATCCGGCGGTCGCGGAGGCCGCGGTGGTCGGGCGTCCCGATGAGATCAAGGGCGAATCGATCATGGCTTTCGTGACGCTGGAGGGCGGGCGTCAGGGCAACGATCAGCTGCGCGAGGAATTGCGCGCGCATGTGGTGAAGGAGATCGGCGCGCTGGCGCGCCCAGATGAATTGCGCTTCAGCGATTCGCTGCCCAAGACGCGCAGCGGCAAGATCATGCGCCGGCTGCTGAGGCAAATCGCATCGGGCGATCAGACCCTCGGCGATACCACAACGCTGGAGGATCTGTCGGTGCTATCCAAGCTGCGCGAGGACGAAGAGTAGCTGGGCCGCCCGCGTGGAGCGCTTGGAAGGGACGCGGCGGCAGCGGCCTTGAGCGGCATTGGTAACGGCAGGTGCTGCTCGACGACCACAATCAAAATTTTGACGCGGCGCACCTGAAAGAGATCTGACTCTCAGGGAACAATGACAGGAAACCTTCTTAGGGAGACGTGGGCGAACCTTGATTCATTTGAATTGAGGCTCCTGCTGGATGAGCGCATCGGGCGGCCCGGCCAGTATGACGGGGACCCCGACATACTTTATCTTCCGGGTGCTCGCTCGTCCTGCCGAATCGGACTTACCTTTCGCGACAAGAAAATCGTCGCCATAAAGCCGGGTCTGGCGTTCGATGCTGCCGAGTGGGGGCGGATTAGTGAGGAGATCGAGAAGTCGATCCTTGCTGGACCGCCGAAGGTAGGGCGCAATTATAGTTTCAGTAGCTTTCGTGTGCAGGGTTCTTGGCGGGGGACGCGTTCCGGGGTGCAGATTCTTCCGCCGCCGGGTCAGGCGCCACGCGCTCCCATCGAAATGGCTGATCATCCGTTCATCCTTGAGTTCCCAATAAGGGCGAGTGACTTTTGGCCGGTCACCAATCACCGGCGGCTGCGGGAGCACCGCCAGCTGACGCTACTCCTCAGCCTTCTACTTGCCGGACGTACGAGCCTCCAACCCCGACGATCCGAACACTTTTGGGCAAGGGTTCCTCGCGATGGCGACCCCTTGGGCGAAATCAAGTGGGTTGAGCAATTCTTCGACGCTGAGCTAGGTGCGGTGAGGGATGAGCAATCGCCATCTGCTGGCGAGCAGCTTGAGCAGGTAGAGCCCGAAGACTACTACGCGCGGGTCGGCAACGATGGAAAGCCTTTGCGCGTTCCCGCGGATCTCGATGAGTCGATTTGTTTCTATCTGCAACTTTCACCGACGAACCGCGCCAGGTTCGATCGTGCGACCTTCTGGATGGACATGGCCTGGCGTCAATGGACAATTTCTGTATCTTCCTCCTTCGCATCTCTTGTATCAGCCGCTGAGTCGTTCACTGACCGAGGCACTATTCACCAGGTCTACTGCGAAAAGTGCAAAGGCGATTTTCAACACGAGGTGCCCCCAGGCGCCGCCGAGAGATTCCGAGCCTTCTTCGAGAAGTACGCCCCTGGTGTCAGTCACGAGAGGCGGAGTCAGATGTACTCGCTTCGGTCAGGCATTCTTCATGGAAGCCAGTTGATGCAGCTTGATCAAGACCTTGCCTTAGGGTGGGATCCCCCGTGGTGGAACGAGCGCGAACTCCATGAAGAGCTTTGGGGCCTGACACGGGTCGCTATGCGCAATTGGCTCAAGAACTCGCCCGCAGATACATAAGGAAGCTCCGCGGTCTTTCCCCTCTCCCTGACCAGGGAGAGGGTTAGGTGAGGGTGTGGCGCGCGCATCCTCGATGTCTCGTGCGCTCCGTGGCCCTCACCCGGCGGCGAATTTGAGCGACAAATTCGCCGCCGGCCTCTCCCGGCTTGCGCCTTCGCAAGAAGCTCAGGCGCGGGAGAGGCGGCGGTAGAGAAAGAACCCGTGTGCGGCGGCGCCCATTCACTCGGCGAGAACCACGGACCAGCGCTGTGTAGTCTGGGCTGTTGGTGAGCGTTCTCCGGGATTCTTCGCTTCGCTCGGAATGACGAGCGTGGGCGAACGCGCGCTTTCCTGCCGTCATTCTGAGCGAAGCGAAGAATCCCGGTGCCCTTTGATTGCAAGCGAGAACTGCGACACGAGAGATGAGCTTGCTCGATTTGACAAGGCGGTTGCGACAGCCTCACTGGGCGCCACCCCCCGGCTTGATGCGGCGGTCGGTTCGGTGTTATCTCTACTTCAGTGTGGGCCTGAGCCCACTTTTTTATTGGCCTAGGCCGGCTGGCTGCTCGCCGCCATCAACCGATTGAGCGGAACAGCCTGCGCGGCGGCGTTCCGACGGCTGGCGGGCGGGCCAGCGATGGTAATTCAGCTCCATCCGGTGGCGAAGAAGGTGGTCGAGTTGCTCGAACCGCATATCGAGCGCCAGGGCTATGAACTGGTCGCGGTCCAATTCAAGCAAGGCCGCCGGACCGGGATGCTGCGGCTGCTGATCGACCGCCGCGAGGGCCGCATCGCGCTGGGCGAGCTCGAAGGGCTGAGCCATGTGCTTAGCGATATGCTCGACGTGTACGATCCGGTCGAAGGCCGCTACATCCTTGAAGTGGCGTCGCCGGGGATCAACCGGCCGCTGGTCAAGCTGAGTCATTTCAAGGCCCACGCCGGGCAGCGGGTCAGAGTGCGGACGGTGGCGCCACGCGAAGGGCAGAAAACCTTCACGGGCGTAATGGCGGCAGTGTCAGAGAGCGGAATTGAAGTAGAAGATGAGATTAGCCGGCGCCGGCAGATCATCGGGTTTGACGAAATCTCCAGCGCCAACTACGAACACAAGTTCGACTGAACCAGGACCAGCGCGCCGGGCCCGCGTATTGCGCGGATGTCGGTGGCGCACGGTTCTCTGACGGTTAAAAAAGGCGCGCAGGCGCGCCCCGGGGAGGGGAAAATGCAAGTCGATCTGAACCGGGTTATCGAGCAGGTCTCCAAAGAGAAGGGCATCGACAAGACCATCGTGGTCAGCGCGGTCGAGGAGATGATGCTGTCGGCGGCGCGGCGGACCTTCGGCGCCGAGCGCAAGATCGAATCGCGCTTCAATACCGAGCTCGGCGAGATCGAGTTGTTCGAGATCAAGACCGTGGTCGAACCGGCGACGAGCGGCGCCTTCGAGGTTACGGTCGAGGAGGCGCGCGCCAAGTACGATCCCGAAGCGCAGCCCGGCGACGAAATCCTGATCAAGCTCGACACGGCCACGATGGGGCGCATCGCAGCCCAGGCCGCCAAGCAGAATCTCATCCAGCACATCCGCGACGCCGAGCGCAAACAAATCTACGCCGAGTTCAAGGATCGCAAGAACGAGGTCGTCTCGGGGATCGTGCAGCGCTTCGAGCGCAAGAACATGATCGTCAATCTGGGACGCACCGAGGCGATCCTGCCCGAGAAAGAGCAGATCCCCCATGAGCGCTACCGCCAGGGCGATCGCATCCGCGCGCTGATTCTCGACGTCGAGCTCTCGGAGAAGGGCCTCGCGATCATCCTGTCGCGCACCTCCAACGAATTCCTGCGCAAGCTGTTCGAGCAGGAAGTACCGGAGATGTACGAGGGCATCGTCGAGATCCGCCAATGCGCGCGTGAGCCGGGCGGCCGCGCCAAGGTCGCGGTCTTCTCCAACGACTCCGACGTCGATCCGGTCGGCGCCTGCGTAGGGATGAAGGGCACGCGCGTGCAATCCGTCGTGCAGGAGTTGCGCGGCGAGAAGATCGATATCGTGCCGTGGACCGAGGATCAGGCCGAGCTGGTATGCCGCTCGCTGGCGCCAGCCAAGGTCTCCAAGGTGATCATCGACGAGGACGAGCACGGGATGGAGGTCATCGTCCCCGACGATCAGCTCTCGCTGGCAATCGGCAAGCGCGGCCAGAACGTACGACTCGCTCATCGGCTGACCGGATGGAAGCTTGACGTGCGCAGCGAGGCCGAGGCCGAGGAGGAGGCGCGGGCGGCGCGCGCGTCGCTCAATGCGATTCCGGCGGTCGGCGACATCAATGCCGAGCTGCTCTATCAATGGGGCTTCCGCTCGGCCGAGCAGCTTGCCGAAACCGAGGAAGAGGCGATCCAGATCGACGGGATCAGCCCCGAGCGAGCCCGCCAGCTGATCATGGCCGCTCGCGATCACGTTGCGGTCAAGCAGAAGGCCGAGGAAGAAGCGCGGGCGCGCGCGGCGGTGGAGGCCGAGGCGCAGGCGGCTGCGGCGGCAGAGGCCGAGGCGCAAGCGGCTGCGGCAGCAGTGGCGGGCGAGAGCGCCGAACCCGCGGATGCAAGCACCGCTGCGGATGCAAGCACCACTGGGGAGAGCGCGGACGCGGCTGATGAAGCCGAAGCGAAATCATAGGCCGGTCCGCATGTGTATCGGATGCGGCGCGCGCGAGGCGAAGCCGGCGATGCTGCGGATCGCATCGCTGCCCGCAGGCATCGCGCTGGACGCCGCGATGCGGCTGGGCGGACGTGGCGGATATCTTCATCCGCGCCGCGAGTGCCTGAACCTGTTTGCTCGCGCCAAGGTCAGGGAGTTTCGCTCGCTCAAGCGCGGTGTAAGTCGCGATCAGCGCGAGGCCTTGATCAAAATGATCGAAATGCGGCTAGCCCCGCAGGCGCCGCTCGAATAAACTGGAAAAGATGGCTCGCAAGCGTATAAAGACTCTCGCTCTGGAGTGGAACGTTCCGGTTGAGGAAGTGCTCGCCAGTTGCGCGCGCCTCAAACTCGCGCATGCCCAATCGGATTCGAGCCTGCTTAAGGATGAAGAGGCCGAGCGGATTCGCGCCGACCTCGACGGGATTGCGCATCGCACGGCGATCCTCAATCGCGAGAAGGTCCTGGAGACTACGGCCGGCAAGGTCGTAGAGAAGCGCCTGCAAACCGGAATCGTCCGCCGCCGCCACGCCGGCCCCGAGGCCTCGCAGGAACCGTCGCCGCCACCGGGTGTCGCATTCGATTTCAAATTTGATGAAACGCGCGAGGAATCGGCCGCGCCCTTCCTCGACGAACTGCCGGCGCTGGAGATCGCGACTGCCGAACCTGAGTTCGAGCTCGAAGCCCCGCTTGAGACCTCGGTCAACGGCGGCGCCGCGGCTGGAGAGATCGAAGCGGCCGCCGCACCAGCGACAATCCACGCTGAAGCGCCCGCGCGAGTGCTGGGCGAAACCCCGGCTGAGCGCGCGCCTGAGACCCCGGCACAAGCGTCCCAATCCTCATCCGCCGATGCGGTCGCGGCGCCGATACGGCCAGCGCCCTCGATGGCGGCGCAGCCAGCCGCAGGTCCATCACGCACGACAGCGCATCCCGAGCCCCCCGCCCGGGGGATGATTCGTCCGTTTCAGCCCGGACGTGCGATCAATCTTGTGCGCACTCTGACCAGTGGACCTTCGCTCGACGATGTGCAGCAGGGACCAAAGGTGCTCGGCAGGATCGATCTGCGCAAGCCGGTCGTGCGCCCGGTCGCACCGTTCGTGCGTCCAACGGCACCCGGGATGCGGCCCGGAGCGCCATCGCGCTTTGGCCAATCCGCACCGCCGGCGCTTGGGGCTCCGAGCGAGCCGCCGTCCGAATCGGTCAAGCCCGGTGGCGCACGCACGATCAAGAAAAAGAGGGTCGTCAAGAAGGACGCCCTCGATCTCGCCGCCGAGCGGCAGATGCGCTCGGGCCGTTTCCCCAAGAAGCGGCGCGCGCTGCCTGGCAAGGAGCAGAAGCAGACCGCAATCACCGTGCCCAAGGCTTCCAAGCGCGTGGTGCGGATTTCCGAAGGCGTCACCGTCGCCGACCTCGCGCGCAACATGGGCGTCAAGGCGGCCGAGGTAATCAAGAAGCTGATGGCGCTGGGCGTGATGTCGACCGTCAATCAGGTGCTGGACGTCGATACCGCCACGCTGGTCGCCAGCGAGTTCGGCTACAACGTTGAGAATGTCGCCTTCGACGTCGAATCCGCGATCGAGGAAGGCGCGGAAGAGGTGGTTGGCGAGCCGACACCGCGTCCGCCGGTAGTGACCGTAATGGGCCACGTCGACCACGGCAAAACTTCGCTGCTCGATGCGATTCGGCACACGAACGTCACCGCCGACGAATTCGGCGGCATCACACAACATATCGGCGCTTATACCGTCACAGTGAAGGGGCGGGTGATTACCTTCATCGATACGCCCGGCCATGAGGCGTTTACCTCGATGCGTGCGCGGGGCGCCAAGGTCACGGATATCGTCATCCTGGTGGTCGCCGCCGACGAGGGCCTGATGCCGCAGACGATCGAGGCGATCAACCATGCGCGCGCCGCCAAGGTGCCGATCATCGTCGCGATCAACAAGATCGATCGCCCCGAGGCCAACGTCGATCGCGTCAAGCAGCAGCTTTCCGAGCAGGGACTGATTCCTGAAGATTACGGCGGCGACGTGATCGCCGTGCCGGTCTCCGCCCGTACCCGTGAAGGGCTGGACCGTCTGCTCGAGATGATCCTGCTGCAGGCCGACGTGCTCGAGCTCAAGGCCAACGCGCAACGCACCGCACGCGGGATCGTGATCGAATCGCAGCTCGATCGCGGCCGCGGACCTGTCGCCACTGTGCTGATCCAGGAGGGCACGCTGCACGCCGGCGAAGCCTTCGTATGTGGCACGACTTACGGGCGCGTTCGCGCGATGCTCAACCATCTGGGGCAGAAGCTGGAGCAGG
>JBGPUE010000076.1:0-17554 GCA_041491005.1 Binataceae bacterium (SeqCode) | reverse complement strand
CGGAAGGCTCGGTCGCGCTGGTGATTCTCGTCGAGGAGGTGGACGCGGGCGTTCGCGGATGGGCAGTGGGGTTGCTTGGAGCGCTTGCCTCATGCGGCTACGGGGTCGCTGCACTCGTATTCGCCTTCATCGATTACCTGCCCTATGGATGGCGCGGAATGTACGCCCTCGCGTTACTTCCACTAGCGATCGTCATCCCGCTGCGGCGTGTGCTGCCTGAAACGCGGCGATTCGAAACCTCGGTGAGGGAACGCAAGAGCTTCACGGGTGTTTTTCGCGCGCTGGTACGCGAGTATCCGGCGCGATTTCTTGCGCTCAGCGCGGCCGGATTCCTCGGCCCGCTCGGCGGCGTGCCGGGAGGAATCCTGACCGCCAAATACCTGCAGGAAGCGCATCAATGGTCGCCGGGGCAGGTATCCACGATGTACTTCCTGGGCGGCGCACTGGGTATTTTGGGCAACATCGTCGCGGGACGGCTCAGCGACCGGCTGGGACGGCGCACGATGGGCGCGGTCTTTATGATGATCGCGCCGCTGTTTGGACTGGTGTTCTTCAACGCCGCGGGACCGGTGATGATCGGCGCGTGGATCATGCAACTGTTTTGCGATACTGCCTCCAGCACGATCGTGAATGCGTATAGCGCTGAGCTATTCCCCACCTCCTACCGCTCGACGGCGAGCAGCGCGCTGGGAGTGGTCGGCACGCTGGGCGCAGCCACCGGACTGCTGCTTGAATCGGCGCTCTACACGATAGTCGGGTCCCACTGGCGCGCAGTCTCCATCCTGTTTGTGTGCTGGTTTAGCGCTGGTCTGGTGATTCTGTTCTTCTTTCCCGAAACCGCAGGTCAGGAGCTCGAGGCCATTTCTCCCGAGCAAAATCTGGCCGCCGGCGAATGAGCCGATTGCCCACCGCCATCATGACAGCGCGCTTGCGCCATGCGGCCCGAGCTCTCGCGCTCACGCGGCTCGCTGGCGGAATGTTGTGCCTGTGCGCGCTGGCCTCATGCAGCCAGGCGCCCAAGGTCGCGATCGTGGGACGGGATGGCACGAAAAGAACGACGGTGAGCGTCGAGATTGCTGATAGTCCCAGCGAGCGCGAGGTCGGGCTGATGTATCGCACGCAGCTAGGCGCCGATAGTGGCATGCTGTTCGTCTTCGCGACCCCTTCACGTTTGACCTTCTGGATGAAGAACACCGAGATTCCGCTCGACATGGTATTCGCCGACGCCGATGCGATAGTTGTCGGCGTGGTCGCGAATGCCGAGCCGCTCTCGCAGCGGATGTTCGGCGTGCCCGCCGATTCCAAGTACGTGCTCGAAGTCAACGGTGGTTTCAGCGCACGTCACGGAATCAGGGCGGGAGATCATCTCGAGTTCATCGGCTTCGTGCCGATCGCCGTCGACTAGCGTTCAAGCCGCAGCAAAAACAAAACTGAAAACTAAACTCGCAGCCTAGCCGGGATTGGAGACGATGACGCGCAGCCGTTCGATTGCAGTGGCGATCGCCGTCGTCTTGATTGCAGGCCTCGCCCTTGCCGGGAAATCGTCGCTGGAGCCGGGCGATCACGCGTTCTCGATCGACTATGGCGGTATCAGCCGCAAGTACCTTGTTCACGTTCCGCCGCAGGCAACGAGCGGGCAGCCGCTGCCGATCGTGTTGAACTTTCACGGCGGCGGAGGCAATGCCCCCGGCGCGGAAAAGTACTCGATGATGGACCCGGTTGCCGACCGCGGTGGCTTCATTGCGGTCTATCCCGATGGTACAGGCGGGATTCTTGGCCGGTTGCATACCTGGAATGCGGGCCGATGCTGTGGCCACGCGATGCAGCACAATATCGACGATGCGGGCTTCGTTATCGCGCTGCTCGATGATCTCGCAGCACGGACGTCCGTCGATCAGCGCCGCGTCTATGCGACCGGGCTGTCCAACGGCGCGATGATGTCCTACCGGCTCGCCGCTGAGCGCCCGGATCGAATCGCGGCGATCGCGCCGATCGCCGGCGCGGGCTATATCGATCCGCGGCCGTCGTCGCGCGCGATGCCTGTGATGCACATCCATTCCCTCGATGATCCACGCGCGCTCTACCACGGCGGCGTCGGCCCGACGTTCCCGCTGACCAATGTTCGCACGGCACATGTGGACGTCGAGCAGATGCTGGGCAATTGGATCGCGCATGACAAATGTTCCGGCGAGCCTAAAATTGGGCCGGCCATCAAGGGCGAACCTGGTTCACTTGAAGACGGCGTCACCGCGACGAAATACGTATGGGCGTCATGCGCTGACGGCAGCGAAGTCGTGCTCTGGAAGCTGACCGGCTCGGGGCACGTGTGGCCGGGCGGCGTGCGCGACTTCTATCCGGGATTGTTGGGCAGGGGTACTGCGATAATCGACGCGAACCAGGAGATGTGGGAGTTCTTTAAGCGGTTCTCGCTGCCGGCCGAGGCGGCGAAGAGCGGCGCCAACGATATGCCTGGAGAAGCGGCCCCATCGACTGGCAGCGCGGAACGCTAGCCCTCCTCACCGGGCGTGCACCATCGCGCGGTACGATCGCGCTGATAGCCGCGATCGCCGTGGGAGTCGCGTTGCGCATCGTTCAACTCGATCGCGTTCCGCCCGGCTTCAACCAGGATGAGGCGTGCTCGGCCGTCGAGGCATATTCAATCCTGCGCACTGGCCGTGACCATCACGGCCGGCTTCTGCGGATCGCCGTAACCGGCTTCAACGACTACCGGATGCCGGCCTTCACCTATTCGCTGATCCCGCTGGAGGCTGCGTTTGGACTCAAGGCGCGAACCGCGCGCCTGGGCGCCGCGCTATGGGGCAGCTCGGATCTCGTCGCGATGTCGCTGATCGCGCTGGAGGTGCTGGGGATGCCGGCGGCGGTGTTCACTGCGATCATCGGCGCGGTCTCGCCGTGGCATTTGCCGCTCAGTCGCTTCGGCCATGACACGATTGCGGCGCCTGCGACCATCAGTTGGGCGACACTGCTATTCATCGTTGCGATGCGAAGGCGGAGCGGTCGCCTACTCTTGCTTGCCGCGCTCTGCTTCGGCGCAAGCCTGTATACCTACTCGATCACCAAGGTCTTCACGTCACTGTTCGTCGTGTGGCTCGCGACTATGAACTGGCGCGAACTCGCATCGATGAAGAAATTCGCACTCGCTGCGGCCGCGATCCTCGCGATGACCGCTGCGCCGCTCGCATGGCTAACTTGGACCAATTCGGCCGAGATGCAGGCGCGATTCACGCAGATCTCGGTGTTCGCCTCGAATCCCGGTCCGATGCGGGTCCTGGCGGCCGTCGCGGCGGGATTCACGCGCCAGTTTTCGCGCGGCTTCCTCTTTATCCATGGCGACCTGTATGCGGTAAATCACCCGCCGGGCTTTGGCCAGCTTTTGCCCGCCCAAGCGTTCATGCTCGCTCTTGCACTGGCCGCACTCAGCGATGCCCGCTTTCGCCGTCTTGTGATTTTCCTTCTTGGCTGGCTCGTCATAGCAGCGGTGCCGGGCGCGCTGACGGTGCCGTCGCCGCATGCGCTCCATGATGCGATGGCGATGGCGCCCTGGACGCTTCTGTCGGCGCTCGGTCTTCAGTACATCCTTGATTTCGGCGCGTGGCGGCGAATGATGCGTGTCGCCACGGTCGCGCTAATCCTGGCCGTGTTCGCGATGCAGGCGGCGGTCTTTCTCGGCTTCTATTTTCACGACTATCCGCGCGTTGCGGCGCGCGAATTTCAATACGGCCTTGCGCAGGCGTTGAGCGAGGTGAAGCGCGCCGGCGGCAGAGATCTACCGATCGTCATAACTCCGACAATCAATCAGCCGTACATCTATGTGCTGTTCTACGGGTTGGCTTCTCCCGAGCAGTTTCAGCGCGGGCCGGTCAACCAATCGCCCGGCTTGTTCGGGCAGGTCATGAGCTTCGATCGATTCAAGTTCACCGATCCCGCATTCGCTTTTCAGCGCTTCGCGCACGGGGTATTTGTGTTCGCGGGGACCGATGCGACGCCGGTCGCCCCGAGTCTCTCGATCCGATACCCCAACGGCGAGGTCGCGTACCAGGTGGTCGTCAAGTAGGCGGTTGGCGCGTCCGCAGGGGTCCGGCGGCGTCGCTTGCCGCAAAAGCAGGCACGCCCTATCATGACGCCTCGCTTGGCAAAATACGGTTGAGATGGGACTGAAGCAAAACCTCGAGCGGATAAAGGAACTCTCACGTCAAGCCGAACTTGGCGGCGGTGAGGATCGTCTCAAGAAGCAGCGCGAAGGCGGCCGGATGACCGCGCGCGAGCGGGTCGAATTCCTGCTCGACCCGGGCTCGTTCGTCGAATTGGATAAGTTCAAGCTGCATCGCACGACCGACTTTGGGATGGATAAGCGGCGGTTTCCCGGCGACGGCGTCGTCACCGGCTACGGAACCATCGATGGCCGCCAGGTCTGCGTCTTCTCGCAGGATTTCACGGTCTTCGGCGGCAGCCTCTCGGGCGCATTTGCCGAGAAGGTCTGCAAGGTGATGGACCTCGCAGCGAAAATCGGATGCCCGATGATCGGGCTGAACGACGGCGCTGGCGCGCGCATCCAGGAGGGGGTGGTGTCGCTGGCGGGCTACGGCGACATCTTCACGCGCAACGTGATGAGTTCAGGCGTGATCCCGCAGATTTCGGCGATCATGGGCCCTTGCGCCGGCGGGGCCGTCTACTCGCCCGCGATGACCGACTTCATCGTCATGGTGCGCAACACGTCGTACATGTTCATCACCGGCCCCGACGTGATTAAAGCCGCCACCAACGAGGAAGTCACGATGCAGGCGCTCGGCGGCGCCGACGCGCATTCGATGCGCTCTGGCGTATGCCATCTCGAAGCCGACGACGATCAGTCCTGCTTGCTGATGATTCGCGAGCTGCTGTCCTACATGCCGGGCAACAACCTCGAGGATCCGCCCGTAAAGCCGACCAGTGACGATCCCAATCGGCGTGATGAGGAACTCGATTCGATCGTTCCCGAGAATCCGAGCAAGCCCTACGACATTCGCGACATAGTCCATCGCGTGGTCGACGAGGGGCACTTTTTCGAGATCCAGAAAGACTATGGGCAGAACATCGTAGTCGGCTTTGCGCGGCTGGGCGGGCGCCCCGTGGGTATCGTGGGCAATCAACCGGCCTATCTCGCGGGCGTGCTCGATATCGATGCGTCGACCAAGGGCGCGCGCTTCGTGCGTTTCTGCGACGCGTTCAACATCCCGATCGTGACCTTCGTCGATGTGCCGGGTTTTCTGCCGGGCACTTCGCAGGAATACGGCGGGATCATCAAGCACGGCGCCAAGCTGCTCTACGCCTACGTCGAAGCGACCGTGCCCAAGGTTACGGTCATCACGCGCAAGGCATACGGCGGCGCGTACGTCGTGATGGCCTCCAAGCACGTTCGCGCCGATCTGAATTTTGCCTATCCATCGGCTGAGATCGCGGTGGTTGGCCCGGATGCCGCGGTTAACATCGTGTTCCGCGGGGAGATCGAACGCGCGAAGGACGCGGCCGTGGAGCGCACGCGCTTAGTCGACGACTACCGCGAGAAATTCGCAAATCCATTCAAGGCGGCCGAGCTCGGCTACATAGATGAAGTGCTGATGCCGCGCGACACGCGTCCGCGCCTGATCAATGCCCTCAAGACGCTTGAGAACAAGCGCGATCGCAATCCCGCCCGCAAGCACGGCAACGTCCCTCTGTGAGCCGCCGCAAGACCAGCGGGGCGAAATCGCGCTCAAAGGCCGCCGCGCGCAAGCGACCGTCAAAGACGGCGGCGGCCAAGACTCGCGCCGCAACGCCCAAGGTCGCCAAGACCGCGCTGCCACCG
Organism: Binataceae bacterium (SeqCode); assembly: GCA_041491005.1. Lineage (GTDB taxonomy): Bacteria > Desulfobacterota > Binatia > Binatales > Binataceae > JBGPUE01. The sequence goes on along the minus strand of JBGPUE010000076.1, from coordinate 11,709 downwards.
CGCTTCCGTCGCGCGCCGGCAAGCGCCTCGCCCAAGGCGCCGCGCATGTTCAAACGAATCCTGATCGCCAATCGCGGCGAGATTGCGGTGCGCATTATCCGCGCATGCCGCGACTTGGGCATCGAGACCGTCGCGATATTTTCCGAAGCCGATCGTGCGGCTCTTCATGTGCGTGAGGCCGACTATGCGGTGCCGGTCGGCCCGCCGCCGGCGGCGGAGAGCTATCTCAAGACCGATCGGATCCTCGAAGCGGCGCGCCTCACGGGAGCCGAGGCGATCCATCCGGGCTACGGATTCTTCTCCGAGAGCGCCAGCTTCGCCCGCGCCGTCGCGGACGCTGGCTTGGTCTTCATCGGGCCGCGCCCCGATGCGATCGAAAAGATGGGCGACAAGGTGCAGGCGCGCAAGCTGATGACCGCGGCAGGCGTGCCGATCGTGCCCGGTTCACCCGATACCCTGAAAGACGAGGCCGAAGTCCGCGCGCTGGCGAAGAGAATCGGTTTCCCGATCATGGTCAAGGCGGCGGCTGGTGGCGGTGGCAAGGGTCTGCGGCTGGTCGACAACGAGAAGGATCTCGCGGCGGCGGTCCGCACGGTCGCCAGCGAGGCCAAGGCGTCATTCGGCGACGGACGCTTCTACGTGGAGAAATTCGTTTCGCATCCGCGGCATATCGAGTTCCAGATCTTCGCCGACCAGCGCGGCAAGACGGTGCATCTGTTCGAACGCGAATGCTCCATCCAGCGACGCCATCAGAAGGTCGTCGAGGAATCGCCTTCGCCGTTCATCACGCCCGCGATGCGCCAGGCGATGGGCGAGGTCGCGGTTCGCGCCGCCAAGGCTGTCAACTATGTTGGCGCTGGCACGATTGAGTTCCTCGTCGATGCCGACCGCAACTTCTACTTCCTCGAGATGAACACGCGCATCCAGGTCGAGCATCCGGTGACCGAGCTGGTCACTGGTGTCGATCTGGTCAGAATGCAGATCGAGGTGGCGGCGGGAGCGCCGCTCCCGTTTGAACAGGACGATCTTCGGCAGAACGGATGGGCAATCGAATGCCGAATCTATGCGGAGGATCCGCGCAACGGATTCGTGCCCGCGCCCGGCCGTATCGATCGTATCCGCTTCCCGGACGGCCCGGGAGTGCGCAACGACGCGGGCATCTACGAGGGGCTGGAGGTGTCGGTCTTCTATGATCCTATGATCTCAAAGCTTGCCACCTGGGGACGCAGCCGCGATGAAGCAATCGAGCGGATGCGCCGGGCGCTGGGCGAGTTTATGATCGGCGGCGCGCTCACGACCAACCTCGAGTTTCATCGCTGGATCATGAATCACCCGAAGTTTATCGCCGGCGACTTCGACACGCATTTCATCGAGCGCGAGTACGCTCCGGAAGTGCTCGCCCACGGCGATGACCCGGCGCGGATGGCGGCGGTGTTGGTCGCGGCGATGGCGGCCCAACGCTTCAACCATGCGCAACCTGAGGGCGCGTCATCCAACGGCCCGCGCTCAGCCCCATGGAAGACGCAGGGGCGCATCGAAGCGCTGAGAAGGTAGGAGCGGCTGCGGTTGGCAAAGCAATATCTCGCGACGCTCGACGGCACCGAGCATGAAGTCGAGATCGAGGAGGTCTCAGGGCATAACTACCTGGTGAGCCTCGGCGAGCGGAAGTTCGAGGTGGATCTGCGCCAGGTTGGCGGCTCGTCGTTTTCGATCTTCGTGGACAGCCGCTCGTTCGATTTCGAAGTCAGCCGGGACGGCGAAGAGATGGTCGTGGCGTCGCGCGGTGGCCTGAGCCGTGTCACGTTAGTTGACAAGAGCCGCCGCGCCCTGGTTTCAAGCGCGCGGCGAGTGCAGAGCGGCCGCATCGAGATCAAGGCGATGATGCCCGGGCGGGTCATCAGCGTGCTGGTCAAGCCGGGCGACGACGTCACTGCCGATCAGGGCGTGCTGATCGTCGAGGCAATGAAAATGGAGAACGAGCTCAAATCGCCCAAGGCTGGCAAGGTGCTCGAAGTGAAGGTCGAAGCGGGGCAGACCGTCGAAAAAGGCGCGCTCCTCGTCGTAATCGAGTAGAATCTGTGGCAGTCGCAAATGGCAGCCGATTCACATAGCAAGCCCGACGATGTCTCTCAGGCGCGCGCGAAGTGGGAGGAGCGCACGCTCGGCAAGGCGCTAAAACGCGGCCGCGAGCGCCGCGAGAAGTTCAGCACCGCCTCCGGCATCGAGATCAAGCGCGTATACGATCCGGCCGATACCGCCAGCCTCGACTACGCGGGCCAACTCGGTTATCCGGGCGACTATCCGTTCACGCGCGGCGTGCAGCCCACGATGTATCGCGGGCGGCTGTGGACGATGCGGCAGTATGCGGGTTTCGGCACCGCGGAGGAATCGAATCGGCGCTACCACTACCTGCTCGAACAGGGCCAGACCGGATTGTCGGTCGCTTTCGATCTGCCGACTCAGATGGGCCGCGATTCCGACCATCTCCTGGCGCATGGCGAGGTCGGCCGCGTCGGCGTAGCGATCTCGTCGCTCGCTGATATGGAAATCCTGCTCGGCGGCCTGCCGCTGGACAAGATCTCGACCTCGATGACGATCAACGCGACCGCGTCGATCCTGCTCGCACTCTATATGGTGGTTGCCGAGAAGCGGGGCATCGGCTGGGACAAGCTCAACGGTACGATCCAGAACGACATTCTCAAGGAGTATGTCGCGCGCGGCACCTACATCTATCCGCCGCAGGGCTCGATGCGGATCATCACCGACATCTTCGCTTTCGCCAGCCGCGAAGTGCCGAATTGGAACACGATCTCGATCTCGGGCTATCACATCCGCGAGGCCGGCTCGACGGCGGCGCAGGAACTGGCGTTCACCATCGCCGACGGAATCGCGTACGTCGAAGCGGCGCTCAAAGCGGGGCTCGAGGTGGACGCATTCGCCAGCCGGCTCTCGTTCTTCTTCAACGTGCACAACAATTTTTTCGAAGAGATCGCGAAGTTCCGCGCCGCACGCAGGATGTGGGCCCGGATCATGAAAGAACGCTTCGCCGCGAAGGACGAGCGCTCGATGATGGTGCGCTTCCATTCGCAGACCGCCGGCGCGACGCTGACCGCGCAACAGGTGGAGAACAACGTGGTTCGCGTTACGCTGCAGGCGCTGGCCGCGGTGCTGGGCGGCACGCAATCGCTGCATACCAATTCGAAGGACGAGGCGCTCGCGCTGCCAACCGAGGCTTCCGCGCTGCTCGCGCTGCGCACGCAGCAGGTAATCGGGTATGAGTCGGGCGTCACCGACACCGTCGATCCGCTGGCCGGCTCGTATTACCTCGAGAGCCTGACCAATGAGCTCGAGCGATTGGCGCTGGACTACCTCGCGAAGATCGACGACATGGGCGGGGCGGTCGCGGCGATCGAACGCGGCTACATGCAGCGCGAGATCCAGAATGCTGCTTTTGTTTACCAGCGTGAAATCGAGGCCAAGGATCGAATCGTCGTGGGCGTCAACGAATTCACCTCGGGTGATGACACCCCGCCCGATACGCTCAAGGTCAACCCCGAACTGGAGGAAAAACAGAAGCGATCGCTGGCCCGCGTCCGCGCCGAGCGCGGTGAAGGCGAGACACGAGCGGCGCTGGCGAAGGTCGAAGCGGCGGCGCGTGACGGAAGCAATCTGATGCCACAGATTATCGACGCGGTGCGGATGTACGCCACGCTCGGCGAGATTGCCGATGCCATGCGGCGGGTGTTCGGGGAGTACCAACCGGTCAATGCCTTCTAGGGGGGAAGCGTTCGGGGGCCGCGACACGCCCCGGACGTCTCCAATTCATTTTAACAGCGAATTGATGGACTCTCGGCGCCGTTCAGGATATTGACCGGCACGAATGCGAATCTGCTAAGTCGGAGACAGCGGAAAAGATGGGGCCAATCGGAAAGGCAGTTTTCCTCACCAAGGGCGTCGGCAAGCATCGCGAGAAGCTCGCCTCCTTCGAGCTGGCTCTGCGCGACGCCGGAATCGCTGAATTCAACATCGTGCGGGTCAGCTCGATCTTCCCGCCGGGATGCAAGGTGATCTCGCGCCAGGAGGGTCTCAAGCGTTTGAGTCCCGGCCAGATCGTCTATGCCGTGATGTACGACAACGCCACCGCCGAGCCACATCGGCTGGTCGCATCGTCGGTCGGCCTGGCGATTCCAGCCAACAAAGACCAGTACGGCTATCTTTCCGAGCACAAAAGCTTCGGCGAGACCGACCAGAAGGCGGGTGACTACGCGGAAGATCTCGCGGCGCAGATGCTGGCGACTATTCTCGGCGTCGATTTCGATCCGAACGTCAGCTACGACGAGCGCAAGGACATCTGGAAGTTGTCCGACAAGATCGTCCAGACGCGAAACGTCACGCAGTCGGCGATCGGCGACCGCGACGGACTATGGACGACCGTGGTCGCGGCCGCAGTGTTCGTCGATCTGCCGAAAGGAAATAGCGTAGCTACAGTTTGAGTCAGCTTCCGCCGGGGCTTGAATTCCACTCATGGCTACTCAAATCTTGGCAGGCCTTTAGCGCCCGCCAACCAGAAGGAGGTCCGGCCGGCAACCCCGCCGATGCGGAAAGTGCTGATATCGGGCATGTTTGCTTGACCGTCGCGCGCGCGGCGCGATAACAGGGCTCTATGAAATCGGCAGATTCAGGCGCGATTCAATGGGCCCCGATATCGGGCCATCGTTCAGGACCGATCGAGTTCAAACGGCTGTTGTGCGGCCGCAGCGGCGCTCCTGACAACTTCGAGCTCAGCCTGGTGCGTACTGGTTCCGATTACTTCACGCCGCGCCATCGCCACAACTTCGATCAGATCCGCTACTGCCTTGAAGGCGCGATGAACTACTCGCCGGGCAAAGACATTCCGCGCGGCGCGGTCGGCTATTTTCCTGAAGGCTCGCCGTACGGCCCGCAGGCGGAAAAGTCGGGCACGACGCTATTGCTGTTGCAGTGCGGCGGGGCGAGCGGCGCCGGCTTCATGAGTTATCAGCAGTTGACTGCGGGCTTCGAGGCGCTGCGCTCGCGCGGCGAGTTCGATCGCGGCACGTTCGCATACAAGGACGAGAGTGGCACCGCGCGCCGCAAAGATGGCTACGAAGCCGTATGGGAGTACGTCAACGGCCGCAAGGTCGAGTATCCTGCCGCGCGCTTCGAAGAGCCGATCATCATGCATCCGGAAAACTTCAACTGGGTGCCGGAAGCGGGTAGCTTGGGCGTCGCGCGCAAGATGCTCGGCGCGTTCAATGAGCGCGGCACATCGATTGAGTTTATTCGACTCGATGCGGGCGCGTTCTATCGCACTGGGAAGCCAGATGCGGTTGAACTGCTATACGTGACGGCGGGCGTGCTGACGGCTGGCGCGAAAGCGCTTCGCGCAGGATCAGCGATTGCGCTCGATCCATCGGATGACGCTGTGCTCAGTGCGCACGAATCGAGTGAGCTGTTCATGCTTCGAATGCCGAGTTTCAACTGAAACACTGAATCTGCGACGCAGCGCGCTTTCGGAGGACGAACCAATGGCGGCGAAGAGGAAATCGCGCAACGGGAGCGCCACCCACGACGGTGGCGGCGCGCCTGCCTACGATCGCAGTTGGTACGCGCTGGGGCTGGCCAGCGAGTTCGAGCTTGGCAAGGTGATCGGCAAGCCGTTCCTCGGCGGTCGCGTGATCATCTTTCGTGGCGAGGACGGCAAGGCCGCCGTGATGAGCGCATACTGCGCCCATCTGGGCGCCGACCTGAGCCTTGGCCGCGTAATCGGCAACGACATCCAGTGCGCGTTCCATCACTGGCAATATGGCCAGGACGGCCGATGCACCCACATCCCCGCCTCGCCGAAGATTCCCAAGGCCGCACGCGTAGTCAGCTTCCCGACTGCCGAGAAGTGGGGCTTGGTGTGGGCCTTCAATGGCCCTCAACCGCTGTTCGCTCTGCCCGAATTTCGATCGTACTCGGAGGCGCAGCTACACTACCGGACGGCCCCGGCCTTCGATTTGCCGGTCGAGCCGTGGGTGCCGTTCACCAACTCGATGGACTTCCAGCATCTGCGCGAACTGCATGGACTCAAGATCGACTTCCAGCCCGACGACATCCGCATGGGCCGCTACGGATTCGAGTATGACGTGAGCTTCGAAGACCCCAAGATGGGCGTCTTCGACCAGGAAATCCGAGTGACCGGTACCAACACGATTTCACTGACCGGCAAGCTCAACGGGATGCCGGTGTTGTCGATGGCGACAGGCAGCCCGATGGACGGCGGGCGCACCAAGGGATGGTCGGTGACGGCGACGCCAAAGGCGTCCGGCGAGGAGCCAGCGGCCATCGAGCAGCGGCTCGCGATGGGCGAAGCATTTTTCCGCCGTCTGATCGAGGAAGATGAGCCGATCATGAGCTCGATCCGCTTCCGCAAGGGAGTATTAATCGACGCGGATCGTGCACTGGCGAAGTTCCTGCAATACCGTAAGCGCTTCCCCAAGGCGCAGCCGCTGTTGGTCGGAGCCTAAGTTGCCGCAGCTAGCCGGTCTGTCCGGGCAGTCGGCGATCGGCGACCGCGACGGGCTGTGGATGACCGTGGTCGCGGCCGCGGTGTTCGTCGATCTGCCCGACGGCAAATAGCATCGCTACAGTTTGAGTCGGCCTGCACGAGGGCATAGATTTTCCTCATGGCTACTCAAATCCTTTACTGCGCGGCTTGAGGCTACAAGCCTCGCGCGGCCAGTCTGGCCGCGTCGCTCAAGTCCCGCTTCGGCGAGCAGGTCGAGATCAAGGCGGGCAAATCCGGACAATTCGATGTAATCGCGGATGGGAAGCTGATCTTCTCGAAGTTCGAGACCGGCCGCTTCCCCGATGACGGCGAAGTCGAAGACGATTTCGCCGAGCTCCGCGACAAGAGCCACGCTTGAGATGTAAGAACAGCTGCGCCGGGAGTTTCAGGGGCGAAGCGGAGCCGAAGAAAGCGAGTCCGAGGCTCTTTCTCTGACCCTTGTTCTGTCCGATGATCCAGAGGGTAGTTCTGGCCAAAGGAAGACGATCGCAGACGATCGTTCCGCGCAATCCATGGACCCGATCGTAGGGAGAGGAAGTCTAAGTGACCCCCACCATCTGCCGCTTTCGACTTCTCGCGGCAACCCGATCAGGAATGAACGCGTCCTCGAATACTCGCCTGCGAAACTCAAGGCCTCTGTTGACATGTGGTCCAGCTTCGCGAGGGAGCGAAGTATCTATCTTCGCTCGATAAGCGGGACTTATAATTGTATGGGCCTCGCTTTCGCAAATCGGCGCACTTGGGTATTGACTGAAGAACTCGAGGCAATCCTTGCTGACGACGGATACAGGAAGCTCAAAAACGTCTTTGAGGTCAAGCCCGGCGATCTTGTGATTTACCGGACTCCGCTGCCAGGCCAAGAGTTCAGGCACGTTGGACTAGTCCTCGGAATTGAGCGTACTGTTCAAGTCGCCAAGGTGAATCGCCTCAAGGTCCTCAGCAAGTGGGGCAGTGAAGGTGAGTACATTCACTACGCAGAGGATGTGCCAGCGCTGCTTGGCAGGCCTAACGACTATTGGACCGAACGGAGGCTTCCGTGAATTTTCGAGAAGCGCTGAGCGCCATTGAAAGCCATGCTTTCAGCGCTCGAATAAACATAGCCAGCGATCTCTCAGGCATGCTTGTTGCTGCGCGAAGCGAGAAGGCCGTGAGCGTTGTTTGGTCGGAGCTGAATTCGAAAGAGAGAGGCGCCGAACTTCTTAGGCGTGTCAGAGACCTTTCGAGCCAGGCCGTTGACTTCAGATACCGGAACGATTGGGACGACGCGTTAGCAATCTACTTTTGGCTGTTGAGTCTCAGCAATCCAGAACAGACCGATATTGCCGCCGAGCAGATTTTGAGAGCGCCGCAATGTTACTGGGCCGCTCAAATGGCGCGCCGATGGGCTATCGAGGGTAGATGGCGGGCTCAGTCGGGCTCCGTTACCACCGAGGCTGCTCCGGCCCTTGGTCTTCAGGGCGCCGAGTTCGCGACTCCGGCTGTGTCATCGGACAAGAGGATAGTGCTGTCGGGAGAAGGATTGCAGCGATTGGGACGTGATCCAGCCAGACACGAAATCTCAGAATCGCGAAGCGCTCCGCGCCGCTCTCATTGCGGCCAGACCGTCCGCGTCGATCAAGGAGTTGGTTCGAGGTTTACGGTGCGGACCACCGCTTCGAACACGACACCGATGCGAACCGAGGCCGCATGATCGAACACGTTTGGACCGTCTTGTGCGCTCGCTCAGTGATCGATCAAGAGACAAACAACATAAGTCTCTTTGAAGTCTTGGAACAACTAAACCTGCAGATGTCGCCCCCTTCGGCCGACGCGTTCACGGTCCCTATGTCCTTCGAGGTAGTTACTCTTTGGTCAAGGGGCTCAGACGGTCAACCGGCCCGCGGCAGGGCGCGCGTGGTAACTATCGGCGTGAGCGGTAGTCGTCGCGAAGCCCAGCCGTACGACATTGATCTGACCACCTTCCAACGCATCCGAAATCGGACCAGATTCATGGGCTTCGAAGTTCAACGCGCGGGGAGGATGGAATTCGGGATCGAGTTGCAAGGCGAGGACGCCGAACCGTGGAGACGGGTAGCGACAGTTCCTTTGGTGATCGTGTTCGAAGCTGCTCCTACGGTGAACTAAGTTCGACGTGGCGACGGGGCGCTTCCCCGATGACGGCGAAGTCGAAAAGGGTTTCGCCGAACTCCGCCCGGGCTAACTCGTAGCGCGCATCGGAGCGCGCCGCCTCGGCGCGTCGAAGCCAGTCCACTCAACGATGGGTTGCGATGGCTTCCTGACCGCCGATGCCGAACGCCTGCTCGACTAAGTCCGCCGCGCGTTCCAGGCCGTCGACCTTCTGAATCTCCGCCTGCATTCGGCGCGCGGCGGCTCGATAGCTGGGGTCTTCCATCACCTTGCGGATCGCCTCGCGTAGGCGCGCTACGGACAGCTTGCGAAGCGGCACCACCTCGCCGGTTCCCGACCACTTGATTCGAGCGCCAATACCCGGCTGGTCGGCGGTGACCGGAATCGCCACCAGCGGCACTCCATTCGCCAGCGATTCCAGCGTCGTGTTCAACCCCGCATGCGTGATGGTGAGGCTTGCGCGCTTGATCAATTCGAGCTGCGGGGCGTAGCGAACAACCAGCGGCGAACCGGCCAAGGGTCCGACTTGACCGGGATCGATGTTGCCGCCGAGCGTCAAAACCAGCTGAACGTCAAGCGCGGCACACGCTTCGGCGATGATTCGAAAGGCACGATCGATGCCATTGAAAACAGTCCCCATCGACGCATACACCAGCGGCTTTCCGTTGAGAGACTGCCATGGGAACTCAACCGGAGGCCGGCCCGCGCCATCGTGAAACGGGCCTGTATAGTGCAGAAGAGGTCTCGGGCCAGCGCCGGGAAAATCGAACGCCTGCGGCATCTGCGCGATCTGACTGAGAGTTGAAGTCCAGCCCGTCGCAGGCAGCGGCCTGAGACCCCATTGCTGACGCTGCACGTTGATGACTTTCCGAACCGAATTAGAGCTCCGGAGCAACAATGCGTTAGCCATACTGTTGCGCAATCGCGCCAGGTAGCCGGTGCGATATTGCCATCCGAAGATCCATGGGGGCACGGTATTATCCCGGCGAATTGGCGGAAGCGGCCAGACTGTCACAAAGGGAATCCCGAGGAAGTCGGCCACGCTGCCGCCAGCGCCTTCAATCGCGTCGACGATGAGCGCGTCGATATTCAGTGCGCGCATCGCATCCGGTGCATCGCGCAATACTCGTTGCGCGTTCAAGCGCGTCCACTCCATCACGGCTCGTAAAGCACCCAGCCCCTTAAGTCTGCTCAGAGCCTCCTCATGTCTGCGCACTGTGCCGACTGGAGCATCGCGCTCGCCGATCCGGCTGAAGCCGAGCCCCGCAGCGCGAACTGCCGCCTCGGTATCAGCGATTTGAAAGAACGTTACCTCGTGGCCATGCCGCTTAAGACAGCGACCAAGCGCGATCATTGGATTCATGTGTCCGGTAGCCGGATGACATATGATCCCGATTCGACTCATGGTCTCTCCATCGTCAAGCGCAGGCAGAATGAAGATGATGGATCTACATCGACGTCATGCGCCGGGGCTAGCTCTGCCCGACCAGCATGCTGCGCAGTTCGGCGGGCGAGCGGCGGATTCCGATCTGAAACGGTCCGAAGAGCGCATAGATCGCGCTCGCTTCATCGAAACGCATTTCGTAGATCAGCCTTTTGAACACCAGCGGGTCTTCGGCGAACAGATCGACGCCCCATTCCCAATCGTCGAAGCCGGTCGAACCCGAGATGATCTGCGTGACCACGCCGGCGAAGCGGCGGCCGACCAACCCGTGCTCATGCATCATGCGTCGTCGTTCGTCGATCGGCAGCAGGTACCAGTTGTGCTGCTCGCCGCGCTTCTTGTCCATCGGATAGAAGCATAGGTAGCGCGCGGGCGGAATTTTCGGGTAAAGCCGCTCCTTCATCTTGTCGCGCTGGCCGGCGACTTCCACATCGACAGCTTGCCTCCATTCGGGGGAGCCCGGCTTGAGTCCCCGCTGCGCCAGCGAAGCGTAGAGGCGCACCGAAAGCTCATACAGGCCGATTTCGACGACCGACAAATACGACGTCGCGGGCTCCAGGAAATCGCCCAGGGTCAGGTTGGCGATCGCGGCCTCGCTAAGGCTGAGATCGTCGAAGCTCCGCCGGAAGTGCAGCAGCATCAGGTCACCTTTATGCCCCAGGATCGAGAAGGCGGCGCTATGACCGTCCTCCGCCCGCTCGATCTGCGTGATCAACGACGCAGCTTCGTCCGCAGCGCGTTCGCGCACGGCGGCGTCGAGCGCCTTCCACGCGGCCCATTTGATGCGGAACATCTGATGCAGGACGCTCCAGCCTTCGAGGGTCTGCGGCACCGTCGTAAGGCTGTCCTCATCGAATTGCGTTTCACCTGCGCTGTGCGATTTCATCCGGCAGATTCCTTCGGCGTGATGCCGCCCACTATCCTACTCCATCCAGCTGTGCCGGTTTACAAGTTGCGCTCAGGGAACGCGGCGCCTGCGGAGATTCCACCAGCTGCGACTAGCGTGCTTCACCAGAAGAAAAAAGGGCACGGTTCTTTGGGAACCGTGCCCTTGGCGCTGAGATAGGCTGCTTCTCAGGCCATCGTCACGCCAAAAGGAGGAAAGTCAGCGGTACATAGAGTCCGACCGGGAGGCTCCTCACTACTTCCCTCCAGTCTCCCCAAGCTCGCCTGCTTAACGCGCCGCGCCCGAACCGAATCACAACCGGCCTAAAGGACTCATGGCCTGAGCGGAGGGTCGTCTCCCGCGTCGGACGTGGCAGCGGCGGTTGGCAAATCACGGTGATCCGCACAGTGTCCCATTGATGTCGCATTGGGGTGTGATACCTCGGTCGCGCTGCTGTTGGTTCAGCGCAGCGATCTTCGTATTGGTTTTCCCGTCCGGGTTGCATCCACATAGCTGGCTCGCGCAGCAGCTACATTGAGCGGCCGTTTCGGCTTTGACTATTTCCGAAATGTCGCACTGTGCCAGCTGCGAGCAAGCGGTTCCCAGCAAGTCCCGGTCGTTGCATTCGTCAGTGCAAAGCGTGGCGTCGCACGTAAAACCCGTCTGAACCCCTCCGGTTTG
>JBGPUE010000075.1:0-17737 GCA_041491005.1 Binataceae bacterium (SeqCode) | reverse complement strand
TCTTTGAGGTTGAGGCTGCCGTCGTGCAGCTTTTCCGCAACGATCAGCATCAGCATCATCTTGGTGACCGATGCGAGCGGCCACGGCTTGTGCATCTCCTTGTCGAAGATCACGGTGCCGCTGACCGGCTCGATCATGCATGCGGTTGCGAATGGCCCGGTGAGTTTCGCGGATTGCGCCGCCACTTCGGCCTGGTCTTCATCGCCCGGCGCGCTTGGTGTCGACGCCGGCGGGCGCACAGCCGCCTTGCGATGGCGGGCAAGCGATTGACCGGGCAGCGCAAGACCAATCAGCACTGATGCGCAGAGAACGATGCCCCACGCGCCGAATCTTGACCGCCAATCACATGATCCCAGCTCGGTTCTCACGACGCCGCACCTCCGCAAGCTCATCCACAAATGCCATAGGATGTGTCCGCCGAAGCGGGGTTGGCAAGAGGGGCGGGAGCAGGACGTACGTTGCAGCGCCGGTCAGAAGCAGTCGGCAGTCCAGAACAAGGCATGCGGCGCACCCGCCAGCTCGAGCATCCGCTGCGACACCGCCGACTCGGGTGTTCGCAGGTGTTCAGCGAGCAGCTCCGGGCGGACGACACGCCACATGTGGGCCAGCAGGTCGAGCACTGCGCCGCGCTCGGCCCGCTGCGCCGCGCGCAGCTCAATTAACGGATTTCGTAATTGAGTGTGATCGGCCGGCCTGAGCGCTGCAGCGCAATCGCGATCGAACGGCGCGAGCGCAGCAGTGTCATCATCTCCATCGCTTTGCTCGGGTCGCTGATCTCCTGGCCGCCGACGCTCGTCACCATGTCGCCGTTCTGCAGGCCCATCTGCTGGAAGATCGACCCGGAAGCGATTTCGGAAAGTGTGAAGCCGTTGGACTTGCCGCCTTGCAGGTTGGGCGTCGCGCGGACCTGCGTGAAGAGTTGCGCCAGGTTGGCCAGCTGCGCGTCGACTGTCGCGCGATCGACTTGGAATTGATTGCCGTTGATATGCCTCACCGCCTCGCCGGTCGGGTTGGCCGGCGCCTCGTCGCTATCAGCCGCAGGGGGCGCGGAGGCGGTTTCACTAGACGAATCCACTGATGCGAGCTGGTTTGCCGGTATTTCGAGTGCCACGCGTTGTCCGTTGCGCTCGATGATCACGCGGTTCTTCTCGATCACGACCAGCTTGCCGACGTCGGGAATATCTTCGCCCAAGCTGTACAGCGACTGCTGCGAGTTGCGCTGATCCTCGATGATCGCGAATGGATTGCCAATCGTCAGCAGCGACGTCCCCAACAGCCGCACATTGAGGTTTTGCGCGACCACCGGCGCGGGTGCCACCGCCTGGCGAGTTGCGTTGAACACGTCGCGCTCGGCGATGACTTTGTAATAATCGAGCGAGCGGCTGGCGGCGGGCGCCGGCGCGAATGCCGCGGGGGCGGCTGCTGGCGCACCAGCGCTTGTAAGCATGCGCGCGACCACGTCATTGGCGGCGAGCGCGGCGAAGTATGCCAACGCAGCGATCAGGAGGAAATTCACTCCAACGACGTAACGCTCAGAGAAGTTCAGAGTCATCAGAGCCCGGCCTCGGCTTCGTACGAGGTGCCCTGGATCAGCCGGTTGACGTCATAGTTCCAACGGCCCTTCCACAGTTCGATGGTCTGGCTGGCCGAGGTGTGTCCGCCACGAATCAGATCCTGCATCCGCTGCAAATAGATGCTCTCGTCCTCGCCGCGCGAGTTCAGCGCCCGCTGCCGGCGCAATCCGGTGGCAGCGATTTCGAGCAGTTCGGTCGCGAGTTCGCCCAACCGGACCCGTCCGGCGCGGGCCTCGAGCCCAGTCTTATGCGACATATCGTTCAACTTCAGTCGTTCCTCGTAGCTCCAGCGCTTGACCAAATCCCATGCCGCGCCAAGACAGTCGTCGTCGTACATCACGCCCTTGAACAGCGCCGGCAATGCCAGCATCAGGGCGGGCGGCTGACTGTCCGCGCATCGGGCTTCAATATACTGCTTCAGCCGCACCTCAGTGAAGATGGTGGTCAGATGGTGGCCCCAGTCCTCGATGGTGGCGTGCTCCTTGCCGAAGCCGCGCTCCATGTATTGACGGAAGGTCAGGCCCGGTGGCTGCGTCAGATCGATGTATCGATGGTCGCGAATCAGGAAGTACATCGGCACGTCAAGGGCGTAATCCGCATAGTCCTCGAAGCCCGCGTGCTCATCGAAGACGAACTTCAGCATTCCCGAACGGTCGGCATCGGTGTCGGTCCAGATATGGCCGCGAAAGCTCTGATAGCCATTGAGCGCGCCGTCGCTGACCGGCGAGTTGGCGAAGATCGCATAGACCAGTGGCACCAGGCCCATGCTCAACCGCAGCTTGCGCATCGCGTCGGCTTCGTCGCTGTAATCGAAATTGGCTTGCACGCCCGCGGTCTGCTTCATCATGCGCTGACCGAGCCGGCCCTTGCGCGCCATGTATGGGAACATGATCCGGTAGCGATCCTTGGGCAGCAATTCGATCTGATCCAGGCGGCTGACCGGTTGCATCCCCAGCCCCAGGATCGCCACCTGATGCTCGTGGCCGATTTCGATGAGCTGCGCGATATGCTCGGTAAATTCACGATGCGCGCAGTGGATCGTTTCACACTGCTCGCCGGAGAGTTCGATCTGGCCGCCCGGCTCAATCGTTATTGAGGCGCGGGCTCCCTTGAGGGCGATGACGCGACGATGCTCTTCCTCAGCTTTGTAGCCGAACCGCTCGACCAGAATGCGCAGCAGATGTTCGACGCCGCCGTGGCCGGAAAAGGGCAGGGCACGCCCATCGCGCGCGCTAACCGCAATCTTCTCGTATTCGGTCCCGATCCGCCATTCGGAGCGCGGTTTGGCGCCGCTCTCGAAATAACGGATCAGGTCTTCCTTGCGGGTGATGGGTTCGCTCATTGGGCCTCCTGATGCTCATCCCGTGGGCCCCGTCTCTCAAGCGCGCCTATAATGGCCGCGCCAACCGCCGCTGGCAAGCCATCTTTGATCGATTTTATGACTTTCTGATTCATCTCGCGATATCCTGACCCACCATGGCCGAACTGATTGTCGCAATCGACCAGGGCACCACCGGGACGACAGTTCTGGTGCTCGATGCTCGCGGGCGCGTGCGAGGGCGCGCCTACGGCGAACTCCGCCAATACTTCCCGCGTCCGGGGTGGGTCGAGCATGACGCGGACGAGATCTACCGTGGCGTGGTCTCCCTGACGCGCGCGGCGCTGCGCGATGCGCGCGCCAAGCCGGTCGACATGCGCGCGATCGGCATCACCAATCAACGCGAGACCTTTGTCGTATGGGAACGCAAGTCGGGGCGGCCGGTGCATCGTGCGATCGTCTGGCAATGTCGCCGCAGCGACGAAATTTGTCAGCGTCTCGCACGATTCGAGCCGGAAATTACGCGGCGCACCGGGTTGCTCGTCGATCCCTACTTCTCGGGCACCAAGCTCAAATGGCTGTTCGATCATGATCGGTCGCTGCGCCCACGCGCCGCGCGCGGCGAGCTGTGCTTCGGCACGATCGACAGCTGGCTCGTCTTCCGGCTCTCGGGCAACGATGCGCACCTGACCGATTTCACCAACGCATCGCGCACGATGATGCTCAATCTGGACAAGCTTCAGTGGGACGATCGGATGCTCGAGATGCTCGACGTCCCGCGCGAGATGTTGCCCAAGCCGGTCAGCTCGCGCGGCCCGCTGGCCGAGGTCGCACCCGCCGTCTTCGGAGTGCGCGGGGTGCCAATCGCGGCGACCATCGGCGATCAGCAGGCCGCGCTGTTCGGGAATGGAGCGGTGCGCGCGGGCGAAGCAAAATCGACCTATGGTACCGGTGCATTTCTGCTGATGAACACCGGCGGCAAGCGACCCGTCTCGCGCCATCGGCTGCTCGCGACCTCCGCCCTCGGGCCCGATGGCGAGCCGGCCTATGCGCTGGAGGGCTCGGTGTTCGTTGCGGGCGCCGCGATTCAGTGGCTGCGCGACGGCCTTGGGTTGATTGCCAGCAGCGCTGACAGCTACGGCCTCGCGCGCCGCAGCCGCGATCGTTCGCAGCCCTACGTCGTGCCCGCCTTCACTGGGCTGGGCGCGCCATGGTGGGATACTTCCGCACGCGGCGCGATCGTCGGCATCACGCGGGGCACGTCGCGCGCCGATTTGGTCCGTGCCGTGCTCGATTCGATCGCTTATCAGGTCTACGAAGTGTTCGTTGCGATGGAAGCCGACGCGCATCGGCGGCTCAGCGAGCTGCGTGCCGACGGCGGCGCATCGGCCAACGACTATCTGATGCAATTTCAGGCCAACCTGCTGGGACGTCCGGTGAGCCGCCCGGCGATGATCGAGACAACGGCTCTGGGAGCCGGTATCCTTGCCGGAATGGTGACAGGTCTGTGGAAGTCGCCGCGCGACGTCGCCGTGACGCGGGAGGGGCGCAAGATCTTCCGGCCGCGTATGAGCCAGCGCGAACGCGACGCGCTGATAGGCGGATGGCGTGACGCGGTCGCCCGTGTCCTCATGCATCCGCAGGCGTGACCGGATCGGAGCCGGCGAAGGACAACCTAATGGCGGAACGTTGGCATCCCGAGGTCTCGCTGGTCTTTCCCGAGCATTACGATCAGGCTGCGATGGTGCTTGGCCGCGCCTTCGCGGACGATCCCCCGATGCTCGCAATCCTCGGCGAGGTGCCCGATCCGTCGGAGCGGGCACGCCGCCTCGCCGTCATGTTTTCGGTCGCGCTCGCGATGAATCGCCGGCGCGGCCAGCCCGTCTTCGGTGTGTTCGACCGCGGCCGGGTGGTTGCGGCGGCCGTTGTCGAAGGCGTCGATCCGGCTTCGTTCGTGATGGTGATGCTGCCGCACCTTCATCGCTTGCCCCGCCTTGTCGCGGCGCTCGGATGGGACGGAGTGAAGCGCGCGCTGCGCCTGCTGGACGTACTCGCTCGCAACCATCCCGTACAGCCGCATCTCTATCTGAACCTGCTCGGCGTCGATCCGGACCATCAACGCCGCCACTATGGCATCGCGATACTGGACCATCTGCGCGCGCTCGCTAGGGCGCGCGGCGATTTGGCGGGCGTCTATCTGGAAACGGCCACGCCGCAGAACGTCGCCTACTATCAGCGCGCTGGCTACGAAGTGCTGGGTGAACTGAACCCGCTCGGGGTTCGCATGTGGCGGATGATGCAGCCGGTGCGCAGTTAGCGCGACTGGGAACCCCTGGTCGGAGTCAGGGAAGCCCGGGCTTGAGCACGGTCACCCGCAAGCCGCCAGAGGTCCAGCCAACGTCGTAGCCGACCTCATCGCCTTCGCGAATCAGCTCGATGCCCGGCATCCGGCCACCGATTCCCGCACCGATGACGGCAACGAAGGGAAACTGGAACGGGATCTCGCGGCCACCATGCGTGCGCAGCAAGCCGCGTCCCCGGCCACGATCGAGCCGCACAATCAGGCCGCGGTAGAAGTTCCCCGGAAAGCGCTCGCTGTCAAAATCGTCGACCACATTGATCCTGTACCATCAGCGCCGCGCGCGTTAAAGGCGGCGATCGCTCGAAGCAACCATGCGCCATCAGCCGCGACGGCTCTCAGAGCGGGATGGCGGTACGAAACATGATAAAGCGGCCGAGCATCTCTCCGACCAGCACCGATGCGACCATCAGGTACAGCAGTCCGGTTGCCGCCATCGTTTGCGGAATCTTGAGCGTCTGCCAGGTCATCCAGGCGAGAATGATCGATGCGACCGGTCCCAGCCCGATGCGCATCGCGAGCAGCGGCAGATTCGAGCCGAACAGTGAGCGCGCTGCCAGCCCGTATCCGCCTCCGGCAAGCATTGCGATCGCTCCTAAAGCCAGTGCTAGCGCTACCAGATATCCAACCAGCGCCAGGCTGAGAATTCTTACCTGCGTGCGCAGGTATTCGACCGGCAGATTGGGATCGATCAGGTACCAATGCCCAAAGAGCATCGCGGCGCTCACCAACCCTAGTACCAGCGAGGCAAACACCGCCGTCAGCGCGTATGGCGCGTCGGCGGCGATACCCAATGCGGGCGGCGCAAGCGCGATCGCGTTGCCGATGACGGCCACCAGCCCGATCACGATGGTCGCGCTGTATGCGTGAGCGCGCACAGCTCCATTGTCGGTCCACAGGGTGACCATGTAGACGACTGCTGCCACGCAGAACAACGTCCAAAGGCCGGCAGAGGTCCACAGCGCACCCGGCGCGGGAAACGATGCGCCGGCCGAGCGAATCGCAAGCAACACCAGCCCGCCGACCGTGAGAAGCGCCGAACTCAGGTAGACCGCCGTGCTCGATTTGTAAAATCCGCGCTCAACGGCGAAGAAGGGCGGGATCGAGATCGCGAGCATCCCGCCGAAGGCGAGTTCGGCGAAGACCAGCAGAAAGCAAGCCGCGAACCTCGTCACTGCTTATTCCGAGTGCGCGCCCGCCTAGGCGTCATCGCTGGAAGAATCGCACGTTAGACAATGCTGACCCGATGAATATAATGGCCTTTAGTTCTTGGACAGTCACGGGGGCTACCATGCGCGCATCGTGGATATCGAAAGTAGTGGTTCTGGCCTTGGCGGCATGTCTGTCAGCCTGTGGGGCGGTGACGGCTCAGCGCGAGGCGTCCAGACAGAAGGAACAGCAATTCGTCCAGCGCGTTGATATCGCGCATATCTGGGTGACCAACGGCGCTCCGCCTCCCGGTAAGCCTTTCGCGAAACTGGGCGACATCAAGTTCACTGAGCCGTTCAGCCCTGAAGTCAACGACGAAGCTCACATGCGCGACAAGATCAAGCAGATGGCCTATGAGCAATATCCCAACGACATCGACGCTGTCATCCAAGTGCACAGCGATATCAGCGACGACGGCAAGAACGTGGTCGTCTCGGGTGAGGCGATCAAATACGACTCATCAACCGATCGCACCGCGTTGCACAAGATGACCGAGGGGATGGTCGCGTCGCCGAAGTAGCACCAGCATTCCGGATTTGAACCAAACAGCTCGCCACGCCAATCGGCGTCGCGAGCTGTTTCGTTTTCGGATGAGCGTAGTTGAAGCGGCGATGGTCAGGACGCCAGCAGCGCGTCGAGATGACCCGCGTCGTCGAGCGCTTTCAATTGATCGTAGCCGCCAACGATTCGATCGTTGATGAAGATCTCGGGCACCGTGCGCCGCCCGCCCGTGCGCTCGACCATCGCAGCGCGCAACTCGCCGTCGTCAGTCACATCGATCTCGGCAAACGCGACTCCCTTGCGCCGCAGCAGCGCCTTGGCGCGGTCGCAGAACGGGCAGTAGGTGGTGGAATAGACCTCGATTTTGGCCACGGCAGCGCTTCTCCCTGCGTTCCAATCATCGCGTCAGCGCGAGGCCCTGTCCAGAGCCTCGCGGCCCGCCTGGGCCCTCATCGTACGGCTCCGTAAAGCTTGCTGAGCCGTCGCGGCGATACACCCATCAGAAACAGCGCCCGGATCGCCCACATCAGCACGACCGTCCGGACCAGGCCGCGGTTGCGCCAGCGCCGGGCCGAAGTGATCACGCGCGAGCGCACGCATGCGATCCGGCCGGCCCGCTTGAGCCGCCATGCAAAGTCCAAATCTTCGCACAGTTCTATTTCGCGATAGCCGCCCAGCTGCTCGAAGATCGCGCGCCGGGCGAAGATCGCCTGATCGCCGGTGCTCGTTCGGCTCAGGCGTGAGCGGATGCTGATCATCGCGCCAATAAGTCGGCAAGCAAAACTCGGATCGTCCAGCGCGATATCAAAGCGGCCGCCCACAACCCACGCATCGCCCAGTGCCGCGCGAATGTCGTCGTAGAAGGCCGCGGGCACGACGGTGTCAGCATGGACGAACGCGAGTACCTCGCCTGATGCGCGCCGCGCGCCGAGATTCATCTGCCGGGCTCGCCCGGGTGGTGATGCGAGCAGCAGATCGCAAAGTGGCCGCGTAGCTTCGCAACTGCGGTCGCTGCTGCCACCGTCAACGACGATCACCTCCGCGCTGGGCGCGCCGCGGCGAATAGCCTCCAGCGTCGCGACGATCGCACCCTCCTCGTTGAGCATCGGTACGATGACGCTCAGCTTGAACTTCTTGGGGGGTGACTCGCCCTCCGTCATCACTTCAGCGGCGGATTGATCAGCGCCGCAGCGGGCGGCGGCGCGGGATGGTTTTTGATGATTACGCGGCGTCCCTGCACTTCGAGCCGGCCCGCCTGATACAGCGCGATCGCGTACGGATAGATGCGATGCTCCTGCTTCAGGATGCGGGCCGCGAGCCGTTCTTCGTCATCATCGGGATGAATCGGCACCGCAGCCTGCACGATGATCGGTCCTGCGTCGGTGCCCTCATCGACGAAGAACACCGTGCATCCAGAGAAGCGCGCGCCGTATTCCAACGCGGCCTTCTGCACGTGCAGTCCGGGAAACGCCGGCAGCAGCGCCGGATGGATGTTCATGATCCGGCCGGGAAAGGCGCGCAGCATCACCGGCGAGAACAGCCGCATGAAGCCTGCGCAGATCACCAGTTCGACGCTATGCGAATTCAGCGCCGCGACCAGCTCGCGATCGAAATCCTCGCGTGTGGTGAAGGACCGATTGTCGATCACGGCGGCTTCGATCCCGTGCCGGCGCGCGCGTTCGAGCCCGTACGCCTTGGCGCGGTTGGAGATGACGATCTGAATCCGGGCTTTGAGCTCGCCGCGCCCGATCGAATCGATGATCGCCTGCAGGTTGGTGCCGCCGCCGGAGATTAGGACGCCGAGCTTCACGGGTGCGTCATTCGCCATGCGTGGAGCCTCCCATCGATGCCGCGGCCGCGCGCGCCTATGCGAAGACCACCCCGCGTTTGCCGGCTCGCAGCTCGCCAATCACATGGGCGCGCTGACGCAGCGTCCGCAAACGCCTGAGCACCATGTCAACATCGACTGCGCGGATCACCGCGATCATCCCCAGCCCATTGTTGAAAGTCCGATCCATTTCGGTCCGGCTGACGCGTCCCAGCCGCGCGATTAACGGGAAGATGCGAGGTATGGGCCAACTACCCCGCTCGATCACCGCCGTCAGGCCGGGGGGCATCACGCGCGGCAGATTCTCCGGCGCGCCGCCGCCGGTGATATTCGCGAGGCCCTTGATCTTGAAGCGGTCGAACAATTCGCCGGCCACCTTGGCATAGATGCGCGTTGGGCGCAGCAACTCGTCAGCGAGTGTGCATCCTAGCTCGGCGACGCGCGCGCCCAGCCTCAGCCGCGCACGATCGAGCAGCACTCTGCGCGCCAGCGAATAGCCGTTGGAGTGCAGGCCGCTGGATGCCAACCCGATCAGCACGTCGCCGGCTCGCATTGCGCGTGGTGACGGAATGCGGCCGCGCTCGGCGAGCCCAACCGCGAAGCCGACCAGATCGTATTCGCCGCGGCGGTAGAGCGCGGGAAGCTGGGCCGTCTCGCCGCCGACCAGGCTCGCGCCTGCCCGCCGGCATCCGCGCGCGACGCCTTTGACCAAGTCGAGCGCCACGCGCGCGTCGAGCTTGCCGGTGCCGATGTAATCCAGGAAGAACAGTGGCCGCGCACCCGCGCAGATTACGTCGTTGACGCACATCGCCACGCAATCGATGCCGACCGTATCGTGGCGGCCGGTCGCGAACGCGATATGCAGCTTCGTCCCGACGCTGTCGGTGCCCGCCACCAACACGGGCGATTTCAAACAGCCCGCGCCGTTTGGCCCAGCTAGTCCGATGAGCGCGCCGAAGCCGCCGATTCCTCCCAGCACGTGCGGCCCGAGCGTAGGCCGCGCCAGCCGGCGGAATAGCGGCACCAGCCGTTCCTTCAAATCGATATCAACGCCCGCGCTCTTGTAGGTCAGCGGCCTCGCCATATCAGTTGCGCCGAATCGCCAGTGCCGATGCTCGCCATGCGCGCGTATCGTCGGAATAGACCGTTAAGCCTTCGCGATAGCGGACCAGCTCGAGCCCATCCAACAGGTCGCGCAGCTCATAGTGCCGCAGCAGGAATTCGGGGTTGCGCGGATGGCCGATCGCGGCCTGGTCTTCGAGAAACGTGTCGAACAGGATGACGCCGCCTTTTTTGAGCGCTTGCTTCAATGCGGGCACCAGCCGGCGCTCAAGGAAGTTCACATTGATGATCGCATCGACCGTACGGGCGCGCAGAAGAACGTCATCGATGTCTGCAACCACCGGCGATACCGGCAGATGCTCCGTGCGCGCGACGGCGGCGAGCGTCTCCATCGCGGATTTCGAGTAATCCACCGCAACTACCCTGAACCCGGCTCGCGCCAACGCAATTGCGTGGCGTCCGCGACCCGCCGCGACATCGAGCGCGAGGCCGCGCGCAATCAGCGGCATCATTTCGAGCACGAACGGCTCGGGCGCACCCGTGTCGAGCCGCCCGCGATGCCGCTCATCCCAATCAGTGCGGTCCACATCGTTCATAGTGCGCGCGCCAAGGTAAGCACGTCCACTCGCGCGGCGTTTGCACTGACGAGCACGCGGGCGCACTCGTTGACCGTCGCGCCGGTGGTCATCACGTCATCGACCAGCAACACGCGTCGCCCCTGGATTCGATCCTCGCGCGCTACCCGAAAAGCTTTGCGGACGTTGTGCCGGCGCGTGTCGGGATCCTGCTCGGTCTGCGGCGGCGTATGTCTCGATCGCACGAGGCTGAGCACGTCAAGCGGCAAATTCATCCGGCGCGCGATGGCCGCGCCCAGTAGCGCAGCCTGATTGAATCCCCGCCAGCGCAGGCGAGCGCGATGAAGCGGCACGGGTACCACCAGATCGTACCCGCCAGCCGACAGCGGCAATTCATCGCCCAGGCACTCGGCCAACGCGCGTCCCAGCGACTGATCAAAGGCATATTTGTGCCGGCGGATCATCGAGGCCAGCACACTCTGTTCATCGGCCGAAGCCCGATAGCGGGCGGCGGAACGGGCCCGCGTGAAATGCGGCGGAAAGTCGATACATTGGCCACACAAATGACTCTGACCCGCTTGCGTTTCGAACGGAATCCCGCATGACACGCAGAACGGCTCTTCGATTCGTTCGATCTGCGCCAGGCAGTCGTCGCATACGCGCCGCGCCGCGTCGATCGCGAAGCGGGACGCGCAGCCCGCGCAGCTGGGCGGAAAAATAAAGTTCAGCAGCAGATTGAGCGCCGCCACGATGCATTGTTGAAGCCTTGGCGGGCGAAACTCAAGGCCGCCGTCCACAACGCGGGCGCCATGCGGCCTGCCGAACGCGCGTACAGGTTGTGGTATAGGAGGAAGGCATGAAAGCACCATTGGCGGGTATCAGGGTGATCGATTGGACGATCTGGCAGCAAGGGCCGGTGGCGACCACGATGCTTGCCGACCTCGGTGCTGAGGTGATCAAGCTCGAAGAGCGCGAAAAGGGCGATCCGGGGCGCGGGATCTTCGCAATCTCAGGCGGTTCGACCGACAAGGGCGGGCGCAATTTCTACTTCGAGGCCAACAACCGCCACAAGAAGAGCCTGACCGTCAATCTCAAGCATCCCCAGGCGCGCGAGGTCATCTATCGGCTGGCCGAGAAGAGCGACGTGTTCGTTCAAAACTTCCGCAAAGGCGTCGCTGATCGGCTCGGACTCGGATATCAAAAGCTCAGCTCGCTGAATCCGCGCCTGATTTATGCGAGCGCGTCGGGCTACGGGCCCAATGGCCCGGATAGTGCCGAGCCGTCTTTCGACTATCTGGCGCAGGCGCGCTCGGGGATCATGAACATGGTCGGCCCGCCCGGCACTCCGCCGACCTACGTCTTCGGCGGTGTGGCCGACCAGATGGGCGCGATCATGCTCGCATTCGGCGTAATGACTGCGCTGGTCGCGCGCGAACGCTACGGGATAGGGCAGGAAGTGGACGCCTCGCATCTGGGCTCGATGATCGCGCTGCAGGGGCTCAACGTTTCATGCATGACGATCATGGGCCATGAGATGGGGCGCAACTCACGCGAGGAAGCCTTCAATCCGCTGTGGAACCATTACAAGTGCGCCGACGGCAAATGGATATGCCTGGGGATGCTGCAGCCGGACCGCTATTGGGAGAATTTCTGCAACGTGGTTGGAGTTGCCGAGTTGATCGCGGATCCGCGCTTTGCCGAGATCCGCGAGCGCGGACGCAATTGCCGCGAGCTGATCGCAATTCTTGATCGCGTCTTCGCCGGCAAGCCCCGCGAGCAATGGCTGCGTATCCTGCACGAAGGCGGCGACTTCATCTACACGGTTGTCAATGCGGTTTCAGATCTGCCGCAAGACCCACAGGTGCTCGCCAACGAATACGTGGTCGACTATGAACATCCGGCGATCGGCAAGACGCAACTGGTCGGCCTGCCCGTGAAATTCAGCCGCACACCGGGCGACCCGCGCGCTCGCGCGCCCGAGCTCGGCGAGCATACCGAGGAGGTGCTGACCGGTCTGCTCGGCTACAATTGGGATCAGGTGGCGAAGCTGCGCGAGGCGGGCGCGATCTGAGTCCGCATTCGGCGCAAGGAGATCCAATCCATGTACGATTCAGCCGACATGTCCCAGATCCGCGACCTCTACGCGAATTACGCATGGCTGATAGACGAAGGCCACTACGACGCGTGGATCAAGGAGTGCTTCACCGAGGACGGCGTCTTCGAGAGCCCGCGCTTCGGGCGCAACGCCGGACACGACGGGTTGCAGAAGTTCGTTCGCAACTACGTCGAATGGATCGGCGGGGCACAGGTCCGCCATCTGATGAGCAACGTACTGGCCACGATCGACGGCGATCGGGCCAGCGGGCGCTGCAACCTTGCCTACTATCACTCCAAGCACGGCAAGTCGGAGCTGTCCGCGCTCGGCGGCTATCTAGACAAGCTGCGCAAGGTGGGCGACCGCTGGCTGTTTGAGAGCCGGCAGATCTTTCTCGATGGTGCGGCGCGTCCGCCGATCGGACGCATCTAGTCGAACAGGATCTCCTTGGCCTTCTGCGTGTCGACGTACTCGCGGATGCGCCGAATCTTGCCGCCTTCGAGCTCGAAGACGAAGCAGTATTCGTTCTCGTAGACTCTGCCCTTGGCGGTCTTGCCGCGATTGGTCAGCTCGACGATCACTGTGTCACCGTCAGCATGGACCTTCCGGAACTCGGCGATGAGTCCTTCGGGGAAGGTCGCGCCGACCCCGCCGATGAAGTCGCGGATCGCCTGCTTGCCTTTCTTCACTCCTGAGACGCCGGGCAGAGTGCCAGGGACGAGCCAGCTCACCTCGTCCGACATATTGTCGAAAGCCGTCTTGAGATCTCCCTTGGTAAAAGCCTGCCAGGTCCGCGTGACCAGTTCCTTGTTTTGCTCGGTTCCCATCGCGTGTGGCCTCCTCGTGCAGCCTGATTCAAGGGAGCAATAGCGCGTTTCGCCGATCGCTTGCCAACGCGATCGAATGCCTTCATCGCACCGCGACGGGTATGCGGATATCGAATTCCGAGTCGACGGCGATGCCGTCCTTGATCGCTGCCGCGAACCGCCATTGACGCAGCGTCTCCAGCAAGATCCGGTTGAGGCGCGCATTCGTCGTTGGCTTCACCAGCGTGACTTCGAGCTCGCCGTTGTAATCGACTTTCAGGTGCGCGACGGCTTCGGCCTCGAAGACCTCCTCGCGCAACTCGTCGGGAATCTCGGGCGTTGGCGCATACAGGGCATAGGCTCCGACGTTGGCATTCGCGCCAGAGCTCCCGGAGGTCGATTCGCCTCCGCCGCCGCCAGCGCCGCTGCCACTCCCGCCTGTCCCGCCCGATGAACCCGAACTCGGCGCAGGCGGCGCCGCCTCATCCTTGCCCCGTGCCGTTCCAAATGGTGAGACCGGCGCAACGGCCTCTGCCTTGGTCTTTCTCGGATGCACGGGAATGGACCGTTTCGGACTCACCGCGGTATGCGGAGCGGTCTTTGTTGGCGCGGGCGAGATTGCCGGCGCCGCGCCGCCTTGAAGCCCGCCGGCTTCGGCTGGCATCTCGACGATGCGGGCTTCGATCGGTTTGAACTCGATCGGTCTCGGCGCGCCCTCCCTGAGCAGGAACGAGAATCCGATCAGGAGCGCAATCCAGATCAGGATCGACGATGGCAGGACCCATTGGAGCCTGCGCCAGGGTTCGTCGAGCGCGGGAATGCGCTGCACGCTTGAGGCCGGGTTCATTCGCGCTTGACCGCGATCAGGAAATGTTCGACGCCGGCGCGCCGCGCCTGCAGCATCGCCTGCACGACGATGCCATGCGGCGCGTGGTTGTCGGCGTTCACCACGACGCCGGGATCCTGCCCGCGCAGGATGCTGCGCAGCGTTGCGGCCAGATCCTGCATCGTCGCGGGCCTGCGATCGACGAAGAGCGCGCCATCCTGTGTCACGGTCAGCGTGACGGGCTCCTTGTGCTGCAGATTCTCGGCATTGCCGCGCGGCAGATTGACCGTTATGGAGTTGAGACTTTGCATCGACAGCGAGGCGAGCATGAAGGTCACCAGCAGGAAGAACATCACATCGATCATCGGGATGATCTCAATCCTGCCGCGGCGCGCGGCTCTGGATCTGCGCAGCTTCAACGCGCCCTCCGGACTTCGCTGGCGATGGTCTCCTGCGCGCCGGGCTTCTCCTGGTCGAGCCGGATGTGATCGATGAGCCGCGTGCCGAGCCGCTCCATCTGGTCCATCGCCGCCGCTTGCAGACGAGAGAACAGGTTGAATGCGAACAGCGCCACGACCGCGATCAGCAAGCCCAGCGCGGTCGCGATTAGCGCCTGGGCAACGCCGCCGGTAACCTGTGTGGGCGCGACCAATCCACTGCCCCCGATGATTCGGAACGACTGCATCATGCCGGTGATCGTGCCGAGCAATCCGAGCAGCGGCGCCGCCGTCACGATCGTCTCCAGCAACCACAGCCCGCGGGCGAGCACGCGCTCGATCTGACCCGCTTCGTCGCCCGCGCGCGATTCGACCCACCATGCCGGCTGATGGCGGTTATCGACGATCACCTGAAAGAAACGTCCATATGCGTTGCGCGGTCCAAGCCCCTTGAGCTCGTGTTCGAGATCACCCCAAGCGAAGCCATAGGTCTCGACCAACGCGAGCAGATTGGAGGGCATTCTGACCGCTCGCGCGTAGAGTGACGCGCGATCCAGCGTGATCATCACTGCCAATACACCAAGTGCGAGCAGCGGGTAGACGGTCGCGCCGCCGAAGCGCAGCGCATCCCATGCGACCCTCATCTCTGCCATCGGCTATACCCGCGCCATCTCCGGCGCACGCTTAGCGGATGCTCGCCGATGGCGACTGCTTCGAGAACGAGAAGTTCCACTTCAGGCCTCCATAGAACGTGAGCCGTGGACCATACTGCGCCGCCTGGACGCCGATGCCGCTCCCGTCACGGATCAGGTACGTGTGGTCGAACAGGTTTATCACGTCGAAGCGCGCCTGAAAGTCATCCGGCCGGCACACCGAGAACAACTTCGCCACACCGGCGTTGAACTGGAAATAGGTCGGCAGGTTGCCGGTATTGAAATCACCGGAGCGCAGCCCGCTCGCGTTCAGCATGCTGAGACTGAACAGGAACTTGCGCCAATGGTAGGCGAGTCCAGCCGATCCAGTGATTGTCTGGTCGTGATCGAGATTGACGTAACGTCGCGAAATATAGCTCAACTCGGCTGGGTCGAAACTGAATTGAGATGAAGTGACCTGCGTGCCTTGCGCCCGCGAGAACGCCTGATTGAGGTAGGCTGTGAGATCGTCCTGGGTCCAGCTCGACGTCAGCTCGATGCCGTAAATCCGGCCGCGCTTGTAGTTGAACGGAGTGAAGATCAACGCGGAGCCGAATTGGCCTTCATCGATGATGTCCTGCGAGTAACGGAAGTAGCTGTCTGCCCCGAGCGTCAGATGACGGCCGACCTGCTGGCTCATTCCGACATCGAAGTAATGCGCACGTTCGGGCTGCGGCGTAGTGTCTTCGAGGCTGGCCGGCGCGTTGGTCGTACCGATGAACTTGGTCAGGCTCTTGACCGCGACCAACTCGGTCGGGACCGGCGTGAAGTACCGCGCATACGCCGCATGTAGCGTCGTCGCCTTCCACGGCTGGTAGACCGCCGCGGCGCGCGGACTCAGCTGGTTGGTGCGACGCACGTCGTCGGCCAGGTCGAATCGCAAACCCCCGTTGAAAGTCCACTGCTCGTTGGGTCGCCATTCGTCCTGGATGTAGCCGTCATACAGCCACGTGGTGAGGCCGGCATTGTCAACAATGTTGAATGGTACGGTACTGGTCTGATTGCCTGCGGCATCGGCCGGGAAAACCGCCGAATGGTTGTCGATCTCGGCGCGCTCGCCGCTGAAGTAGAACCCCGCGCGCACGGTATTTGTGTCGGTCAGCTCGTAACTCGCGTCGCCCTGCAAGCCATTGACGAACGAACTGCGAAAAACGTTCGCTGCGACACCGGTGTAGATCAGATCGCCCGCGAAATCCGGAATGAACTTCACCGACGAATAGCGGCTGAAAGCTGAGAGCTGATAGTTGAACTTCGTCCCGAGCAACCCCTGGATCGACAGCACGTTGTAGTAGTTCTGCTCGATCTGCTTTTCCTTCACGTCGATCGACGGCAGCGCGTTGGGATCGACATCGTTGACGCCCGCAAGTGTGAATCCTGGAGTCGCGTTGCGGGCCGCCGGAATCCCGAATTCCGCCAGCGACGTACCCGAGATGAGGCTCACCCGCGCCTGCGGAGTGAGCACGTATGACAAGTAGGCGAAGAGGTTGCCCGAATCGAGATGATCGTTAAACGCTGTCGGCCCCGAGGTTGGTGGCTCAACCGCGCGGTCATTTCGCTGATACTGGCCCGTCACGTAATAGCTGAAGCGCTTGGTGTGGCCGCCCAGCTCGAAGCTCGGTTGCTGGGTGTCGCGCTGCCCGCCATAAAAATCGAGATTGCCGCCGTTCTCGAACGCCCCTGTCTTGGTCTGGATGTCGATCACGCCAGCGGTGCGGAAGCCATATTGGGCAGGCAAAGCGCCGGTTAGCAGGCTGACTGATTTCGCAAAGCGCGGACTTTGGGTCTGCGAGAAAAGAAAGACGCCTTCTGGAATCTGCACGCCGTCGATTCGGTATTGGAGGTTGCCGTGATCGCCGCGCACATGCAGCTGGCCGAACGAATCCTGCGTCACGCCCGGCGCCTGCAGGAGCACCTGGTCGAAGCGTGTATTGGCGCCCTGCGGTAAATCCTCGATCGCTTTCTGGCTGAAGCGGTAGGCGCTGCCGCCGGTCTTCGGGTCCAGGCTGTTGCGCGCCTTGTCCAAACGCCGAGTGACGAGCGCAAGATCGAGCGCCTGCTCCGACTCCATCGCGATTGCGACAGTCGCCGCGCCGCCACCAGTGACCGCGGCGATCGATCGTGCGGTCTTGAACGCACCCTTATCGGCTACAACCGAGTAGTTCCCGGCCGTCAGCGAAGCGAACTTGAAGCGTCCCTGCGCGTCGGTCCTCGTCTGTCCCGCGATCTTTCCTTCGCTTGAAATCAGCCGCACTGACGCCTCGGCGATTGGCCTGCCCAACGCATCCTCGACGTTTCCGCTACTCGAACCCCTCACCGCAGCCGGCACGTCGCCGGCCACAGCCGGAGCTGAGAATTAAGTAGACGACACCCAGATCTACACAACAACCACGAGCCTGCGCATCGATAAACTCCCTGTGCGCGGGCCGCGTGCGTCAGCGGATCGGGGGATCGGCTG
>JBGPUE010000074.1:0-18013 GCA_041491005.1 Binataceae bacterium (SeqCode) | reverse complement strand
TCAGCGCGCTATTCGCCAACGCCGGTGTGTCGACCGATATCATTCCCGCGATTATCGATTGGCTTGACCACGATAGCGTGCCCTCGCAAGGCGGCGCCGAGGCGGACTATTACCTCAAGCTCGCTCCGCCATACGAGCCGCGCAACGGCCCGATGCCGACGATTGGCGATCTGCGGCTGGTTCGCGGCATCGATGAGACCTCCTTCGCGCGTCTGAACCGAATGTTGACCGTCGCGCCGGTCACCCAAGTCAACGTCAACACCGCACCGCCCGAAGTGCTGGGCGCCCTGCTTCCCGAGATGCGCGCCTCGGGTCTGCCGGAGACCATCGTCGCGGTAAGAGCTAAACGGCCTTTCAAGACCGTGCTCGAACTCAACGATATTCCCGGTTTTGCGAAGCTCTCAACCAAGCTGACCCCCTTGTTAACTACCCGCAGCGATTACTTTACAATTGCTGGCCGGGGCACTTACGCGGGAACCCGCAAGCAGGTCTTCGCGATGGTCCGGCGCAATGCGCAGGGACCAGCGGTGCAGGCCAGCTGGCGTGAGGACTAGAGGGGCGGATGGCGCAGCGGATTCTGGCGCTCGAATACGGCGGCGACGAAGTACGGGCGGCCTTGGCCGAGAGGTCATGGAACCAGTTCGCACTGATCGGCGTGTTCAGCGATCGGCGCGCGGCTGACGAGCCCGACCTCACCAACGCGTTCGCGCGCCTGCTGATGAAGACCGGCGCGATCGACGTGGTCGTCTCGGCGCTGCCCGGAGAGCTGGTCGCCAAGCGCCTGCTCGAACTCCCCTTTCATGATCGACGCCGCCTCGAACAGGCGGTGCCCTTCGCGCTCGAGGAGCATCTGCCTTTCCCGATCGATGACGCGGTGGTTTCGTTCGCCACCGTCGGGCGCGCCGGCAACGACAGCCTGGTGATGGCCGCAATGGCGCGCAAGGATGATCTGCGAGCCCATCTCACTCTGCTTGCCCGTTCCGGGCTGGATCCCAAAACGGTCACGCTCAGCGCGCTTGCACTACCCGCGCTGCTGGCGCGCACACGCAACGGGACGCCGCATTCGCACCTGCTGCTTGATATCGAGACTTCGCGCACTTCGATCGTGCTGCTGGATCCCTCGGGCGCGCCGCGCGTGGTGCGCACGCTCATCGCGTTGCTCGACTTGAGCAATGGCCGTCCGCACTTGGGGCCCGAGAGCGCATCGATCCTCAACGCCGCGCGCCAAACGATGTTGAGCGGAGGTGGCGCCGAGGCCGAGCGCCCGGATGTGATCCTCACCGGCCCGCTGAGTTCCGAGCGCGCCGTGCGCGAGGAGATCTCGCGCGAGTTATCCGCGACGGTTCGCGGCGCCGAAGAGCTCGATTGCGCGGGCATCTTCGAGGGCCTGACTCCGGATGCGATGCGCTTTGCCGGATGCCTCTCGATGTTGCTCAGCGAGTTGCCCGCCGCGCCGGTGCACCTCCTCAACTTCCGCTCGGGCGAGTTCGCCTTCCGCGGCCGCGTGGCGCAGGACCTCGCGCCGCTGCGCAAGACCGGGATGCTGGCGGCGGTGGTGATGGGCGCCGCGCTGCTGCATTGGGTGGTCAGCATTGCAGGCGGCTATCATCACGTCGGAATCATCGATCGCCAGATTGCAGCGGCCGCCGCCCCGGCGCTCGGCGCCAATCCACCGGCCGCGGTGAGCACCGCGCTAACCAATGGACTTGCAGAGATGAGCAAGCGGATGCATCTGATCGGCGCCAGTGGCGCCGACGGCTCGCCGCTGGAAGTCCTGCGCACGGTCTCCGCCGCCATCCCCTCCGACCTGTCGCTGGACATCGATGAGATGTCAGTCGATGAAAGCGGACTCAAGATTGGCGGCAAAGCTCAATCGTTCGGCGCAGTCGAAGAGGTCAAGAAGGCGCTCACCGCCAGCGCCGCGTTCGAGAATATCCAGGTGATCAACACCAAGGGCGGCAACGAGGGCGGCCGCGTTGAGTTCACCCTGACCGCGCTGCCGCGCGGCGGCGCGCCGGAGGCCGGGAAGTGACGCCGATCCTCGAGCGTTTGCGCCAGCTGCTCAGGCAGTTCGTCGCGTCCAGTGCCGGCAAACAGGCGCGCGATCTGCTCGAGCGCCTGCGCCCCTATTACGAGCAAATGCGCGCGCGCTACCAGAAGCTGGAGCCGCGCGAGAAGATGCTGGTGCGAATCGCCGCCGTCGTGCTTGGCCTCTTCGTCGCCTGGGATCTCTTCTATGTGCCGATTCGCGGCTGGCGCGAAGACCTCGATGCGCGCGTGCGCGCGCAACAGCGCGAATTGGCCGAGGTGCAGCGGCTGGTCGATCGCTATGCCCGGCTCAAAGCGAGCCTCGTGGCGGCCGAGCGCCGCACCGTCCCGGGCGGCCGCGACTTCTCGCTCTTTTCGGTGCTGGAACATCCGCTCACCCAGGCCCTGGGCCCTGGCAAGAACATCTCGATCTCGCCGGCGCCCGAGCCGGCGCGCATCTCGCCCGAGCTGATGCAATTCACTGCGGCGGTCAAGCTCGACGACTTGACGCTGGAGCAGATCGTCAGCGCGCTCTATGCGATGGATACGCTGCCGGTGCCGGTCACCGTGACCAGCATGAGCATCAAGCGGCGCAGCGAGAATCCGCACTCTTATGATGTCGATCTGACCTGCTCGGCGTTGCAGAAGAATGGCTGAGCTACGCGATCGGCTGACGCTGGACTACTGGCGCGAGCACGTTCTCGAAGCCGCCTACATCGGCTTCGGGCTGATCGCCTTCCTGATCTTCATGGTCGCAAGTTTTCCCTACGATCAGGCGCTCTCGGCGGCGCTCGGACCCGCCGGACTGGCGCTGGAGTATTCGGACCGGCGCTTGCAGCTCCCGCTGGGCGCCACGCTCGACAACGTCCGTCTCGTCTCGCTCAACGATCCCGGGCCGCCGATTCTACAAACCGATCAACTTCGTCTGGCGCCGACCTTCGCTTCGATTCTGATCGGACGCCCGGGCGTGCGCATTAGCGCCGACATCTATAACGGCACGGTCAAGGCCACGGTTCGGCGCGCCGGCAATGAACTCCGCATCTCCTTCGCTGTCGACGCGCTGGAACTCCGCCGCTATCGCGGACTGGTCCGGCTCGGCGCCAGCGCCGAAGGTCAGCTCTCGGGCAGCGGATGGGTCGCAATTGCGCCCAACGGTCCGGCCGCAAGCAGCGGCGACGTCGACCTCGAAGGCAAATCGCTGATCATCAGGATCGGTTCGGGCCTGCCGCCGATTGCGTTCACTGATCTCAAAGGCACGATCAGACTCGACGACGGCGTGCTCGAAATCAAGCGTCTCACCGGCAGCGGCACCGACGGCACGCTGGATGCCCACGGGGCGATCCGCCTCGCACCGGATCTGCGCGCAAGCCAGATCGCGCTCAGCCTCAAGATCGATCCGACCCCGGGCGGCCGCGCGCGGCTGGGTTTCCTGCTCGGGCTGCTGCCGCATCCGCCGGGCCCGCAGCCCTACAACGTGCGCGGATCACTGCTCGCCCCGAAGATCAGCTAGCTGATCGCGCTCACACCTTGCTGCCTCATGGTGCGGCGCTCGGCGCTCACGCTGGTGCCGATGCGAAGAATCGCGCCGCCGCTTCCTTGTACTTGGGATCCGCAGCAGGCGCTCAGGATACGGCTGCGTGAACTGGCGGCGAGCCGGGTACGCTTCGGCTATCGGCGCCTGACGGTGATGCTCAGGCGCGAAGGATGGAAGGTCAACGCCAAACGCGTCTATCGTTTGTACACCGAGGACGAGCTGGCCGTGCGGACCAAGGTGCGCAGGAAGATCGCGCGGCGCGCACGCCTGCCGGCGCTCAGAGCCACGCGGCCGAACGAGAAGTGGTCAATGGACTTCATTGCCGCCCGACTGCTCGACGGGCGCTGGTTCCGGGTGCTGACCGTGGTCGATCAGTTCACCCGCGAATGTGTCTTGTTGCTGGCTGACAGCTCGCTGACGGGCCAGAAGGTGGCGTTGGCGCTCTCCCAGGTAGTTGCCGAGCGCGGAGCGCCGATGTCGATCACGGTCGACAACGGAACGGAGTTCGTAAGTAAAGCGATGGACGGTTGGGCGCATCAGTATGGCGTGCTACTCGACTTCATCCGGCCGGGCCGACCGGTGGAAAACGGCTACATTTGAATCTTTCAACGGACGGCTGCGCGATGAGTGCCTGAACGTCGAGGTGTTCTTTACGCTCGCCGATGTGCGTGACAAGCTCGAGCGCTGGCGGCAGGATTACAATCAGCTGCGACCGCACAGCGCGCTGGACGACAACGCTCCCGAGGCGTTCGCCGCGCAATGGGCAGGGACCGCAGTGCCGGGTTCGGCGCCAACTCCATACCCGCGGGAAAAGCCCGCGATAGACGATTCAGTGGAGATACCCAGTTGAGTCTGTTGAGTGCGAAAACCGCCGGAAATCCCGGCCGCAACCGGATCGCGCAGGCCGAATTCTCAACTCCAAGTTGGTATACTTTTGCGGGGCATGTCATCCCGTGACGGACTCTACCTCAAAACGTGCGGATTTCAGGGGTGCAGGCCAACGCCACTATCGCAAAATCTGGTCGCAAAACTCGGAATTTACGTGGTGATTCCCTGCGGCTTCGGACTTGCGTTCCTATTGTGGAAATTAAGACTTTGCGACCTGTGGCGCTCGTGTCGGACCCCTATTGTGAGCACATCCATCGTCATTGCTCCTTCGCTCGGGCATCCGTAGAATTCGCACTAAGATTCGCTTAGCCGAAAACTCGGAACGTTAGATGCTCAATGGCTTAGACATCCGCGAATTCACCATCCCTTTTGTTCAAACGGCATCATATCCGGCGCGTCCGGGAAATGC
This sequence comes from Binataceae bacterium (SeqCode), assembly GCA_041491005.1. GTDB lineage: Bacteria > Desulfobacterota > Binatia > Binatales > Binataceae > JBGPUE01. Next base: position 13,154 of record JBGPUE010000074.1, on the reverse strand, counting down.
GTTGCGGCCACTGGTCGACGGAGAGCCGGCATTCCGCCGCGTTTGTGAGGCCATCGAAGCTGCCCGTCAGAGCGTTTGGGCGACGGTGACCTTCATGTGGGCAGACTTCCAGATGCCAGACGGTCGGGGGTCGGCGTTGGACGTCTTGAATCGCGCGGCGGCGCGGGGTCTGGATGTTCGACTCATCTTCTGGCGACCCGATCCCGAAACCGAAAAGTTCAGAGCGAATGCTTTCTGGGGCTCGCGGGAACATATTGACCTGCTCGATACGAGCGGTTCCGCCATTCGCGTCCGGTGGGATCGTGCCCAGCCTGGATTCTGTCAGCATCAAAAGACCTGGCTCATCGATTCGGGCACGGAGACGGAGACCATTTTCCTTGGCGGGATCAATCTCAATCCTCACTCCATGGTTGCTCCTGGCCATCGCGGCGAAGGCCAGAACCATGATGTCTACATAGAATTGGCCGGTCCGTCAGCGGTCGATATCCATCACAACTTCGTCCAGCGCTGGAACGAGGCAAGCGAGCGTCATTCGGCAGATGGCCGGTGGGGACCGGGCAGCGAGATTGACTTGCCCTTTCCCACCAGATTGCCCAGCCGGCGGGGCGATGCCTTCGTTCAGATACAGAGGACGATTCATAGTGGCAGGTATCGTGATGGGCGAGCGACGCCTGAAAGTGCCCCATTCGATATAGAAGCCGGCGAACGATCGAATTTCGATCAGTATTGCGCGGCGATCACTGCCGCCCGCCGTTCGATCTATATCGAGCACCAGCATGTCGAGGTCCCTGAGATCATCGATTGTTTTCGGCAGGCTTTGCTCCGGGGCGTCGAGGTTGTGGCGGTGGTACCTGCCGAGGGAGAAATTTCAAAGGAATTGGTGACCTTAGGAGCTTTCGAAACTTTCACGCTGGCCGGCATCGCTGGAGTGGGGAACGACGGACAGCGCAAGCCCGTTTGGGTTCATGCCAAACTCATGGTCGTCGATGGTGAATGGGGCACCGTTGGCTCGTGCAACCTGCATCGCCATTCGCTCTTCGGCAATTGCGAAATGAACGCTGCATTCTGGGATCGGGAGACCGCTCGCGCTCTGTTGTACGCGCTCCTTAGGGAACATCTCGGAAGGGATATTTCCGGGATGGATGACGTCGCTGCCTTGCGATTATTCCGGGCAATCGCCGCAGACAACCGCAAGCTTTTCAAGGCCGGCGAACGTGCATGGCAAGGCCTTGCCTTCAGCCTACTCCCATAAATCCTCGTTTCGCAGAAGTTCAGAAACTCTGGTGTATTTGTTTCGATATAGGACGCAATACCCAAGTCATAGCAAGCTTCTTTTAGCCTGAGCAAAAGAATACTAACAATCTGAATCCCTCCATACTAATATTCGTGGATCGCCGACCGCGTTGATGTGGTCGCGGCCCTCCAGCGTGACGAGCTGCGCGCCGGGAATCATCGCTGCCAGCCGATCAGCGCTGCCGACCAGTGTGTCTTTCGTCCCGATTGCGATCATCACCGGCATCCTGAGCTGCGCCATGATCTCGGGGCTCATCTGCGGGCGATCGCGCGACATGCACGCCGCCAGCGCTTTCAGGTCATTGTGATTGGCTTCGGCGAAGCGTCTGAACTGTTGTGGGATTTCACCCGTGATTGTCGCGGGATCGTCGGCGAGCAGCGCGGCCGCGATGCTCTCCCGCCGCCCCGGATCGGCCATCCCACCCTCGCCCGTGCCGAGCCCGCCCAGCACCACGGCGCGAAAGCGATCGCCGTGCGAGACGGCCAGATGCAGCGACAACATCGCGCCCATCGACTAGCCCATCAATAGCACCCGGCTGAGCCTCAGATGATCGAGCAACCGAATCACGTCGGCGCTCATCACCGCGTACCCGTACGCTTCAGGTTGGTGCGGTTTGGCGCTTTGCCCGTGGCCCCGGCAATCGGGCGCGATCACGCGATAGTCACGGGCGAGAAAGTCGATCCAGCCCGGCTCGCCCCAATTGCTGCGGGCGCTCGCGGCGAAGCCATGCACCAGGATGACTGGCGGGCCGGAGCCTTGGTCCTCGAAATGAATCCGCACCCCGGCTGAATCGAAGCTCGGCATCGAACGGGTTCCTCCTGCGCGTTATCGAGCGCTTCTCGTGTGTGATATTCGCTGCCGCGCCCAGTCTCCCTATTTGTCCAGGCCGACTTTCTTGAGCAACGCGATAAATCGCGGATCAGACCGCACGCTGTTGAACGCGTGGTCGACCTTGATGAAAATCATAAAAAACGACGGTTCTTCGTATGCCTTCTCCAGACGCGCCAAGGTCTGCTCCTTCTGACCAAGCCCGGCGTAGATTCGGGCCGGGCAAAATTGCGAGACGTATCTTTGCCGCGATAGCTGGTCCAACTTTTCGATCAGCTCTTGCGCCCGGTCGCGATCGCCCGCGAGCGCGTAGGCCAACCCGAGGTTGCTCATGGAAAGTGGAGCGGGTTCCAGAGCGACTTCCTTTTGAAACTCCGCTATTGCCGCGGCGGGCTTCCCAATCGAGAGATAGCCAAGCCCAAGACAGGTATGAACCCCGTAGTAGGAGGGATCGAGATCCGATGCTTTGCCGCACCACTCCATACCCTTTTTGTACTGCCCGCGCACGAAGAAGGGAGTCGCCATATTGCGGGTGTACTCCGGTGACAGCGGATTAAGCTGCAGGGCTCGCCCAATCTCTGCTTCGGCCTCATCGGTTCGAGCCCGGAAGGTCAAGAAGAACCCATACTGAAAGTGCGCTTCGGCATAACTGGGGTTTAGGGCGATGGCGCGCTTGAACTCTTTTTCGCCTTCCGCCCAATCGTAGTTGTACGCGGAATCGACTACTGCCAGCGCGAGGTGAGGTTCGGCCAGCGTGCCGTCGAGTTCCAGCGCCTTCTCCGCCAATTCCCTCGCCTTTGGGTCCGCATCCTTGGGGGGAAGCGCGAAGCCTCCCGCCGCCCAGTAGCAATCGGATAGTCCTGCGTATGCGAGGGCATAGTTCCGGTCGATCTTGATCGCCTGCCGGAAATAGTCCGCGGCTTTTTCCCAGCCCTCTTCTGTCCACTTGTTCCAATGGTAGCGGCCCTTCAAATACGCCTCGTGCGCTTGAGGGTTGACGGCGCGAGGATTGGCGAAGCGAGCCTGCTCATCCGGCGTCAACTGGATGTCGATCTCGCGGGCGATCGCCGATGCGACCTCGTCCTGTATCGCCAGCACGTCGCGTGCGTCGCGCTCGTAGCTCCGCGCCCAGATGTGCCTGTCAGACGGCGCGTCGATCAGCTGCGCTGTGATTCGCACCTTGTCGCCGATTTGGAGGGCCGAGCCTTCCACCACCGCATCCACGTTTAGCGCCCGAGCGATCTCCGGCAGCGGCTTTTTGTGCTCACCCTTGTATTGCATCACCGAGGTCCGCGAGATCACTCGCAGCGCGCTGATCCTGGCGAGATCGGTGATCAATTCATCGGTCATGCCGTCGGCGAAATATTCCTGCGCCGGATCGCCTGAAAGATTCTCCAATGGCAGCACGGCGATCGAACGGATCCGCACCAGCATGGCAGCCGGAGTCGCGGTGGATGACGCGACGCGGGGGACGGCCGCGCGGTGAACGTAGAGGACCACGGCCATGATTGCGGCGAGTACGGCCACGCCGGCAACAGCGACCAGGGCCATGCGCCGCCGCGATGGTGGCGCAGTCTTCCCCTCCGGAGCGACCGGCTTCATCCTGATGCGCAGCGCGCGCACCGGTCGCGGGATGTTCTTGACCTGCTGCTCGCCGATGTCGTCGTAATCGGCTTCGAGCTTGCCACGCACCTGCTCATGCACCGTCGCGGAGATGCAAATCCCGCCCGGCTGAGCCAAGCCTTCCAGCCGCGCTGCAATATTGACCCCGTCCCCGTATATCCGTTGCCCCTCGACCATCACGTCGCCGAGGTGAATCCCCATGCGAAACTCCATCCAGCGTTTCGGCGGAAGATCAGCGTTGCGGGCCATCAGCCCCCGCTGCACCTCGATCGCGCACTGGACGGCGTCGATCGCGCTGGGGAATTCGGCCAACAAGTTGTCGCCGGGCGAGTCGACCACCCGTCCACGATGCTGCGCGACATGCTCGCCGACGAGCTCCCGCGACGAGGTGAGCATGCGGACTGTCGCAACCTCGTCATCGGCCATTAGGCGGCTATAGCCGTGGACGTCGGCGCTCAGAATCGCCGCGAGTCTGCGCTCGACGCTGTGCGATTGCTCCATCCTGATTGGCCTGCGCGACCAGCTCCTCGCGCTATTTGTCCAGGCCGACTTTCTTCAGCAACGCGATGAACCGCGGGTCGGAGCGCAGGGGGTCGAACGCCGCGATGACCTTGATGAACACCAGTGGCAACGACCGCTCCTCGTAAGCCTTCTCCAGGCGCTGGAGAGCCTGATCGTTCAGACCGAGTCCGGCGTAGATGAGCGCCGAGTCGTATTGCGAGACGAATCTTCGTGTCGAAAGCTGGTCCAGCTCGTCGATAAGTTTGTGCGCCTGGTCGCGATCTCCCGCCATCGCGTGCGCCAACCCGAGATTCCCCATAATAAAGGGCTCAGGTGCCAGGGCGAGCCCCCGTTGAAACTCTCGCGCTGCCTCGATGGGCTTCCGCATCGCTAGATAGCCCCATCCGAGACAGACGTGCCCCGCGTACGAGTTAGGATCGAGATCCGATACCTTCCGGCACCATTCCATCCCTTTGTCGTACTGCTTCCTAGTAAGGAACACGCTCGCCAGAAACTGGGCATACTGCGGCGATAGGGGATTAAGCTGCAGAGCTTGTCTGAGCTCGCGCTCGGCCTCGTCGAATCGACCCTGCACCCACAGGAAGAAGCCATACTCAAAGTGAGCTTCCGCGTAGTTCGAATCGAGGGCGATCGCGCGTTGAAACTCCTTCTCACCACCCGCCCAATCGAAATCGTAAGAGTAATCTACTACCGCCAGCAGAACGTGAGGTTGGGCCAGCGTGTCATCGAGTTCCAAGGCCTTCTGCGCGAATTCCCTGGCCTGTGGCATCGCTTCCCGGGGAGGAAGCGAATGACCTGCACTTTGTCCGTAGCAGTCGGATAGTCCCGCGTAGGCGAGAGCATACTTCGGGTCGATCTTGATCGCCTGCCGGAAGGAGTCCGCGGCTTTTTGCCAGCCCTCTTCTGTATACTTGTTCCAGTGGTAGAGACCCTTCAGATATGCCTCATGCGCTTGAGGGTTGATGGTGCGGGCATTGGCGAAGCGAGCCTGCTCATCCGGCGTCAACTGGATATCGATCTCGCGCGCGATCGCCGATGCGACCTCGTTCTGCATCGCCAGCACGTCGCGTGCGTCACGGTCGTAGCTCCGCGCCCAGATGTGCCTGTCAGACGGCGCGTCGATCAGCTGCGCTGTGATTCGCACCTTGTCGCCGACTCGGAGGGCCGATCCCTCGACTACCGCGTCCACGTTCAGCGCCCGTGCGATCTCCGGCAGCGTCTGCTTGTGCTCGCCCTTGTATTGCATCACCGAGGTCCGCGAGATCACTCGCAGCGCGCTGATCCTGGCGAGATCGGTGATCAGTTCATCGGTCATTCCGTCGGCGAAATACTCCTGCGCCGGATCGCCCGATAGATTCTCCAATGGCAGCACGGCTATCGAACGGATCCGCGACGGCCCGGCTGCTTGCTGGGAGAGATTCGGCGAGAATCTCGGAATCAACACCTTCCAGGCCGCAACCCCTGTCACGGCAACGACCAGTACGATTCCCGCGGCCAGCACCAATCGTCGCTGCGATGACCACCCGGTCGGCACCTTCTCTTTCTGCGGCGCAGCCGTTGCGTCCGCCAGGATTCGAAACGCTCGCACCGGCTGCGGGATGTTCTTTACTGCCTGCTCGCCAAGGTCCTCATAGCGAACATCGAGTTTGCTCCGAATCTGCTCATGAACGGATCGGGAGACGCAGATGCCGCCCGCCAAGGCGAGCCCTTCGAGCCGTGCCGCGATGTTGACGCCGTCGCCATAGATGCGATCCCCTTCGACCATCACGTCGCCGAGATGAACGCCGATCCGGAACTTCATCTCGCGATTAGGAGGCTGATCGGCGTTGCGGGCGGCGAGCGCACGCTGAATCTCGATGCCGCAGCGAACCGCTTCCAGAGCGCTGGGAAACTCAGCCAGTAGATTATCGCCGGGCATGTCGACGACCCGCCCGTGATGCTCCGCGATCAGCTCGCTCATCACCGCGCGATAGGCGGTCAGCGTCCGGACCGTCGCCTCTTCGTTCTGGGCCATGAGGCGGCTGTAGCCCTGAACATCGGCGCTGAGAATCGCCGTAAGCCTGCGCTCGACGCTATGCGATTGCTCCATCGTGTTTGCTTGTGCGACCAGTTCCTCGAGCTGCGCTTTCCTGCGCACTATCTATACGACGTGCGATGCGCGACGCGCCACGGCCATCGAGTCTTGCTTCCCCTCGATGCGAGTTGAAAGGTAGTTTATGAGCGCACTCGATCGCTGGCGCAACGCATCGGAAAAGGACTCATCTCTTGATGGCACATCCAAACCGCAAGCTCGGTCTCGCAACGCTATCGCTCTCAGCCTCGCCGCTCTCGCAATTCTCATCGCTCGCCCGCGAAGCCGAAGACCTCGGCTATACATCGCTGTGGGTGCCCGAAGTGTCAGGCCCCGATGCCTTCGTGTGCCTGACGGCATGCGCGCTCGCAACCAGCAAGGCCGAACTCGCCACCGGCGTGATACCGATTCAGATCCGCACGCCGGGCGTGATGGCGATGGGCTTCCTGACGCTGAACGAGATGTCGGGCGGACGCGCGATCGCGGGGCTGGGCGTATCGAGCCCGGTGATCGTCGAGCGCTGGCACGGCGCGAAGTACGTCAAGCCGGTGACTGCGATGCGCGAGTGCATCACGATCATGCGCCAGCTCTTCACCGAGGGCCGCTCGAAGTTCGAGGGCGAGATTTATCGCAGCGACTTCCGGCTCGGGATGCGCCTGACGCAGAAGCAGCCGCCGCGCATCTACATCGCGGGGCTCAACGCGCCGATGCTGCGGCTGGCGGGCGCGATGGCCGACGGCGTGCTGATGAACTACTCGCCGCCCGAAGCGATCGCGCCGATGGTCGAGGAAATTCGTCGCGGCGCGGTCGAGGCCGGACGCGATCCGAACGCGGTCGATATCGGCATCTACATCAGGATGTGCATCACGAGCGATGAGGAGAAGGCGGTCGAGGCCTTCAAGCGCGAACTGGCCAGTTATGCGTTCGTCGATGCGTACAACAAGATGTTCGCGCGCTATGGGATGGCCGATGAGCTCGCCGAGGTGCGCAAGCTGTGGCGCGAGGGCAAGCGCGATACCGCGCCCGGCGCAATCAGCAACGCGTCGGCACGCAAGATCGCAGCGTTCGGTCCGGCCGAGGTGGGACGTGATTTCGTGGCGCGCTTCCGCGCCGCCGGCGTGACGCATCCGGTGGTCTTTCCCATCGGTCCGGGCGCGACGATTGCGCGCGACTTCCCCACCACGATGCGCGCGCTCGCTGGCTCCTGAAGCGGACGACGACTAACCCTTAGTCCCTTCCCTGAAGGGAAGGGATGTCAGACGCGATTAGCTTTCCGGGATTCCTCGCGGAGTTTATCCTGAGCGCAGTCGAAGGGCTCGGAATGACTGACTGTCGCTCTCCCTGTCAGGGAGAGGGCTAGAGTGAGGGTCTGAAGCTGGCAACAGTCCGACGCGTGCTGCCCGTCATTCCGGCGCGGCGAGGAATCCCGGTCTGCGCCAGTCGGATCGCTCAGCGGCCCTTGTAGACCGGCTTGCGCTTTTCCATGAAGGCGCGTGGGCCTTCCTTGGCATCCTCTGACTTCATCACTTCGCGCGCGATCTCGTTCTCGATCTTGAAGGCTTCTTCGAGCGGCCGCCCCGAGCATCGCTCGACCGCCTGCTTGATCGCGCGCACCGCCAATGGCCCGTTCTCCGCGATGGTATGCGCAAGTTCCTCCGCCTTCGCCATCACGCGATCGGCCGGCATCACGTAATTCACCAGCCCGATGCGGTAGGCCTCATTCGCATCGATGCGATTGCCGGTGAGCAGAATCTCCATCGCCTTGCAGTAGGGAATCTGCCGCTGCAGGCGCGCCAGCGAGCCCGCCGCCGGGATATTGCCCCACTTCACCTCCTGCAGGCCGAAGCTCGCCGATTCCGATGCGATACGCAGGTCGGTGGCCTGGATCAGTTCCATCCCGCCCGCGATGCAAAACCCGTTGACCGCCGCGATCACCGGTTTGCTGAGGCTGTAGCCGCGCAGAATTGCGATATCGCCCGCGCGCCGGTTGGCGAGCAGCTTGCGATCCCATTCATCTTCGGGCGGGCGCGCGCGCGTAAAGAGCGGTATCAGCCGGCCGAGATCGGCGCCCGCTGAAAACGCAACCTTGCCCGCGCCGGTTACGATCGCCGCACGCACCGAGTCGTCGCGATCAACTTCCTGCCATGCGTCGGCGAGCTGAACGAGCAGCTCCGGATTGAACGCGTTATGAACCTGCGGCCGGTTGAAGGTCAGGTATGCGATTCCGTCGCGCCGCTCGAATTCCAATGCCGGCATGGTTGAAGTTGCTCCCGTGTTCGTAGTGGCTTCGGCACCGCTAGCGCCCTCGCCTGTCGCCCGTCAAGCGGGATCGCGGAGACTTCTGCTGCTTCACCTAAGGCTCCGGCACCGCCGATCTGAATGACGCCAACGCCCCGCAGCAACAATTGAACGGCCGAAGAGCGCTGGATGTCCAGTCGCTCCTGCCATGCACCCGGAGTAGTATTTGCGCCGTCTTTTGTGCGGTCATGAGTGATCCAGCAAAGGGAGACCCGTTGGCAACTTCGCCAGATACGGATGCCAGAAATTCTACTCGCGAGCTGGCCGCGATCATGTTCAGCGATATCGCCGGCTATACGGCGCTGATGGGGCGCGACGAGCGGCAGGCGATTCGCGCGCTCGCCGAACATCGCGAGCTGGTGCGCTCGCTGGTGGCGCGCTTCAACGGCCGGATGATCGGCGACATCGGCGACGGCACGCTGGCGAGCTTCCACAGCGCGCTGGAGGCGGTTAGCTGCGCCCGGGAAATCCAGGCCTCGATCCAGGGCGGCGACGAACTGCGAGTGCGCATCGGCATTCACGTCGGGGACATTCTCTTCTCGAATGCCGGCGTGATTGGCGACGGGGTTAACGTGGCGTCGCGCATCCACGCTCTGGCCCCGCCCGGTGGCGTCTGCGTTTCCGAGCGAGTGTACGACGACCTCCGCAACAAACCCGAGTTTAAGGTTCGGGATCTGGGGCGGCAGACGCTTAAGAACGTGTCGCGCCCGATACGCGTGTATCAGATCGTTGTGACCGACCTCGTCGCGCAGCCGGCAGAGCCGAGCGGGCTCCGGCGCCGGACCGCGCTCATCGCAGGCGTGGGTGCTCTGGTACTCGCCGGGCTCATCCTTGTGCTGGTGCGATTGAGATCGCCGACGCCATCCAGACAACAGGCCCTGAGCGGCGTAAAGCGCAAGATTAGCTCGATTGCGGTTCTCCCGCTCGACAATTTCTCGGGAGATCCGAAGCAGGAATATTTCTCCGATGGCCTGACCGATGAGCTGACGACCGATCTCGCGACCATCAGCGCGCTCCGAGTGATCTCGCGCGGCTCGGTGATGCAGTACAAGGGCGCGCACCGGCCGCCGACGCCGGAAATCGCCAAGGCGCTCAACGTCGATGCGGTGGTCGAGGGCTCGGTCATGCGGGTCGGCGACAAGGTGCGGATCACCGCGCAGTTGATCGACGCGCAGGCCGACCGGCATCTGTGGGCGAAGAGCTACGAGCGTGACTCACGCGACGTGCTCGCGCTGCAGGATGAAGTCGCGCTGGCGATCGCGCACCAGATCAATGTCGAGCTGACGCCGGATGAGCAGGCGCGCTTTGCTAGTTCGCGCGTGGTCAACCCGGAGGCGCACGAGGCCTATCTGAAGGGTCGCTACTTCATGAGCAGTTACAGCGAGAAAGGGCTGAAGAAAGCGATCGGGCAATTCGAGCAGGCGATCAAAGCTGACCCGAACTTCGCGCCAGCGTACACGGGGCTCGCCGACGCCTACGGCTACGGCTTTGACTCTTATTTTCCCGCCACTGAAGTAGGTCCCAAGGCGAGAGCGGCGGCGGAGAAGGCCCTGCAGCTCGACAATACTCTTGCCGAAGCTCACGCCTCACTGAGCTTTGTCCAGATTTGGTACGACTTCGATTTGGCAGGAGGCGAGAGCACGCTTCGCCGCGCGATCGCGCTCAATCCCAACTACGCCGAGGCGCATCATCTATATGGCTATTTGCTGGCGGAGCAGGGACGATTCGATGAGAGTTTGGCCGAGTCGAAGCGCGCGGCCGAGCTGGACCCCCTCTCCGCGGGTATTGCGAGTGATGTCAGCCTGCCGCTCATGTTCCAGGGAAAGTACGAAGCGGCGAAGAAGCACTCCCGCAAGGCAATGGAATTGGATCCGGGCTTCTATCTTGGTCAAGAGTATCTCGGGTGGATCGACCTCCAGGCAGGTAAGTTCAACGAAGCGATTCCGGAACTGGAGAAAGCCCGGGCGATGGATTCTGCGCCCTTGCTCGCGGGCTACCTCGGCTACGCCTATGCGGCGGCGGGGGAGCGCGCCAAGGCCGAGGCCACAATTGCGGAGCTGAGTCAGATGTCTTCGCGCCGATTCGTCTCGCCGTTTTGTACCGCGATAATCTACATCGGTCTGGGCGACAAACAGCGGGCATTGGAAGGATTGGAGAAGGCTTACGAGGTTCGCTCGCAGTGGCTGCTCTTTCTCAAGGTCGATCGGATCTTCAATCCGCTTCGTTCCGATCCGCGGTTTATCGAGTTGCTGAAAAAAGTGGGCCTGAACAATTGACGGCGCGAAGTGTCGGTTTCCGGACCGTGTCACAAAAGAGCGGCTAGGTGCCTGCCTTCCGAGTGATTTGATGCGCTGCTCAAAATGCGACTTCGAAAATCCTGACGGAATGAAATTCTGCGGTCAGTGCACCGCGCCGCTCGCGCTGGTCTGCCCCAAGTGCCACTTCGAGAATCCGCCGGGATTCAAGTTCTGTGGCCAATGCACCGCCGCGCTTGGTCCAGCGACCGCCAAACCGGAGCCGTCCCGAACATCACTCACGTTGAGGGAATCTGATGACTCCGCCGCGCTCGACGGGGAGCGCAAGATGGTCACGGCGCTGTTTGCGGACATCAAAGGCTCAATGGAGTTGATCGAGGACCTCGACCCGGAGGAAGCCCGAGCGATTGTCGATCCGGCGCTCCAAATAATGATGGAAGCGGTGCATCGCTACGAGGGCTTCGTCGCGCAGTCCACTGGCGATGGCATCTTCGCGCTGTTCGGGGCGCCGGTCGCGCATGAGGATCATCCGCAACGGGCGCTCTATGCGGCGCTACGAATGCAGGACGAGATCCGCCTCTACTCGGATCGGCTGCGGGCCGAGGGGCGCCAGCCGCTGCAAGCCCGCGCCGGCTTGAATACCGGCGAGGTGGTGATGCGCTCGGTGAGCACCGGCGACCACGCCGAGTACGTGCCGGTCGGGCATGCGACCAGTCTCGCCGCGCGGATGCAGGTGCTGGCGCCGATCGGGTCGATTGCGATTACGGCGACGACGCAGCGATTGGTGGAGGGATACTTCGCGCTCAAGGCGCTGGGGCCGACCAAGGTCAAAGGCGTCAGCGAGCCGATCAACGTGTACGAAGTGACGGGGCTGGGCGCGCTGCGGACGCACTTCGATGTGGCGCGCGCGCGAGGGTTCTCGCGCTTCGTCGGCCGCGAGGGCGACATGCAGGCGCTGGAGGCCGCACTGGAGCAGGCTCACGCCGGTAACGGCCAGGTGGTTGGCATCGTCGCCGAGGCGGGCACGGGCAAGAGCCGCCTGTGTTTCGAGTTTCTCGAACGCTGCCGGGCGCGCGGGCTGACCGTCCCGGTGGGCCGTGCGGTCGCGCACGGCAAGAACATTCCCTTCCTGCCGATGCTCGAGGCGTTTCGCAGCTATTTCGGCATCGCCGATGCCGATCCCGACCGCGTCGTGCGCGAGAAGATCGCCGGCCGATTCCTGCTGATCGACGAGAGCTTCCGCGAGTTGCTCCCGGTCGTGTTCGAGTTCTTCGGCGTGCCCGATCCGCAACGCCCCCCGCCGCGCATGGATCCCGAGGCGAAGCAGCGCCAGCTCTTCGCGGCCCTGCGCAAGGCGGTGCGCGAAGAGAACGTCGAGAACCAGCGGGTCACGCTGATCGAGGATCTGCACTGGATGGACGCCGGCAGCGAAGCGTTCCTCGAGCAGTGGGTAGAGGCGATCGCCGGCAGCCACGCCCTGCTGCTGGTGAACTTCCGCCCCGACTACCACGCGGCCTGGACCTCGAAGTCCTACTACCGCCAGATTCCGCTGGCGCCGCTGGGACCCGAAGCCGTGCGCGAGCTGCTCGACGACCTGCTCGGCGGCGATGCGAGCATCGACGGGTTGGCAAAGGCGATTCACGCGCGTACCGGTGGCAATCCCTTCTTCACCGAGGAAGTCGTCCAGTCGCTGATCGAGTCCGGCGCGCTTGAGGGCACGCGCGGCAGCTACCGGCTGGTGAGGCCCATCGAACGATTGCAGGTCCCGTCCACGGTGCAAGCGCTGCTGGCGGCGCGCATCGATCGACTCGGCGAGCGCGAGAAGCAGGTCCTGCAGGCAGCGGCGGTGATCGGCAAGGACTTCCCCGAGCCGATTCTCCAGCGTGTGGTCGGGGAGATCGGCCGGTCGCCGCTGTCGGAAACAGATCTGCGCGCGGCGCTACGCATCCTGAAGGACGCCGAGTTCATCTACGAGCAACCGGCGTTTCCCGATGTCGAGTACACCTTCAAGCATCCGCTGACGCAGGAGGTGGCGCTGCGCTCGCAGCTCCAGGAGCGGCGCCGGCGCACGCATGCCGCCGTGGCCCGTGCGCTCGAAGCGGCGCATGCGGACCGTCTCGACGAGACCGCCGCGCTGCTGGCGCATCACTACGAGGAAGCGGGAGAGGCCGGCGCCGCGGCGCGCTGGCACCGGCGCGCGGCCGAATGGGCCGGGCTCAACGACATCAAGGCGGCGCTGCGTCACTGGCAGCGGGTGCGCGAG
>JBGPUE010000073.1:0-18523 GCA_041491005.1 Binataceae bacterium (SeqCode) | reverse complement strand
TTTAGCTCTTACCGCGACGATGGTCTCCGGCAGACCCGAGGCGCGCATCTCGGGAAGCAGGGCGCCCAGCACTTCGGGCGGTGCGGTGTTGACGTTGACCTGGGTGAGCGGCGCGACGGTCAGCATTCGGTTCAGACGCGCGAAGGAGGTCTCATCGATGCCGCGAACCAGCCTCAGATCGCCAATCGTCGGCATCGGTCCGTTGCGCGGCTCGTATGGCGGAGCGAGCTTGAGGTAATAGTCCGCCTCGGCGCCGCCCTGCGAGGGGACGCTATCGTGGTCAAGCCAATCGATAATCGCGGGAATGATATCGGTCGACACACCGGCGTTGGCGAATAGCGCGCTGAGCCGCGCGCTGACTTCTGGATTGACCGCGCCGGTGGATGGATTCACCAGTTGGTTGATGTTGAGCTTGCCTGCTTCGTCGGTGATCGCGACCGAGGCCGTCCCGCCGCCGACTGGTATCGGCGGAAAGGGCTTGGCCCAAGGGTCCTGCAGAGTCTCGGCCGGTTGCTGGCTGAGGGCCTTGAGCCGCGCGTCCTGAGCGAGCAGCGCCAATCCGACGTGTAGGCCGGATCGCGCGAGGTAGCCGGCGCGCAATTCATTGGTCTGGTTGGCTGCGGAACGGTAGTTGTTGGTAGCCACCGCCATGAAGTCGACAACGATCAGCGTCATCAGGGCGACGGCCATCAGCGTGGTCAGCAGCGCGACGCCGCGCTGATCGTTGCGCAAGGCCGGTTTCATCGCACTCCAAACGCCATCGGAATCGCAACCTCGCTGGAGAAGTACGACGTGTGGCCACCGGGTGCGGCCATCGCCAAATCGATCATAATCGCCAATGGTAGCGGCTGGCCGGAGGTCGAAGACCCCGAGTTCCAGCTTTCGTTCCAGCGCGATCCGTCGAAGTAGCGCAGATGAAGTGAGAGCACGTTGTCGGCGAGGATCACCGGAATTGCGCCTTGCAGGGCGCGGCTGGGGCTGAGCAGGCTCGAATACTGCGTGCGGGTCAGAAGAGACCATCCGCGCTGTGCGGGACTCGGCGAAAGCTCGTAGACGACCGTATCTTCCGGCGCGAACGAACCAATGGCCCTTCTATGGCCCGCGTCGAGCGTCGAGAAGGTAATCGCGTCGAGCGCGAGCCGGTTCTGGCGGCGCGCTTGGCCGATCATCAGCACCTTGCTCGCCTCAAGCGGGGTTTGCACCGCGCCGCGCAGCTCCTTGCTCAATTGCCACATGATCGCGCGGCCGTCTTGCTCGGTCACCATTCGGTCTTCCGCATGGACCTTGCTATGAGCGACTGCCCCGAACGAGCTCGCCAGCGTGACCAGAATCAGCGCGAGCAGCCCGACCGCGAGCATCAACTCCATAAGGGTGAAGCCGGCTTGTCCGCGACGTTGCCGACTCATCGGATTTGCTGCTGCGGTGAGTACGGACTGTGCATGAATTCGACGACTTCAAGCCGGCGGCCAAAACGCGGGCCATAAAAAACGCGGACGGTGACTTTGCGCACGTCGGGAAAAGCGCCACCCGGATCGACCGTCCGCTCCCAGCGGAAATTGCCGTACTGACCGGGGTACATCGAGCCGAAGTTGCCGGCGGTCCGGCCGAGCTCCGGGAAGCGCTGCAGCTCGGCGTCCGTCATCAGGCGTTGCGCGAGCAATCCGGCGCGCGCGATATCCTGGCTGCGGATGACGCTCTGCAGGCTCTGATGATGAAGACCGAGCAGCGCGACCAGCGCGGTTGCGACCACCGCCAATGCAATCATCACCTCGATTAGCGTAAAAGCGCGGCTTGGGTCGCGCCGGCGCGTGTCTGTCATCCCGAGCGAAGTCCGCGGAGCGCAGAGCCCGCCCTGAGGTAACTGCCGAAGGGATCTCGCGCGGCAATCCGTTGCCGCGTGATTTTGCGGGCTTGCCGCGAAAACAGCATCACGGCCGCAAAGATGGCGGCCGCGAGATTCTTCGCTGGCGCTCAGAATGACAGCCTCCACGTTCGTGAACTCAGTAGCGTGACACCGCGTCAATGAAGCATCGCGGCGGCTGCCGCGACCGGTATGTCGCCTTTGCGAACAATGGGGCGGCCGGTGATGGGGTCGAGTTTGATTGTAAAGACGTGGCCGGCCTCGTCCTGGATATGGATCACAGTCATGTCGACATAGCCTTGCGGATAGAAAGTGGAACTGATGACTCCACTGTCGAGCGCGCCGACGCCTTCGACGGCGACGTCGCGTACGCGGACACCTGCCGGCAGCATCACCGGCGCGCTACCCGGGTCGAGATCCGGAATGAACATCGGCTCGAGCGCATAGGGATCCAGCCGCGAGACGAAGTAGCGATTGGTATCGAGGTCGAACGTCAGGCGCATAACCAGCTTGTTCGAGGTCGCCTTGTCGTAGAGATACGAAGCGCGGCCCGAAAGGCGGCGCACCTCGCTCTTGAGACGCGCGGTCCGCAGTCCGCTGAGCCGCGGCGTGATGAGCGTGACGAGCAGACCCATGATGAAGACCACGATCGCGATCTCGAGCAGCGTGAAACCGCGCTCGCCGGCGCGCGCGGCGATACTGCGAGCCTTGCCGATGGGAGTCGGACCGCCGGGATTGAGACTCATCGATCCTCAGTTCTGGCTGCCGTCGATGTCGGCATCCTTGCCGGCGCCGCCGGGCGTGCCATCAGCTCCGAGCGATCGCAGCACATAGGTGCTGCCGTTGCTCTGATAGACGTATGGATTGCCCCACGGATCGGCAGGAAGGCGCTGGATGTAGCCCCCTTCTTCATAGTTGGCCGGAACTCGGCCGGAGCTGGGTCGCGAGGTCAGCGCCAGCAATCCCTGGTCAGAAGTCGGATAGAAGCCGTTATCAAGGTAGTAACGATCCAGTCCGGTTTTGAGTTCGGCGACATCGGCCGAGGCCTTGGCGCGCTTGGCCTTGTCGGTTGCGCCGCGCAGGCTCTGGACGACAATCGTTGCAAGCAGACCGAGGATCAGGATCACGACCATGATCTCGATAAGAGTGAAACCTTCTTCTTGTTTGCGCCGCTGCCTCATCGGATTCGCTCCTGGGTGTTCGCTTATTGGACGATCTGGTTGAGCTGAAAGATCGGCATCAGGACCGCGAGGATCATGAACACGATCACGCCCGCCATCATCAGTGTCATTATCGGTTCCAGCATCGTGGTGACCTGCGCGAGCGAGTAGGTCACCTCCCGTTCGTAGGCATCGGCCGCTCGCTCGAGCATCCGCTCCAGCTCGCCTGAGCGCTCGCCGACCCGGATCATCTCGACCAGCAGCGGCGGGAACAGCCCGCTACGCGCGAGCGTCTGGCCCATGCCGTGGCCTTCGCGGATGCTCTCGCGGCTCTTCTCGACCGCATCGGCCAGAAGTCGGTTGGTGACCACCAGCTTGACCGCATCCAGCGCTGGCAGCACCTGAACTCCACTGGCCAGCAGCGTGCCCAGCGTGCGGGCGAATCGCGCCGAGATGATCTTGATCGTGGTCGGTCCGATGTAGGGAAGTTTCAGGATCATGCGGTCATAGAAGTAGCGCCCACGTGGCGTTGAAAGACCGAAGACGATGCCCGCGGCTGCGGCGACAACGGCGATCAGCAGCATCAGCCAGTAGGCGGCGAGAAAGTTGGAGATCGCGATTAGCACCTGCGTGATCGCCGGCAGTGATTGCTGAGTCTGCGCGAAGACGGTCGCGACCTGCGGAACGACGTAACTGACCAGAAAACCCATAATCGCCAGCCCGACCCCCATCATGATGAACGGATAGGTCAGCGCGCCGCGAACCTTGGCGATCAGGTCGGCCTGCTTCTCGCTGTAGTCGGCCAGACGGTCGAGCACCACTTCGAGCGCGCCGGCGGCTTCGCCCGCGCGCACCATGCTCACATACAGGTCGGAGAAGACCTCGCCTTGCCCCGCCAGCGCATCAGCCAGCGAAGTGCCTTCGCGCACTCGCTCGCGCACCTGCGAGAGCATCGCCTTGACGGCCGGCTTGGCCGCCTGATCGCTGAGTGCGCCCAATGCCTCGACCAGCGGCACGGCGGCGCCCAGCAGCGTTCCGAGCTGGCGGGTGAGCAGCGCGAGATCGGCCGACGACATCTTGCGCCGGAAGCTGGGCAGCGCGCGGCGTTCGGTTTTGGGCCGCGCCGAGGTCTCGTTGATATCGGTCGGGAAGACGCCGGCGGCGCGCAGTTTGGTGCGCGCGGTGCGGGCACTATCGGCGTCGACCACTCCGGCAATCGAGCGGCCCTCGGCCGACAATCCGCGATACGCAAAAACCGGCATCGTCGTCCGCTAATCCGCGAACATCGTCTAGACGATGTCTTCCTGGGTGACGCGCAGCAGCTCTTCGATCGTGGTCTGGCCCGCAAGCACGCGCTCGGTGCCGTCCTCGCGCAGCAGCTTCATGCCCTTGGAGGTGCACAGCCGGCGGATGGTGGCCGCGTCGGCGTTCTTCATGACCAGTGCGCGCACCTCGTCGTCCATCACCATCAGTTCCTGAATGGCGGTTCGTCCGCGATATCCGCTTTTGCGGCAGGCCCGGCAGCCTTGCGCCGCGGCGCGGAAGACCGTCCCGGTAGCGCCGGGCTTCAGCCCCACGCGCGCCAGTTCCTCGTCGGTAGGCTGGTATGGCTCGCGGCAGCTTTGGCACAGCACGCGGACCAGCCGCTGCGCCATCACCGCGATGATCGAGGAGGAAACCAAAAACGGCTCGATGCCCATGTCGACCAGGCGGGTGAGCGCGCCGAACGAATCATTGGTGTGGATGGTCGAGAACACAAGATGGCCGGTCAGCGCCGCCTGGATGGCGATCTCGGCGGTCTCGCCATCGCGGATCTCGCCGACCATTATCACCTCGGGATCCTGCCGCAAGATCGAGCGCAGGCCGTTGGCGAAGGTCAGCTCAATCTTGGGATTGACCTGCATCTGGCCCACGCCCGGCAACTGGTACTCGATCGGATCTTCGATAGTGATGATGTTCTTCTCGCGCGAATTGATCTGGGCGAGGAAGGCGTAAAGCGTGGTGGTCTTGCCCGACCCGGTCGGACCGGTGACGAGGATGATGCCGTGGCTTTGCAGGATCAGGCGCTCGAGACGGCGCCGGTTGTCGCCCGAAAAACCCAGCCGCTCGATATCGAGATCGGTCATCATCTGCGCCCGGTCCAGCAGGCGCAGCACGATGCGCTCGCCGAAGGCAGTCGGGATGCTCGAGACGCGGACGTCGATGTCGCGGCCGGCGATCTTGAGCCGGATGCGTCCATCCTGCGGCAGCCGCTTCTCCGCGATGTTCAACCCTGACATGACCTTGATGCGCGAAATGATCGCGGCCTGAAAGCGGTTATCCAGCGACAGCACGTCGTAGAGCATGCCGTCAACGCGGAACCGTATCACCAGATCGCGCTCGAACGGCTCGACGTGAATGTCGCTGGCGTGATCCTTGACGGCCTGCGAAAGCAGCCCGTTGACCAGCTTGATGATCGGCGCCGCGTCATCGGACTCCAGCAGATCGCGCGGTTCATGGGCCAGCTCATTGGCGACCAGGTCAAGCCGCTCGCCATCGAGATCGATCATGAGGTCCTGCGCCGAAGTGTTGCTGGCCTGATCGTAGGCGTGGTTGAGCGCCTCGGTGATCACTTCCGGCGGGCAGACGACCGGCTCCACCGCCAGCTTGAACAGCAGCCGCAGGTCATCGAGCGCCTCGAAGTTGGCGGGATCGGCGACCGCCACCGTCACGGTGCTGCCGTCGCTGGCGATCGGCAGCAGCCGGTTCTTCTTGGCGTAGTTGATCGGAACTTTGGCGACCAGCGCGCTGTCGACCGCATGCTCGTCGATGTGCGCCTGAAACGGAAGGCGATACTCCTGCGCGAGCGCACGCGCCAATCGCTGGGGCTCGAGCGCGCCCATCTCGACCAGTGCGTCGGCCAGCTGCTGCCCGGGTTTCTTGCGCTGGCGCGCTTTTTCGAGGTCCTGCTCACTGACCCATGAGCGATCGAGCAGAATGCTCTCGAAGCTTTTACGCGCGGTTGCCACTAATCCCCAGCCCTCACACCCTAACGCGACCGGACGCCTGTTCTAGACGAAGTCGATCGGGCTTCAAAAATACGCCCTTTATCCACATGATGGTAGTTGGAAGGGCATCACAAGCAGTTTGACGCTTAAGTGTGCTTAAACATTCAATAGTGGGTCGAAGAAGAACCTGGATTCGACGAACCCATACCGATGCCGACGCCATAGATCTGCTTCTCTTTGGTGGGCATCGTATGCTCGGCTTCGCGCCAAGTCGTGAGCTTGCTGTCGACGAATTCAAGATCGAGGAAGGTGCCCTTGTCGCCTTCTTTGGCGGCCGTGTAGAGCACCGTCGCGACGACGTCGTTGCTGTTGGCGCGCTCGGCGTAGCTCCAGATTTGGATGGTGGAGTTGGGCTCCCGCCTGATGTCAGGTTCCCCCCAATGGTTGCGCACTTCAACCGTCGATTGGCCGGGCTGGAGCGTCTTCGCCATCCGATAAGCGCGGACGTGCGTGCCGGTCTGGTAGACCGCGCCACAGCCACTGGCGCTGATCGAGACCGCCAACGCCAGCATCGCGACTCGCCCGGATCCTATCGCATTCATCTCATGGATTGTGATTTTCGCTTTCCCGCTTTGTCAACCTGAATGCCGTTGCAAAGGCATCGACGCCGACCGCGCCGGCGTGGTTGTGTGCTATAGTCGCGCGCGTTCGCGCTCGCACGGGATGTGGAGGAGGCCGAGATGGCGCAGAGGCTAAAGCTGGTCAAGGGCGCCGCGCAACGAAGCGGCCTGATATACGGGATGCGGATGTTCGAATCGCGCGAAGTCGCCTCGGTCGAAGACGCGATGGTCAAGCTGTCCGACGGCGGCGCCTCGCGCGTCACGATGCATTTCATCGAAGGCACGCGCGCCCAAATCCGGCGTCAACTGATGCAGAGCGTGGACGCGTTCTTCGAATTACTGGACGAGAAATAACCGCGGAGGCTCGCCAACCGATGGATCTAAAGTTCGTCAAATACGACAAGCGCGACAACCTTGCATGGATCACGTTCAACCGGCCCGAGCGGATGAATGCGCTTCATCCGCCATGCCATGCCGAGATGGAGCAGGTGTGGAACGATTTCGTTGCCGACAAGAATCTGTGGGTCGCGATCGTCACCGGCGCCGGAGACAAGGCTTTCTCGGCTGGAAACGACTTGCGGTGGACGGCGGAAAACCGGGGCCTGCGACTTGATACCGTCCCCGGCGGCTTTGCCGGCATCACCTCGCGCTTCGACATTTACAAGCCGATTATCGCGGCGGTGAATGGCTTCGCGCTGGGTGGCGGATGCGAGATTGCACTGGCCTGCGACATCATCATCGCAGCCGATCATGCGCGTTTCGGCCTGCCCGAGCCGCGGGTGGGCCTGATGGCGGCGGCCGGCGGCGTGCATCGTCTCCCGCGCCATATTCCGCTCAAGATCGCGATGGGCATGATGCTGACGGGCAAGCACATTACGGCGCAGCAGGCCGCGCAGTATGGGATCGTCAACGAGGTCGTGCCGCTGAAGGACCTGCATGCGACCGCCGAACGGTGGGCAGCGGAGATAATGGAATGCTCGCCGCTATCGGTGCAGGCGAGCAAGGAGGCCGCGATGACGGGCCTTGGCCTGCCCCTGCAGGAGGCGTTCAAGAAGCCCTATCCGGGACAGGCCAAGCTGTTCCGCTCCAAGGACGCGATCGAAGGCCCGTTGGCATTTTCCGAAAAACGCAAGCCCAAATGGTCCGGCGAGTAACGCATCGCGATAGCACTGGAATCAGCTTTCCGGCGGAGTAGCCTTATGATGTCGGGGTAGCGGACCTCGGCCATTGGGTGGTGATTGATGAGCGAGCTGACAATCGCCGGCGACCTGATGGTCACTCTGTTGATGGCGGCGACCTCATTCGGGTGGCCGCCGCTCGCCACCGGCGGCCTGTGGATCACCGCCGGTCTGTTCGCACTGGTTTCGATCTTCTTCGACGACGAGACGCCGCGCGGCAATCCGGGCATCGATTACGCGGTATTGGCCGAACGCACGGCCGCGATTGACGCACGTCTGGCAGAGCCGCCGAAAGGTCCGCAGGCGTAAGGGCGTAGATGGTCTGCTCTGCGGCCGGCGCTCCGCGGCACTGATTATCGGCTGAGATCTGCGAGCTGGCCGGGCAGGGTTCTAGACGCGGCGAACCGTCAGACCGGGTATTTTCGGGAAGCTTCTGGCATCGCATGTTGCAAGCGCAGAGCCGTGGGCGATCGCGGTGGCCGCGATCATAAGGTTGCGTTCGCCGACGCTGACGCCTTTTTTCGCGAGTGCCGCCCAGACAGATGGCGGCGTCGCCAGCGATCCGCATTCGTTGAGGCAATGCTCAATCGGTTGCCAGTCGTGGCCTTCGACCTGACCGTGGCGCGAGTGCATGCACATGGGCGCGACTGGTTCGCATTGTTGCTGAGAGAGCCAGTGCTTCCAAGCCAAATTCGAGAATGGGCAGATCGTTTCCACCAGGCGTCCGGGGGTGCGATCCGTTGAGATAAGAACCTGTACCGCTACAATGGTTTAGATTCGAATACGAAACCGCAAGCCGAACGCCTATGGAAGAAGCAAGAAAACGGGTCGTCTCAGGAGTTCAACCAACGGGACAGTTGCACATCGGCAATTATATCGGGGCCATTTCGCTCTGGGTCGAGAATAAACTGACTTGGAGAACATTTTATTCATTGCCGATCTCCATGCCTTAACCATCCCTGAAGCAATAAGCCCACGAGAACTCCGACAAAAGTCACTCGAAATCGCAGGTCTATATTTGGCGTGCGGCATCGACCCTAAGAAATCGATCATCTTTCTGCAGTCAGATGTTCCTGCTCACGCGTATCTCGCCTGGATTCTGAGTTGTTGCACTCCGATTGGATGGCTCGAGCGGATGACCCAGTTTAAGACTAAGGCGAAGGCCGGCAGACGGAAAATCGCCAGTGCAGGGTCGTTCACATACCCGACTTTACAAGCCGCTGATATTCTCGCCTACCGGCCGGACTTTGTCCCCGTCGGAGAGGACCAGAAGCAGCACGTAGAGCTCTGCAGGGATATCGTGAATAGGTTCAATAACCTTTATGGCAACTACTTTCGGCCTCCCGAACTTTTAATGCGAACCCTTGGTGCTCGCATAATGGGCCTTGACGATCCCTCTCGAAAGATGAGTAAGAGCACTGCGGAGACAGCGAGGAATCATGCCATCGGGTTGCTTTCTAACGCCGATGAGGTGAAACGAATAGTCTCCGCGGCAGTGACAGATTCGGCGGCGGAGGTTAGGGTCGGAAATAGTTCTCCGGGAGTGGCAAATCTGCTTACGATATATCAATGCCTAATGGGCAGCTCACAGCCCGAATTAGAAGTTGAATTCAATGGAAAGAACTACGGGTATCTGAAGAGAAAAGTGATTGAGCGTGTAAATGAGACGCTTCTTGCAATCCAGCAGCGACACAGCCACCTGACTGCGGACGGCGGACATTACCTTCGCGAATTGTTGCGAACCGGGGCGGCGCGCGCTTCAGAAATTGCCGAGAGTACGGTTCGCGACGTTCGCGTCCGTGTTGGTGCGGGTGACTAGCTAATGTGTGCGACAGTCCTCTGCGTTTTTCTGCACAGGCCCGCGAGGTGCACTGTTTCAACGAGCACCCCGCGGGCTTTTAAAAACCTTTAGCTTGCGAGGGCCATCGGTCTTTGTGGTTCTGTGCGCATTTCACTCATCGCGTTCTTTGACGCGATGACTAGCGCTAAGCTTCTTGCGAATTTACACGCGATGCCGCGGCGGCCTTCCGCATCCACCGCGGTAATCACACCGTGTTTTTTCGCCACACGCAAAAGCACATCCGGATCGACGGTCGCTCCGAAAATTCCAAGCATGTTCGAAGCCACACGAGGAGAAAACAACAAATAGCCCGCATAATCTGGCTGGATTGCCAATGTTTGGTGGAATGAATCCAAGTTAGATTCGATGAAATCTTCTATCGTGTCATTGGATACCCACGCCATGGCGTTGCCCAGATCCACCTCTCCGCGAGCCGTGAGAATTGAAGCGGCGAGAAGATGCCATGTGAACACCTTTGGATCGGCGCCGTCCTTGGCAATTCCTTCAGTGTCGACGACAGACACCGAGCGGACGGCGGCGTAGAACTTCTCGCCCAGAAATGGTGACAAGCCTAGTGTAGCAGTGGTCTTTTTAACCGTCTCGAGGTCGAGAATGAGGGAGTGTCCGAGAAGTTGTTGGAATTGAGTAGCGGCGCGATAGTCATTTAAGCGGCCTGCTTGCGATTATCAAGGGCGCCGTCATGAGCGCGCAGGGCGGCGTCGAGCTTGGCGAGGCCGCGATAGCCGGCGCGGCGCGCACAGCCTCCGCCAAGTCCGCCCACGTGAACTTCGTAGGCTGAGCCGGCGAGATCTCGCATACGGGCTTCCCGCCGCGTTCTACCACGAAGGTCTCGCTACGGTAGCGGACGCGGTTCAGAAGCTCTGAAAACGAGCGCGCTGCCTTGGTCGCCGAACTGCGCGATTTCATGGAATCAGATTATGCTCAATTCGCCCTGATGAATGAAAATGCGAGCCCACGCGCGAGCCGGACCGCCTTGCCCCTAGATGATCTTGTTGAGCGGGAACTCGACGATGCCGACTGCGCCGGCTTCCAGCAGCTTGGGGAACAGCTCGCGCACCTCGCGCTCGCTGATCACGGTCTCAACCGCGGCCCATTCCTGCCCTTTTAGCGTCGGCAGCGGGTAGAGGCTGGAAATCGCCGGCGCGGTGATCGACGGCAGCAGAGCGATGACGCGTTCAAGGTTGGCGCGGGCCACGTTCATCTTGATGAAGACGCGGCTCTCGGCGTCCAGCGCGCCGCGAAACAGCACCGCGATCTGCTTGATTTTGGCCTGCTTCCATTCGTCCGCCCAAGCGGCGCGATTGGCGGCCAGCCGCGGCGAGGAAGTCAGCAGCTCCTCGACGATGCGCAGGCCATTGGCGCGCAGCGACGCGCCGGTCTCGGTGACCTCCACCGCGGCGTCGACCAGCCCATCGGCGGCCTTGGCTTCGGTAGCGCCCCATGAAAATTCAACTTCTACTTTAACTTTGCGCTCAGCGAAGACCCGCCGCGTGAAGTTGACCATCTCGGTCGCGACCCGCTTGCCCTGAAGGTCCTCGAGGCGGCGCACCGCCGATGCCTCCGGCACCACCAGCACCCAGCGCGTCGGCGCCAGCGACACCTTCGAATAGATGAAGCTGTCGACCTCGACTACGTCGCAATCGTTCTCAACGATCCAGTCATAGCCGGTGATGCCGGCGTCGAGCTCGCCATCGGCGATGTAGCGCGGCATCTCCTGCGGACGCAGCAGCCTGAGACTGAGAGCAGGGTCATCAACACTCGGCATGTACGAGCGCGCATCGACCGAGATGCGCCATCCCGACTTGCGCAGCAGCTCGAGGGTTTGCGCTTCGAGACTGCCCTTCGGGATGCCGAAGCGCAGCACTTTCGCGTTCTTCGCCATCGCTGGTTGCCTAGCTGCGCGAGCCGCCGGCCTTCCCCGACGGGTGGCCGTAGCCCGGGCCATACTTGGCGGGATCGACGATGCGCTCATCGGTCGTGCGCCACTGATCGCCCTCGAGCGCGCGGAAAAAGTCGCTGAAATAACCGACGTGACAAGCCGCGCCATCGCCTAGTTGATCGACCCGCAGCAAGATGGTGTCCTCATCGCAATCGACGCGGATTTCGCGGATCGCCTGGAAGTTGCCTGACTCCTCGCCCTTGCGCCACAGGCGGGCGCGCGAGCGCGAGTAGTAGCAGGCACGACCGCTACGGACGGTCTCCTCGAAGGCTTCGCGATTCATGTAAGCCAGCATCAGGACGCGGCCGCTGCGGTAATCCTGAGTGACCACGGGCACCACGCCCCCGTTGCGCTCGAAATCTATCGCGTCTGCCGGCCGCTGGTTCATATGGAAAGATGCACGGCCCGATTGACGATCGGGCGTGAGCAGCTAAGTATTTGCGAAAAACCGCGGGTATTCAATCAGGGCAATCCGGCCGCCGTACGGTTTTCGAGGTGAGCAATGAGACTGAGCGAACTAGCCACCCGGCTCGGGCTTGAGCTGCACGGCGATCCCGGACTCGAGATCGGCGCGCCGGCGCCAATCGAGGCCGCCGGCCCCGGTTCGATTACTTTCCTGGCGCAGCCGAAGTATGCATCCCACCTGGAGCGGTTGGCAGGCGCATGCGTGATCATCACGCGCGAGATGCTGGGCGCGGTCCGGGGCGCCGCGCTGATCAGCGCCAATCCAACCCTCGATTTTGGGCGCGCGCTCGAAGTCTTCTTTCCGCCGTACCGGCCCGCGATCGGAATCGATTCGTCGGCGCACATCGCGCCCGATGCGTCGATCGGAGCGGACAGCTCGATCGGCGCAGGATGTGTAATCGGCGCGGGCGTGCGGATCGGGCGTCGCGCGACCATCCATCCCAACGTCACGATCTATCCGAAGGTGATCATCGGCGATGATTTTGTCTGCCACAGCCTCGTGTCGATTCGCGAGAACACCACCATTGGCGACCGGGTGACGATCCATAACGGCGTCGTGATCGGATCCGACGGCTTCGGCTACGCGCAGAGCGCGGAGGGATGGACCAAGATTCCGCAAGTGGGCGGCGTCGCAATCGAAGACGATGTCGAAATCGGTGCGAACTCGACGATCGATCGCGCGACGATGGGCGCGACGACCATCCGGCGCGGCGCCAAGCTCGACAACCTCGTCCAAGTCGGTCACAACTGCGAGATTGGCGCACATTCGAGCTTCTCCGCGCAGACCGGCATCAGCGGCTCGGTGAAGATCGGGCAATGGTGTGTGTTTGGCGGGCAGGTCGGAGTCGCCGGCCACATCAGGATTGGCAACCGCGTGCGCGCCGCGGCGCAATCAGGGATCCCCAACAACCTCGACGACGATGCGACGGTGGGCGGCTACCCGGCGGTCGATATTCGCAAGTGGCGCCGGATGGTCGCGGCGGCGCCGCGGATGCCCGAACTGTTGCGGCGCGTGCGGGCGCTCGAGGCCGAGCTTCATCGGGACGACACCGAAGAATGAGAACGCCGACAGTCGATCATCGACGGCTGTCAGCGACGGCTTTGCATGGCGACTTGCTGGTCCGGGATCACTCGATCCGGCAGCCTCCATTCGCAGTGACGGGGAGCGCTGGGCGGGAGGCGCGTCTTGACTAGTCATCTCGTCCGCAAGCACGCAAGACCGCGATATGCCCGCCCTTACGCGCGATGGAAACCTTAGGGCCATGGTGTTAGCCTGACATCGCTTATGGGCGGGGCTTGTCTTGGGGCGCGTGTGATGCGCGTGTGCGCGTTGGCGATACTCGCCGCGCACATTGCCGCATGCCGTTCGGCGCCGCCCAGCAGTTCCCAGCAGAGCCGCGTCGCACCATTCGGTTTTCAGGTCGCGCTGGGGCAGAATCAGTATCAAATCGAGGGTTATCTCGCGCGCAGTGACGAGCCGGGACGCCTGCCAGCGCTGCTCGTGCTTAACGGCGCGGCGGGCGGAGCCGAACGCTGCATCGCGAAGGAAGGGTATCTGACCGCGATCGGGATGCAGGTCGCATGCATCAGCATCCCGGGCTATGGCGCATCGTCAGGTCCCAGCCGGTTCGTAGGTCCACAGGCAGTGGCGGCCGCGCGCCGCGCGCTGGACCTGCTGGCCGCGCGGCCCGATGTGGATTCGCGCCGGCTCGGAGTGTGGGGTTTCGCCAATGGCGCTGTGGCGGCCGGGCTGACGATGGATTCTGACCCTCGCCTCAAGGTGGTTGTCCTCGAATCGGGAGCCTATGACATGCTCAGCTTCTGGCCGGAGGCGGCTTGGACCACCAAGCTCGCGATCCTGCGCGAGGTGTGGCCGAGTCGTCGCATACTGTCCAAGCGCAGTGTGATCGCGCATCTGCCACGCAAGCTCGGATGCCGCGTGCTGATCCTGCATGGCGAGCGCGACCGGCGCATGCCGGTGCTGCAGGCGCGCGAACTCGAGCGCGCGCTGCGCGATCGAGGCACGCATGTCGAGGCGCATTACTTCCCGCGCGAGCAGCATATTCTGGGTGCGAGTGTCGAGGCGCCGCTCAAGGACTTCCTGCGCGAGAACCTGATCGCGATCAACTAGTCCGCCCGCCCGCGAATGGGTTGCTTCATCTCGCGCAGCGCCTCAATCACGGCTGCGGAATGGCCGTTGACCTTGACCTTCGCGAATACCTTGCGCACCACACCCTTGCGATCGATCAGGAAGGTCGTGCGTTCGACGCCCATGTATTCGCGCCCATAGAGCGACTTCTTCTTGTACACGCCATATGCGCGCGCAACCGCATTGCCGGGATCGCTGAGCAGCGGGAAGTTGAGGCTGTGCGCCGCGACGAATTTCTGATGTGACGCGGTGGAATCGCCGCTGACACCGGCTACTTCCGCTCCTAACGCGCGAATCGGCTTGATTTCATCGCGAAAGCTGCACGCTTCGGTCGTGCATCCGGGCGTCATGTCGCGCGGATAGAAATACAGCACCAGGTTGCCGCGGCTGAGAAAATCGCGAAGCGCTACGCTCTTGCCCGAAGCGTCGGCGAGTTCGAAGGAGGGCGCCTTGGCGCCCTCAAGAGGATGAGCGGTGTTATTCTTACCGCTGGTCTTGGATGGTTTTCCTGCTGGCATGATGCGAGCTGATACCTCCCATCTATCGTGGTGTGATGCGTTTGGGTCGAAGCAAATGCGCACAATCAGGCATAGACCGGCACGTCAGAAGCGACCTCAGCGCGAACGTAGTTGACGGGCTCTCAGCCAGTCCTTAGACTGGCGACGGTTTGCGTTCTTCCTCACCCTCACAGATGGCCGTCTACACAGAGCTCAGCAAAGGCCTCATCGAGGAGCTTGCCGACGACTACGGCTTCGGCCGGGTCGCCAATGTCACCGCGATACCGCGCGGCTCGGTCAACACCAACTATGTCCTCGAATGCACCAAGGGCAAGTTCCTGCTCCGGATCGATGAGGTCAAGAGCGAGATGGAGGTCAAGCGGGAAATTGACCTGCTGGCCTTCCTGCGCAAGCACTCATTTCCATGCCCGCATCCGCTGCAGGATCGCAAAGGCCGCTTTTATCGCGATTACCGCAACAAGTGCCTGTCGCTATACCGGTACCACGAGGGACGCATCGTGCCGCCGGAGCGGCTGCGGCCGAGCCAGCTAGAGACCATCGGCCGCACCTTGGGCGAGATTCACGTCATCGGCAAGGGCTACAAAAAGGGGATCGACAACCGCTTTAGCTTCGATCGTATCGCCGACCTGTACCTCGGCGTACGCGGCAAGCTGCCCAACTACTTCCGCAAGATCAGCCGCACGCTGGACGACGAAATCGAGTATCTGAACCGCTATCTCGAGAGCAAACTACCCAAAGGGGTCATTCACGGCGACATGTTCGCCGACAATCTGCTCTTCCGCGGCGAGCGGCTGGTGGCGGTACTCGACTTCGAGGCGGCATGCCGCGGCAAGTTCATCTTCGACATCGCGACCGCGGTCAATGCGCTTTGTTTCATCGAGGAGCAGTACTCGCTCGATCGATTCCGCTTCCTGTTGCGCGGCTACGAATCGGTGCGGACGCTGTCGCTGGCGGAATGGGACGCCTTCCCCAACGAGCTGCGCTATTCATCGCTGCGCTTCACGGTGACCCGTCTGCACGATTTCTTCCTCCATCCAGTGGACTCCGAACGCCGCGTCGAGAAGGATTTCCGCGAGTTCTTCGAACGCCTGCGCGTGCTGCGGCGCGAGCGCGAAGGCGGAATGGAAGCGTTGCTGATGGCGATGGCGACCGGCTACGATTATCGCAAGTACCAGAAGATCAAGGCTGGCGAGAAACGACAGGCCTGATCCGGATCGCGACCACATCCGTCGCCGCATGGCGCACCTTTTGACGCCTGAGCCAAACGCGGACCGTCCTGCCAATCGTCCCGCTCCTCTGCCCGATGCGGAGCCTCCGCGTGCCATCGATCCTTGATTCGCTGGCGGGGCCGCATCCGGCGCTATGGGTCGAGGTCTCGCCGCCGCGCGGCATCAACGTCGAGCCGCTGCTGAAGCGGCTGGCGGAGCTGCGCGGAGTGGCCGACGCCATAACGCTTACCGACAATGCGCTCGCCAAGGTGAAGCTTTCGGGGCTGGTGTTCGCCTCGATGATCAAGAGCCGGCTGGGACTTCCGGTGGTGCTAAACTTCTCATGCCGCGATCGCAACCTGCTTGCCCTCAAATCAGATCTGCTCGGCGCGGCGGTACTCGGCATCGATGCGGTGGTGGCGCTGACCGGGGACAAGATCGAGCCGGGTGCGCATGGCAACGCCCGTACCGTGCGCGATGTTGACGCGCTGGGGTTGCTGCGCGTAATCGGCGAGCTCAACCGCGGCGATACCGGCGAGGCCAAGCGCCTGCTCAAGATGCTGCCAAATCTGGTCGCGGGCGCGGTTGCCAATCCGAATCGCGCTGACCTCGAGCGCGAGTACGAGCTGCTCGCGCGCAAAGCGCAAGCCGGCGCGCGGTTTATCATCACGCAGCCGGTATTCGCCATTGAGGCCGGACGCCTCTTCGCGGCGCGTGCGCGCGAACATGGCCTGCGCGTGATGCTCGGGATTTTGCCGATCAAGCGCGAAGCGATGGCCGATTATCTCAAGGATCGCGTGAAGGATCTCAGTGGTGCACGAGCGCATCTGGAGCGCTACGCGGGCATGAGGGAAGATGAAGTTCGGCGGCGATCGATTGAGGAGAGCCTTGCGCTGATGAGCGCGCTGGGGCCGGAAGTATCAGGCTTTGTTATCATGAGTGGCGGCGGACCATCGCTGGCGATCGAGCTGGCAATCGAGTTCAACCGCCGCAGAAGGAGCGTCGGCAGATGAGAGCGGTGCGCAAGGCGCGAAATGCCCCCGGCAACGAGCAGGTCGAAGAA
This sequence comes from Binataceae bacterium (SeqCode), assembly GCA_041491005.1. Lineage (GTDB taxonomy): Bacteria > Desulfobacterota > Binatia > Binatales > Binataceae > JBGPUE01. The sequence goes on along the minus strand of JBGPUE010000073.1, from coordinate 1,514 downwards.
GGTGTGCGATTGCTGCTGCGCCATATCGGCGAAGAGCCGGAGCGCGAGGGATTGCTGCGCACACCCGCGCGCGTCGTGCGTTCGTTCGAGTTCCTGACGCGCGGCTACGGGCAGGATCCGAAAGCGGCAATCAACGGCGCCTTGTTCGTCGAGGATTACCAGGAGATGGTGATCTGCAAGAACCTCGACTTCTACTCGCTATGCGAACATCACCTGTTGCCGTTCATGGGCAAGGCCCATGTCGCCTATCTGCCGAAAAGCCGCATCGTGGGATTGTCGAAAATGGCGCGCATGGTCGAAATCTATGCGCGCCGGCTCCAGGTGCAGGAGCGGCTCACCACGCAAATCGCGAACACGCTGATGGAGCAGCTCGATCCGCTCGGCGTTGCGGTCGTGCTCGAAGCCGAGCATCTGTGCATGCGGATGCGCGGAGTCGAGAAGCAGAACTCGTACGTTACGACCTCTGCGATGCTCGGCGTGTTCCGCACCAACACCGAATCGCGCCAGGAGTTCATGACATTGCTGCGCAAGGGCGCGCCGTAGGGTCAGCGGAGCGAATCCGCTCGCTGAACTGACCGGATGGCGATGGCCGAATCAGGCGAGGCGGCTCTGGAAGCGCTCGGCGCATTTGCGCTGAAGTACGTTCGCGCGGGGCAGGTGCTCGGGCTTGGCACCGGCCGAGCCGCCACCGCCTTCATCAGGGCGCTGGGCGCCAGCGGGATGAAAGTGCGCGGCGTGCCGACTTCCAACGCCAGCGAGGCGCTGGCGCGCGAACTCGGAATCGAGATCGCCGGGCTCGGCGACGTCAAACGGATCGACATCACGTTCGACGGCGCCGACGAGGTCGATCCCCGCCTCAACTTGATCAAGGGATACGGCGGCGCGCTGATCCGCGAGAAGGTCGTCGCATGCGCGTCGCGCCGGCAAGTCATCCTGGTCGGCGCGGAGAAGCTGGTGCGGCGGCTCGGCGCGCGCGGCCGGGTGCCGGTCGAGGTGATCCCGTTTGCGGCGCCATTCTGCGCGCGGCAGATGCGATCGCTTGGGCTCAAGCCGGCGATTCGAACCAGCGCCGACGGCTCCGAGTTTCGCAGCGACAACGGCAACCTGATCATCGATTGCGTGGTGAGGCCCGGCTTCGGCCCGGCGCGCATGGACCGCGCACTGCTCGCGATTCCCGGCGTAGTCGGCACCGGCATCTTCGCCGGCATCGCGGACACCGTGGTGGTCGTCGAGCCGGACGGCCGGATGCGCGTGCTGCGCCGCCGCCGGCGCTGACTGGAATGCGCGCTCCTCGCGAGCCGCGCTTGACTGGTCGAGACTGGCAGGGCGCTCCCAAGCCACGATCCCGATGACTTCCGAAACGAGGCAGCTCTTGGAATCGATCTATCGGGCGGCGGTCGCGGCGGCCGATCCGGGGCGGCTGGTCGCCGCAGCGCTTGACGGAAGCATCTCGGGCGCGGAGCGGCTTCCGGCGCTGATCGCGTCGGCGCGTCGCGTCTTCATGCTCGCGGCCG
>JBGPUE010000072.1:0-18949 GCA_041491005.1 Binataceae bacterium (SeqCode) | reverse complement strand
GGCGCCTGCGAGCCGAAGTTGAGCACGTTGCGGATGATGCCGCCGGGGCTGAGGTAGATGCGCAATCCCGGGAACTCGCGCGCCAGCACCGGCCGCAGCCGGTCGGCGATCTGCCCGGTGCTGAGTTTGCGGCGGTTGGGTGGCACCAAGTCCGCCTGGATGAACGCGGCATGCGGGCCGGTATTGCTCGAGTAAACCGCAGCCTGCGTGTTGACTTTGCCGGCGGTCGTCAGCAGCCCGATGTTCGACAGCATCATGCGAAGATCGCCCTTGGGCACTTCGCGCTCGATGACATCTTCGATCTGCGCGACGATCTGTTCGGTGTGCTCGATGCGCGAGCCAACCGGTGCGCGGATCGTAACCTGAAACTGGCTCTCGTCGGAGGCCGGGAAGAACTCGCTGCCGATGAACGGGACCAGCCCGAGCGACAGGACGAAGATCGCTACTACCGCACCGACCGTGCGCCATTCGCGCTGCAGCGCGAACGTCAACCAGCGCTGATAGCCCTCGTCGAGCGCGCGGATCCACCGCTGCGCGCGTGCGGCCATCCGCTCGAGGAAGCGATCGCTGTAGATCGAGAGCTCGCGTTCGGGTTCCAGATACTTCTCGCACAACGCCGGCGTGACCGTGGTCGAGACGAAGAAGCTCGCACCCAGCGCGTAGCTGATGGTCAGCGCCATCGGGATGAACAGCAGCTGTGCGATACCGGTGATGAAGACCACCGGCAGGAACACGACGATGGTCGTAATCGTCGAGGCCAGGATCGGCATCGAGACTTCCTGCGCCGCAGCGAGAATCGCAGCGGCGCCGCGTTCGCCCGCCGTGACGTGGCGCGAGATGTTCTCGAGCATCACGATCGCGTCATCGACCAGCCGGCCGACGCCGAGCGCCAGCCCGCCCAGCGTGAAGACGTTGATGGTCTGCCCCGAGGCATACAGCAGCAGGAAGGTCACCATGATCGAGAGCGGAATCGCGAGCGAGACGATGAGCGTGCCCGCGATGCTCTGGATGAAGAGCAGGATCACAACGAAGGCGAGGAACGCGCCCTGCAACGCCTCGTGTTCGAGGTTGTCGATCGACTGCCGGATGTACACCGACTGATCGAAGGTCAGGCTGAGCCGCACGCCGGGCGGTACGCCGACCAGGCGATTCAGGCGCTGCCGCACCGCATCGACGACGTCGACGGTGTTCGCGCCGGGCTGCTTGTTGATCGCGAGATAGACGGCATGGTGGCCGCCGACGCGCACGATGTTGGTCTGCTCCTCGGCGGAATCTTCGACAGCGCCGATATCAGCGACGCGCACCGGCACGCCGCCGCGCGAGCGCACGACCACCTCCGCGATCAGCGGCACGACGCGGAACTGCGAGTTGGAAAAGATGTTGTAGTGGCGCTTGCCGATCCGGATCCAGCCGGAGGGCTGGATCAGGTTGGAGTTGCCAACCGCGTTGACTACGTCGAGGATCGAGACGTCGCGCGCGCGCATCTTCGCCCGATCGACAGCGACGGTGATTTGCCGAATCTTGCCGCCATTGACCGTCGCCGACGCCACGCCCGGCAATTGCTCGAGCTGTGGCTCGATGGTGTTGTAGGCGAGGTCGTACAGCCCGCGCTCATCCAGCCCGCCGCCCGAGAGCGTCACGTCGCATACCGGCAGGTTGGCGACGTCGAATTTGATCACGAACGGCTGCTGCACGCCGACCGGCAGGACGTTGATGATCTGCTGGATGTGCTGCGTGACTTCGACCAGCCCGGTTTCGATGTCTGAGCCCCATCGCAGCCAGACCTGCACGATCGAGAGACCTTCCTTCGAGGCGGACTGCACGTGGTCGACATTGGAGACCGACGTCACCGCCTTTTCGATTTGGTAGGTTACGGTCTTCTCGATGTCCTCCGGACTGGCGCCCTGATAGACCGTGCCGACGATCAATACCGGCAGCGAGATGTTCGGGAACAGATCGACCGGCAGGTGGGCGAGCGAGGTCGCGCCGAGCACCACCAGCGCCAGCGACACCATCAGGATCAGAATCGGATTGCGCAGCGAGAGCCGGGTGAGCCACATGGCGGCGTGCCGCTAGTTCGGGCGCGGGCGGGCGGACTCGCGCGCATGCGCGACCTGCACCGGCGAATTGTCCTCGACCAGCTCCCATCCCGAAATCACGACCTCTGCGCCATCGCCGAGGCCGCCGGTTATCTCGATCGCGTCAGCGTCCTGCAGGCCCGTCCTGACCGTCGTCCGGTGCGCGCGCGCGCCGCTGACGGTATAGACGTAGGTGCCACCCTCGCCGCGCAGGATCGCGCCGGGCGGCAGCGTCAGCGCCCTGCGATGCTCGTAGAGCGGCAACGTGACGCGCGCGAACATCACCGGCTTCAGCTCGCCTTCGGGATTGGCGAGATGAATCTCGGCTTGCATCGTACGCGTCGAGGTATCGAGCCCCTGCGTGACGCGCATAACCTCGCCGGCGAAGCCACGGTCGGGGTAGGCGTCGCTAGTCACCTGCGCCGTGATGCCGGTTCGCAGGTAGCTGACGTCTTCCTCGGGAACATAGACGAACACCTTCACCCTGCTGATGTCGGCGATCACGAAGAACGGCATGCCGTTGTCGTTCGAGGGCCCGACCAGATGGCCGGGATCGAAGTTGCGCCGGATGATGTAGCCGTCGAATGGCGCGCGGATATCCCGATAGCCGTAGAGCGTCTGTTCAGCCGTCAGCGTTTCTTTGGCGGCCTTGTAGTTGGCGGTTGCGGCGTCGAGATCCTGCCGCGAGGCAACCTTCTGCTCGAACAGGTTTTGCATCCGATGATAGTTGGCGTCAGCCAGATCGAAGTTGGCTTTGGCGCGCGCATAGGCCGCTTCCTGTTCGGGGTAGCTCAGGCGCGCGAGCAATGCTCCTTCTTTTACGAAGTCGCCGCGGTCCGCATAGATCCGGTCGATGAATCCCTGCACCTTGACCATCAACTCGGTCTGCCTGATTCCAAGCACATCGCCAGTCAGCGTGATCTCGCGGACCATGTCGCGGCGTTGCGGCCGGACCACGGTCACAGTGGGGGCGCCGCGATGGGCGGTGCGCGCCTTGCTCTCGCTTCCGCAGCCGTCCAGCGCGGTGGCTCCCGCCAGCGTCGCCAGCGCGGCCGCCGCAATTATCGCGCGCTTCATCTGAAAGACAGGATCATCCCAGCGAGATGCAAGGTCATTCTGCGGGAGAAAACGAGAACGATAGCGCCTCTGCGTGACAGTCCAATCTAATCGACCGCGTAATTGATGATCAAGGAAGCATTTGGCTTCGGCGAGCTCAGGGCTTCGCGGCGAGTCCTGCTTCACGCAGGCGCTGCTCGAGGATCGGCATGCGGTCGCAACCCCAGAAAGGCTCGCCTTCGAAGAGAAACAGCGGCACGCCGAAGACGTGGTCTGCGGCGGCTTCCTCCTGCGCGCGCTCGTATGCGCGAGCGCCCGGGCCGGACAGATAGCCGCGATACTCATCGGCGGAAAGCCTGAGCCCGGCGATCACGCCCGCGATCGCATCGGGCTGGTCGATCTCGAGTTCGCGGCGGAAGAAGAGATCATAGACCACGGAGCTATAGTCCAACAGCCGGCCGCGGCTTTCCGCGAACAGGCCGCCGATCAGCGCCGGGGAGCTGTCGTATACCTTGCGCGGGCCGCGAATTGTGAGCCCGCGCGGCTTCGCCCAGCGGCGCGCATCGAGGTATGAATACTCGGCCTTGTAGTTGGAATAGACGCTCCGCTCGCCGCGATCCTTGATGCGAAGCTGGAACGGAATCCAGCGGACCCGCACCGCATAGCGTTTCGGCAATTCGAAGGCAGGATCGAACGCGAGATAGGCAAAAGGACTCTTGAAGTCCGAGTACATCTTTATTTCCGTGGTTGCCACCGAGCCCTCCCGATACGCAGTTGCAGCGAGAATAGCACTGGCCCACACTGGACGGCGTGGATTTTCGACATGGCTTGCTTGTGGCATAGTCGCCCGGGGCGAAGAGACGGGTCGAAAGGCATCCCGACCAGCTTCGGCCCGATTGAGGTTCCTGTCCCATGCCGGTGATTGACTGGCAGCTTGGCGCGGCGATCGCCACGATTGTCTCGGCGCTCACGCTGATTGCGAGCGCCGCGTTCGTGGTTGTCCAGTTGCGCCAGGCATCGCGGGAACGCTACTTCGCGATCACGGCGCATCTGTTCGAGATTTGGCAGAGCCCGGAATTCCAGCACGATCAGCTCTTTCTGCTTCACAAGCTTAGCTGCACGACTTGGGATGAGTTCTGCGCGCTCGGCCGCGGAGAGCATCCTGAACGCGCATTCCACCGTATCGGCGCGTTCTATGATCGGGTGGGAAACCTCGTCCGCCACAACCTGATTCAGAAGGAAGACATCCTGCCGACCATCGGCGGCTATGCGATCTCCGTGTGGCATCGAATCGAGCCGCTCGTGAAAGAGTCGCGGCTGCGAGAAAACGCAATGCTGTTTGAGAATTACGAGGCGCTGCTGCCGAGCTGCCATGAATGTTACGTGCCGGGTCTGGCGCAGACCGCCCCCCGCGCCTTGTCGTCCGCGAGCGCAGTCACGGGCGCAGAGTTGGCCCCGGTGTGCGTGCCTGCTTCCGCGTGCGAACGCAGCATCAACGGGCAGGGCGGCGATGGGCCGGCCGTGAAGTGGGCCGCGGAAGAGCCTCGCGAGGGGCTGACGGTGGAAGCAGATAATCCTATGCCGCCAATTTTACCATCAGGGAGAACATCGCCGATGGAGACCGCTCAAACGCCACGCGGAAGTGAAGCCGTTGCGCCAAACGGTTCAGGACGGATCGCACCGGATCTTTCCCTGCCCGATACCGACGGCATCCAGCGCCGGATTTCTGATTTCACCGCATCAGGCGCAGCCGTAATGATCTATGTGCGGGGCAGTACTTGACCCTTCTGCCTCCGGCAGTTGTCGGACTACGGCGAACGCTACGGTGAATTCAAACGGTCGGGAATCGAAGTGGTCGCGCTGACGCCCGAAGGCCCCAAGCAGGCGCGCCGGATGCGCACCGGGCTCAAGCTTCCGTTTACCGTGCTGAGCGACAAGCGTTGTGATGCGGCGCGCGCATTCGGGCTGCTCGAGAACGATCCCGGGTCGAAGTCTCCGACCCCGGCGACGCTGGTTCTCGACGCTCAACGCCAGGTGAGGTTGTCGGCATTGAACAGCGGCATCAAGAGCGTGCTCGCGCAGGATATGCTGGAGTACACGCGTGGGCTGAAAGTCGAGCGCCCGCTGGCGGCGCAACTCGCGCCGGTGACACTGAAGCCGGGGCGGCTCTTTTTCCAGGCGCTTGCGAACCTGGTGACTTCGGTGGTGCGCGGCGGATAGCGCGCAGGCCGCATCGTTCGCAGGGTGTCCGTGCCGGTTGGCATCGCCGAGCGCATGCCGCGCGCGCGTCGAGATCACACGCGAGAGTGGCGGAATGGCAGACGCGCCGGACTTAGGATCCGGTGCCGCAAGGCGTGGGGGTTCAAGTCCCTCCTCTCGCACTCTTTAACATCAGCGCGCGTATGACGTACTCCCGCCGATCGCGAGGCATGACAGACCTCTGCTGACTTCGTCGACCCTTTGACAGAAGCGCAGAGGTTGATGCACTACCTTCGATCAACCGCAAGGGGGATTCCACACACCATGGGTATTTGGTTAGGCCGGCTTGCGCTGCTGGCCATGATCATAATGCAAGGATGCACCGCCGCCGGCCTCGGTATACATCAACCGGAGGCGCCGTCGGCTGGGCCGCGGCCCGCGTGGCTGGCGCGGTTCAACGCATACCGCGAAGGCGCCGGCCTCAAGCCGGCAAAGGAAAACCGCGGCTATAGCGATGGGGACCTCAAGCATGCGAAGTACCTGGTGAAGAATCGGAAAAACGTCGCCTTTGGCCAAGAGATGCATAACGAAGATCCGGCCGCTCCCTATTACACAGCGGAAGGGCTGGAGGCCGCCCGCACCAGCGACGTGATTCCCGCCGGCCCCGCTCCCTACGACGATGAAGGCGCAATCGATATCTGGCTGTCGGGGCCGTTCCACGCACTCCCAATGCTCGATCCGGATCTCGAAGAAGTCGGCTATGGGCGCTACTGCGAGGAAGGAGAATGCGCAGCGGCGTTGCGGGTTGGCCGCGATGAAAAATGGGCGCGTAGCCATCAGATGTCGATGGCGCATTACGACCCTGAGCGCCATCAGCATGAAAGTCCATACGTGTATGAGATGCCGGTCGAGGCGAAACCGCTGAGCAAGCCGATCGAGTTCCCGCCCGACGGCGCTGTGATGAACACCACGTCATTCAACGGCGGCGAATGGCCCAATCCGCTGGCGTCATGCCCGGGTTATATCCCGCCGACCGGTCCTGCGCTCATCTTGCAACTCGGCACACAGACGGTACCCGAGATAACCGGAACGTCGTTCCAGGCTGGTGGCCACCAGCTTGAACACTGCGTCTTCAACGCGCCGACTTACAAGAATCCGGACCCGGTGCAGGCGAAAACTGCCCAGGGCATTCTGCGGACGATGGGAGCGGTCGTGATGTTCCCGCGCGTCCCACTGACTACGGGAACCAAGTACGACGTCTCGATCGTCGCCGGCGAGCGTTCGTATCGATGGTCGTTTTCAGTGGCGGCCAAGCCAGCGGGTGCGCCACCGCCGGCGCCCTCCCTCGGGGAAGATGACCTTGCCGCGGGCACCGGGCGCACGCCTCGCTCGTCGGCCTGGCTGACTCGGATCAACGCCTATCGCGCGGCGGCGGGCGCACCCGCGCTGGTGGAGAACGAATCGTTCAGCGATGGCGACCTCAAGCATGCGATCTATCTGGTCAAGAATTCCCTCACCACGAGGCCGGGCCCCGCCGCGCATACCGAGGATCTTAGCAAGCCCTTCTACACCCCCGAGGGCCTCGAAGCGGCAAAAACGAGTGATTTGATCTCAGCCATTCCCGGCAGGCTGGATGCGATCGATTGGTATATGACGGGGCCGTTCCATCGGCTGGCGATCCTTGATCCTGAGCTACATCAGGCCGGCTTCGGCCGATACTGCGAGAACGATCGATGCGCCGTGGCGCTCAGGCTAAGCCGCCGCCGTCAGAGTGAGTTGCAGGCGCCTTCTGGTCGAGCGATGAGCGCCGCGCCACTGGCGCCCGTACCGCCAATTGGATTTCCACCGGATGGTTCCTTGATCAACCAACCCTCATACAGCGGAGACGAATTTCCCGATGCGCTGAAGGCGTGCAAGGGCTATCGCGCTCCGACTGGTCCGCCGATTACGTTACAACTCGGGAAGGGAGTAAATACCCAGCTCAGCGGTCATTCATTCAGCATCAACGGGCGAAATTTGGAGCATTGCGTCTTCGACGCGTCGACCTACACCAGCAACAATTCGAGGGAAGTACAGGTTGCGCGCCACAATCTCGAGCTCAGAGGGGCGCTGGTGATGATTCCACGTGCGCCACTCGAGCCCGGGGCGACCTACGATGTTGCCATTACGGCGGGCGGGCTCACGTACAAGTGGTCGATCGCGGTGGCCCCCAAAGCGGCAGCGGCCTCAAGGTGAGCGGGTCGAGCTTCGCGAGCGAAGTCTCTCCGGCTGAGATCCGCTGGCCGGTCGAACCGCTCCTGACCGTCGTGTAGAGTCTTTCCATCCATCAGGGAGTCGATGTCGAAGATGCAACAGCACCCCGACGGACCGCGGATCGTGCGGGCGCTCATCATTTCATTTGCAGCTGCCCCCCTTCTCGCGGCGCTGATCCTTGTTCAAAGCCCGAGCGCCCGCGCCCAGACGCAGCCCGCAGGCAAAGTCGTCGCGACTATCGGCGATCGTCAGATTACCGGGCAGGAGGTCGATGCGCGCATCAAGCCGCAGCTCAACGGGATCGAGAATCAGCTCTACCAGGCGCGACGGCACGCGATCGAAGCGATCGCCGAGGACTACCTGATCGCAACCGCAGCCAAGCATGAGGGCTTGTCGAGCGACGCCTACCTCAAGCGTGAGATCGAAGACAAGATTGCATCACCTTCGGACGCCGAGGTGCAGAAGCTATACGACGAGCACAAAGAACAGATTCGCGAGCCATTGGAAAAGGCGAAGCCGGCGCTGATCAAGTTCCTACGCGAGCAGCAGGCCAAACAGCTCCAGCAAGCCCTCATCCAGAGGCTTGGCGCGAGTGCGCAATTGAACGTGAAGCTGGCGCCGCCGCGCTTCGAAGTGGCCACCGATGGCCGTCCGGCGCTGGGTCCGGCCAGCGCGCCGGTGACAATCGTCGAGTTCTCTGACTTCCAGTGTCCATACTGCCGTCGCGTCGAGGACGCACTCAAAGAGGTGCGCAAGAAGTACGGCGACAAGGTGAGACTGGTCTATCGCGATTATCCGCTGAGAAACCATGCGAACGCCCAGAAAGCGGCGGAGGCCGGCCGCTGCGCGAATGAGCAGAACAAGTTCTGGGAGTTTCACGACGCGATGTTTGCGAATCAGTCGAAGTTGGGCAGCGTCGATCTCAAGGCGACAGCGGCCCGGCTGGGCGCGGATACCGGCAAGTTCAACCGCTGCCTCGACGATGGCAAGTACGCCGCACAGGTTTCGCGTGATGTATCCGATGGAAACAGTTTGGGAGTCGATGGTACGCCGGCTTTCTTTGTCAACGGCCGCTCGCTGACCGGCGCGCAGCCGGCGCGCACGTTCGAGGGCGTAATCGATGAGGAACTGGCGCGCGCGAGCCAGCACCGCGCCGCAGTCAATTAGAGGAAGGGCTGCGTTGCGCTCTTCCCCGAGCGCTTTTCTTGAATCGACGCCGGTTTGGTTCTATCTTCGGCCTCAACTAGACTAACTAAGGCGCGTTCACCATGGCGATTGCTTTTCCTTCCACCGCTTATTTCGAGGCACTCAAGGACCGCATGGCGGCCGCTGAGGAAAAATTTCGCCGGCTGGGCTTCATCGACACGACCTTCGGCGTGAAGGTGTCCAACAACGGCGCCTCGCGCAATTTCATTCTCGAGTTCGAGGTCTTCGATTTGAAGAACGTGCGCGAGGTGGATCATATCGATCCCAAGCGCGTCGATTTCACCCTCGATGGCGACGTGCGCGTGTGGCGCGGGATGATCGAGAACATCCGGCGCAACGGCGAAGCAGACACCAACCACGACATCAACACCCTGACCCATTTTGGCGAGCAACTGCACGTGAGCTACGACGATCCCGACGGACACGACAAATTGTACCGCTTCATGGAATCGATTCAGGAGTTCTTCGATCTGTCGAGCCAGGTCGAGGTGACTTTCAACTAGTCCGGAGGTTGCGCTGATGAGCTATCTTTCGACCACCGATTTTCTCTCAGACAAGGGGTTCATCGACAAGTGGCTGTACACGATGCGCTCGGGGCAGCTCGACCTGTCGTGGATGAACGCCAAAACCGAGAAAATCACGCCGCATACGCAAAACGCGCGACGCGGACTTACCTACCGCGACCTTGATATCGGCAGCTACGGCTACACCAACGTGCCGGAGAAGGTGCGGCAGAACCGCTCCTTCGCGCCGCGCGGCGCCGAAATTCCCGAAGGCGTACCCGATGCGCAGCCCGAGGTATCGCGCAAAAGCGAGGTATGGGCCTTCAACACCGAGGGCTACTACGAGGAAGCGGTCAGCCGCCAATGGAACGCAACCACGGATATCCCGTGGGAGCGCCTGGAAGGCGTCGAGATGACCGAGCCGATCGGCAAGGCGCTTTCGCAGCTGATGACGTTCCTGACCGAAGTCGAGATGATCGCGACAGATACGCCGGCCAAGTGGGTGCCGCGGCTCAGTCCTGAGTTCATCGAGGTCAAATCGTTCATCGCATCGCAGGCGATGGATGAAGCGCGCCACATGGAGGTTTTCCGCAAGCGCGCGATGACCACCGGCTGGGGCCTGATGAAGGCCAGCCCGCTCAACGAGATGGCGCTCAAACATCTGCGCGACGCCGACTCATTCAGCGAGATGTCGGTCGCGCTGCATCTGGTCGCCGAGGGCAACGTGCTGACGCTGTTCCGTTTCAGCGAATATCTCTCGCCCACCGACGTCGACAAGAAGATCTTCCGCCTCGTGATGCAGGATGAGGCGCGCCACGTCGGTTACGGCATGCAGCACTTCAAGTACGTGCTCGAGAACTTCCCCGAGAAGCGCGAGATCCTGCACAAGCACCTCGACGAAGCCGAGAACATCTCGTTCGCCGGCGCCGCCGCAACCGAACTGACCGAGGCTTTCGTCATCCTGGCTGGAGGCGGGCTCAAAGCGGAAAACATCGCCCAGGGTGTCAAGATCACGTCCCAATTCCAGCTCAAGCAGATGGAAGAGCATTTCGAGCGGCTGGATAAATGCGGGATGCCCGAGCGTAAGGAACGCTCCAAACTCTACAAGATGATGGAGATGGGCAAAGCGGTCGCCGCGCAGGCTGGGATCCAGAACTAGCGCCGGCCAGATCGAACTAAGTGGCCTTCTACGCCGACCGGGACTACACCGAGGACGAGACCGTTCTCGAAGCCGCCGCAAAGGTGATGCGCGGTGAGCTGACGCTGCACTGGTTCAACCCGGACACCGAGCACATCAAGACGCGGCCGTCCGATCCGCGCCGCGGACTGACCTTCGCCGACATCGACATCGGCAGCTATGGGCACTCCCAGGTACCCGAGCACGTGCGCCACAGCCAATCGATGGCGGCGCGCGGCAGCGACAAGTCGGGCAAGATGCCCGATATGGGATACGTCATTAATCGCAAATCGGACGTCTGGTCCGACAACGTGCTGGATCTCTACGAGGAAGCCAAGGCGCGGCGCTGGGTGCCCGCCACCGACATTCCGTGGGCCGAGATCGACAAGGCCGGGCTCAGCCACGAGATGCAAGCCGCATGCGCGCAGCTCTACACCTTCGTGCAGGAATGCGCGCTGGTCGATCTCGATTTCTCTTCGAAATGGGTCCCGCTCATCAACCAGGATTTCACCGAGCAAAAGAGCTTCATGTGCGCGCAGATGCTCGACGCGTCGCGGCTGCTCGAAGCATTCCGCAAACGCGCCCTCCTGGGTGGCGCCGGGCTCGGCCGCGCCAGTGTTACCGCCGAGCAGGGACTCAAGGAATGGCTGTGGGCCGCGACGTATCCGTCGGGGTCGCTCTCGATCAATCTCTCGCTCGGCGGCTATCTATTGGCGCTGTATCGCCAGATCGCCGCCTTCGCCCCGACCCGCGCCGACCGCGCGTTGATGGGTTTCGCGATGCAGGATGCAGCGCGCCAGACCGCGTACGGCGTCGGGCACATCCGCTATCATCTGCACCATCAGCCGGCGCAGGAAGTGGCCCTGCAGGAGTATCTCGACGAGACCGAGCATGTGATGCTGGGTCTGCTGGGCAGCCCCGAGCTGCTCGAACCATTGATCGTCATCTGCGGCGGCGGGCTTCGGCCGGAACAGGTGAGAGTGGGGCGTGATGCGGTGGCGAAGTTCATCCGTCTTGCGGTCCGCGAATATCTCGAACGCCTCGAATCAGCCGCTCTGTTCGGGCGCCTGCAGCGCAGCCGCATCCCCGCCATCATCGAGCAAGTCGCGGCTGCGCAGCCGAGTTAACGAGCGATAGGGTCGAATCCTTTTCCGCCTCTATAGCTCCAGTGTGATCAAACCGGCTTGCGCGCCCGGACGAAGGCGCTGATGAACTTGCCATCCACGAGCGCGGCGATTTTTTCGACATCAAGATTCGCGCTGGCGAGAAACTCCTTGGCCTGCGCGGCCGCATAGACACGCGTCGGTTCCACCTCGATCTTGGCGAATCCGGCTGCGGCGAGTTTCGCGCGATATTCGGATTCCTCCAGCGCACCAGCCACACAGCCAATCCACAGCTCCACATCGCGGCGAATGTCGGCCGGAACTTCGCCGCGCACAACTATGTCTGAGACGGCGAACCGGCCGCCGGGGCGCAGGACGCGGAAGGACTCGGCGAACACGCGATCCTTGTCGCCGGACAGGTTGATTACGCAGTTCGAGATAATCACATCCACGGAGTTGTCGGGCAGCGGGATGTGCTCGATTTCACCCTTCAGAAACTCGACGTTCCGGACTCCGGCCTTGCGCTGATTCTCCGCCGCCAGCGCCAGCATCTCGTCGGTCATATCAAGCCCGTAGGCCTTCCCGCTCGGACCGACGCGGCGCGCGGAAAGCAATACGTCGATTCCTCCGCCCGAACCAAGGTCAAGTACGGTCTCGCCCGGCTTAAGTTCGGCCAGCGCGGTTGGATTTCCGCATCCCAGCGAGGCCGCGACCGCATGCTCGGGAAGACCGGCCTTGTCACTCTCCGCGTATAGGTTCGATGTGATCGGATCGCAGCATGAGAGAGCGCCTGTGCCGCACTTGGGACTGCCCTGATCGGTGACGGTGCGCGCAGCCCGGGCGTAGGTCTCGCGGACCTTCTCTTTTATCGATAGGTCGCTCATTCGTTGTGGCCTCCGTTTGTTTCGCGGTAACGACACGAGGTGCGGTCGCGACCGCTCATTGCTTACGCTACGATATTTTCATATATATGAAAACATGAAGAAAGCGAAGGCCGTGCAGGCGCTAGGCGCACTGGCGCAGACAACCCGCCTCGATGTCTTCCGGCTGCTGGTTCAGGCCGGCCCGCAAGGCCGGCCGGCCGGAGAGATCAGCGAACGTCTCGGACTGCCATCGGCAACACTCTCGTTTCACTTGAACCAGCTCAGGTTTGCCGGGCTGGTAAGTTCGCGCCGCGAGAGCCGCTCTATCATCTATACCGCCAACTACCGAGCGATGGACGGCCTGCTCGCGTACCTGACGGAAAATTGTTGTGGAGGTCGAGCCGACATTTGCGCACCTGTCTGCGCACCCAGTCAGCTCCCGGCGACTTCGCAAGATACCGCCAACGACGCGCGGCCAGCGGATACTCGCCGGCAGGCAAGATCGCGCTGACAGGCCTGATCCCGCGCCGGAGCGATCAGGCCGAAATCCGAACTGCGAGCCCACCTGCGTATCGGCGCATCCGCGCGCTGGCGGTCCGGCGGCGAAACGCGCTACTAGAATCGCAGGCGCAGTCCCGCCGGTTCCTGGCGGGACTTGAGCGTTGGATGGAACCCGCAAGTGGTTTCAGCGAAGGAGACCCGCCATGACGACTCCTCATCAGCGCGACTCAGCAGCGCTGCACGCCCGTCTCGGCCATCCCGTGGTCGATGCCGACGGCCATTACCTCGAACTGATGCCCGTGATGCTCGACTATCTTGAGCAGGTCGGCGGACAGCGAGTGGTCGAAGGCTTCAAGTTGTTCGGATCGCGCGTGACGCGCAGTCTGACCAGCTCGCTCGAAGAGCGGCGGAAACATCGCGTCGCGATGGAGGCATTCTGGGCGGTGCCGTCCAAGAACACGCTCGATCGCGCGACTGCGATGCTTCCCAAACTGTTGTACGAACGGCTCGACGAGTTTGGGCTGGATTTCACCGTGCTCTATCCGACCTCGGGGCTCGGGCTGCCCTTCATCCCGGACGAGGAGGTGCGCCGCGCAACCTGCCGCGCCTTCAACATGTTCGTGGCCGACCAATACCGGCCCTTCTCCGATCGCATCACGCCCGCCGCTGTGATTCCGATGCATACCCCGGCCGAGGCGATCGACGAGCTCGAGTACGCGATGAAAACGCTCGGACTGAAGGCGGTGATGATGCAGAATCCGGTGCTGCGCCGCTTTGAGGAAGGTGAGGGCGGGCACCGGCCGTTCTGGCTCGACTTCCTGGGTATCGACAGCGCTCATGATTACGACCCGGTATGGCGCAAATGCGTCGCGCTGGGCGTCTCGCCGAGCCTGCATGGCGGATCGCGCGGGATGGGTATGCGCGTCTCGCCGTCGAATTTTGTTTTCAACCATATTGGGCATTTCGCCGCGACCGCGGAAGCGACTTGCAAGTCGCTGTTTCTCGGCGGTGTCACCCGCCGCTTCCCGACACTCAAGATCGCTTTCCTGGAGGGCGGTGTGGGATGGGCGTGCGGACTCTATAGCGATCTGATCGGGCATTGGAAAAAACGTAACCTGAAGGCGCTCGACGAGGTCAATCCGGCCAACCTCGATCGCAAGTTGCTCGGCGAACTGATCGAACGTTACGCCGGGCACGAGGCCGCCGACCGTCTGGCGCAATCGATGCAACCGGCGGCGGAAGGCGGCGCGGGGACCGGCGGGCTGCGCAACCTCGATGACTTCGCGGCATGCGGAATATCGCGCGCCGAGGACATCCGCGAGCTGTTTGCTACCAACTTCTACTTCGGCTGCGAAGCGGACGATCCGATGAACGCCTGGGCCTTCAACCGCAAGACCAATCCCTACGGCGCGCGGCTCAATACCCTGCTGGGATCGGACATCGGCCACTTCGACGTAGTCGATATGAAGCAGGTCCTGCTCGAGGCGCACGAACTGGTTGACGATGAGCTGATCACGCCCGATGACTTCCGCGAGTTCGTCTTTGCCAACCCGGTGCGCTTTTGGGGCGAAGCCAATCCCGACTTCTTCAAGGGCACAGTCGTCGAGAAGCAAGCGCGCGAGATGCTCTCAAAGGGCATGCAACCCGCAGCCTGACGCGGCGTCGAAGCGCTGGACTCGCGGCACGTTTCGAGAAAAAAACAGAGGGCCGGCGCAGCGCCGGCCCTCATCATTGCAGAGTGGGAAGCGGTCTTACGGAGCCGCTTTGGTCATCGCCTGGGTGGTGAAGAAATCCTTGTCCACCGCGCCCATGTTGATGTACCAGCACTCACGCTCGGGAGTCTCGATTCCAGGCAGATAGCACATGGTGCCGAGACCCGACTGCACGTCGGTGGAAACCGCGCCTACAACGAATAGACGCTTGAACGGATAGATCGCCACGCGTGCATCCGGAACCGGGCGATCACGGTAGGCAACTATGTGAATGTTGCTGAGCCGCAGCTCGCCCCTTTGATCATAGGTATTCGCATCGAGCGGGAACCAGAGTTCCGAATCAATATAGACCAGCGTCTTCGAGTCGCGGGCCTCGCGGATCACCTCTCTGCGGGGCATGGCCGCGATGACATAGGTGTGGCGCAGCTCCCAGCTCTCGGGACAAGCGCTGAGCCCATTGTCGGTCTCGCAACGAATTTCGGGCGAGTGGGCGGCTTCCGCGACCGTCAGCATCTGCCGGTCGCCGAGGAACTTGTAATCGTACTCTTCGTTTTTGGCGTTGAACCCGGTGTAGTGATCGGGATCCCACGAGTGAGCCGAGGTGCCCGGCGCAGTGGATGAGCTGAGAATCGATTCGCTCAGACGGCGGATTCTCCGCGACCCGGGAATCCATGCCCAAACGTCGTCAGCCTTGGACGGCTGGGCATACCGGTAGCGAATGAACCCGGTGCCGCGAATCTCGGCTGGCGCCAGAATTGGATATAGTCCGAACAGCCAGTAACGTTGGGTGTCTTTGAAATTGGGATCGACCGGCATCGGCTCAACTTCGGTCCGGCCGACCAGGCTGTAGCCGGCATAGTGGCCGACCTGGAAGTACTCAACCTGGGAGGTTTGCTTCTTGCCCGTCTCTTCATAGGCGCTGTCGCAGTCGAAGAAGCGGAGGTCGTAGTCGTCGGTGAAGATCGGGCGGAACGAGTTGTTCCACATGATCTTCGTTGCGACGTCAGGATCATTCGTATCGAGGAGCGGGAACGGGAGACCCGCCACATAGCCGACGACGCTACGGCGATCCGCAGAAAGCCGTACCTGGCCCGAATACTTTTCGGTTGCCTCTTTGTAAGGTGGCGGCCAGTCGATCCTTCCGGTCGGAATGATCTTCATGGTCATCCCATGCATGACCTTGTAGTAGGTTCCCGGCGAAACAAGGTCTTTGATCTTCGTCGGCGCGTTCTCCGGGCTTATGAAATCACCCGGCTTCACCTCTGCGCGCGCCAGCGAGACAAACGCGAGCGCGATGATTGCCGTGAGCGCGAGAGTTCGCACTACGGACCCCTTAATACGCCTAGCCATCGTGGACCTTCCTTCCATCCGTTGCTCGGACGGTGTCTTCTGATGAATCCCTAGAACACTTTGCCTGTTACAGCGTTGCCAATTAATAGGGTCCATAACTGCCAACTGTCAATGCGGAAACTTGCAATAAAGCCAACAATATCAATAGGCTAGCTGACTGTTATTCAAAAGCTGTCGGAGCGTTCAGTATCTGACTAATGTTCAGCTGACTACCCGGTCGCGGTTGTTGCCATGTCGTTGAAGGCGTTGGCGATCCGATAGGCTGCGTCGGCCCAAACAAACGCGGAGCCTGGCAGAAGCCGTCGAGTGGGGATGAGTCAGAATAGCGGTGCCATCGAGTATGCTTGGAAGACTGATCGGGCGCGCAGTCCCGATGCCCTGAGATCGCCATGCAGAATCGCGAAATCGCTGCGGTCTTCGATGAGATCGCCGACATTCTCGAAATCACCGAGGACGATTTCTTCCGGGTCCGCGCCTATCGCAACGCCGCGCGCACGATCCGCGATCACCCGGCGGCGCTCGTCGAACTCACCAGCGAGCAGATGCAGGAGATACCCGGAATCGGTGCGGACCTTGCGGGCAAGATCGCGACGCTGATCGCGGCAGGCGAGTTACCGCTGCATCGCGAGTTGATGAAGAAAATTCCGCCGGGGTTGCTCGAATTGCGCCGGCTGCCGTCGCTCGGCCCCAAGCGCATCAAGCTGCTGCACGAGCGGCTCAAGGTGCGCGACGCCGCGAGCCTCAAGCACGCGATCGAATCCGGCGCGATTCGCACCGTCCGCGGCTTCGGCCCCAAGCTCGAAGCGCAACTGCTAAAGGCGCTGAACCGCGCGGAGCCCGAGGCGCCCCGGCGCTGGCCGTATGCCGAGGCCGCTCAACACGCCGAGGAACTGCTCGCGCATATGCGCAAGTGCCGCGCACTCGAAAAGGTCGAAGTCGCGGGCAGCTTCCGCCGCAGACGCGAAACGATCGGCGATCTCGATCTACTGGCGGTCTCGCGCGATCCTGCGCGCGTGATGGAACAGATGCGCAGCTTTCCCGGCGTTCGCGACGTGCTGGGCAGTGGCGAAACCAAGACCACGGTCGTGCTGCGTGCAGGAATCCAGGTCGATCTTCGCGTCGTACCGCGCAAGAGCTACGGCGCCGCGCTGGTCTACTTCACCGGCTCGAAGGCGCACAACGTCCATCTGCGGCGCATCGCGCAGACCCGCGGGCTGCTGCTCAATGAGTACGGACTGTTCCGCGGCGAAGAGATCATCGCCGGCGCGACGGAAGAGACTATCTATCGCGCGCTCGATCTCAAGTGGATGGAACCCGAGCTGCGCGAGGATCGCGGCGAGATCGAAGCCGCGGGCGACAGCGGATTGCCGCATCTGATCGCGCGCGGCGACCTGCGCGGCGACCTGCACTCGCATTCGACCTGGACGGATGGCCGCGCATCGATCGCTGAGATGGCGCGTGCGGCGCGAGAACGCGGCCTCGAATACGTCGCGGTGACGGATCATTCGCGCCGGCTCGCGATGGCGCATGGTCTCGACCCGGTCCGCATCCGCGATCAATGGCGCGAGATCGACGCGGTCGCGAAACGGCTCAAGGGCATCACGTTGCTCAAGGGTATCGAGGTGGACATCCTCGAAGATGGCAGCCTCGATTTGCCCGATGAAACGCTAGCCGAGCTGGATTGGGTAGTCGCTTCTGTGCATTACAAGCTCGATCAGGACGAGCGCGCGATGACGCAACGGATGATCACTGCGATGCGCAATCCGTATGTCGATGTGATCGGCCATCCGAGCGGGCGGCTCATCGATCGGCGCGAGCCGAGCAGCTTCGATCTGGCCGAGGTGCTCAAGGTCGCGCGCGAGGAAGGATGCGCGCTCGAAGTCAATTCGCAGCCTGAGCGCCTCGATCTGATCGATACCGCATGCATCGCTGCGCGCCGCGCGGGCGTGAAGCTGGTGATTTCGAGCGACTCGCACCATCCCAGCGAGTTCGCTTTTCTCGACTACGGCGTGAATCAGGCGCGGCGCGGCTGGGTCGAGGCGGACGACGTGCTCAATACGCGGCCGTTGGCGAAGCTGCGCCAGCGCTGATCAATCAACGACGCGCCACTGGACGAGCGTGGTCCCAGAGTCGACGTGATCCTCGAACACGGCCTCGACCGCCGCGCCGATTTGCACATCTTGGCGCGGATCGCCGAGCAGATTGCCAACCATCCGGACATTATCCGCGTCGGGAAGCTCGACCAGCACGATGATGTACGGGCACGCATCCTTGAGCGCCGGATGGACCGGATGCCAGACGCGCTCGAAACTGTAGATGCGCCCGCGGCTGGAGACCTTGTGCCATGCGAGGTCGACACTGCGGCATCGATGGCAAATCCACTCCGGGCCGAACTGGAAGCCGTTGCAATTTTCACAGCGCTGCACGAGCAGCTCGTGACGGCGCGCCGCCTCCCAGAACTCGCGATCGAGTCCGTCGCGGGTCGCAGTCGGGGCGGCTAATCCTTCGGGCAGGTAGTTCGATCTGCCGATACTCTCGCTTGCCATCGCGCGATTCTCCTCAGCCGTGCAGGATCAGGTTGCTCACCGGCGAGACCATCGGCCCCGACACGACCATCGAGATCTCGGCGTCCTTCACCTGCGATGTCGAAGTGCCGCGCACCTGGCGCACCGCCTCGGTCACCAGCTCGAGTCCATGCATGTAGCATTCGGCGAGATTGCCGCCGCTGGTGTTGAGCGGCAGCCGGCCGCCCGGTGACGACAGATTCTCGAAGGTGCAGAATTCATTGGCCTCGTCGGGATGGCAGAAGCCATGCTCGACCAGGCTCATCACCACGCCGCCGGTGAAATTCTCGTAGGCTTGCACCACGTCCACGTCGCCCGGCCCGATGCCCGCCATCGCGTAGAGGCGGCGCGCGAGCGTCTTGAAGTTCGAGGTCGCGTAGTCCG
>JBGPUE010000071.1:0-19606 GCA_041491005.1 Binataceae bacterium (SeqCode) | reverse complement strand
CCGCAGCTCAAGCGGCGCTTCGGGTTGCCCCTGATGGTGTGCGTGTCGCGCAAGTCATTCCTGCGCAAGCTCACGGAGCGTGGTTTGGCCGAGATCGGCGCGGCGACGCTCGCAGCGGAACTGGACGCCGCATCGCATGGCGCCGATTACATCCGCACCCATGACGTGCGCGCGCTGCGCGACGTGTTGAAGGTATGGTCCGCGCTCGGCGACGCCGACCACGAGCGCCGCTAGCCGCGGCGAAGTGCGCGGCCGGGACGCGCGCCCGTATGCGCGCCATCCTTCACCACCGCGACGCCGTTGACGAAGACGTGGCTGATTCCCTCGGGGTAGCGGCGCGGATCATCGTAGGTTCCGACGTCACGAATCGACGCCGGATTGAAGACCACCAAATCCGCGAACGCGCCCGGCTCGATCGCGCCGCGGCCTTTGAGGCGGAACTTGGCCGCCGGCATGCCCGTCATCCGATGGATCGCGTCCGCCATCGGCATGAGCTTCTGCTCGCGTACATAGCGGCCCAGCACGCGCGGGAAGGTTCCATAAAGCCGCGGATGCGGTTTGCCGGCGGCAGGGATGCCATCGGAGCCGATCATCGTGGTCGGATGGCGCATCACGGTGCGCACGTCGTCCTCGTTCATCGTCTCCATGATCGCGATCGCCCTGCCGCCAGTCTCGCTGAGCACTCGATTCGATGCGGCGAGCGGCTTGAGCCCCATTGAAGCGCTCAGTTCCGCGACACTCATCCCTTCGTACTCGGGATGGCCCGGCGCACCGGCGATCAGCACACTCTCGGGCTCGAGGCTTCCGACACCGCCATGCTCACTCTCGGGCGAGAACGCGCCGTTTTGCAGGATGGCGAACAGCGAGGTGCTGCCTGCGGTGTAGGGGTATTGATCGGCGGTGATGTCGACACCGCGGGCGCGCGCTTCCTCGATCAGGCGGAGCGATTCGCGCACTGCCCCCCAGTTGGCGCGGCCGGAGGCCTTGTGATGAGAGACCTGCGCGGCAACATCGCCCTCTTCGGCGATCCGGATCGTCTCGCGGATCGCATCGAGCAGGCGCTCGGCCTCGTTGCGCATATGGGTCGCGTAGAGCGCTCCGCCTCTTCCCGCTTCGCGCGCCAACTCGATGATCTCTTCGGTTTCGGAATAGCGGCCGGGTTCGTAAACGAGTCCGGTGGAGAAGCCGACCGCGCCCGCTTCGATTCCTTCACGCACCATCTCGCGCATCTTCGAGAGTTCGGCCTCGCTGGGCGCGCGCTTCTCATTGCCCATCGCGGCGAAACGAATCGTGTTGTGACCGACCAGCACCGCGGCGTTGATGCTCGCCGGATCCTTGTCGAGCGCCGCGAGGTAACCCGCATAGCCTTCCCATCGCGGCGGGGTCGAATCGCCGAAGAAGATGCCGAAGTGGCGCACCAGCATTTCATAGGGTGCCGCGCCCAATCCGCAATTGCCGACCACATCGGTGGTGACGCCTTGCATCACTTTGAAGTCCATCTCGGGCGAGACCAGCATCGCGACATCGTCATGGCTGTGCACGTCGATGAAGCCGGGCGCGACGGCCAATCCGCGCGCGTCGAGCTCGATGCCGCCGCGCGCGTCGATCTTCCCAACGGCAGCGATGCGGTCGCCGTTAATCGCGATGTCGGCAGCCAAGCCGTCGCGCCCGCTGCCGTCGAATACGCTGGCATTGCGAATAACCAGGTCGTGATGATTGTCCATAGCTGAGCGCACCTCGCGATGGCTCAGCCTTAGACCACCGATGGCGGCAATTCCAACCGGACCCTGCTCAGATTGCTTGAATCGTCTCGCCTTCCCGCTTGACGACTAGCGAAGAAAAGACGAAAGTAGTCGCGCTGGAACATACTCATGGTGACTCGCATGACTCAGACCTCCATATCGCTACTACCCGATGAACCGCATCCTGATGCGCTGCCGGCCAGCGGCGGCGTCGAATACCTCGAGATGCCGGTGCGGCAGATTCTCAACCGCTGCGACAATCCGCGGATGCCGTTTCGATGGACGATCAACCCGTATCGCGGCTGCGAATTCGGATGCGTGTACTGCTACGCCCGCTATACCCATGAGTTCCTCGAACAACGCGACCCGATGGACTTCGAGCGGCGCATCTTCGTCAAGCGGATGGCGGCCGAGGTGCTCGCGCGCACTCTGTCGCGTACACCAATCGGCACCGACCCGATCGCGATCGGCACCGCGACCGACCCGTATCAGCCCGCCGAGCGCAAGTACGGACTGACGCGCTCGATGCTCGAAGTCTTCGGGCAACTGGGCGGGTTAAGTTTGTCGATTACTACGAAGTCGAACCTGATCGTGCGCGATCTCGATTTGCTGCGGTCAATCAACGCGCGATCGCGTCTGTCGGTGAACTTCTCGCTGATCACGATGAATCGGCGCTTGCAGCACGTACTGGAACCGCGAGCTTCGCGCCCGGAGCTTCGCCTGCGCGCATTGACCGAACTGAGCACGGCCGGTATTCGATGCAACATCCTCATGATGCCGGTGATTCCGGGGCTGACGGATCAACCTGCAGCGATTGAAAGCGTCATCCGCGCAGCGCGGGCTCATGGCGCGGCCGAGGTGTGGTGGCGATCGCTGTTCCTCAAGCCGGCGGCGGCGCGCCGTTTTGTGCCGTTCGTGCGCGAGACATTTCCCCATCTGGCGGGACGCATCGACGAATTCTACGGGCGCTCAACCTATGCGCCGCACGGATACGATGAGCGATTGGGCGCGATGATCGATCAACTCAAGCGCAAGTACGGCTATGCGGCGAGCAACGAGCGCAATGCGGCGGTGCGCCCGCGCCCGGCACCCGCGATTCAGCTGAGCCTTGGCGTGATGAACTCAGGCAATGCGTTCACTCATCGGAAGCCGGACGCAAGTCAGCCGACTATTGCGGCTGGCGCTGCCCCGGCTACCAGGGCAGCTCCATCGCCGATGTGAGGAAGCGCATCAGCGGCACTGCCGCCTGACACATCTCCGTGTAGCGATCCATGAAGCCGACGGTAGTGGCCTCACGCTCGCTGAACTCGGCGGCGGCGATGAAATCCTTGCGTTTGAGATCTTCGATCAGCGGATGATTCGGATCGTAGCCGGCCGGCGGCCGCACCAGCGAATCGCCGGAGAGCTCGTAGGTCGCCGCGAACTTGCGATCGCCGATTGCGCGCTTCCATTTGGCAGGTTGGCCGGCGATGGCCTGGCGGATCTTCGCCAGCGCCACCGGCTCCGGACGCCACATCCCGGCGCCGACGAAGACCTCGCCCGGGGCGAGATGAATGTAGAAGCCGGGGGCGTGCACGTCTTTCCCGATCGCATGATGGAAGGAGGCGGCGGCTTGAATCTTGTACGGGCTCTTGTCCTTTGAAAACCGGACGTCGCGGTAGATACGGAACATCGAGCCGCCCATCGGCCGCGGATCGGCGCGATAGTTACGGCTAATTTTGCGCAGGCGCGAATCAAAGTCCGCGATGAACTCGAGCATCGGCTCCTTGATGTCGGAATCGTAGCGATGCTTGTTCGCCTGGAACCACTGGCGATTGTTGTTCTGCTTCAGCTCGCGCAGAAAGCCGAAGAATGAAGCGCGGAAGTATTGCTTGGCCATGACCCGTGCCCCGACTAGGCAGGTTTTGCGATCGACCAGACCGCTCCGATTGGGGATGGAACCTGGTGCGCGGGGCGGGACTTGAACCCGCACGGTATCTCTACCACTAGCCCCTCAAACTAGCGTGTCTGCCGTTCCACCACCCGCGCACAATCGATGCCTGCTCGATGTGAGATGGAGCGAGAAGATACTCCGAAGCGCCAACCGCTCCAAGTGATCCGGTCAGTGGCCTGGGGCTGGAGCCGGTCTGGATGCGGGAGCGGGAGCCGCAGGCGCCGGAATTATCGGCACACGCCGGGCGGGCGCGGCCTTGGCTGGGGCGTTTGCCCCCGGCCGATCAAAGATGCTGCCCGTAAGGCGCGCAGTCGAGAAATAGTCGAGGTAAAGCGCCGCCGCGAAGAAAATCGCGGCGAGCACAGCGGTGAGCTTGGTGAGGAAATTGCCCGCCCCCGACGAGCCGAAGACGGTTTGGCTCGAACCGCCGAAGACCGCACCGATGTCCGCGCCCTTGCCCTGCTGGAGCAGGACGGTGATGGTCATCGCGATGGAGACCAGGACAAAGATTGTGAGGACCACCGTGTACATCATGATGCGCTCTATCCGATGCGGGCGCGGACGATGCGGATGAAGCTCTCCGCTCTCAAGCTTGCTCCGCCAACCAGAGCGCCGTCAATATCGTGTTTGGCGACCAGCGAGTCAACGTTCTCGGGCGTCACGCTGCCGCCATAAAGGATTCGTACCGCCGCGCCCGTCTCGCGTCCGTAGCGTTCATCCAAAAATCCCCGAATCGCGCCGTGAACCGCCTGCGCCTGCTCGGGGCTAGCGGTTCGGCCGGTGCCGATCGCCCATACCGGCTCATACGCGATCGTGACGCGCGACGCATCGGCGTCGGCGATTCCGGCCATCCCGCGTTGCAGCTGCCCCAGCACAACTTCCGCGGTATCGCCACGATCGCGCTGCTCGAGCGTCTCGCCGACGCACAGAATCGGCACGAAGCGGCCGGCCAGCGCAGCCTTCACTTTGCGGTTGATCAGTTCGTCATTTTCGCCGAAGACGTGGCGGCGTTCCGAATGCCCGAGGATCACGTACGTAACGCCGAACTGCCGGAGCATCGGGGCCGAGATCTCGCCGGTGAAGGCGCCCTTCTCCTCGTAATGCATGTTCTGGGCGCCCAGTGCGATCGTCGAGCCGGCCAGCACCTGCGACGCTGCATGCAGCGACGTGAACGGCGGTGCGACCATCACCTCGCGATCGGCGGCGAGCGCCACCGCGTCACGATCGAGATCGGCGCGCAGCGCCACGATTAGCGCGCGCGCCTCGTTCGAAGCGAGATTCATCTTCCAATTGGCCGCGAACAGCTTCTTGCGCATCATCGTTCTACCGCCGCGCTTCAGACTTCGAGCGCCTTGACGCCGGGCAGCTCACGGCCTTCGAGATATTCCAGCGTCGCGCCACCGCCGGTCGAGATATGGCTGAACTTGGCGGACCATGACTGACCCGCGACCGCGGCGGCGGTATCGCCACCGCCCAGCACGCTGTGCGCACCGCTATTGGCGAGCGCCTCGCCGACTGCGAGCGTTCCATGTGCAAACGCGGGCTGTTCGAAGAGGCCCAGCGGCCCGTTCCATACTACGGTCTTCGCCCCCGAGATTGCCGCGATGAATTCCTCCACCGTGGCCGGACCGATGTCGAGTCCCATCAGGTCGTCCGGAATCTCTGCGGCTTGCCGCGCCTGATCACCGGCATCGGGCGACGGCGCGCATACGTGATCAAGCGGCAGCACGAAGCGTACCTTGCCCTTGGCCGCTTCGGTCATCAGATCGCGCGCGAGATCGAGCTTGTCCTCCTCGACGCGCGATTTGCCCACTGGCACGCCCTTCGCCCGCAGGAACGTGTACGCCATCGCACCACCGATCAGAATCGCGTCAACCTTCGTGAGGAGATTGCGGATCACGCCGATCTTGTCGGAGACCTTCGCGCCGCCAAGGATTGCGACGTACGGATGCGCCGGATTTTCGGTGAGTACGCGCAGAGCTTCGAGTTCGCGCATCATCAGGAAGCCGGCCGCGCGCTGGCTCAGATGGCGCGTGACGCCGACCGTCGACGCGTGTGCGCGATGTGCCGTGCCGAACGCATCGTTGACGTAGGCGTCCTTGCCGCGCGCAAGTTCGTGCGCGAAGTCGCGATCGTTAGCTTCTTCCTCGCGATGGAAACGCAGATTCTCCAGCAGCAGCGCCTGGCCAGGCAAAAGCTCCCTGACCATGCGGCCCGTGATGTCACCGATGCAGTCGGGCGCGAGCGCGACCTTTTGCCCCAGCACCTGGGTGAGATAGTCCGCCACCGGCTTGAGGCTTAGCTCGGGCGTGCGCTCCTTGGGACGTCCCAGATGGGAGCACAGCACGGCGGTGCCGCCGTGCGCGAGGATGTGGCGAATCGTGTCAAGCGTCGCGTCGATGCGGCTCGGGTCGGCAATGCGCGTCCCATCGAGCGGCACGTTGAAGTCGCATCGCACCAGGGCCTTCCTGCCTTTGAGGTCTAAAGCGGTAAGCGGAAGGATGGCCATCGAAGCGCGTTCCAATCGCGCGCTAGAGCTTGGCGGCGATCAGCGCGGCGATATCGGCCAGGCGGTTCGAGTAGCCCCATTCGTTGTCGTACCAGGAGAAGATCTTCACCAGCCGCTTGTCGAGAACTTTCGTCAGCGGCGCATCGAAGATTGAAGAGGCCGGGTTGTCGTTGAAATCGGAGGAGACCAGCGGAGCGTCGCAATATTCAAGGATGCCCTTGAGTTCGCCGTCGGCGGCCTTCTTCATCGCGGCGTTGATCGATTTCTCGTCCGCGTCGCGCTCGACGGTGGCGGTAAGATCGACGACCGAGACGTTGGCAGTCGGCACGCGAATCGCAATGCCATCGAGCTTGCCT
Organism: Binataceae bacterium (SeqCode); assembly: GCA_041491005.1. Classification (GTDB taxonomy): domain Bacteria; phylum Desulfobacterota; class Binatia; order Binatales; family Binataceae; genus JBGPUE01. The sequence goes on along the minus strand of JBGPUE010000071.1, from coordinate 13,066 downwards.
TTGAGAGCGGGCAGCACCAACCCGATCGCCTTGGCTGCGCCGGTCGAGGTCGGGATCATCGAGAGCCCCGCTGCGCGCGCGCGCCGCAGATCCTTGTGCGGCCCATCCTGCAACATCTGATCGGAGGTGTAGCTGTGTATCGTGGTCATCAGGCCATGCACGATGCCGAAACTGTCGTGCAGAACCTTGGCGATCGGCGCGAGGCAGTTGGTGGTGCACGAAGCGTTGGAGACTACGTGATGTTTCGCTGGATCATATGACGCATCGTTGACGCCGAGGCAGAGCGTCGCGTCGGCGCCGTCGGCCGGCGCACTGATCACGACCTTTTTGGCGCCGGCGCTCAGATGCATCGCAGCCTTGTCACGCGCGGTGAACAATCCCGTCGACTCGACCACCAGCGAGACGCCGAGCTTGCTCCACGGCAGCTTGGATGGATCGCGCTCGGCGAGCACCTGGATGGCGCGGCCGTCGACCATGATCTGATTGCCCTCGGCCTTGACCCGCTGCTTGAGCGAGCCGTGAATCGAGTCATGCTTGAGCAGATGCGCCAGCGTCGGCGGATCGGTAATGTCGTTGACCGCAACCACCTCCAGCTCCTTCTTGAGCAGCGCCGCGCGATAGAACATCCGGCCGATTCGGCCAAAGCCGTTAATCGCGATCCTGGTTGCCACTGTTACGAACCTCCTGACGCGACTTCCGCGCTCGATAGGATAGTGTGCGCGCGCGATCGCTATCAAGCTATCGGGCGCTCGGCTGCGAGCTTTGCGGTTTGCGGCAAGCCGGAGATGCTCGCTGCTGATCGTTCGCGAACCGGTTCGCCTTCGCCATCAGCGCCGATGGATTGCGCACCGATCTCGCGGAACGTAAATTGATCGTCGAGCCTCAGGAGACAGTTTCGGAACGTTATGGTGCAGGACGCGGGTGGTGTTGCGGTTCCGGGTGTCGTGCAGATGCTGATGAGCACGGGGCCGGTGGTGCAGCTCGTGCTCTGGACCCTGGTCGCATTCTCGGTCGGCAGCTGGGGAATTATCATCTACAAGCTGATGCAGATCTCGCAGGCGCGCCGCCAATCGAAGAAGTTCGACGCGCTGTTCTGGCAATCGCGCAACCTGGCCGCGATCGACACCGCCTGCGCATACCTCAAGCGCAGCCCGGTCGCGGCGGTTTTTCGCGCCGGCTACCAGGAACTGCTCCGTCTGACACGCGCCAAACGCCAAGTCGTCAATGCCGAGCCCGGCTTCTCAACTGAACTTGGCGGCGTCGAGAATGTCACGCGCGCGATGAAGCGTGAGACCAACGTCGAGCTGACCAAGCTCGAGTACGGCATCACCTTCCTGGCCACTACCGGCTCGACCTGCCCGTTCATCGGGCTGTTCGGCACGGTATGGGGAATCATGACCGCGTTTTTGGGACTATCCGCATCGCATTCATCGAGCATCCAGGCCGTCGCTCCCGGCATCGCGGAGGCGCTGATCACAACCGCCGTTGGGCTGGTGGCGGCGATCCCCGCGCAGATGTTCTACAATTATCTGACCGCGCGGGTGCGCGTGCTCGCCACCGAGATGGACAACTTCACCTCTGAGTTTCTCAATATCGCCGAGCGGCACTTCCTCTCCTGAGCGGTCATCGTGGCTTTCGACCCCGGCACACGCGGCTCGCTGGTTTCACAGATCAACGTCACACCGCTGGTGGACGTGATGCTGGTGCTGCTGATTATCTTCATGGTCACCGCGCCGATCATCCAGCAGGGCGTGGAAGTGGATCTGCCCAAGGTCAAGGGCGCAGCGCTGCCCGGCGCGGAACAGCAGTTCGTGGTCTCGATCACTCGCGGGCGCGATGTCTACCTCAACGACACCCGAATGACGCCCAGCGACCTGACGCGCAAGCTGACGGCGATTGCGGCTGAGCGCCCCGACCGCCAGGTCTTCATTCGCGCCGACGATCAGGTGCCATACGGCGACGTGGTGCGCACGATGGCGGCGATCAAGGCCGCCGGTATCGAGAACGTCGGAATGGTGACCCAGATGCCGGCCGGAGGGGAGGAACCGGCGGCGCCGGAAAGGCGCGGAAGTGGAAACCTCCACCCCTGAGTCCGCGCAGCGGCGTGATCGCCGGGGCTACGCCGGTTCGATCCTGATCTCCGCGCTGGGACATGTGGCCGTCGCGGCGCTGGCGCTATTCGTAGTTCCGCGTTACTTGAAAACGCACTTCACGCCGCCACCCTCGTATACGGTCAAAATTGTCGATTCGATCCCGGCCGGCGACCTCGGCACGCATCTGCCGCGCTTGTCGCAGACGGCTCGCAAGCAGCCGCTCCCGCAAGCTGAGCAGCCGCATCCCGAGCCGCCCAAGATCGAACCGCCAATCAAGCCGCCACCTGACGACGATCGCGCGGCGATCGCGCTCAATTCGATTGCGACGCCGACGCCCAGTCCAATCGCGACGCCGACGCCCACGCCGGCTCTTGAAGCGACCCCAACCCCCGAGCCCAAACCGCCCGTGACTCCGGCGCCGGCGAAACCGACTCCGAAGCCGGTCAAGTCTGAAGCGAAAGCCACGCCGCGCGCAAAACCATCGATCGAAATTGCGAAGGCCACGCCCACCCCGGGCGTGAAGGAGCGATTGGCGAAACTCAAGGAGAAACTGCTCGCCGAGCATCTGGCGGCGCAAAACAAGAAGGCCACGGAAGAGGAAGACGCGGACGACACCGAGGCCGATACCGCAACGTCATCGACGGCCAAGGGCGACGGGCCAGTGGTGGCGAGCGTGGCGAGCGCGGGGCGAGGCGCGGGTATCGGAGCGGGCGAAGGCAGCGCCGGTGTTCAAAGCAACCTCGACTTTCTGCTTTACTATCGCACGGTGCAGGAGCGGATTAAGAAGGCGTGGACGTTTTCGGGCGGCAACAATGACCTCGCGACCACCGTCTCCTTCGCGATTGGCGCAGACGGTGAGTTGACCCAGGTCAAAATCGCCCAGAGCTCCAATGATGCAGCGTACGATGACTCGGTGGTGCGGGCCATCAAGCGCGCGGCGCCCTTCCCCGCCCCGCCGCAACAGTATCGATTGCAGTTCGGGCAAGGAATCGAGGCGCTGTTCAAGCTGGGCGAGTTGAACTCTTGAATCCGCGCGAGCACAGCGCGTTCGCCTTGTCCTGAGCGGACGGCTTCGCCCAACCATCGGAAGTGGCATGATGCGCAACCTGAAATTTCTGCTTGGCGCGATCCTTTGCGTCATCGCGATCGCCGCGCCGGCCCGAGCGCAGATCAAAATGGAGATCATCGGGCCGGGATCGAAACTTGCCTCGATCGCGCTGCCAGCGCTCAAGAGTCTCGGCGGCGACGAGCAACATCAAGTATCGGGTGACTTCGTGACCACGCTCGCACATGATCTCGAATTGAGCGGCTACTTCCGCACCATCAACTCCGACGCCTACATCGAGGATTCGCAGGCCAGCGGTTACGAATTCCGCCAATTCAACTTCGCCAACTGGAGCTCAATCAACGCCGAGTTTCTGGTCAAGGGCGCAGTTACGATACGCGGCAGCGAGGTGACGCTCGAAGCGCTGCTGTACGACGTCGCCCAGCAGCGCCAGCTGATGGGCAAGCGCTTCCGCGGCGGCCCGGGCGACGTGCCGCGGATGGCGCGCAAGTTCGCCGACGGGGTGTTGCAATCGATCACCGGCGTTCGCGGTCCCTTCGACACCTTGATCGCATTCGTCTCGACGCATGGCGGGCGCTTCAAGGAAGTCTATACGCGCTCGATCGACGGCACTGATCTATTCAGGATCACCAACAATCCGACCATCAATCTCTTCCCGAGCCTCGATCGCAGTGCCCGCGAGATGCTCTATACGTCCTACAAGACCGGCGCGCCGGCGCTTTACCTGGTAAATCTCGGCAGCCGCACCGAGCGGGCGATTCGGCTCGCGCAGGGCAACCTGATCGGCGGCGCGCTTTCGCCTGACGGCCAGCAGATCGTGGCGGTGGTTGAGCGCGAGGGCGCCTCCAACCTCTATTTGCTCGACAAGCTCGGACAGGTCCGGCGCCAACTGACCAGCGGGCGCGTGATCAACGTGACACCGGCATTCTCGCCTGATGGCGCATCGATCGCGTTCACCTCCGATCGCACGGGGAATCCGCAGATCTACCTGATGAGCCTTGGTGGCGGCGAGGCGCGGCGTTTGACGTATAGCGGGAGCTACAACAGCAATCCTGCCTTCTCGCCCAAGGGGGACATGCTCGCCTATCAGAACCGGCACGACGGCGTCTTTGATATCAACCTGATTCCGCTCAAAGGAGGCGACCCGACCAAGCTGACGCAGGATGCAGGAACCAACGAGTCGCCTTGTTGGTCGCCGGACGGACGTTACCTGCTCTTTAGTTCAAATCGCAGCGGCCGCCAAAGGCTCTATCTAATGCTGGTGGAGAGCGGCAAAATTACAGGACCGATTACGGAGGATTTGGGTGATGATACCAGTCCAAGCTGGTCGTGGTGGTTGGGTGGCTAGACGAGATTCCTTTATCCGTGTCGGCGCGATGGTGCTGGTCGTTGCCGTTTTCGCGCTCGGCGGATGTTCCTCCAAGAAACCCGAGCCGGGCCTCGGCACCAGGCCGGGGGGAGGCGGGCTGGGCGAGGAAGGAATCGGCGGCAAGAGTTCGCTCGAGCAGTTCCAGAAAGGCACGCTGGGGGCTGAAAACGCCAGCGGGCCTCTGATGGACATCCACTTCGACTACAATGAATTCACCATTCGTCCCGAGGATTCGCAGATCCTGCGTTCCAACGCGGCGTGGCTGACCAAGAATCCGGGCAGCCGCGTGCAGGTCGAAGGGCATTGCGACGAGCGCGGCTCCGAGGAATACAACATCGCGCTGGGCGCCAAGCGCGCGCAGGCCACCAAGGACTATCTGAGTACGATGGGCGTTTCAGCCGATCGGGTCTCGACGATCAGTTACGGCAAGGAGCTGCCGGTCTGCACCGATCACACCGAGAGCTGTTGGGCGCGCAACCGGCGCGCACGTTTCGTCGTAAGCCAGTAGATCTTTGGACCAACCGGAAGGAGCGCGCGTGATCACAGATTGGCGTAGCGCGGCCATCGCGCTTTGCGTGACGGCAGGCCTGTGCGGATGCAGCACGCGGGCGGACGTCGATGCGCTCAACAACAACCAGCTCCAGCTGCGTGACATGGTTGCCACGGACCGCCAGCAGGTTGCCCAGCTCGAGCAGCGCAATCGGCGCCTGCAGGACCAGATCGAGGAGCTCAAGCGCAGCGGCGCGGGCAGTGGAGACGCTGCCAAGCAGCTGGCGTCGCTCGACGACCGGCTCGGCAAAATCGAGGCCGCCGTCAGCGCGTTGCAGGCGAGCAATGCCGCGACCGCCGCGCCAAGCGGGCCGGCCGCACCACCCGCCGCATCAGGGTCGGGGGCCGGCGCCAGCGCCTCGTCATCGCCGCCCGCATGGCTGAGCGACCTCGATGCGGCGATCGAAGAAGCGGCAAGCACCTCTGGCTCCGGCGCGAAGGTGTATCGCGAAGGTCTCGCCGCGATGAAGGACGGCAAGTATCCGGTGGCGATCGCGAAATTCACCACGCTGCAGAAGAAGTATCCCAAGTCCGAGCTCAGCGAACCGTCCGAGTACTTTTCGGCGAACGCATTCTTCGAGGTTGGCAAGTACGATCAGGCGATCCTGCAACTCAATGATCTGGTAATGCGCTTCCCCAAAGGGCGTTACTCCAGCGCCGCGCTGCTGCGCGAGGCCCAGGCCTTCGTAAGGCTCAACGACAAGATCGACGCCCGCCTGACGCTGCAGAAGCTGCTCGCCGATCACACCGCGGCGCCGGAAGCGACGCTGGCGAGCGCGATGCTGAGGGATCTAGAGAACTAGCGGCGCACGCCGCGGACTCCTGCGCATGGAGATCATCCGCGATCTCGACAAGTTGCCCGCCCAGCCCCATCCAGTGGTGGCGCTGGGCAACTTCGACGGTGTCCACCTGGGACATCGCGCGATCCTCAAAACCGCGATCGATCATGCGCATGCGGCCGGCGGCACCGCCTTCGCGCTGACATTCGATCCGCTGCCGGCGAAGTTGCTCTTCCCACAGCGCGCGCCGCGCTTGATTCTCACGGCCGAGGACAAGCTCGACCTGCTGCGGCGCTCGGGAATCGATGGCGTGCTGGTGGTCGGCTTCACCCGCGAGCTGAGCGCTCTGACGCCGCGAGAGTTCGTGCGCTCGTACCTGATGGGCAAGATCGGCGTGCGCGCGGTGGTCGTCGGCCACACGGTGAGCTTCGGCCACAATCGCGCGGGCAACGCATCGGTGATGGTCGAGCTGGGGCGCGAGTTCGGCTTTGAGACGACCGTGGTCGGACCCGTGAAGCTCGAAGGCGTCGAGGTCAGCTCGACCAAGATTCGCGAGCTGATCGGCAAGGGCGAGCTGCGTGCGGCATCAGCGCTGCTCGGGCGGCATCATTTCCTGGCCGGCGCCGTCGTGCATGGCCGCGAACGCGGGCGAAAGATCGGTTTCCCCACCGCGAATCTCGAGCCTGCCACCGAGTGCGTCCCGCCAGACGGCGTCTATGCGACCCGCATGATTCTGCCCGACGGCGGTTTCGCGGCGATCACCAACATCGGGATGCGCCCGACCTTCGGCGAGACCTCTCGATCGATCGAAGCGCACATCTTCGATTTCAATCGCGACCTCTACGGGATGAGGGTGAAGCTCGAATTCGTCGAGCGGATTCGAATCGAACAGAAGTTCGAATCGGCCGAAGCGCTCAGCCGGCAGATTGCCGACGACGTCGCGCGCGCGAAGGAAATCCTGGCCAATCCGTAAGTGCGACGCGCGATCTACGCGAATCGCGGCATCACCTTGGTCGCGAACAGCTCGATCGAGCGCATCATCGTGGCGTTGGGCACCGCGCTGACGTACATCCATGCGAAGATGTGCGGATCGGGCGCGTGTTTGACTAACTCCTCGAGCTGACGGCTCACCGTATCGACCGTACCGACCAGCGCGAGTCCGCGTTTGAACAGCGAATCGGTATCCGGCGCCTCGCCGGTCTTCGGATCCTTCAGCACTTCGGCGAAACCGAACGGCGCGAACCACGATGCGCCGATGAAGGCGCCCGAGTCGTTCCATAGCCGGCGCGCTTCGGCATCGCTGTCGGCAATGATCACGTCGCGCAGCAATCCCATCTGCTCGCCGAACTTGAGCGTGTGCCCCGCCGCCGCCGACTCCTCGACCATGATGTCGAACAGCTGGCGTTGCAAATCTTCGCGCATCTGGGGCAGCACCGGCGTGACGTTCTCGCGCGCGCACCATCGAATCGTGCGCTCGCTGGAGGCGAAGGGCTGGAAGAGCGCCGGATACGGCTTCTGGAGCGGTTTGGGCACCACGCCAATCTCGCGCACGATTCCGTTCTCAACGCCTTTGCCCCATTGGCGCGTCGCCTCGAGCGTCCATGGGGTTTGCTCCGGGGGAATCTTCCAGTACTTGCCCTGGTAGCTGAAAGTCTCCTTGGTCCACGCGAGTTTGATGATTTTGAACGACTCCTCGAACGCCTCACGGTTGACGCGATCAACCTCGTCGTGCTCGCCCGGCTTGACGCCATGCACGCCGTAGTTCTGCTGGCCCATGACGTCGACCCAGCGGCGCTGGTAGCCGCGCGCGAAGCCCGCGACCGCGCGCCCGCCGGTCATGTGATCGAGCATCGCGATGTCTTCCGCCACACGGATCGGATTGCTGGCGGGCAGCACGATGCCGAGCTGGCCGACCTTGATGCGCTTGGTCTGCAGGCCGACGAACGCGTCGAGCAGCACCGGATTATTCGAGAGCTCGAAACCCTCGATGTGAAAATGATGTTCGGTGAAGGCGACCGATTCGTAGCCAAGCTGATCGCCAAGCTGCGTCTGATCGCGCAGGTCTGAGAGCATCCGCTGGTAAAGCTCATTGCTAGCGCCGGCCATCCCGCGTTCGACCTCGGCGCGGGTACCGACCGATGGCAGATAGAACATGCTGGCGCGAATCATGGGTCTCCTTGGTGCGCTACTTCAGCGCCGCCGCAGGCTCGACGTAAGAGCGCGCGATCTGCTCGAGCTTTGGCCCAATCTCTTTGATCGATCGCGGGGCGTCGAACAGCCAGGCAACTTCGTCAACCCCGGCCGCACGATACTTCTTCAGATCATCGGGCGCGCAGGGCTTGAGGTATGGCGAGACCACAATCTCGATTTCGGCAGGATCACGCTTATTCTCGCGAATCAGGCTGCGCAGTTTCGCGATCTTGGCTGCGGCTTCATCAGGATTGAGATTAAAGCCGTACCATCCGTTGCCGTATTCGGCGACGCGGCGCAGCGCGGGCATGCTTTCGCCGCCGAACAGGATCGGCAGCTTCGCGCCCGCCGCGGGCTTGGGATAGGCGCGCACCGCCTTGACGTCGGTGAACTCGCCCTTGAAGGTGGTCGATTGCTCGCTCCACAGCTTGCGCATCAGCGTGATGTACTCGCGAGTGCGCGCGGCGCGCCGCTCGAACGGAATCCCAAGCGCCTCGAACTCCGCCGCGGACCATCCGATGCCGACGCCGAGCGCGAAACGCCCGCCGCACAGCCGATCGAGCGTTGCGATCTGCTTGGCGAGAATCAGCGGGTGGTGTTCGGGAACCAGACATATCCCGGTGGCGAGCCGGATACGGCTGGTAATCGCAGCCGCGTAGCTCAGCGTCAGGAACGGATCGAGCCAGTCAAAATCGCCTGACACGGCGAACTCACCGCTCTCAGAGTAGGGATACTTCGATTCCTGCCGGTCAAAGAGCACGACGTGCTCGGCCGCCCACAGGGTCGAGAAGTTGAGCCGCTCCGCGTGGCGCGCAGCCTCCATGATCACATCGGTACGCGCGCCGCCGCCGATGCCGATGGTGAATAATCCAACCTTCATCGCTGACCCTCGCAGTCTCCGCGGCTAGGGTTTGACGAACTTGAGCATGAATCGATCGGTCTCGCCACGATGCTTGAAGACGAACCAGGTACGATCGTCCTCTGGGTGTTTCAGCGCACTCGAGGTAGCCGCGAGCTGGAAGCCCGCCTGGCGGGCCTGCTCGATCACCACCGCCTGATCGATCCGATGTAGCGTGGAGACATCGCGGATTCCCGATCCCGCTTGCGCGCTATGATCGACGATTCCGTAAACGCCACCCGGCTTCAGCGCGTTGAAGATCTCGCCGTTGATCTTGCCGATATCGGCCTTCTCCCCGATCAGATCGTGATAGTTGAGCACCATCACGACCGCGTCCAGTGAGCCGGGCTGGACGGGCAGGAGATCGCCAGCGCTAAACGGCTTCTCGACCGCCACGGTGTTGGCCAGCGCCGGCTTGGCGAGGCGTTGCTTCCAAGCGTCGAGAATCTTCTTGAACTTCTCGGGAAACTCGCCGTTTTGCGAATAGACCTTGCCGTCCTTGCCTACCACCCGCGCGAGCAATTCGGTGGTGTAGCCGCCACCGGCAGAGAGGTCCTCCACTTGCATTCCGGGAGCGATGCCGAAGAACGCGAGCATCTGCGCGGGCTGACGTCCCTCATCCAGCGCCTTGTCGTCGGCTGGACGATCGGGCGCGTTGACTGCGTCTCGGATCGCCGGCGGAATCTGATCGGCAGGTATCTCCGCCACCTGCGCCGTGCCGTCCGGATTGGAGGCTGTTTGGGCTCGGGCACCAGCCGTAGCAATGCAGGCAGCCAGCGCAAGCAGTACTGCGTTTGAGACTAATCGTCGCGTCATCTCGATCTCCTATCTAGGCTTGGCCGACGCCTGCGATCGTCCACGCGCCTGAACCTCGAGGCGGCGCTTGGCCAAATCGGGCGGATGATCACTGAGGTTGAAGGCGTTGAAGAAGTCCTGCTCCAGCCGCAGCCCCTCGGCCACCGTGGTCTGGCTCGCCATGTCGATAAGGCGCTTCATCCCGCGCACCACCATCTGATCGGCGCTGGCGATCTGGGCGGCGAGCTCGCGCGCCACCGTCATCAGCTGATCTTTGGGTACTACGCGGTTGACGAGGCCCATGCGCTGCGCCTCTTCGGCGCTGAGGTAGTTGCCAGTGAGCGACAACTCCTTCGCTTTGCGGATTCCGACCGCGCGCGGCAAACGTACCGACATTCCGCCGCCCGGCATCGCACCCACCCGCGCGTGCGTGTCGGCGAACGCGGCTCCCTCGGCAGCGATGATCACATCGCAGGCGAGCGCCAGTTCGAAGCCGCCGGTAATCGCGTAGCCGTTGACCGCGGCGATCACCGGCACGGCCATGTCATCGAGCACCGAAATGAAGGTGACGTTGCTGCGTTCGCGCAGGCTCGCAGTGCTGATTTCCTTCAAATCGAGCCCGGCTGAAAACGCCCGGCCTGCGCCGGTGACGATGATCGCTTTGACGTCCTGATCTTCGCGCAAGCCGAGCATCACGTCGCAGAACGTGGTGCGCAACTCGTGGTTGAAGGCGTTAAGCGACTCCGGACGGTTGAGTGTCACCGTCGCGACCTGATCCTGTTTGCTGAGCAAAACCACCGACTGGGCCATGGAAAAAGCCTCCAGGCGCTGAGTGGTAACATACCGCGCGCAGCACCCGCAAAGCGCGTTCGGCCACGCTAGACATCGCGGATTGAGCCACGCAAGATAGTTTCGAGCATCGCGCGCTCGCCCCGATGGACACGACTCTTCAGAACACGTCCGAAACCGATACCGCGCTGCTAGGCGGATTGACGATCGTCGCGTTCGAAAGCCGGATGGCGGCGGAGACCGCCGCGATGATCGAGCGGCTGGGCGGACGTCCGATCGTCGCGCCCTCGATGCGCGAGGTGCCGCTGGAAGACAATGCCGCGGCGTTCGAGTTCGCACGCGCGCTGCTCGCCGGTGAAATCGACGTCGCGATTCTCCTCACCGGCGTCGGCACCCGCGCGCTGTTCAAGGCGATGGAACTGCGCCATCCGCGTGCAGCGTTGATCGCTGCGCTTGGGCGCGCATGCATCGTCGCGCGCGGACCCAAGCCGGTGCATGCGCTGCGCGAGCTGGAACTGATTCCGACCATCGCGGTGGGAGAGCCGAATACCTGGCGCGAGCTGCTGGCGGCCCTTGCCGCGCGAATCGATCTCCGCGGCAAGCGCGTCGCGGTGCAGGAGTATGGCGCGTCCAACCGCGAGTTGATCGCGGGGCTCGAGGCGCGCGGCGCGCTCGTGATGATCGTGCCGGTCTACCGCTGGACGATGCCCCACGATTGCGGACCGCTGCGCGCAGCGCTGAAGACCATCGCCGCGCGCGGCGCCGACGTCGCGATGTTCACCAGCCAGAACCAAGTGATCAACGTGATGCAGATGGCGGAAGCCGAAGGCATCGAGCCGGAGTTCCGGCGCGCGCTGGCCGCGATGGTAGTGGCATCGGTCGGCCCGGTCTGCTCCGAAGCACTGCGCGCCAGAGGGGTCGGGGTCGACCTCGAACCGGCGCATCCCAGGCTCGGCCATCTGATCAAGGAGATCGCGAATCGCGGCCGTGCGATTCTGGACGCGAAACGCGTCTCTGGCAAAATTCAAGTAACACTTGAAGCCGATCAGGCCCGGCCGACGAGGCCTCGCACACCAGCTCCTGCCCACAGCGCGATCTTCCGCGACCATCCGCTGATCAGGGCATGCCACCGTGAGCCGGTGCCTTATACACCGATCTGGCTGATGCGCCAGGCGGGGCGCTACATGCCGGAGTTCATGCGCGTGCGCGCGCGGCACTCGTTTCTCGAACTGTGCCAGACCCCGGCGCTGGCGGCGGAAGTGACCGTCACCGCTGCTCAGCGGCTGGGTGTGGACGCAGCCATTATTTTCGCCGACATCCTGCTGCCGCTGGTCCCGATGGAGGTCGGGCTGCATTACGAGACCGGCGACGGGCCGATGATCGATCGGCCGGTGCGAACTGCGCAGCAGCTCGAGCAGATCCCGTCATTCGACGTCGTGGAACGGCTTGGCTTCGTCGCTGAAGCGATCAAGATCGCGCGAGTGGCCTTGGCCGGTAAGACCCCGATCATCGGCTTCGCCGGCGCACCCTTCACGCTCGCGTCATACCTGATCGAGGGCGGCGGCTCGCGCCAGTACCGCGCGACCAAGACGCTGATGTACCGGGAACCTGAAACCTGGCATCGGCTGATGGAACTGCTCGCGCGGATCACGGGCGAGTATCTCAACATGCAGATCCAAGCAGGCGCCGACGTCGTGCAGCTCTTCGATAGCTGGGTTGGCAGCCTCGGACCCGATGACTATCGGCGCTTCGTGCTGCCGCACACCGCGGCTGCGATCGCCGCGATTCCAGCGGACATGCCGCTGATCCATTTCGGCACGATCACCGGCAACCTGCTCGATCTGATGCGCGAGGCGGGCGGCGACGTGATCGGGCTGGATTGGCGCGTCAATCTGGCCGAGGCGTGGACGCGGCTGGGCGCAGGCGTCGGTGTGCAGGGCAATCTCGATCCGATCGCGCTGTTCGCCGACGTCGCGGAGATCCGAACCCGCGCTCGCGCGATTCTCGATCAGGCCGGCGGCCGCCCGGGACACATCTTCAACCTCGGCCACGGCATCCTGCCCGAGACGCCGATCGATCACGTGATCGCGCTCGTCGATGCGGTTCACGAGATGAGCGCGCGCCGCCTCTGAAGATGCGTCCCCGCTGCGACGCCGTCTTGATGATCGGTTTCGGCGGCCCCACCGCACCCGAAGAAGTGCGCCCGTTTCTCGACGGCGTGCTGCGCGGCCGCCCTGTTCCGCGCGAGCGATACGAGGAAGTCATCCGTCACTATGAAGCGATTGGCGGGCGCTCGCCGTACAACGAACTGACGACCAAACAGGCAGTCGCGCTGCGCACCGCCCTGTGGCGCGATGGACCGCGCATCCCGGTGCACCTTGGGATGCGCAATTGGCAGCCGTATCTCCGCGACGCGATCCACGAGATCGCGCGCGGCGGTGCGCGGCGCATCCTGGGCTTTGTGCTCGCACCGCATCGATGCGAGGCGAGCTGGGAGCGCTATCAGGCGACGGTGCGCGAGGCGCTCGATGAGCTGGG
>JBGPUE010000070.1:0-19815 GCA_041491005.1 Binataceae bacterium (SeqCode) | reverse complement strand
CCTGATCGCAGTTTCGACCTGGTTGCGGTCCATGATGGATTGCATCACCTAGAGGACCCGGAGCGCGCGCTGCGCGAAATGGCCCGGGTCGCGCGGTTGGGCGTGATCATCATGGACCCGGCCGACGCCGCGATCACCCGCCTCGCGGTGTGGCTCGGGATTGCGGAGGATGTTGAAGATGCGGGCAATCAGGTGAAGCGTCTGCGGCCAGAGCGGGTGGCCGAATGTCTGCGCGGCGAGGGCTTTGCGCAAATAGCCCTTCGACGCACGTTGATGTACTACCCGCATCAGCCATATCGCTGGTTCGGGTGGTTCGACTCACCGCCGTTGTTTGCTCTTTTTCGCGCTGGGTTCCGGACCAGCAATCTGTTGCTCGGGCGATTCGGCAACAAGCTCGCCTTGGTGGCTCGCCGCTAGCGCTCATCGGCTGAAGCTCGATAAGCGTCGCAGCCGCGTTCCCAGCAAGCATTGCTAGTCTTCTAAAGAGGCATAAACCAGATGGCCAATGAAACACTCAGACATAGGGGGCTGCTCTCGGCCGATTCACCAGATGCGAACGCCCAACCGTCGCCAAACAGTGCGCTCTCGAAGCCCCATATCGGGGTCGTTTCATCACGTGAAGAGGGAGGCCTCTTCGAGTACTGGTCACTCATCAGAGACTGGTGGAAGTTGGTGACGCTTTGCACACTCGTGGTGGTGGTATTTACCGGAGTAGTCACAAAGTTTGTCCTGGACGAGACGTACCGGGCACGCGCGATCATCCGGCCAGCTTCTGACACCAAAGGCCCGCTAGGGGAAGCGAAGGGACTCGTAAGTCAGCTTACCGGGGGGGCTGGCGATGAGCAGGAGATGGACGCTGAGAAGTATATTGCGATAATGAACAGCTTCAAATTCACGTCCAACTTGATACGGACTCACGGACTCCTAGCTAGACTTTCGAAGGAATACAACGAGGATACACCTTGGAAGCTGTACGAAGCCATGAAGGACCATTTCGACTCGGACTACAACTTGAAGAATGGGACTCTATCGATTGGCTTCATCGACCGAAGTCCCGCGCAGGCCAAGGTCATGTTGGGCTATTATGTCGACGCACTTCGGGATCAACTGCGGGCTCAGACCGCACAAACTAGTACCTCTGCCATCAACTCGATGACGGAGGAAGTGAGTAGGACCACCGACCCAATGCTGCAGACGGAGCTTTATGAGTTCATTGCGTTTCAGATTCAGAAACGAACAACAGCTCAGGCCGAGGTCGAATTCGCGTTCGACGTAATTGAACCGCCCGTCGTGCCGGACCGCAAGTACAGTCCGCGGCCCATGGTGGACTGCGCTCTGGCGGCGATCTTGGTCCCGCTCCTGATGTTCTCCGCCATTCAGGTCTGGCGCAGGGCCATCGGACTCCGCCAAGAGTTCGAACAGATCGAGGCGTCTCGCTCGCGCATCGAGCCGGACCCGCCGCGGGACTACTTGGATGAGGGGCGCAGCGAATCGCCGGCCTTGAGGATGAACGGCAGAGACGATCATCTTTAGCCAACAGCCATGGTTGCACGCTAGCCACACGAAGAGTTTCACCCACCACACAATCCGCTGATGCTCGGTACGACGCTCGACATAACTCTGCTGCTGGCAGGCCTGCTGGACCACCTGCCTGCGCTGCTGATGGTTCTGCTTGCTGCCTTCGCGCTGTTCTGGCACTCCCGCTTTGGAGAAGACCTGTCAGCACTGTCAGCGATCGCGGTCGCTCTACTCGCAGGAGCGCTGGCGACTGTAACCATGAACGGAGTCAGGCCATCAGCGCACGTTGCTCTGACAGATGCCTTTCTGCTGGCCGTCGCGATCATTACGCTGCCACGTCTGGCTTTTTTTGGCCCTCCTTCCGGAGCGCTTCCGGGTTGGTTTGTAGCCTGCTCCTTATTGATGTCCGTCTTCGCGGTTCTGTCCTCCATCGGCGTTCAGCCAGATACGCGGACCAACCTGATAGCTGCCGCGGAATTTCTGACCGCACTCGTGGGAGTGCCACTACTGATATCGATGTACGCCACTTCGGCTGAGCGCTTGGCTCTTTTCAGTAATGTTTGGATCGCGTTCGCGGCGCTCAACGCGCTGGCTGGTGTGACCGACTTCCTGAAGATCACGGCGTTTAGTCTCCTCCTGACTGGCGACACCAGAAGTGACCGGTTCTCGGGTCTGAGCAGCCATCCGAATCATCTGGCATTAGTATGCGCGATGGCGCTTCCCGTCGCGCTCTTCTACTTCGGCAACTCGCGACGCTTGGTGGCGCGCCTGGCTCTTGCTGCCGAAGTGATTCTCCTGTTGCTGGGAGTGCTGGTCTCCGGCTCCCGCGCCGGAATCGCTTGCTCCGCGGTTGTCATTGTTATTCAGATGCTGTTTCAGGGGCGCATACTGCGTTCGCGAATCGTGGTCTTAGCCGCGCTGGCGGTTTTTGCGGGGGTCTGGGTAGCGGCGTCAAGTGAGACCAGATCGGCGGATCTGTTGCGTGGTCTCCACCGCCTCACCGGTGAAGAGTCGGTTGGCGCAAGCGATGCGGAGCGGATTGAAATGTACGATCGGGCGATAACTGACTTCAAGGAGAGCCCCCTGCTGGGAACCGGGATGCGCAACGTCAGGCACGCTCACAACATATACCTGCAACTTGCCCAATCGGGCGGGATCGACGTCTTGGGTACTTTCGCCGTCTATATAGCTGCGACTTTCTACCTAGCCTGGAAGCTCTCGCTGGACAAACTGCTAAACACATCACTACGCGGACTGGCACTCGCTCTCGCGTTCTCTGTTGGAGCTTGGCTCATTCAAGGGCTGTGGCAGAATGCGGTCTACGACCGTTATCTCTACGTTCCGGTCGGACTACTGCTCGGCATGAGGTCGTTCGCTACAGCGAGGACCTCTGATCACGAGAGTAGCCGAACTAACGACCGTCCGGATACTCGGGCTGCCTAATGAGGCCTCCTGTTCAGACGCAGCTCGCGAACGCGTGCCCAATTTGTAAGGCGCGAGATACCGAGATTCTTCGTACCGTCACTTCGAGGCAAGCGGCAGAGCACTTCGTTTCTGCTCGGCGCGACCGGCACACCCACGAACGATTGGTTCGCACAATCGATCGATTGTGGGGTAGAGACACGTGTGACGTGCTTCGATGCGGAGCTTGCAAGTTCGCCTTTCCCGTTCCCTACGTGGCCGGGGATAAGAGCTTCTACGAGATCATCCTGGGACAGCCGCACTACCCGAGCGATCGGTGGGAATACGACAGAGCGCTGCAGTTCATGCTGGCTTCCGCGCAGACGCGGACTCCGCGAATACTGGAGATCGGTGCGGGAACGGGCGCCTTCATCAAAAAGCTAAGGAAGGCACATGAATTGGGGAGTCCAGAACTTTTCGCGACGGACTACTCTTCCTACTCTGTAGAACGGCTTCGAGCGCTTGGCGTCGCTGCGGAAAGAGCTGACGTACTGGAGCTCGCCGGGCGCGGTGACGCACTTGGCTACTTCGACTATATATTTGCCTTTCAGTCGATCGAGCACATGGCAAACGTGATCGATGTGTTTAAGGCCCTCAGCGTGCTACTTCGGCCAGGCGGCTATTTCTGCTTGTCTGTACCTAACGGCGCATGGATCGATTTCAACGAGCGCGAGCTAAAGTATTTCGACATGCCTCCCAACCATGTCGGGAGGTGGTACCCCGAGACCTTCGAGGCACTGTCTCAGCGGAGCGAGCTGACTCTTGTCCGGCATGAGGTCCAGTTGCAAGACCGGTGGGATCTTGCGAAGGCTGTTGGAAGTTACAGAGTAAACGCATCCGCTGGCGAGCCGGGCTTGGCAGCCAGCGTCAACGCCATCCGATTCCGGCCGCTTCGAGTTGCGCTCAAGGGGATTCTAGGCACAGCCTACGTAATACAGATGATGCGTCTAATCTCTAATGTCGACTTTGGGCGCTCGCAGCTAGCGTTCTTCCAGAGGCCGACCGGGCGTGGCGCAGCAGGGTAGCTTCGTTGCCGGACTATAAGCTGGAGCGTCTCGTTAAAATGGACTGGCTTTGTCGCTCGCCGGAATCCTGATCCGCGGGTCTTTGGCCGGTTCCGCGGAGTGCCTGTGCAGGACTCGGTTGAGACGACGCGGGGCGGACGTTGAAAACAGTCGGATGCATGTTTGCCGTGGTCGCTTCAGTGCTGCTGCTGCTGGCGCTCCTTCACGTTATGTACGGGGCAACTTCGGGTGTCGGGGAAATCGCGTGGATAGCGGCTGTCGGGGTCGGCGTTGCCTTGGCGGGCCTCGCAGGGACATTCCTAATGCGGTGAGGGCTCCCGCCAACGGGCCAGTTGCGCAGAGCATCTGGCACGGCGCCAAAGGGATCGGCTTGGCGAACTAGTGATGAGTAATCCATTCGCTCCCGGCGGTTGGGCGGCGTATGCACTTCGGCCTTTGGCGAATCGGCTGCTGCGCAACGGTGGCCCGTATGTTGTCAGGGTGTTGACCGGTCCGGGCGCTGGTGTTCAGCTTCCTATTTACCCGCGCACGGAGAAGTTTTACTGGACTGGTCTGCATGAGCGTCACGTCCAGAGGACGATAACCAAGTGCCTCAAACCAGGAATGATTTTCTGGGATATCGGCGCGCACATAGGCTTCATGAGTTTTATCGCTGCGCGAATTGTTGGACCGAGGGGTCAAGTTCACGCGTTCGAGGCTCTGCCAAGTAACGTCGCTCGTCTGAAACGGGCGGTTCAATTGAATGGATTCTCGAATGTAACCGTTCACAATCTTGCCGTGGCGGCATCGAGCGGCATCCGCAGGTTTTTCCCGCATGGCTCCTCGCTGATGGGCTCGCTGACGCGGGAAAACGGCGGTGAGGCGATTTCCGTCCAGTCACGCACGATGGACGAGCTAAGCGCAAGCCTCGGAAGCCCCGGTTTGGTCAAGATCGACGTGGAAGGCGCCGAAGTCGAGATTCTCGAGGGTGGCAAGAACATATTGGCAACGGGCGTGCCGCTGATAATTGAGATCTCCGAGCAGTTCGAGCGTTGCCGCTCGCTGCTGCCGGGCTACAAGCTGGAGCATCTGGCTAAAATCGACTGGCTCTGTCTCCGGTAGAAATCCTGATGACGCTCTTCTACGTGAAGAGTCCATGGTGTTGTCGGGGTGAGAGCTGGCTTGAAGTCACTCCGATACTGCGGGTACCGTTAGCTCGCTTCAGCGGATTTCAGAACGTGAGGGAGTTGAGGAGACTGTCGTCGGCAAGCGACATTCGGTGTGTGTGCGCCGCCGGGCCCGCGTATGCAGTTGGGTCATAGTGGCCAAGCGCGCCTTGATCACCGGTTGTGCAAGCAAGAGTCAGCGAGAAGATGTCTGAGGCCGTGGAGCGGTTGTTAAAAGCGATCCGAAAGAACTTTCACCCCCTCTACCACCTTCAGAAAACGGCAGCCCTGCGATCTCTCCTGAGACTGGTGGATATCCCGGTCTGGGCCTCTCTCCATGGAGTCAACTGGAAGGTTCGGGTGCGCCTGGTTCGTCACGGCTCGTATTACCTCATGATGCATACGGCCGAGGCTGAGATCGTCGCCCTGTTCGCGGCTATCGATCGGCTATTCTCGCCCCACTCATTCTGGGACATCGGGGCGAACATCGGGTACTACAGCTGGTTGATGAAGAGCCGCAATCCAGCGATCGATATCGCGATGTTCGAGCCGGACCCGGAGAATCTAGCGCTCATCGCGGCAACTCTAGAGCGAAGCGAAGCGGTCGGAATCAGAATCCGTCCGTCTGCCGTGAGCGATCGCGGCGGCGCCAGGCCGTTCCATGTTGATCCGGTCTCAGGGGCTACCGGAACGATGGAGAATGGCCGCGACTCATTTGTCACGCGTAACTGGGGCGTCACTAGCGGCGAGATTACGGTTTCTACAGTCACGATGGACGATGAGTTTGCCGCCTCCGGCGCTGTCGATCTAGTCAAGATTGACGTCGAGGGCCACGAACATCAGGTGCTGCGGGGCGGGCAACAGGCGATTCAGCAGGGGCAGCCGATTTTGATCGTCGAATGCTTTCACGGTGGCGCGTGCCTCACTCGTGAGCTCCGCGGCAAGGGCTACCGCTTGCTCGATGCGGAGCGAATGACCGACAACATCGCCAAGGCGACCAACTTCATCGCATTGCCCCAACGCTACGGCGATCAGGCCAAACCGCTGCTGGAGGCGTGGAGGGAAGAGCAGAGAGCTTGGTCACGCGGCGAAGCCGCTGGCGGGGGCATGGAGCATCGCTGATGGCTAAGCGCGCCTTAATCACCGGAGTGACCGGCCAGGACGGCTCCTACTTGGCCGAGCTTTTGCTCGGCAAAGGCTACGAAGTCCACGGTATCGTGCGGCGCACTTCGAGTTTCGCGACCGGCCGCATCGATCACCTGCGCAAGTCGTTCGATTCAGAAACGCGCGGCCTGCAGTTGCATTACGGAGACCTTGGCGATGCGACCGGCTTGCGGCGAATACTCGGCCAGACCACCCCGGATGAGGTTTACAATCTCGCCGCACAGTCGCATGTGCGAATCTCATTTGACCAGCCTGAGTACACCGCTGATGTGGTCGGACTCGGCGCGCTGCGACTGCTGGAGGCGATTCGCGATCACAACAAGCGCAGCGGGGCCGCGGTACGCTACTATCAAGCCGGCTCATCGGAGATGTTCGGCAAGGTGACCGAGGCGCCGCAGTGCGAAACGACCCCGTTTCATCCGCGCAGCCCCTACGCTTGCGCCAAAGTCTATGCCCACTGGCAGACCGTGAATCATCGCGAGGCCTACGGGCTATTCGCCGCCAACGGGATCCTGTTTAATCATGAATCGCCACGGCGGGGTGAGAATTTTGTCACGCGCAAGATTACGCGCAGCGCCGCGCGCATCAAGCTTGGGATGCAGCATCATCTGATGCTCGGCAATCTCGAGGCGCGCCGTGACTGGGGATTCGCCGGCGACTACGTGGAGGCGATGTGGCTGATGCTGCAGCAGCAGGAGCCGGATGACTTCGTGATCGCGACCGGTGAGACTCATTCGGTGAAGGAGTTTCTCGAGATTGCGTTCGACCGTCTCAAACTGGACTGGCGCAAGTACGTCGAGATAGATCAGCGCTTCTTCCGTCCTGCCGAAGTCGACCTGCTCCAAGGCGATTCGAGTAAGGCGCGGCGGGTGCTCGGATGGAAGCCGACTGTCAGCTTCGAGCAGCTGGCGGCGATGATGGTGGATTCCGACCTCGAACTGGCTGAGCGCGAACTCAAGAGCGGCTCGTGACCGTGGCGCGTTCAACCGCCAATCATCGAAGAACCAGCGGCGCCGGCCGCCGCATCGGGGTGAAGCGCCCCGACAAAGCCGGCGTGGCGGTTCCGCCAGCCCGCTCCAGGAGCCACCAAGACGTGTTGGGAGGTCCACGGCCACCGGTCCATATCGAGGCCAAGGGCTGGGGCCGCGAAGTCTGGATCGCGAACAACGCGCTGTATTGCGGCAAGATTCTGGAGATCCACCGGGGCAAGCGCTGTTCGCTGCATTTTCACAAGCTCAAGACCGAATCATTCTATCTGCACAGCGGCCGACTGAGGGTTCGCGTCAAGCGCACCGCCGAAGCGGAGGAGATCCGGGAATTCGAGCTGAAGGCGGGTGAATGCATGGACATTCCGCCCGGGCTGGTCCATCAGATGGAAGCGCTCGAGGACGCGCAGCTCTTCGAGTTCTCCACTCAGCACTTCGAAAGCGATTCGCATCGCCTGATGCGCGGCGACTAGCCGAAGCCAAACCGCAAGCGCCGAAACGCGAGGGGCGCAGCCTGCCTCAGGCTGCGCCCCTCGCGTTTTCCGGGCTCGTGAGCGCGCTAGGCGATCGCCGCGGGCGCTCCGCCGCGATCGAGCTCGCGTTCGAGCCCTTCGATGTCGTTGGGCGACAGCGCAAAGTACTTCGCCTCGGGATGGTGCAGGACCAAGGCGCTGACGGAGGCCTCAGGCTCCATCATGAAGCCCTCGGTAAGCACGACGCCGATGTTCTGCTCGATTGCGAGCAGCCTGAAGAGCAGCTCTTGATCCTCCAGCCGCGGGCAGGCTGGATAGCCGGGCGAGTATCGCTTGCCGCGGTAGTGCGTCTGGAAAAGGTCTTTCATCGTGAGCCCCGGCGGATCGCCGATGCCCCACATGCGGCGGATCTTTAGATGCAAAAGCTCGGCAAACGCCTCTGCTCCCTCCAGCGCCAGCACCTGAAGGACGTGCGAGCGCAGGTAGTCGCCACGGTCTTTCCACTGATCGGCCAGCGCGCGCACGCCCGGTCCGATCGTGGTCGCGAACATGCACACATAGTCGAGTCGGCCCAAGCTGCGTGGCGCAACATAGTCAGCCAGGCATAGTCCGGGTGCTTCTGCCTGCCGTCCGAAGGTGAACGTTTCGAGCACGCTCGAACCGTCCGGGCTCAGTGTCAGCATCCGTTCGCCGTCGGATTGCGCGGGAAAGAACTTGTATACTGCGCTGGCGCCGATTTCGGCGTGCCGGATCATCAATGCCTGAATTTCCGCGACGATCTTGCGCAGTTCGAGCGCCTTGGCGTCGCCCCCGGCCAGTGCCTGCTCGAAATTTTTCATCCCCAAGTGGCGCGTATAGAGCATGACCGGGTTGATGTAACGGAAGATCTCGTCGAGATCGTAGTTGCGCAACACGTGCAGTTTGAGATCGGGCGGCGCCGGAATCTCCGCGGCCGGCTTCACCGACGATACCCGCTTGACCGGTCTGGTTTGGCCGTTGGCTTGGGGCGCGATTGCCGCCAGTTTGCGCGTTTCGGCGTTGAGCTGGCCGGCGAGCGCCTCGCGCCGTTGCGGGTTCATGATCTGGTTGGCGAGATCGAGTCCGTTCATCGCATCGTTCGCATATGCGACCAGCCCATCATACTCGGGTGCAATCTTGATACGGGTAAAGCGCCGGGACAGCGCCGCGCCGCCCACCAGGATCGGACATCGGATGCCGGCGCCCTTGAGATCCTGCGCCGTCACCACCATCATCTGCGCCGACTTCACCAGCAGCCCCGACAGACCGATGGCGTCGGGATGATGCTCGCGATAGGCGCGGATTAGTTCTTCGGGCGGTACCTTGATGCCCAAATTGATGATCCGGTAGCCGTTGTTGCTCAGGATGATATCGACGAGGTTCTTGCCGATATCGTGGACGTCGCCCTTGACCGTCGCCAGAATGATTTTGCCCTTGGTGGCGCTTTCGGCCTTTTCCATGTGCGGTTCGAGATAGCTCACGGCCGCCTTCATCGCTTCGGCGGATTGCAGCACCTCGGCGACGATCATCTGGTTGGCGTTGAACAGGCGTCCGACTTCGTCCATTCCCTTCATCAACGGGCCGTTGATGATCTCGAGCGGACCAGCGCTCTTGAGCGCCTCGTCGAGATCTGCGAACAGCCCATCTTTCGAGCCTTCGAGGATGTAGAGCGCCAGCCGTTCATCCAGCGGCAGCGAACGTCGCGATTCGACCGATGGTTTGCTTCTCTGCTTGCTGAAATGAGCTGCGAAGGCCGCGATCGGATCCTCGCCGCGCCACCAAATCAGATCCTCGGCGAGGCGCCGCTCTTCCTCCGCAATCAGCGGGTAGCGTTCGAGCTTCTCGGCGTTGACGATCGCGAGGTCGAGCCCGGCCTGCACGCAGTGATAGAGCATCACCGAGTTCAGCACTTCGCGGCCCGCCTCGGGCAATCCGAACGACACGTTCGAGATGCCGAGGATCGTCTTGCACCGCGGTAGCGCCTGCTTGATCAGCCGGATACCTTCGATGGTCTCGACCGCCGAACCGATGTAGTTGCGGTCGCCGGTGCCGACCGGAAAGACCAGTGAATCGAAGACAATGTCTTCGGGCTCGAGTCCGTACTTTCCGGTCAACAGCTCGCATGATCGCTGTGCGATCTGCAGCTTGCGTTCGCGTGTGACAGCCTGCGCCTGCTGCTTGTCTTCGTCGATGCAGCCTACTACCACCGCAGCGCCGTAGCGCCGGACCAGTGGCACGATGCGCTCGAACTTCTCTTCTCCATCTTCGAGATTGATCGAGTTGATCAGCGACTTGCCCTGCGTGCGCTTAAGAGCGGCCTCGATCACACGATCGTCGGTCGAATCCAGCATCAGCGGGACCTTGACTTTCTTGACCAGGATTTCGAGGAAGCGCGTGACGTCCTCGTTTTCGTTGCGGTCGGGATCCTGGAGGCAGGCGTCGAGGATGTGAGCGCCGCGACGCACCTGCGCGCGTCCGACTTCCGCCGCTTCTTCGTACTTACCCTCCGCGATCAGGCGTTTGAATTTGCGGCTGCCGAGCACATTGGTGCGTTCTCCGACGATGACCGGACGCGTATCACTGTCGATCACCAGCGACTCGATGCCCGATACGATCGAGCGCCGCAGCGTCGCCGGCTGGCGCGGCTTGTTCGCCGCGGCCATCTCCGCCAGTAACCGGATATGCTCGGGCGTAGTCCCGCAGCATCCACCGACGAGGTTCAGCCAGCCCTGCTCGGCGAAGCGCCCAAGCTTGCGTGCGAGCATCTCGGCGGTTTCGTTATAACGCCCCTCCTCGTCCGGCAGGCCCGCGTTCGGCACGCATGCCACGTTGAAGCGGCAAATCGACGCCAGCGTGCGCAGATGGTCGGTCATGAAGTCGGGGCCGGTCGCACAGTTGAGTCCCATCCAGAGCAGGTCGCGATGCGCGATCGAGGTGTAGAATGCCTCGATGTCCTGTCCCGCCAGCAGCGTGCCCATTGTTTCGATCGTGCCCGACACCGCGACCGCCACGTCAACGCCGGTGTTGCGGATCGCATCTTCGATTCCGACCAATCCGGCCTTGCAGTTGAGCGTGTCCTGCACGGTCTCAAGCAGCAGCAGGTCCACGCCGCCCTCGATCAGGCCCTCGGCCTGCTCGCGATACGACTCGCTCATCTGATCGAAGGTAACCCCGCCGGTTACCGAGATGGTCTTGGTAGTCGGGCCCATCGAACCCGCTACGAAGCGCGGCTTTTGCGAAGTGCTGAACGCGGCGGCGGCCTCGCGCGCGATCTGTGCGGCTCGGTGATTGATCTCCCGCGCCACCGATTGCAGGCCATACTCGGTCAGCACGACGGACATCGCGCCGAAGGTCGCGGTCTCGACGATATCCGCACCGACCGCGAGGAAGCTGTCGTGCATCGCGCGGATCTGATCCGGACGCGTGCGCACGACGTTCTCGTTACATCCTTCGAGCTCAGTCCCGCCGAAGTCCTGGGCGCTCAGGTTCATCGCCTGAATTGAAGTGCCGAAGGCTCCATCGAGCACCACGATGCGCTCGGTGAGGACTTCACGAAGGAGCTTGATCCTGTCGGTTGCGGTCGCCATCGTCTAAAGGTCTTGATTGTACCGGACCCAGAAAGGCCTCGAAAGGACGCCGTTTATCGCGCCGCTCAATGATGGCTCAGGAAAGTAAGCCAACGCATGGCGCCGGCCGCAGGGTCGTCGTGACCGGCGGCGCCGGATTTATCGGATCCAACCTTGTGGATGCGCTGGTCGAGCGTGGCATCGCGGTGCGCATGATCGACAACTTCGCAACCGGCCGCCGCGAATATCTGAATCCACGGGCGGAGTTAATCGAGTCCGACATCTGCGACCCCGGCGCGATTCGCGGAGCTTTCGTGGGCGTAGACTGCGTCTTTCACGTGGCGGCGCTCCCGCGCATCCCACTCTCGATCGAACGGCCGGTCGAGACTCATCTCACCAATGTGGTCGGCACTCTCAATGTTCTGATCGCAGCGCGCGACGCCCGGGTGAGGCGCGTGATTTTTTCAGGTTCATCGTCCGTGTATGGCGATCAGGATTCACTTCCGCTGCGCGAGACGATGACGCCCAACCCGCTCAATCCCTACGCCTTGCAGAAGCTCTCCGCCGAGCAGTACGTACGGATGTTCCATCGGCTCTACGGGATGCAGACGCTGACCCTGCGCTACTTCAATGTGTACGGTTCCCGCATGGCGAGTGAGGGCGCTTACGTTACCGTGATCGGTGCCTATATCCGCGCACGCAAGGAGGGACAGCCGTTGGAGATCCACGGCGATGGCGAACAAACGCGCGATTTCACCTGGGTTGGCGACGTGGTGCGCGCCAACCTGCTCGCGATGGACTGCCAGATCGCGGACGGCCGCGCGCTCAACATCGGTGGCGGCCGCAATGTCAGCGTGAACCGGATCGCCGCAATGATGGGTGGCCCGACGATAGCCGCAGCGCAGCGTCCGGGTTATGCGCGCCATACGCTGGCGGATCTGGGCGAAGCGGCGCGGGTGCTCGGATGGCGCCCGACCGTCGCGATCGAACAGGGCATCGCCGAGCTGAAGCGGCTGGCGGGGCTCTAGCAGCCCGCCTTTGTAATCGGGGCTAACTTGCGATATTCGAACTGCGCGGCAGCCCTCGGCGGAGCGCCGCAAACAGCTTGGCGGAACCTTACTACAAACAGCACTGGATCGACGTCGAGCCGGAGCGCCACGCTGCGTATGAGCAGATCCTCGCGTTCCATCAGGGGCTCGAAGCACTGATCGCCCCGCTGGAACTCAAGCCCGGCCTGCGCGTGCTGGATGTCGGCAGCGGCCCGGGCCACACCACGGTCGAACTGGCGCGGCGGCTTGGTCCGAGCGGGCGCGTCACCGGCATCGATGTCAACGATGAATTCGTAGCGCGCGCCAGCGCGCGGGCCCGCGATACGGGCGTGGGGGCGCAGGTCGAGCTGATCGCGGCCGCGTTCCCGCCGCTGCCATTCGCGGCGGCAAGCTTCGATCGCGTGCTGTGCAAGAATGTGCTCGAGTACGTCGATTCGGCGGCTGCGACGGTCGCCGAGATGGCGCGCGTGGCCGCACCCGGCGGATTCGTGCTCGCGCTCGACAGCGATTGGGAGATGATGGCGGTGGAGGTCGAGTCGGCCGCACAGGCGCGCAGCGACCGGATGATCGCCGCGGCGAAGTCGATCGCGATCAACGAACCGCGCATTGGGCGCAAGCTGTTCGGCCTGTTTCGCGAAGCTGGGCTCGAGGACGTCAAGGTTACAGTCTTCGCCGGCGCCGACACCGCCGGGCGATCGAAACCGATGCTCCGCTCGAGCTTGGCTCGCTATGCGCTGGACTCTGGCCGCGCCGACAGGCATGAAGTCGACGCGTGGCTGGACGATATCGATCGGGCGATCGAACGCGGCCGGTTTCTATTTATCCTGCCGCAGTTCGTCGTGCGCGGGACGAAGAGATAGTCGCGGCCGCTGCGCCGCAATCCGGGGAGGCAAGGAGACGATGATTCCTGCAAGGCTGGCTTACTTCGATGCGATACTGGCGCTGGCGCTATGGGTGTTCGGGCCGATCGGTGCCCATATCGGGACTCTCTCGCCGATTGCGGGCTTCACCCTCTTTCTAATCGGCTCGGGACTGGGCCTGATCGGGCTGTTGCTCGGGCTGGCCGGAATGTTCACCACCCGAGACGGCACGCAGCCGTTAGCTCACAGCCGCGCCCGCTTCGCGACGGTGGTGGGATTGGTACTGGTCGCCGTTCTTGCCACCGGCATCTCGCGTGGCCGTAGCGTTCCGCCCATCAACGACATCACCACCGATTTCGAGAATCCGCCCGAGTTCATTCACGCGGTCGATATCGTGCAGAACCACGGCCGCGATATGAAATACGACAAAGCGAAATACTCGGAGGCGCAAACCAAGGGCTACGCGAAGCTCGAGCCCGCGACCATGACCGGCGATGGCGCGGCAGTCTTCGAGAAGGTCCGCGCACTGGCCGCCGCCACGCCGACCTGGCAGATCACCATGACCGATCCGGCGACGATGACCATCGAGGGCGTCGCGACTTCTTGGCTGTTCCGCTTCCAGGACGACTTCGTGATCCGCGTGCGCCCGCTCGACGGCGGCAAATGCGCGGTTGATATGCGCTCGAAGTCGCGCGACGGCATCGGAGATTTCGGCGCGAACTTCAAGCGAATCGTCGGCTTCTTCGGCCGTCTCAACCAGTCAACCGCCGCCGGATGACCCGATCGATCACCGCGCGTCTGACTGCTGAGCAGCGTTAGGACCGCAGCGCGCGGATCGTACGCCTGACGGCGCTGTTGCGATCCTCGTTGACCGGATTCGTGAAGACGATAGCCGTGCCGATTCCCGGCGCGCAAAGCTCGGTCAATCGTTCTCGCACGCGTCCCTCCGGCCCGACCAGCAGTGTCGCGTCGATCAGCGCATCGGTCACCGCGGCGATCGCCTTCGCATCATCGCCGGCAGCGGCGCGGATGGCGGCGATTTCGCGCTCGAAGCCGGCCTTCGCCATCATGTTGCCGTAAAATCGCAGCGCGCCGTAGCGCGAGAGCAGCTTGCGCGCCGGACGGCGCGCTGCTTCGAGATCGTCTGAGATGAACGCGGTCGCGAACAGCGTCGGCTCGACCGTCTTGGGATCGCGTTCCGCTGCCTTCGCCCCTTCGGCAAGCTCGCCCAGCGCCTGCTTGATGCGCGCCGGTGGGAAGAAGTTGAAGATCACGCCGTCGCCAATCTCGCCCGCCAGCTTCACCATCGGCCGCGATACGCCGGCGAGATAGAGCGGCACCTTGACCGTGACGCGCGGGCCGGTCCGCCCGCCCTCCAGAGCCTTGCGCAGCGCGCCGACTACCTCACGCATCTTCTTGAGCGGATCGCCCATTTCGATTCCGAGCGTGGCGTTCATCTCGCGATGGCCGGTACCCAGTCCGAGGATGAATCGCCCGCCCGTGAACTCCTGCACCGCCGCCGTCTCGTTGGCGAGCAGCACGGGATGTCGCAGGTAGATGTTGGTGATCGCGGTGCCGAGCGTGAGTTTGCGCGTATGCAGGCCGAGCGCGAGCGACCATGCGATCGAATCGCTGCCTCCTTCGGTCATGAACACGCCGCTTAGTCCGGCATCCTCGGCCGTCTTGGCCCATTCGATTACGGTCTTTGGCGGCGCGTCGGGAAGCGATGAGAAGGCGAGTGCGATTTTTGCCATGCGAGGGATCCTTCCGTTGAGTAAGTTCGGGCCGTGGCGAGAGCGAAAAATCCCATCCCGCGCGCCGCGCGTCAAGGCTGGACGCGCTCTGGCGTTCGCCCCTGCGCGAGTCCATATTCCGTCCGATGGGCGATGAGCACAGACCTGCTCCCGAAGCCGCAGCGGAGATGCGCACCGGCGGTGATCTGGCGCCCCGCGAAGTTACGGCCCGCGGGATCGTTCTGGGCGTCGCGCTCGCGCTCATTCTTGGCGCGGCCAACGCCTATCTCGGCCTCTACGCGGGCCTGACCGTATCGGCGAGCATCCCCGCCGCGGTCATCTCGATGGCGGTGCTGCGCGCGCTGGGCGGCGCTACGATTCTCGAAAACAACGTCGTGCAGACCATCGCGTCGGCGGGTGAGGCGATGGCGGCGGGGGCGATCTTCACTTTCCCCGCGCTAGTCATTCTTGGACGCTCCGGCGGCCTGCCCTACGGCGAGGTCACGATGCTGTGCCTGGTCGGCGGCACGCTCGGCAGCCTGCTGGTCGTCTTCCTGCGCCGGACCTACATCGTCGAGGAGCGCTTGCCCTATCCGGAGGGTATCGCATGCGCGCAGGTGCTGCGTGCCGGCGAAGCTGGAGGCGCGAGTGCCGCGCCGCTGGCATGGGGCGGCATCCTGTCCGCGCTGCTCAAGACCGCGCAGGGTATCGCGGGTTGGGTGCCCGGTGTCATCGGAGGCGCGCGATGGATCGGTGGCGCTGCATTCGCGGGCTCGCTCGATATTTCTGCCGCGCTGCCCGGCATCGGCTACATCGTCGGCATTCGCATCGCGAGCCTGATCTTTTTGGGCGGCGCATTTGCATGGCTGGTGGCGGTCCCGTTCATAACGGCCACCGCGCCCAAACTCGAATCGCTCCCCGCGATGGCCGCCGCGTCGCGCGCTTGGGGCGAGGGCGCCCGCTACCTCGGCGTCGGGGCGATGCTGGTGGGTGGCATATTGACGCTGTGGCGAATGCGCGGTGCGATTGGGCGGGCGCTCGCCGAGAGTATCCGCGTCGCGCGCAGAGAGCATCCGCAATCGCGGCGGCGCGAGGATACTGATGTCTCGACGCGAACGATTCTCATCGCGTTCGCCGCCTGCATCCCGGTGATGTTCGCGCTCTATGTGGCCGTTACCGGCAGCATCGCGATGAGCGCCGCGCTCGCGATCGCGCTGGCAGTAGTGGCATTCTTCGCCACCGCGGTCGCCGGCTATCTCACCGGGCTGGTCGGCGCATCGAACAATCCAATCTCTGGTGTGACGGTGATCGTGCTGCTCGCAGTGGCGCTGCTGCTCCGCTGGCTCGGGGTCGCAGGCGACGTCGGGCCGCGCCTTGCGATCATGGTCGGCGCGGTGGTTTGCACCGCGGCCGCGATGGCTGGTGATTCGCTGCACGACCTCGCCACCGGCTATCACCTCGGGGCGACGCCGCGCGCGCTCGAAATGGCGGTCCTGCTCGGCGCGATCGCCGCGTCGTTCGTGGTCGCGCCGATCATGAATCTGCTGATCAGCGGCTATGGAATCGCCGGTACGCCGACCGCCCGCGCTGGCGCATTGGCGGCGCCGCAGGCGTTCCTAATGGCGAAGGTCACGCAGGGCGTCTTCGTAGGTGGCCTGCCGTGGCGGATAATCGGCGCGGGTGCGATCCTGGCATTGGCTCTGGGAGGGCTCGATAGCTATCTCGCGGCAGTGGGCAGCAAATGGCGAACGCCCGTGATGCCGCTTGCGATCGGCCTTTACCTTCCCCTTGGCCTTAGCGCTGCGATCTTCCTTGGCGCGCTGGTCCGCTCCTTCATCGGTGCGGCGGCCGACTCCCGCGAAGAAGACCCGGGTGTGCTATTCGCTGCTGGCCTGGTTGCGGGCGAAGCACTGATGGGCGTATTCAGCGGCGCGCTGGTCACGGCTGGCATTCATTTGCCGGTTTTCTAGAGTCGCCTATTGCGGTATTTGAAATACTCGAAGGGGGCGATTCCATGGGCTTGCTTCGACGCGTTCTGTACTTGAGCATCATCCTGGTGCTGGCGACACCGGTATTGTCCGGGGCCGCCTTCTTCGGCGGTCCAATCCTCATAGACCCTGAACTGAATCTGCCCGCCGATCCGACCATCGAGCAGCAGATTGCCGCCGGCAAACAGCAGCTGGACAAGCTGCGGCTCGGAGATCAAACGCTCGATCGAAACACCGCCTTGAGCGAATATTTCAACTCGCTCGCGCAGACGCTCCTCAAGGCTCAGGACGTCAAGCCGCCCTATCCGATCGTGATCCATGTATCGACCGAGCCTGAGATGAACGCCTATGTGATGGCGGGCGGCCAGATGGTCTTCTACAGCCGCATGGTCGAAGAAGCCGACACCGAGTCCCAGCTGGTGGCGATTCTGGCGCACGAGATGTCTCATGAGATCCACAATGACTTCAGCTACTTTTGGCACGCCGCGAAGTCCGGCGAAGACTCTTACGGCAAGGGTGGGCTGCTGGATCGTTCGCGCGAGATCGAGCAGCGCGCCGACCTCGACGCCACGCGCACGATGTACGACGCTGGATGGGATCCCAAGGGGCAACTCACGATGATGAAGAGCCTCGCGAAGCGCTGGCGGATGCGACGCGAGAGTCATCGAGTCTTCTACTCGACCCATCCCGACGACCCTGAGCGCATTGCGGCGATTGAAGCGCTGATCGCGACGCTGCCGCCGAAGCCCGGTCTGCTCGACGATTCGCCGCGATTTCAGGAGATCAAGCGCAGCCTCTGAGCCGGCGAAGACAGCGAGACTAGCTACGCGCGGCCGGTGAAGAATGGCCCCGGATTGCGGCCTTCCACGTAATCCTTCAGACGGACCATCAGGGCGCCCCACGTTGTGTTGGCCGGGGCGAAGTCACCCGAGGTCTCGATCCATCCCGCGTGAGTGAAGCGAAGCCGGGTCGCGCCGTCCGCGACCGGGGCGACCTCAAAGGACAGTTTCGTGCCGCCCCATTCCGCGCGGTCGCCGAGGCAGCTCCATGCGACGCGTCTGCCTGCAACCAGCTCGTCGATGCGCATGCGAAAGACGACCGTGTGGTTGAAGAAGCCGAACACCGCGACGCTGCCGGTCTTCGGCTCGGTTTGAGAATCGGGTGTCCACCAGCATCTCAAATGCTCCTGATTGACGATCGCCTCGTAGACGCGCTCGGGCGAAGCCTTGATGGTGATCTCATGCAGCAGATCGGCCATGCTCTCTCCTTAATCGTCGCGAAAGTCCGCTAACCAATTAGTGCACGCCGCTCGATTCGACAAGCCCAGCACTATCGCGAATCAGCGGTCCCTCGTACTATGCTTGTTCCACTGTCTGGGCAACGACATCTCATATGATCGCTATCGTCGATTACCGCGCCGGCAATCTCACCAGCGTCGCGCGAGCGCTAGAGCATCTGGGCCATCGATGCGAGATTACGCACCGCGCCGAGCGGATCATTGCCGCCGATCGCGTGATTCTGCCGGGCGTCGGCGCCGCGGGTGCGACGATGGTGAATCTGCGCGCCTTGGGGCTCGATCGAGTGCTGTGCGAGGAGGTGATCGGTGCGGGCCGACCGTTCCTCGGCATCTGCATCGGCATCCAGGTCCTGCTCGATCGCAGCGAAGAGGACTCCGCCGAGTGTCTCGGTGCGATCGCGGGGCGGGTCGCGCGCTATCCCGCTTCGGTCGATGGCCGGCAGCTCAAGGTGCCGCAGATTGGCTGGAATCGCGTACGCCAAGTCCGGCCGCACCCGGTTTTCGCGGGAGTGCCCGACAATACGCATTTCTACTTCGTCAATTCCTACTACCCGATTCCCGCCGATCCGGCGGTCACGATTGCGACTTGCGAGTACGGCATAAGATTCACGGCCGCGCTCGCGAAGGGCGCCTTGGTGGCGACCCAATTCCATCTGGAGAAGAGCGGCGAGGCGGGACTGAAACTGCTCGACAACTTTTGTCGGATGGGCGCGTAGTACCGATGCTCTCCAAGCGCATCATCCCGTGCCTCGATGTTCGCGATGGCAAGGTGACCAAGGGCGTCGCTTTCCTAAATAACATCGATGTCGGCGATCCGGTGGCGATGGCGCGTTACTACTATGAGCAGGGCGCCGACGAACTGGTCTTTTACGACATCACCGCCTCCAACGAGCGCCGCGCGATCATGATCGATGTCGTCCGTGCGGTCGCGCGCGAGATCTTCATCCCCTTCAGCGTCGGCGGCGGCCTGCGCACGGTCGAGGACATGCGCGCGGTGCTACTTGCCGGCGCAGAGAAGGTTTCGGTCGACTCGGGCGCAGTGCGCAATCCCGCGATTATCACCGAAGGCGCACGCGCTTTCGGCAGCCAATGCATCGTAGTTTCGATGCAAGTAAAAAAGACTGGGGCGCGGCCCTCCGTCGCTTCCTGCTACGAAGTTGTGATCGATGGCGGCCGGACGCCAACCGGCAAAGACGCCGTCCAATGGGCCCGCGAGGCCGAGCGGCTGGGCGCGGGTGAGCTATGCATCAATTCGATCGATCGCGATGGCACCAACGAAGGCTACGAACTTGAGCTCACGCGCCGGATCGCCGAGGCGGTTTCGATTCCGGTGATCGCGTCGGGCGGGGCCGGCTCCCCGGAGCATCTGCGCGAAGTTTTCTCTGATGCGGGCGCGGATGCCGCGATCGTTGCTTCGATCGTGCATTACGGCACGCATCCGATTCCCGAGCTCAAGCGTTACTTAAAGGAGCACGGGGTTGAGATGCGTGACGCGATCCGCATCGAAAGGAACCGCGCTTGAAGATCGCGCT
>JBGPUE010000069.1:0-19841 GCA_041491005.1 Binataceae bacterium (SeqCode) | reverse complement strand
TGTGCGATCGACGCTGGAAGGCGGGCTCAGCGGACAGCCGCTCCGCGAGCCGGCGCGTGCGGTAATTCGCGAGATCTACCAGCGCACGCGCGGCGCGCTTCCGATAATCGGCGTGGGCGGCGTGGCGAGCGCAGCGGATGCATGGGAGCATATCCGCGCCGGCGCGAGCCTCATCGAACTCTACACCGGACTGGTCTACGCGGGCCCGGGCCTTGCGGGTGCGATCAAGGCTGGGCTGGTCGAGCTGTTGCGGCGCGAGCGCCTCGACTCGATAGCCCAAGCCGTCGGCACGGCGGCTTGAGCGACACAGCGGTTGCGGATTACGATCCGCCTCGGATCCGAGCGCGGCGGCGCGGAGTTCACTATGGGCGACAATGCGATACTGGTCGATGCGGATTGGCTCTCGCAGCATCGGGGCGATCCGCGCGTCGTTTTGATCGATACGCGCGCCGGCGCGGATTACTGGACTGGCCATCTGGAAGGCGCGCGTCACTTCGATCCATTCCCGTTTCACTACTACGACACGACCCCGCGTGGGATTAAGGAGTTCAACGCACAGCTCGAATGGATTCTCTCGGCGCTCGGCGTTCGCGGCGACGAGACCGTCGTATTCTATGAAGACAACGCGGGGATGCGTGCGGCGCGCGGACTCTGGATGCTGGAGTACGCGGGCCATCGTGCGGTGCGCATCCTCGACGGCGGGCTCAAGGCGATGAGTGCCGCGAAGCTCGAGAGAACCGCGCAGCCGGTAACACCGACCGCGTTCAAGCTCGCGCCGCGCGGCGAGACGATCGCGACGGTGGATTACATCGTTGCGAATCTTGGTCGCCCCGAGACCCAGCTCTTTGATGTGCGCAGCCCTGAGGAATACTTCGCCGAGAACGTGCGCGCCCGGCGCGGCGGCGCGATCCCCGGCGCAATCCAGCTTGATTGGACTCATGCGCTCGATGCATCCGGCCGCTTCAAATCCGTCGCCGAACTGCGCGAGATGTTCGCGCATCTCGGGCTCGACCCCTCACGCGAGGTCGTAACCTATTGCCAGGGCGGCTACCGCGCCGCGCACAGTTACATAGCGCTGCGGCTCGCGGGCTTCACGCGCGTGCGCAACTACCTCGCGTCGTGGGCCGAATGGGGCAATCGCGAGGATTTGCCGATCGAGCGCCCACGCCGCCGCGGGTAATGCGACCCGTGAAGCAAGACAAGGGGAGCTGCCAATGCGCAGATGCACGGGCTCACCGGCATCAATTTCGAGCCTCTGGTCGGGCGCATCGCATGGCGCGCGGAACCGGTTCACGGACCTGTGCAATAATAGGCAGGTGTGAGGGCTTATGCCGGAACTCAACCTAACCCAATCGGAAGCCGATGCTCTGATCGCGATGGCGAAACACCGGACGAGCGATCAACGCTGGGTCTTCCCAGGGCCCGGAGAGGGACTCTCGATTCCGCTCGCCTCCGACGATCGTCGAGAGTTGTTCATGCTCGACCTCCATATAGGACGGATCGATCTTACAAAGAGCACATATCAGAATCGTGCACGTGCCGTTTTGATTCTGGTCCGGCTCGATTTCGGTGGTAGACCGCACCGGAATCCTGACGGAGAGGAGGTTGCATCGCCCCATCTACATCTTTACCGGGAGGGCTACGGCGACAAATGGGCGATCGCCGTGCCGCCGCATCAGTTTCCTCATCTCACGGACCGACGCCGGAGCGTGCATGACTTCATGCGCTATTGCAATATCGTCACGCCGCCGTTCATAGACATGGGGTTATTCTCGTGATCGATGAGGTACAGCGCCTTCTCGACCAGTATGTCGCATGGTTAAAGGATAAGACTACACTGCGTCAGGTACAGGATTGGGTGGAGATTACGACGCCATATCTCGACCGCCACAATGACTATCTCCAGATCTATGCGCGACGAGATAACGGCGGCTTCGTCCTCACTGATGACGGATACACAATCCGGGATCTGCGCTATTGCGGCTGTAACTTGGATAGTCCAAGACGGCAGGTGTTGCTCACGACAACGCTCAACGGCTTTGGCGTTCAGCTAAGAGATGGGGCGCTCGAGGTACGCGCGTCAGCGGTCAATTTTCCGATGCGGAAGCATAACCTTGTCCAAGCGATGCTTTCGGTAAACGATCTCTTCTACGTGGCCTCGCCAGTCGTGACCAGCCTTTTCTACGAGGACGTGCTCAACTGGCTCGAACTGAACCAAGTACGGTACACGCCGCGCGTAAAGTTCAGCGGCAAGAGCGGCTACGATCATCTTTTCGACTTTGTTATTCCGAAATCCCGAGTCCGTCCCGAGCGCATTTTGCGCACGATTAATCGCCCAAATCGCAATACTGCCGAGGCGATGGTTTTTTCGTGGCTAGATACGAGGGAAGTAAGGGCACCCGATTCACGTGCGTACGCGATATTGAATGATACCGAGCAGGAGGTATCATCGGTCGCGATTGACGCCCTGCGGAACTACGAGGTGACCCCTGTGCTTTGGACAAAGCGCGAAGATGTACGTGAGGACCTAGCCGCGTGATCCGGAGGGAGTTGGCTCACTGCGATCAGCGACCGATCGAACGTCCGCGCCGCCGCGCGTAATCCGCATTGGCCGCGAATCGCAAATCGCCGGTCATGCTGCTGACTGGCTTCGAGCCGTTTGGTGGCGAACGCAGCAATCCGTCATGGGAAGTCGCGCGCCGTCTCCACCGCAAACACATCGGCGGACTTGAGATCGTCGCGCTTCGTCTGCCGGTCGCCACGACACGCGCCGCGCGCCGGCTGTCAGCGACGATCGATCGAATCATGCCCGACGCAGTGCTGGGATTGGGACAGGCTGGCGGCCGCCCGTCGCTGTCGCTGGAGCGCATCGCGATCAACCTCGTCGATGATGGCATGCGCGACGGCAGCGGCATGGGCGGCGCGAAGGAACGGCCGGTTATGCGCGGCGGCCCCGATGCGTACTTCTCGCGGCTGCCGCTCGCCCGCATCTTGCGCGAACTGGGCCGCGCGCAGGTACCCGCGGCCTATTCGCTCAGCGCGGGCGCATTCATCTGCAACGCCGTGATGTATGCGAGCCTCCATCGGCTGCGCGCAAAGCCGGCGGTGCCCGCGGGTTTCATCCACCTGCCTCACTCCAGCGCGCAAGCATCGCGGCATCGCAACGCCGCGAGCATGACAATCGAACTGATGGAGCGCGGCACCAGGGTGGCGATCGCGGCGATCGCTCGTAGCATCAAGGCCAGCAGGCGCGCGCACGCTTGACGCGGCGGCGCTGATTGCGCTTGGCTCGCGATCGCTCGCCTCGCGTCGCGGAGAGGTTCGCCATGAAGATCGAAGCCAGCCCGCTGCAAAGTCTGATCGATGCGCCAGTCGCGCTTCGCGTCTCGGGCGCTGCGCCGGGTCAGGAAATCACGGTTCGCGCTCGCGTGGGCGATACGTTCTGGCGATGGGAATCGCATGCAACTTTTGCGGCTGACTCAATGGGCAGCGTCGATACGGCGCGTTCGAGCGCGCTGCGCGGCACCTACGATGGCGTCGATCAGATGGGACTGCATTGGTCGATGCGGCTCAATCCCGCGACGCGCGAGCTGATGCTGTCGGGGCGGACTACACCGACGCCGTGGGACGTGCGCGAACCGGTGACGGTTGCAATCACGGCGGAGACCAATAGCGAGGTGGCGGATTCGGTCGCGTTGATCCGCGGCGTGATGGCGCCCGGGCTGATTCGCACGCCGATTCGCGAAGACGGCCTGTTCGGTACGCTGTTCCAGCATGAGGATGGCGCGCGCGCATCCGTGATGGTGCTCGGTGGCTCTGATGGCGGGCTCAACGAGGCGCAGCCGGCGTTGCTTGCATCGCACGGCTACGACGTGCTGGCGCTCGCATACTTTGGCCTCGAAGGATTGCCGTCAGGGCTGTGCGAGGTTCCGCTCGAGTACTTCGAGAAAGCGATAGCTCTGATGCAGCGACGCAATCCGCGCAATGCCGACCGGATCGGCGTGATGGGCGCGTCGCGCGGCGGTGAGCTAGCGCTGCTGCTGGGCGCGACCTTCCCGGAGATTCGCGCGGTGGTCGGCTATGTTCCCAGTGGCGTGATGTGGGGCGGGCTGAGGCGCGATCAGGGTGCACCGCCATCATCGGCCTGGACGTGGCGCGGCAAGCCGCTGCCGTTCGTGCCGCAGCGTCCTGCCGAAGAGTCGCAAACCGGGCCGCCGGATGCCGCGATATCATTTACGCCCTCGTTCCTCGCCTCGCTCCAGGATCGCGAAGCGGTCGAAGCCGCGACGATTCCGGTCGAGCGGATTAGCGGCCCCGTGTTGATGATCTCGGGCGACGATGACCGCCTGTGGCCGTCGGCGACGCTATCGGAGATCGCCCGCGAGCGGCTCGCGCGACACGACTTCCGCCATCCGTATCGCCACCTGCGCAACCCGGGCGCCGGCCACTACTTTCGCTTCCCCTACATGCCGACCACGATCAGCGAGATGCTGCATCCTGTCGTGGCGACGAAAATCGCATTCGGCGGCAATCCACGCGATGATGCAATCGCAGCGCGCCGTTCCTGGGATGCGACGCTCGAGTTCTTTGCCGAGCATCTCCGCTAGCTCTCCGGGCGGGCTTGGAACACTAGTCGAACGGAGAATGCCGGTTCGACCTATGTGAAGAGGCCGGGTCTTTGCGGAGCGGGATGCGGGCGGACGTCGACTAGAATCTGGCGCAGCTTCTGCAGGTTGATGGGCTTCTTGAAGAACGCGAACTTGAGTCCCTCCAGCCGGCTGCGCTTCATGATGTGATCCTTGTCGTAGTAGTAGGCCGTCATCAGGATCACCGGCAGGCCCGGCATCTCGTCCTTGACCTTGAGATAGAACTCGTAGCCGTCCATCTCGGGCATCACGACATCCGAGATCACCGCATCGACCTTCATGTTGCGCAGGAGTCCCAGAGCGGCGCTGGGCCGCTCCGCCGTCATCACGACGCATCGCTCGGCCCGCAGCAGGTCGGCCAGCGAGTTGAGCACTGCGACGTCGTCATCGACCACCAACACGTTCATGCCCTTGAGCGGCCATTCACCGGGGCCGTTGCTCTCAGGCGTCGGTGGCGGGTCGTCGTGCGGCAAATGACGCGGCGCAAGGTCGGCCATGCGGCGCCCCTGCAGGTAATCGCGCGTCTCGTACACGCCCTTCTTGGTCATCTCGTCCAGGCGGCGCACAATCTCCTGCACGCGCGCGATGCCGCCGCGGATCGAACCGACGCGTTCGTCTTCGATCACTTGCTCGGCCGCGCTGAGATGGCCTTCGAATGAGCGCGCGACCAGCTCGAGGTTGTTGAGGATCGCTTCGAGCGGATTGTTGATCTCATGCGCGAGGCTGACTGCGATCTCGCCGGCGGTAGCCAGCTGTTCGCGCCGGCGCAGGATGCGGATGTCGCGTGCGAAGCCGATCGAGCCGATCTCGTGGCCGGCTTCGTCGAAAATCAGCGAGCCGGAGATTGCCACCGGTATCAGATTGCCTTCCTTGTCGCGGAAGACAGTCTCGAAGCTCGACACGCGGCCAACGGTTGGCGACTCGCGCATCGCCTTCATCACGCGCCGCGCTTCATCGAGCGACTCATACAGGCGCGATACGTTCTGGCCGATAATCTCGCTGGGCACAAAATGCAGATTCGTGCGTGCGCCGTCGTTGTAGTAGATGATCGTGCCCTGGCGATCGACCGCCACGATAATGTCGGGCGAAGACTCGATCAGCCGATGCAGATACTTGTCGTCTAGCTGAAGCATATGTTTGCGTCTGCGAAGCTCCACCGGCCGGCTGCCGCGTGACGCGGCCGGACCGGCGTTCGAGAGACTTCAATCTGCAAAAGAAGATTCTTGCGGGAACTCATTAAGTAACGCTGAGAACGCCGGCTCAGCGCGAGCGCGGGCGGAACTTCGGCAGAACCACCGCGTCGCTGAGCCGCTCGAAGACCACCTCCACCGGCATCCCGCACTTGATCTCATGCGGCTTGATGCCCAGCAGGTTCGAGGTCATCTTCGCTCCCTCCTCCAACTTAACCACCACCACCGCATAAGGAATCTCACTGGCGAAGCCCGGATGATAGAGCTGATGCATGATGTTGAAACTATAGACCTCGCCCCGCCCACTTACCGGAATCCAGACCGACTTCGCCGACAGGCAATTCGAGCACAGTTCGCGGGGCGGAAAACGCAGCGTGCTGCAGCTTTCGCATTTCTGGACGACCAGCTGGCCGCGCTTGGCCGCTTCGATGAATGGAGCCAGCTCAGGTGTGACGACGGGGATCGGCTTGGGGGTTTGGGGCGACGCGCTCATGCACTAATCTAACCTCTTAGCCTATATCGCGTCCGCTTATGGTTACAAAGCGGCCGACTGAGGCGCTGTTTGCCTCATGGATGGGCTCCCAAGACGAGCGTGGAATGCGTCGAGAGAATACCCCCATTGCCCGATACTAATCCGATATCGTGCCTCGGGACTTGGCGTTTTCCGCCTTCACCGCGCATCTGGACTATGCCCTCGCAAATCGGCGTCATTCCCCACATGTAGAATGAACTAAGCTGGCCTCCACCCGTATTGACCGGTAATGAGCCGCTTGGACCTATCTTACCACCTTTCACGAACGGGCCGCCCTCGCCTTTAGCGCAAAACCCGTAATCTTCCAGCGAAACGAGGACGGTGAACGTGTAGCAGTCGTAAAGTTCGACAAGGTCGATGTCCTTCAGCCCGATACCAGCCATCTTGAATGCAGTCTCCTTGGCCAGCGGTGCGCCCGAGGTAAGAGTCTCCATCGGGTCGCCACCCGGATGACCCTGACCCATGCCGAGCACATAGACGGGTGGCTTCTTTAGATCGCGGGCGCGCTCGGCTGATGTGACGATCACGCAAAGTCCGCCATTGGAAACCAGACAGCAGTCAAAGAGATGAAACGGCTCAACGACCCATCGCGAGGCATGGTAGTCGGCCATCGTCATCGGTGAGTCGGCGAATTGCGCGTCCGGATTACGATTGGCCCAAGCGCGCTGTGCGACGGCGATCTCTCCGAAATGATCGTTGGTGGTGCCATATAGATGCATGTGGCGGCGCGCCACGAACGCATAGTGTGCGTTGACGCCGAACTGGCCATACGCCGCGTCGAGGCCGCGCGCGAAACCATAGGCCGCTGCCGAACCCCCGCCGTTGCCGCCCCTCGGCGATGGCGGCTTCAGCGGAGCGTCGGCAAACACGCACGCGACAGTGTTGGCC
Organism: Binataceae bacterium (SeqCode); assembly: GCA_041491005.1. Taxonomy (GTDB): domain Bacteria; phylum Desulfobacterota; class Binatia; order Binatales; family Binataceae; genus JBGPUE01. The sequence goes on along the minus strand of JBGPUE010000069.1, from coordinate 12,585 downwards.
ATCCCTGCCGCGATCGACTGAACGGCATGCATGATCATCGCGCCGGCAGTTGCGCCGCCTAGATTCATCGTGGCGGTCAGCCGCAGGTTCTCCAGCCCCATCGCCTGCTGGAGTGAGAAGGACGCCATCGCGTTCTCCATCCAGGTGACACCCGGATTGACCAACAGGCCATCGAGGTCCGAACGCTTGAGTCCCGCGTCTTCGAGGGCCAGTTCGATGGCCTCAATCGCGAAACCCATCGCACTTGAATGATCGAAGTTCTTGCCCATCCGGGTCGCGCCCAGACCGACGATGGCGCCTTTGGCTCTAAGGCTCATGCTGGCTCCCTCCACGCAGATCGCGCTGCGACGAAATGCGCGATCGGCCAGAATCATAGCTCAAGCTGATAACGGGCCTAAAGGGCCATCAGCGGGCACTCGGCGGTTTGACCGACATTTCGCCATGCATTCGCGAATCGCGCAGTTGCCAACGCTTCGATCTTGCCCTTAAAATGGGCGCGGGAGATTGTTTGCAGATGGCGCAACCGGTTAGCTTCGAGGCGCTTCCCTCGCGGGAATACGTCCTGTCCAGCGCGGAAAACTTCGTTCTTTACGTGCTGCTCGAGGCGGTCGCCCGTGGCGGGGCCGGCGGCGGCGCACGGTTACCGCTGAACCTCGGCGTCGTTCTGGATCGGTCAGGCTCGATGTATGACGAACGGCGGTTGGAGTTCGTGGTCGAAGCCGTTAAGTTCCTGGTCGACAATCTCAACCCGCAGGACAAGGTCACGATCGTCGCGTTCGCCGACAAGGCTCATATCGTCGCCTCGGGTGAAAACACGCTGGACAAGGCCGCGGTCAAGCGCGCGATCGACGATATCGACTTGCTCGAGATCGGTGGCGGCACCCAGATGGCGCTCGGGATGCGCGCAGCAATCGACGAGGTCAAGAAGAACTACTCGGCGGAGCGGCTCAATCGCGTGCTGGTGCTCACCGACGGCCAGACCTATGAGGAGATGGCCTGCGTCGAACTCGCCAATCAGAATCGCGACAGGGTATCGTTCTCCGCGATGGGCGTCGGAGTGGAGTTCAACGAAAAGCTCCTGATGCGGATCGCGCAGGACTCCGGCGGCAAGTACCACTTTATCGGGGACTCGGCGGAGATTCCGACCATCTTCGACGATGAGCTGCAGGGACTGCGCGCGATTTCGCTGCGCAACGGCCGCGTCGATTTGACGCTCTCAGAGGGCGTGCAGATCCGCGAAGCCTTCCGCGCCAGCCCGGATATCTATTCGCTGGGCGAGCCGCTAGTCGGTCCGGATCGGAAGATCAGCTACGTAGTCGGCGATCTCGAAGCCGGCGTGCCCGGATCGATCCTGCTCACGCTGGTGATGCCGCCGCGCAAGCCGGGCGCGGTGCGAATCGCGCAGGCCAGCTTCCATTACGAAGTTCCCGGCGGCAGCGAGCAAGCCGTGAACATCGATGTCGCGATCAACTACACGCTCGATCGTGCGTTGGCGAGCAAAGTCAACGGCCGCGTGATGAACCTCGTAGATCAAGTCCAGATCGCGAAGCTGCAGGCCAAGGCCGAAGAGGAACTCAAGGCCGGCAACGTCGATCGCGCCACCAAGCTGCTCAGCAACGCGATCCAGGGGACGCAGCGGCTGGGCAACGTCAAGGCCACGCAGGCGCTCTCAGGACTGATCGATCAAATCAAGAAAACCCAGAACCTGCAGACCAAAGCGGCCAAGACCACTTTGCTGCAGGCCCAGGCCGTGGTGCGTAAGACACAGATGCTCGATCCGGAAGCACTTAAGGAATTCAAACCTGAGTAGGGAATTGCGCACAGAGACGAGAGTCAGCGCCGTCGCTGTCGCCGAAACCGCCGGAAGGGGCTCGAGGGGAAGATGATCAAGTGTAACGATTGCGGTTACGAAAACATGGATGGACTCGACAATTGCGACGGATGCGGCGCGAAGCTGACGGCTGCCTCATCGACCGAGACTGCCGGGGCGGCGCCGGCCGCGGCATCTTCGGCGGATGCATCCGCGGCGCCACCGCCCTCCGATGCTCCTACCAGCGAGATTTCGGCGCCCGCGACTGAAGCTCCTGCAGCGCCCGCCGAGACGCCCGCGCCTGCAGCCGCCGCGACGGCGCTGGTCAAGGCGAAGCTGACCATCATCCGCGGGGGCCGCCAAGGCCACGAGTTTCCGCTCGAAGCGGGCAACAACACGATGGGCCGATGGGATCCTGAAACCGGATCGTTCCCCGAAGTGGACATGGAGGCCGATGATCCGGAGGCCAAGATCTCGCGCAAGCATGCGCTCATCCGCGTTGACGGCAGCAAGGTCACGGTCGAGGACATTGGCAGCCTCAACGGCACCTACGTCAATCGCGGCCAGCGTCTGCAGCCGGGCAGTCCGGTCGAGCTTAAATCGGGTGACGAGATAATCGTCGGCAAGACTTTTTTCAAGGTGTCGATCGAGCCGGTTTCCTGAAGCGTTTGTCTTTCGCGGCGAGAAACGGGAACCCGGCCGCCTTCAGCCTCGTTAGTCTCATCGTTGGGGTCCCGACCGATTCATGATCACCGGTGAGCCGCTCCCCGCCGGCCATTTGCTCGACGGCCGCTACCGCATCAACAAGGTGCTGGGAGTGGGCGGGATGGGACGGGTCTATCTATCCAACGATACGCGCCTGGCCAATCGGCCCGTTGCGGTCAAGGAAATGATCGTCGGCGAGGGACTGCAGGAGAAGAAGGCGGTCGAGGATTTCTCGCGCGAGGCGCGCGTGCTCGCGATGCTCTCCCATATCGGCATTCCCAACGTAATCGACTACTTCGTCGAGAAGAGTCGGCACTACCTCGTGATGGAGTACGTGGCCGGCGGCGACCTCCAGCATTGGCTGGACAAGCTCGGACCGGGCGGACGAGTCGCCGAAGACCGCGTGCTGCGCTGGTCGCGGCAGATCCTCGACGTGCTCGACTTCCTGCATCATCAGAATCCGCCGATCGTCTATCGCGATCTGAAGCCCGGCAACATCATGATCGATAAAAACGGACGGGCGATGCTGATCGATTTCGGGATTGCCCGCTTCCTGCCACCGGGCGGACGCGGCACGCAGATCGGCTCGGTGGGCTATGCACCGCCCGAGCAATACTTGGGCAAGATGGAGCCGCGCTCCGATCTCTATTCGCTGGCCGCGACGATGCATCATCTGCTGAGCGCGCGAGATCCGCAGCTCGAACCGCCCTTCAGTTTCCCCCCGCTGCGCAATCTCGCGCCCGATGTCTCGGCGCAGACCGCGGACGTCGTGATGCGCGCGCTGGACAAAGATGCCACCAAACGTCCGGCCTCGGCGCGTGACATGTCCCATCAGCTACCAGAGCCCGGTCCCGATATTGGCACCGACCTCGCCCCGGTCTCCACGTCGTCCGCTGAGCTCCATCAGCCATCGGTAGCCGCGCCGGCGATGCCTTCCGGATTCTCTTCCATGCGCACGCTGGTGCTGAGTAAACCAGCGTCTCTGCCGCCGGCCACTTCTCCGCCCGAGGCGAGCTCGTCGCATTTGGCGACCGGCGCGCGCAGCGGTGCGGCGGCTCTGGGAGCGATTCTGCGCAGTCTTGTCCAGCCACCGCCAATCCCCGAACCGGACGATGCGCCCGCGCGAGCGGGCGCGGTGCGCGTGTCGGCTACGGCGAAGACCAAGGATCTCAGGCGCAAGCCGCCCGCGGCCAAAGCGGCAGCTTCGGGGGCGAGTGCGCGGCGCTCGCCAGCCATCGCGGCCGGAGGCTCGAAGAGCGATGCGGCCCCGGGCACATCGCACACAGCCAGGCGCAACCCGCCGCCGTCCGCGCTCAATGGCTCCTCGCTATCGGAAGGCGCTGTCGCGAATCGCGCCGTCAGTCCGCCGGTTGAGGGCGGTGCAAAGCTGGTTGCCAAGTTCGATTCAACGCAGTTCTCGCTGCCATCGTCGAGCGCGATTATTGGCCGCGTGCTGGACGCCAGCGACGCCGTCGATGTCGACCTTTCGAAGCTCAAAAGCGGCGCGGATCGCGTATCGCGCCGTCATGCCGAAATTATCCGTCGCGGCAGCGACTACTTCATCCGCGATCTCGGCAGCACCAACGGCACCTTCATAATCGGGCGTGGGCGGCTGGGCCGCGATCAGCTCTACAAGCTCAAGGACCGGGACAATGTGGTCTTCGGCGGCGCCACTTTCGAGTTCCGGAAAGGTTAGGGCGATATGATCACTTGCCCTCAATGCGGACAGGCGGCGGCCGATAGCGAGAAGTTCTGCGCGCGCTGTGGGCAGGGACTCGCACCCGCTACGCCGTCGCCCGCCGGATTGCGCCCGATACCCGCCGGCACCGTGCTTAAGGGCGGATTCGAGATCGTCGAGTTGATCGCGCAGACGTCGGATGAGAACCGCTATCGCGCCACGCGCAAGCGCGACGGCAAAGCCGAATCGTTCCAGTTGCGCGAGCGGCTGGGACCTGGGCCGCGCGACGGCGCGAGCGAGCCCGCGCAGCTTCCCATAGCGGCTTCAGCGGCGCCGCAAACCGTACCGGCGCCGCAAGACGATCCGAACGGGCCGCATGCCAAGACCGCTGAGCTCAAGATGCCGCCCCAAGGCGCTGCGCCAGTGGCCGCCGCCGATCAAGCCGCGGATGCCGCTGCGGCGGGCCTCGCCGCGGCCGACGAACAATCGCCTGCGGCTGAACAACCCGAGCCCGCAGCCGCGAACGATCGCGCCGATACCGCCGCGATCGCATCGGGCAACGGCGCAGCGACCGGGACGGCTTTGGCGGCCGCTTTCCCGGATCGGGTTGAAGCGCCTTCCGGCGACCTGGGTGACCTGTTTGGACGCGTGATGAGCCTGTCGCTGACCGTCACTTACAATACGTTCGTCAAGGCGCTCGAAGGCTTCGCGAATGGCGATCGCGTCTATCTCGTCTATCCGGACGAGAAGCTGACGGCACTCTCGCGCCACAGGAACCCGATGCGCGAGTATGATGCGATCGGTGCGGCGGTCCAGGTTTGTCAGGCGATCGGATACATGAATCGCCGCGGGCTGCGCCTCAATGATATCTGCCCCGAGTCGATCGCCTATGCGTCCGATGGACGGATCAGAATCACCTCGCTCGACTCCGTGAGCAACGACCTCGAGATTCAATCCGACCCAATCTTCAACGACGGCTACACCGCGCCGGAAATCTATCGCGGCAAGGCGGTGGACAAGCGTGCGGACGTGTTCTCGGCGGGATGCCTGCTCTACACCATGCTGACCAGCGAGCGAATCGCATCGGAGAGCTGGCGCGAGGAGGCGGGTCCGGTGAGCTTCTATCCGCCGCATGTCATGTCGCCGGCGCTCGAGCAAGTCATTCGCCGCGCGATCGCCTTCCGCAAGGAAGATCGATGGCGGAACGCCGACGCGATGAAGGCCGAGCTGGTGCGGCTCAATTCGGTCGTTCGGCTGCGCTCGGGCGGCCTCACCGACGTCGGCATGGTGCGCGAGTTGAATGAAGACTCGCTGATGATCGTCGAGTACAGCCGCGACTCGCAGGTCGAGGCTGCGGAGAGCTACCTGTACGTGGTGTCAGACGGCATGGGCGGGGCCGAAGCCGGTGAGATGGCAAGTGCAATCGCCGTGGCCACCATCCGCGAATACATCGGCGCCAAGCCAGCCATTGAACTGAGGGCCGACCCCGGCGCGCATCTGCAGGCCGCGCTGGAAGCCGCCAATCGCAAGATTCTCGACTATGCTGCCGAGCATCCGCAATCCAAAGGGATGGGCGCGACGGGGGTCGCGATCCTGGCGCTTCCGCCGCAAGCGGCGGTTGCCTGGGTGGGCGACAGCCGCGGTTATCTGTATGCATCGGGCGAGTTGCTGCAGGTGACCAAGGACCATTCGCTGGTCCAGCGCCTGGTCGAAATCGGCCAGATTACGCCCGAAGAAGCGCGCTATCACGAGCACAAAAACGTCATCACGCGCTCGCTGGGAGCGCGCCAGCAGGGTCCAGCAGGCGCCGAGGTCGTGACGCTCAAGCTAAAACGCGGCGACCGCCTTATACTCTGTAGCGATGGGCTTACCGCCCACGTAGAAGATCGTGAGATCATGGAAGTCATCGCGCGCCATCGGGATCCGCTCGAGGCGGCGCGTGAGTTGGTGGTGGCCGCCAACGCGGGCGGTGGTACCGACAATATCTCCGTGATCGCGGTCTTTGCGGAATAAACGCAGCTGTGGTCGCATTAGCATAAAGCGATGGCTGAACCGTCCTCACCTGCATCGGGCAACACCGAACCGCTGAACCCGGGTACGCTTCTGCAGAACCGCTACGCGGTCGAGAAGCTGCTTGGTGGCGGCGGCATGGGGATGGTCTATCTCGCCCACGACCGCCGGCTTTCCAACCGTTCCTGCGCGATCAAGGAGATGATCGATCACTTCATCGACCCGCAGCAGCGGCTGGAGGCCAACGAATATTTCGCGCGCGAAGCCGACACCCTGGCCCAGCTCAAGCATCCCGCGATTCCGGCCATCACCGACCGCTTCGATGATCACAACCGGCACTACCTGGTGATGGAGTACGTCGAGGGACGCAATCTCGAGGAAGAGCTAGCCGTGCAGGGCGGCGAGCCGCTGTCCGAGGGATTGGTGATCGACATCGCACGCCAGCTCAGCGAGGTGTTGGCCTATCTACATGGCTTCTCGCCGCCGATGGTCTATCGCGACATGAAGCCGGCCAACGTGATGCTGACGCCGAAAGGCAAGGTCGTGCTGATCGACTTCGGCATCGCGCGGCTGTTCAAGACCGCGCGCAAGGGCACGATGATCGGCACGCTGGGCTTCGCGCCGCCCGAGCAATATCAGGGGCAGGTCGATACCCGCAGCGATATCTACTCGCTGGGTGCGACGTTGCACTACGTTCTGACCGCGCGCGACCCGGAGAAGTTCCCGCCTTTCAGCTTTCCGCCGGTGCAGACGCTTAAGCCGGCGATTTCGAGCAACCTCGCCTCGTCGATCGATGCGGCGCTCGCCTACAAGGTCGAGGATCGGCCGCAGACCATCCAGGAATTTCGCGACATGCTGCTGTACGGGCACGGGCCGATCACCGGTGGGTTGCGGGTCAGTCCCAAGAGCGGCACCGCGGGACTGTCGCAGGCCGCGCTTGCCGGTCCGGCGCCAGTCCGGCGCCGGCGCCGCGCGCGCCGCTCGATTGGAGTGGCGGTTTTCTCGATGTTGCTGGGCGTGATCGCGTTCGGAGCGACCTATCTCTACTCCAATCCAGTGATTCAGCAGCAGCTCGGGCTAACCCCGCTGATCGACGCGCTGCCGTGGAAGCATGAGGAGCTGGTTGCCAAGGCGCGCCAGCAGCCGCTGCAGTTCGAGCAGTTGGCGCTGAACCTCTCCACGCGCGACGGCTCACCGCTCTCGCCACCCAAGACCAACTTCACCGACGCCGAGATCGCCAGCTCCCGATACATGAAATGGAGCGCGCAATTCCGCAACGCATTGGCGGGAATCGAAGGCCGTACCAACGACATCGAAGCGCGCTTCTTCGATCCCGACGGACTGCAGATTACATCCAGCGAGATGAAGCGTTTCGTGGGGCCCAGCGAGAAGACAGCCGACTTCAACGCGGTCGTCCTGATGCCGAGCCTCGATGATCGCAAGCGCGGCCAGTATAGGGTCGGGCTCTACATGGAGGACCAGCGGCTGGCCGAACAGGCCTTCATGGTGACAGAAGATCTCGCGGCCAAGGCGCGTGCCGAAGCAGCGAAAGCTTCGGCCGCCGCTACGGCCAGGGCTGAGGAGGAGCGCAAGCGTGAAGAGCAGAAGCGCCTTGCCCTGGTCGAGGAGCGCCGCGCCCATCCGCTCGAGCTGATCGATCTCAAGTTCATAAACAGCACCAAGACCGGCACGCCGCTCTCAGGTCCGGCCGACACGTTCAGCGCGGCGAAGGTGCTGTTCGTTGGCTGGGAGGTCACTTTCAACAATCGCCTCTACCGCATCGAGTCGAACCCGTACCGCGTCGAAGCGGCCTACTACACGCCCGACGGCCGGCCACTGGGCAGCGTGCTCGATAGCAAGAACGTCCCAGAGAGCGCCAAGAGCATCGTATTCAGCGGACGAGTCGGCAACGCTGCGGGCGGCGCATTCCTGCCCGGCGTCTACAGCGTGAGTTTCTATCTCAACGGCCAGTTCTTTGCGCAGAAGAAGTTCCGCGTCACATCGGAATCCGGCCTCAGCGGCGGTTCAGTATTGGATCCGGGTGGCGCGGGCATGTCGTCGAGAACATCGGCGACCAGATTGGAGATGCCGGTGCTCGCCAGCGGCCGTATCGATGGCCTTGCGGGTCGCAATGATATCCCGCTCGAACTGCGGTTGCGGCCCCAATCTGGCGGCTTCCTGCGCGGCGAACTCGTGATTCACGAGGCGGGCTATGGCACCAGCGGCATCGATGGATTCATCCGCGGCGAGAGCCTGCAATTCTCGGCGCCATACGGCAGCGAGACGTTGTACTTCGAGGGCCAGCGGCGCAGTGATCAGCTAAGCGGAGTCTTTCAGGCATCGCCATCGCGCGTGCATGGCACGTGGAATGCCCGCGCGGAAAACTGAATCGATCGCGGCTTAGCGTTCTCTCCTCATCACGCGGGTTTACGCGCGACGACGCGCTCCCTTCTGGGAGCCATTATGCACTCGGACACGCGGTATGCGCCGTGCGCGCTTTTCACGCTTGAAATATATGCGCGTCCAGCGCAATGCTCACAGTTCGGACGCCTCATGGCATCATCGGTATCCCGAGAAAAATTGCTCTTTTATGGCGCTGCAGGCGCGCTGGGCGGCTTGGCCGCATGGGGCACCGCTGAGCCCTTCCTGGGAATCCGCAGCGTCTACGCGCGCGATATTCTGCTCGGCGCGCTGATCGGCGCGTTCATCGGTGCATTTCTCGCCTCGATTGAGGCGCTCAGCGTGGGCCAGATGCGCCAGGCGATGCGCGGTATCCGCAGTGGCGGCGTCATCGGTGCGCTCGGTGGCGCGATCGGGCTGGTCTTCGCCGAGATGGCCTTTGGTCTGCTCGGCGGGCTCAACGGCCGCATCGTCGGATGGAGCGTGCTGGGCGTAGCGGTCGGTTTGGGAGTCGGATCGGCATCGGGCTCGGCAGCGCGCCGGCGCAACGGCGCGATTGGCGGGCTGGTGGGCGGGGCGCTGGGCGGCCTGTTCTATCAGGGCCTGACGGCGACTTTCCCGCAGGCTTTCGGACGCGCCATTGCGATCGTCGTGCTCGGCGCGCTGATCGGATTCTTCATCGGGCTGGTCGGCGAACTGCTCAAACGCGGCTGGCTGATGGTGGTTCGCAGCGCGAGCCGCAACGCGCGCGAAGGCCGCGAATATCCGCTGGTCAAGCCCGTTACCGTGATCGGACGCGCGGAGGAAAGTGACGTCGGCCTGTTCGGCGATCAGGGCGTATTGCCCCAACATGCGCTGATCCGCCGCGAAGGCCGGCAGTTTTTCGTCAGCCCGACCGCTGGCGGGCAGGTCTTGGTCAATCACACGCCGGCCAATCCGCGCCAGGCGTTAAAGAGCGGCGATCGGATCGAAGTCGGCGGCACGATGTTCCTGTTCCGCGAACGCGCGCAGGCCAGCGGATGAAAGCGAAGTTATCAGGCCGAGCGGTCGTAGCCGGGGCCGCGCGCTCTCTTGCGCTCGCCGCGGCGATAGTCGGATGCGCGACGCTGGGCGGCAATGCTCCCGGTCCGTCCCCCACCACGATGCAGACGATCGACTACTACCCCCATCTGGTGAAGGGCTATCAGAACAGTTATCCGGCGCGGCGCGTGCTGATCCTGATGCCGATGGACGATCGAGCGTTCAAGGACCCCGCCGAGCGCGATCACGAGCCACTCAACGGCAATCCTGCGATCGGTACGACGCTCGATCAAAATGCCGAGGTGATCCAGCGTATTTTCGCAGCGCCGTTGGCGCCGGTGGTTCAGAAGGCGCTGGAACAGGCGGCCGAGGAAGCCGGATTGGTCCCGCTCAACTCCGATCAGACCGTTTACGCTGCGGTGGCAAAGCTGGGCGAGGACTACGTGCTGGAAACCCGCATCGTGCGATGCTGGGTGCAAAAGCAGCGCGGCCCCAACACCCGCTACGGTCCGACCTGGCTTACCAGCGCGCACTTCACGATCGATGCGACGCTGTACAAGCCACCCTTCCACGCGGCCTTCTGGAGCGGCCGCAGCCCGGCCGGCTATGAGGACCCGCCTCTGACCTCGAGCGCGCGCATGGACAACGAAACCGGCATCTACGACGAGCCGGGCCAGGTCCTGTCGATCGCTCTCACCCGTTCGGTGGCCGGCATTTTCAAGGACGCTACTCTTCGCGAGCTGATCTCAGCCGATCGCGGCCTGATGCCGAACGGATAGCCTCCCGCGCGAGCATCGGGCTCATCCAGTCCCTACGGATCAGCCGCCGGCAGCGCGCGGCGATGCAATGGATTGAAGTTTGTCCGTGCGGTAAAAAGGATCAGCATGGACCCGCCTCATGGGGAAGGACGGGCACAATCGCGGCGCATTCGCCGACACTGAGGCAAAGACAATGACTGGACGCGTCAAGGAAATCCTTAGCTGGTACAGCGGCTCGAATAGTCCCGGCGTGCTGGGCAATCTCGCCCGGATGCTCACTCATGGCCGGCTGGGCGGCAGCGGCCGGCTGGTGATTCTGCCCGTCGACCAGGGCTTCGAGCATGGCCCGGCGCGCAGCTTCGCGGTCAATCCGCCCGCCTACGATCCGAGCTATCACTTCCAGCTTGCGATCGATGCCGGATGCAACGCCTACGCGGCGCCGCTGGGCTTCCTCGAAGCCGGCGCCGCCGAATTCGCCGGTCAATTGCCCCTGATTCTCAAGCTCAATAATCACGACACGCTGTATGACGAGAAGGACCCCGCGCCGTCGGTCACCGGCAGCGTGAAGGACGCGCTGCGGCTGGGATGCGCGGCGATCGGGTACACGATCTACCCGGGTTCGTCGCAATCGCGCGTGATGTACCAGCAGTTGCGCGAGATCGCCGAAGAGGCGAAGGCCAATGGCCTCGCCGTGGTCGTATGGTCATATCCGCGCGGCTCGAGCATCAGCAAGGCGGGTGAAACGGCGCTTGACGTGGTCGCATATGCGGCCCAGATCGCGGCGCAAATGGGCGCGCATCTGATCAAGGTCAAGCTGCCCAGCGCGCATCTCGAACAGGCCGAGGCCAAGAAGGCCTATGAGGCGAACCATGTCGCCCTCGAGCCGCTCTCGGCGCGCGTGCGGCACGTCGTGCAGAGCGCCTTCAACGGCCATCGCATCGTGATCTTCTCCGGCGGCCCCAAGTCGGATGAGACCAACCTGCTGGCCGAGGTGCAGGCGATCCGCGACGGCGGCGGTTTCGGCTCGATTATCGGCCGCAACTCCTTCCAGCGACCGCGCGACGAGGCGATCAAGATGCTCTCGCGCGTCATGGAGATCTACGCGGGCTGAGGTCGAGGCGGGCGATGAAATCGATAATTGGCGCGACCGTTTCGGTGTGCGTGCTGATGATGCTGTGCGGCTCTTCGAGCGCGCAAAACTATTTCGATCAGCACCAACAGCTGGAACAGAACGAAGGGCAGCAGGGGGATAACCAGCAGCAACAAAATCAGCTCCCGTCTTCCGATAACGGTGCGGCCGAGAGCGAGCAGCGTCAATCCGAACCGCAGCAGCAGCAGGGCTACATCCAGCAGCAGCAGCAGTACGATCCGCCGCAGCAGCAAGAACTCGACAATCAGCGCCGCGACCAGGAGTCCAACGAGCCGCAGCAGCATCGGGAAGAGGAAACCCGCCCCCGCGAGCATCCCGAGTGATGCGGCTCACGTGGCAATCACCCGTGGCCCGGAAGCCAAGATCATGTACAGCGACCTAGACCTTGTGGTGTAAGTGAGGGTTTAATAGACCCATGTTACGAATAACAATACTAGCCTTATTACTTTTTTCCAGCACTGTATTTGCACAGGATTATAGTGATTGTCAAAGTTTTGAAGATCTACAACTGGGAATTTGCGGGCCAAACTCAGCCCCTAATATGGTGCTTGACCAAATGAGATGGGAACAAAAACAAATTCAAACAGAACAAAATCGACAACTCCAAGAACGCGCGTTACACCTTCAAGAACTTGACTATGAGCGTAAATATAGCCACTATCCTGAAACGTGTAAAACATGGTGGGACTTTGGGCAAAAATGTCCTATTTGGAACTTACCTTGAATATTATCCAAATTGGATAATATTGAGCAATATATGCAATATTACGTCGGCCCAAGCGGGCCAAAAACGGCTAGATTTGCCATCGTAGCTTGAGAAACTCCAGACTGAGATTCATCCACCGCCGGAGAGCGCCGGATGGATCCACACCTCCGAGTCGGAACTGACTTGCGCCGCGAGGCCGCCGAGGACGCGCGCGTTCTCGCCATCGACGAAGACATTGACGTGGCGGCGGATGTTGCCCTGGTCGTCGAGCATCCGATCACGAATCCCCGGGTAGTCCCGCGCAAGGATCGCGATAACGTCTCCCACAGTCAGGCGCATGTCGCGTGC
>JBGPUE010000068.1:0-20261 GCA_041491005.1 Binataceae bacterium (SeqCode) | reverse complement strand
GCATAGCTCGCTGGCGAGAGTGCCACCACCCGCGCCCGAGCCGACGACGACTGCCACCGAATCGTCATTGAAATCGTACCGAGGCATTGAGCGATCTCTCCCGTCTCACACCGGCTTGGGACTTGCCGACTCCGGCGGATCAGGCAACCAGTTGAGGTCATTGAAGCCGTGATGAATGTATCCGCCGAACGCGTAGGACGGTCCCTGGTAGCCGAGCTGCTTCCAAACCCGGCTGTTGCCGTATAGAGAGACCAGCGCGGTGCCAAGTACCTTCTGGAAGAATGGCGTGTCCTGTTGCGTTGTCAGCACTGCGATCTGGTCATCGGCACTCAGGTCGGCAAACTTCGAGCCCTTGGCACGATCCAAGACGACAACACCATCCGCGAGTAGTTTCGCCACCGACGGGTCGCGGGCCGCCTCGGCGTCGAGATCTTGCACGACGACGCCATAGCACGCGTTGTCGAGGCGAGTATGCGGGTAAATCTGGCGGGTCATTCTGAGCAGCGTTTGCGCTTCGTGAGGTTTCAGGGCGGCGAGTTTCGACTTCCATTCTTCGGCCCACGCAGCTGCGAGCATTCCTGAGGCTGCCGCTGCGGTTCCTGCCACGACCAGCGCACCGGCCTTCAGGAACTCCCGCCGCTTGATTTTGATTATGCGATCCACTGCGCGTCTCCTCGACTCAATGTCGGCGACTCACTTCGCCCGCGCCTGTCGGCGGATATGCTCGACCAACGCGGCGACCACGTCCGGCCGCCCTTGCAAGTCGGGATTTGAAGCCATCGCCTCGCTCAGCCCCACCGAGGCTCCGCCGTCTACTATCGCCTTGGCCATACGCTCATCGCTGACCGATCTTTGCCATTTGCGATCGTGGAAGTTGGGCGGCTTGGGATTGAGATTCGAGCTCGCCGGCCCTTCGCCGCCGCCGTCGATTCCATGGCAGACCGCGCAGCGCTCGCCGAATATCGTGATTGCTTGTGCACGGGCATGCGGGCTCACGGCGGTATGCTTCGTATCGCCGGAACCGACTCGCATCACGCGACCTGCCTCATCCTGATGAGACAGCCCATCATATCCGGGCCCGGATGCCCCGAAACCCGCTGCGACAAACGAAGCCAGCGCGATGAGCGGCAAGCCCCACAGTTGAAGCCGTTTTGCGCCTCCGACCCCTCGGTCCATCAATGCTTGCAAATCGCCTGTTCAGCCCACTCTTTTGCGCAGCTATTCAAGAAGCAAGAGGGTCTGTCAAGCGAAGGTCGGCCACGATGCGCCCGCCGCGGCTCGCGCCGCGTGCCCGCGCTTCAGATTCAGCGCGAAGTCACCGCGGCCCGGTTCATCCAGCGATAGATTACCGGCAGCACATAGAGCGTGAACGGCGTCGAGGTGATCAGCCCGCCGATTACGACCGTCGCCAGCGGACGCTGGACCTCGGCGCCGGAGCCGTGCGAGATCGCCATCGGAATGAATCCGAACAGCGCCACCAACGATGCCATCAGGATCGGCCGCAACCGATCCGCCGATCCGATCCTTAGCGCCTCGTCCAGCGATTTGCCTTCCTCGCGCAGCCGGTTCAGCTCGGAGACCAGCACCACGCCATTGAGCACCGAGACGCCGAACAGCGTGATGAAGCCGACGCCCGCGGTGATCGAGAACGTCAGCCCGCGCGCCGCGAGCGCGAGGATGCCGCCGCTGGCGCCGAGCAAGACGTTGCCAAAAATCAGCACCGCCAGGCGCATCGAGCTGAACGTGTTGTAGAGCAGAATCAGAATCAGCAGCATCGTGGCCGGCACCAGGACCATCAGCCGCTGCGAGGCGCGGTTGAGGTTCTCATATTGCCCGCCCCATTCGATCCACCATCCGGGCGGCAGTTTCACCTCGCGTTCGATCACCTGCTTGGCTTGGCCAACGAAGCTGCCCAAGTCGGTGCCGCGCACATTGACCGCCACGGTCACGCGGCGTTTGAGGTTCTGGCGCCAGATCGCGACCGGTCCTTCGCTGGTGCGGAATTGCGCCAGTTGCGCCAGGGGAATCAGGGCACCGCTCGGGGTGGCCACCTTGATATCTTCGAGACGGCCAACACTCTCGCGCGCATGCGCCGCGAAGCGGACCTGCAGGATGTAGCGCGCCTGGCCCTCGATCACCTGCCCGACGATCTTGCCGCCCATCGTTTCGATCGTTTCAAGCACGTCTGACGCGTTGATTCCGTAGCGCGCCACCGCTGCGCGATCGATCTCAATCTCGAGCTGCGGCAGTCCCATGCGCGGGTTCATCTTTTCGTCCGCCGAGCCGGGAATCTCGCTGACCAGCTTCAAGACCTTTTTTCCCAGCGCGAACATTTTGTCGAGATCGTCGCCGTAAATATGGATGGCGACGTCGGCTTTGATGCCGGCGATCAGGTCATTGAGGCGCGATTCGATCGGCTGCGAGAAGCCGAAGCGGGTTTCGGGGACGCGCTCGCGCAGCTTCTTCGACATTGCATTGGCCAGTTCCTCGCGGCTGTGAAATCGCCACTGATTGGGCGGCTTGAGAAAGACGTAGACATCGCTCTCGTCCGGCCCACTGGTGTCGGTTGCGATTTCCGGGCGTCCGATGCGCGATACGACGCGCGTCACTTCGGGCATTTCGAGCATCGCGCGCTCCGCCTTGGTCGCATCCTGGATCGCGCCTTCCAGCGAGATGCTCGGCACACGCAGCACGTCGAGATTGATGGTTCCCTCGTCGAGCGACGGGATGAACTCGCTGCCCAGGAAAGGCGCGATCGCGAAGCTCAGGGCGAGCACCGCGGTTGCGGCGATCAGTACCTTGCGGCTGTTCCGCCAAGCCCACCCGGTGAACCACGCGTGGATTCGATCGCAGTAGCGCGCCAGCCATGGCTCGTGACTGCCACCGACGCCGCTGAGGAACAGCGACGCCATCACCGGCACATAGGTCAATGCGGCAATTAGCGAGCCCGTCAGCGCGAAGATCACGGTCAGCGCCATCGGGCGGAACATTTTGCCCTCGACTTCCTCGAAGGTGAGGATCGGCAGATACACGATGATGATGATCCCGATCGCGAACACGATCGGGCGCAGCACCTCGCGGCCGGCAGCGAACACGCGGCTGCTCATGCTGGCGCTGGATTGCGGATTTTGCGCGAGCCGGCGGAAGATGTTCTCGACCATCACCACTGAGCCATCGACGATCAACCCGAAGTCGATCGCGCCAAGACTCATCAAGTTGCCGGAGACCCCCATCCAGCGCATTCCAATAAACGCCGCGAGCATCGACAGCGGTATCACCGAGGCGACGATCAGGCTGGCGCGGATGTCGCCAAGGAACAGGTACAGCAGGACCGTGACGAGCGCGGCGCCTTCGATGAGATTACGGCTGACCGTCTCGATCGTGCGCCGGATGAGATCGGCGCGATCGTAGTAAGGCGCAATCCTTACGCCGGGCGGCAGTGAAGCCTGGATCTCGTTGATCTTCCGTTTGACGCGCGCGACTACCGTGCGCGAGTTCTCGCCAATCAACAGCATCGCGATGCCGACAACCGTTTCGCCCCTACCATCGACGGTCGCTGCACCTTGCCGGAGGCGCGGCGCGAAGGCGACTTTCCCCAGATTGCGCACGTAGATCGGCACGCCGGTACGGCTGCCGACCACGATGTTGCCGACATCGTCGAGGCTCTTGACCAAGCCATCGCCGCGGATCACCTCCTGCTCGCCATTGTTCACGATGTAGCCCCCGCCGGCGCTCGCGTTGTTGCGCTCGAGCGCGCGGAAGACGTCCCCGAGCTTAAGCCCGTAGGCGACCAGTTCGTCGGGCCTAAGCTGCACTTCATAGGTCCTGAGTTCGCCGCCGAAGCTGTTGACCTCGACGACGCCCGGCACCGCCTTGAGCCGGGGGGCAATCTGCCAGTCGAGGATCGATCGCAACTCCATCTGGCTGCGCGAAGGATCGACGACTTCGAACTGGAAGATCTCGCCCAGTCCGGTTGAGACCGGCGCCATCTCGGGCGAGCCGTAACCCTTGGGAATCAGCTCGCGCGCCAGCGGCAGCCGCTCCATCACGAGACGGCGCGCAAAGTAGATATCGAGCTTCTCGTCGAAATAGATCCAGACCGAGGACAGTCCGAAGCGCGAAATCGAGCGAATCTCCTTGATATTGGGCATGCCACGCATCGCGAGCTCGACCGGGAAGGTGATGAACTTCTCCACCTCGGCCGGCCCGAGTCCGGGCGCGTCGGTGACGACCTGGACGAGGTTGGGGGTGACGTCGGGTACTGCATCGATCGGCAGCAGGGTCATCGCGCGGATGCCGAGCCCCGCTAACACCAGCACGATGAGAATCGTTAGCAGCCGGTTCTCGAGCGCCGCCTCGAAGATTCGCAGCGGCACCCGCTAGTCTCCGCCCTGATTAACGAACAGCGACTTGAGCACCAGACCGCCGGCTATCACGACCTGCTGGCCTTCATGCAGCCCGGAAACGATCTCGACGCCATCGTCGCCTTTGCGGCCGATCTTCACCGGCTCCATCCTGAAGCTCTGCGCACCGGCCGGTACGAAGACCACCTTGGCGCCGTCGATTTCGTAGATCGCCGAGGGCGGCACCGCGACGACCTCCTTGCCGGGGCCGCCGCCGGCAATTTCGACCCGCGCGAACATTCCCGGCTTGAGCTTGCGCGATGTGTTGGGCACGACGATCCGCGCCTGGACGGTCCTGGTGCTCCGATCGAGCACATCTGAGATGTACGCCACGGTGCCGGTGAAATGATCGTCCGGATAGGCGTCAACTTTGACATGGACCTGCTGGCCGAGCGCGAGCGCATGCAGGTCGTGCTCGAAAACGCTGGCGAGCACCCACACGTGATCGAGACTCATCACGGTCATCACATCCTGGTTGCGATCGAGCTGCTCGCCGACCGTCAAATCGCGCTTGACCAGTGTGCCGGGAATCGGCGAGGTCAGCGCGAACTCAGCCAGTTGCTGGCGGTCAGTCCGCCAATCCAGCCGGTCGAGGTCTTCACCGGGGATGAGCAGGCGCAGCGCTTCGCGCGACGCTTTGTATTGCGAGAGGGTGGTGGCCTGGGCCGCGCGGGCGTCCAGCACATCCTTCATCGAGGAGATCTTCTCCTTGAACAGCCGTTCCTCGCGCTCGAGGTTCTGATTCGCGATGCCGCTGAGCGAGCGTGCCTTGAGAAACTCGGCCTTGGCTTGTCCGAGCTCGATCGAGCTGAGTATCACCAGCGGTTGTCCGGGTTTGATCTCCTGCCCGGGATCGGCAACCAGTTTGACGACGCGTGCCGCGATCGGGGGCGCGATTTGCGCGACCTCGCGCGCGTCGGGTTCAACCAGCGCCGTCGCGCTTATGATCTCGGCGAGCCGCCTGGTTACCACCGGCGCGATGCGGATGTCGCGTTCTGCCTGCGAGCCGGCCGCGACTTTGACCACACCGGAGGCGCGCGTCGCAAGTTGCGGTGCAGCGTGATTCGTTTTGGCCGCGGGGGCTGCGAAGGCGCACTTCGCGGCCCATCCGCCGAGTGCCGCTGCGAGCGCCAGCGCGGCGGCTAACCGCTTCACTGCGTGGCCCCGGTCGCCAACTCGAGCGCGACGCGTGCCTCGAGCGTACCGAATAGCGCATCGTAGTAAGTCATCTGTGCTTCGAACGCCTGCCTCACCGCGACTGCCAGCCTGAGCAGGTCGATCTTGCCGGAAGTGAAAGCGATGTCGAGCAGCGAAAAGTTCTGGCGGGCGGGCGCCACCACCTGATCACGATAGATCTGCAGCCCCTCACGGGCGACATTGTACCGGTTGAAGGCGTCGCGCACCTCGCGCTCGATACTTAGCTCGCTTGCTCGCATCAGCTCCTGTGCCTGCCCGAGTTGTCCGGCCAGTGCGGTGGCCTCCGCCTGTCGGCGGTTGAACAGCGGCACCGCGAACCCCAAGGTGGCCCCGCCGAGATTGTTGGTGTTGGACTCCTTTGCATAGAAGGCACCGAACTTCGGATTGGGCAGCGCCAGCCGATCGTTGAGGACCATCGCGCTTTTGAGCCGCGCGATTTCAAGCTGACGCGCGCGCAGGTCGGGACGATTGCCAAGCGCAGCCTGCTCGAGCTTGTCGAGATCCAGTCCAGGTGGCACCTCGGTAAAGTCGCCGGCCGGCTCGGGCTCGATTCCCGCCAACCCGCCAAGCAGGCGGCCAAGATTGGAGCGCTCCAGTCGATAGCGCTCGCGGCCGTCAAGCAGCTCACGGCGGGTCTGGCCGAAACGTACCTGTGCGAGATTCGCCTCGATCTGGCTAATCTTGCCCGAGTTGAGCCGCGCTTGCGCCGCACGGTCCAGCGATCGGTCGAGATCCACCAGCTTCTCCAGCAAGCCCATCTGTTCGCGGGCGCGGATGGCTTCAAAGAAGCTAAGCTTGACCGCCGCAGTGAGCAGCCTGACCTTATCTCGCACATCCTGCTCGGTCCGCCGGTATCCGTAGCCAGCCGTATCTCGCCGCAGCCGTTGCTGACCGAAAATCTCGAACTCCTGTGCAAGTTCGAGCCGCCAATCGTTGGCGCCGGAACGGCCCGAACGTTCGCGATGGTCGAAACCGGAGATCAGCTGCGGGTTGAACTGGCTGAAGTAGCCAGCGCGGATGACCTCACCGCGCGCGATCGTTAGTTCGCGTGCGGCCGCGGACAAATCGGGATTGTACGCCAGCGCGTATGCGACCGCTTCCTCGACGCTGATTTGCCGGGCGGTCGCTTCGCCAACGCCACCGACGATCGCCAGGCTGAACACAATCGTTGAAACGATGGGCCATCGCTTGGCAGACCTGGTTGGAGAAGCCGATCCGCCCGCCTGTCGCCCTGATTCCGCTAACATCAAGCTCTCCCGCTTGATTCGCATCAATTGCAGTCGCCCTCCCACGTACAGTCGTCCTCCCACGTGAGCTGTCATCGGCCTCGATTCCGCGAACGCGCAAAGCATGTGCCGCATGGAAAGTTCGCCAATCCAAAAGACTTAATAGCGCTGATGTGGCATATGTCCACAGCGTCGTTGTCGCATTTCACCGCAATTTGCCGAAGGGACTAAGCCGTCGGTCCCGAAACATCTGGACCTCTTGAGTCCGATCTTCGAGCGGCCCGTGGCATCTTAATCCGTTTCAAATTGAGGCGCGCAGCCCTGCCGCGATCGCAGCGCCTTTCGCTTCGTTCGATGCTTTGATACAGGCCTCAACAGTATTCGAGGCAGTAAGGAGAACTCCCGTGGACTTCACGATTCCGGCCGAAATCAAGGCCTATCTGAACGAGCTTGACGCTTTCATCGAGAAGGAGATCAAGCCGCTGGAGCGCGAAAACGACAACATCCGCTTTTTCGACCATCGCCGCGAGTGGGCACGCACCGATTTCGAAGGCGGCGGCCTGCCACGCCATGAATGGGAGGATCTGTTGCGCGAGATGCGTCGGCGCGCCGACCAGGCTGGGCACTATCGCTATGCGCTGCCCAAGGAATACGGCGGCAAGGACGGCACCAATCTCGCGATGGCGATCATCCGCGAGTATCTGGCGGCCAAGGGCCTCGGGCTGCACAACGATCTGCAGAACGAGAGCTCGATCGTCGGCAACCTTCCGACCGTGCTGATGTTCCGCGACTTCGGCACTGCCGAACAGAAGAGGGACTTCATCCCGCGCATCTTGGACGGCTCGATGCGCATCGCGTTCGGCCTGACCGAACCAAATCACGGCTCAGACGCGACCTGGATGGAAACGCGAGGCGTGCGCGACGGCGACAACTGGCGCATCACCGGCGCAAAGATGTGGAATACAGGGCTCCACGTCGCGACCCATGACTTCCTCTTCGCGCGCACCAGCGGCAAAGACGGCGCCGCCAAAGGCATCACCTGCTTCATCGTTCCGACCAAAAGCCCCGGCGTCAAAATTGAAGAGTACCTCTGGACCTTCAACATGCCGACGGATCATCCGCGGGTCTCGTTCACGGATGTTCATGTGCCAGCCGACGCGATTTTGGGCGATCCCGAAAACGGCCTCGCGGTCGCGCAGCACTTCGTCCATGAGAACCGCATCCGGCAGGCGGCTTCCTCGCTGGGCGCCGCCCAATTCTGCATCAACGAGAGCGTCAAGTACGCCAAGGAACGCAAACCATTCGGCAAGCCGCTGGCCGTCAACCAGGCCATCCAATGGCCGCTGGTTGAGCTGCATACCGAGGCCGCGATGCTGCGCACGCTGATCCACAAGACCGCTTGGGAAATGGATCAGATGCCAAAGCCCCAAGTCGCCGAGAAACTCTCCGACAAGGTCGCGATGTGCAACTACCGCGCGAATCGCCTGGTGTGCGAGGCGGCCGACCGTGCGATGCAAGTGCACGGTGCGATCGGTTACTCGCGCCACAAACCTTTCGAACACATCTTCCGGCATCATCGCCGCTACCGGATTACCGAGGGTTCCGAAGAAATCCAGATGCGCAGGGTGGCGCAATATCTCTTCGGCTTCTTCCACGATCCGCGACGGTCTGCGGAATGAGGGATCGCAGCACGCCGCCTCAATCCGTGCGCTTGCGACTGGACCGCGCCCCCGATGAGCGGTAACGACTTCGCCTCCGATCTGCAGGCGGCGGTCGCCCGCCACATCGGTCCGCCGGGCACCATCCATGAGCTGCAAAGGCTGACTGGGGGCGCGAACAAGACCACATGGTCCTTTGATGCCGATGTCGAAGGGGCACGCCGCCCATTCATCCTGCAGCTGTCGAGTGCTGTCGCCACCGATCAACCCAATCCGCTCGCCGAGATCGCGGTGCATCTGACGCCCGAGGAAGACGCCGCGTTGATGATCGCGGCGGTCAAAGCAGGAGTGCCAGCGCCACGCGTGCGCGCCGTCCTCGAGCCATCCGACGGACTCGGCGCCGGCTATGTAACCGAGCGCGTGGCGGGTGAGACGCTGGCCCCGCGCATCCTGCGCGAGGAGCGTCTTGCAAAGGCGCGCGCTGCGATGACGCGACAATGCGGCGAGATCCTGGCCGCGATCCATCGCATCGATCTTGCCCAAGTGCCTTTCCTCAAGCGGGTAGACGCCGTCGAGATGGTCACCATACAGCGCAAGGTCGTGGACTATTCGGACTTCCATTTGCCCGCGCTCGAGTGGGGTCTCAAGTGGGCGGCCGAAAATGCCCCACGCAACCCGCGTCATACCGTGGTGCATGGCGACTTCCGCCTCGGCAATCTGATCGTCGGCGAGGAGGGCATCCGGTGCGTGCTCGACTGGGAAATCGGGCAGAGCGGCGATCCGATGCAGGATCTTGCGTGGGTCTGCGTCAAGACCTGGCGCTTCGGCGGCCCGAAACCGGTGGGAGGTTTCGGCGCCCGCGAGGATCTCTTCGCCGCCTATGAGAATGCGAGCGGCCACCGCGTTGACCCCGCCCACGTGCGCTTCTGGGAGGCGTTCGGGGGAGTGAAGTGGGCGATCGGATGCCTGCGTTTGGGGACTCGTGGGGTCGAAGAAGTCGGTATCGAACGAAGCGCCATCGGCCGGCGCATCGAGGAGCCGCTGTGGGACTTCCTCAATCTTATCGAGGGCCGGGATTGACTAAAGGCTAAGGGGAACGGACTGCGATGCCGCGAAGCTTTCCTGACGCGACTACCCTGCTACGGGCCGCCGCGAAGTACTTGGAAGAAGAGCTGATGCCCACGCTCGAAGGCTATCATCGCTTCAAGACGCGAGTGACTCTCAATGTGATCAACATCGTGCGGCGTGAGAATGAGCTGCGCGAAGCCCAAGCGGCCTCGGAGCGCACGCGCTTGGTGGCTCTGGTCGGCCATGATGGCGATGTCGAAGCGCTGAGTCGCGAACTCTGCGAGCGCATCCGCACCGGAGCCATCGCGCTCGACAATCCTGAGCTGCGGGCGCATATACGCCGGTCGTTGGCTGACGCGCTCGCTGTCAACAATCCAAAATGGCTGGATCGCTGAGACCGGTTGGCTTTGAAAGAGATTGGCCGGGCTGCTTGCTAATGGCTGCAGGTTGGGGGGACCGTACAGCCTCCGCAGCCCGGCCGGTGCTTGAGGACAGGCGCTGTTAGTTCTCGGGGGAGAGCAGCGCAACAATACGATTCAGCAATGTCCGTGCCTGCTGAAATATCACCGAAATGCTTGAGCCTGCCTGATCGATCCATTGGCGATATGCGAACCGGAGTGCGCGTCGCGAGCCTTGATGGTCATCTAAGATCCTAAATAGAAAAGCTTTTCGCAAAATGCTCAAGCGCGACGCTTTCTTGTTCAGTTTTTCCGAAAGTGACACAAGTTTGCTGGGGAGGCGTGACGGTCTGCGTGTAATCGCAAGAACTCCTACATGGGCGCCGATGGCTAACCCTTGACGGCTTCGATGGAGGTTTAAATGTACGGAGCGAACCGCGCGGTTCCATGCTCAGCAGACCGTCACGTTTCAAGGATCCGGATGGCGACACACCTTCGCTGACGAGTTAGTCGAAGCTCTGCGGCGAGGGGTAGACTATCCCGTGGCAGAACAAGAGAAGGTCAGATAATTCCTCAATCATGACGAACCCCGACACTCTGATCGAAGTCGAGCATGCCGCGCTGAAGGTCTTGCATCAAGAACTCGCTCGCCCGATGGCCGTAATCGAAAGCCTCTATGTTCTTACGGGACGCTGCTTGAACCAGATTCCCCCCCGCCCGGTGGCGCTCATCCCGCTCGCCGAGCGGGTTACTAATACGCTGATGAAGCGGCTGACGAATGATGTGCGTGCTGCCGAATTGTTGGCAGAGCGTGGGTATGCACTACAAGCGGCAACTATAGCGGCTGCTGCGTTCGAGGCCGCTTACACCATCGCGGCAATTGGCAATGATGAAAAGGAGGCCAAGCGGTGGATCGAACATCAAGATCCTCGCGAGTTCTTCTTGAAGCCGAACGAAAGCGTAACGAACGCGTGCCTAAAGCTAGAAATTCCGGCCGACATGTCCCAAGACGTGTACGACGAGGTCTACCGCAACTTTCTTGCGCCTTTTAAGCACTCTAACCCCACGGCTCTCCGCCGCTATGGCTATCGACCCGAGGATGGTCGCATGCAAAATGGGCCAGACACTTCCGCCGCTGCGATTCAGGACACATGGCTGGTTTTGGAGCAGATTGCGTGGTCAGTAATTATCGCCATGCGGAGCTTCGCGAAATACCACCTTCCCTCCGCAAGCGAAGCTTATTTCAACACGGGCCTCAAGAAAGTCTTTGATGAGCTATCCGCGCTCCAAGCGGAGGCGCGCTCTCGCTGGGCGAGATGAGTAATGATCAGGCGCGAAAAGCGGCGCTACTTGCTTCTTCTGGTTGCCGTCGCCGGGGTGCTGCAGGGCGCCGCTATCGCCCTCCGTTCACACTCGGCCAAGGCAGCGGCTCAGCCACCGCAGGGACGGCTTTTTGAGAAGCTAACCGTATTCGACCAAGCCGGAAAGTCGCGTCTGGAGATTGATTTCGATCCGTTCAGCGATCACGGGCCAAATCTGCTCGGCGGCAGTCTGGGTAAGTTCTCTGGCGTCGGCGCTGCCCGCAACGTAGTGCTCTTCGACGATGACGGCGAGCCCCGCGAGCGGGTCGGTCTCGAAGGTGTTGCAACGCTGTTTCTTAATAGCCTTAGGCCCCGGGCGGTTGTCGAGCTGACTGACGTGCCGGTCTTGTACCTATACGGCGAGAAAGGAACGCTGAGAGCCGAACTGTTGTTTTTTGAACTCGGCATACCGCACCTGTCTTTCTACGACGTAAGCGGCCACTACCGTGCGCGCCTCTCCCTCACCGGCCAAGGTTCCCCGGCTGGCAAGTCGCTTCGGACGGTCATCGACCTGAAGGCCGACGGTTCTGTGCCCGCCCGCCTTCGCTTTCTAGACAGCGGGGAACATCGACGCGCTTCGCTTGAGACAGGCTCTGACGACAATCCAATTCTGGTTTTCAACGCTGGCGAAAACACGTTTCGCGCTTATCTGACGCCACTTGGCACCGCAACCGTGGAACTCCTGGATCGGGAGTCCAAAGTGATAGCTCGCGTACCTTAGCGGGACCAGTCAGTAACGTCGCCAGCGGGACCAGTCAGTAGCACCGCCTGCTCGCGCGACCAACTGCGCGTGCGCGCCAGTTCGATCCAAGCTTGGCCGCCTGACGGGTCGGGCCGAGGCGTGTTGTTAGGCAACGATCCGTATGTTAATTCCTGACCCTTACGGGGCGTGGCGCAGCCTGGTTAGCGCACCTGCCTTGGGAGCAGGGGGTCGGCCGTTCAAATCGGCTCGCCCCGATAAGCGCCAGTAGCTCAGGTGGACAGAGCAACGGCCTTCTAAGCCGTGGGTCAGGGGTTCGAGTCCCTTCTGGCGCGCCACAGGAAGTTCGCTGCGCGCATCCGGGGCGCGCAGATGGCCGCACAGTTACGGTGAGTGTAGCTCAGTTGGCAGAGCACCGGGTTGTGGCCTCGGTGGTCGAGGGTTCAAGTCCCTTCACTCACCCCATGAACCCTGCTAGGTAATCCCTCCGCATCGGTGGGCCGTTAGCTCAGTTGGTAGAGCAGCTGACTCTTAATCAGCGGGTCTGGAGTTCGAGTCTCCAACGGCCCACCACTTACTATCCGCGATGGGACTTCTTCATCGCCGCTCGATGGCTGGCTGGAGCCACGCATCGTCCCGGGCGGATGGCGGCCCGGATGCCCATCAGTGGCGCATTAAGCTTGTTTGAAATTCAGAACGTTCGTGTACGCTACTGGCCCAATGCCGGAGAGTATCGAGTTTGAGCTTCCTGACGCGTTGCCGACCGTGACCGTTGCTCGAATCGCGAGGGGTAACGGTTGAGCGCGCACGTCGGCGATCCGCGCAGTTTGCTGCCCCAGTACACTCGCTTCAGGCTGTTGGCTGCATTCGCGGGACTGTCACCAACAGTCCGGCGGCGGCTACGCAGGATGCGCGATCCGCGGGCGGAGTTCGACGTAAGCGGGCTTCGGCAATCCCGATCGGGCCTGATGGCGAGGGCTGAATGGCCGCCAATCGAGACCGAACCCGCCGATGGCCCGGCGTGGCCGGAACTGGATGCCGAGACCATCAACCGCTCCGTGAACGGCACACTTCCAGCGAAGATCGTTTCTGCCCGGATCAAAAAGGGCATCCTGCGACCATTTCGTGCGGGGCCGTCGCGAGCCCTTTTCAAACTCGCCAACGGCCGCAGCGCCGATGTGTTCTTAAAGCCCGTGTTGCCCCGGCTCGAGCAGGAAATGCGTTTCTATGAGGAAATCTCGCCGCGGCTGACCGTTGGCTTACCGCGTTTTCTCGGCGCGATCGAAAATCGTTCGGCACGCGGCCCCGCTGGCTGGCTGATGCTGGAAGCGATCCCGGACACGACACAGGTTCCTGATTTGACCGCCGACCATTTGCGCGCGGCACTCGGGGCGTTGGCGGAGTTGCACGCCACATTTTGGAACTCCCCGATGGCTGCGGACTTCGAGTGGCTGCCGATCGCGTCGGAGTCGGATCCTGCGGTTCTGTCGGCTCGCGTGGGCTATGCACTGGATGCGATCGTCGAGCGGCAGCTTTCCTTGCCGCACTTCCCCCGCTTGATCGACGACGGGCTGAAGGCCGGACTCGAGCGGATCGCGCACGATCTGGAGCCGGCATTGGCGCCGTTGCGCGCGCTGCCCGCAACTGTCCTGCATGGCGACACGAGTCTGCATAACTTCGTCTTCTCTCGCGCGGCTCATGCAGCGGGAGGGGCGAGGCTGCGCGTTTCGATGATCGACTGGCAGCTCGCATGCCGCGGCCCCGCGATCATCGACCTGGTTCATCTCTATAACTCGCAGTTCTTTCGGCGCGTGTATCGCTACCGGCGCAAACGCGACTCGCAGCGCCTGATCGATTGGCCCGAGTTCAGCGCGTTTTATTTTCACGCGCTCGAGCGGCGACTGGGCTTTGCAATCGATCGGCAAGCGCAGCTCGCGGCGATCGATGCGGTCATCGTCAATATGACGGTGCGCCGCTGGCTGGTGTTTGCAGGCCTGATCTTCTCGGCGGGCCAGCTCGACTTTCTGTTTGGGTCGATGGCGCCGATGCTCAAGCCGCTCACACTATGGGCCGACCTGCCGGGCTTCATCGAGCAGTTCATTCGCGCACCGATCGAGCGAGTAGTACCCGCCGCCTCAGCGATTTACGGCTCCGGCATCTTCCGCGTTTGAAGGGCCGCCACTTCCGCACACGGTCCCACCGAAATCAAGCGGCGCCAGCGCGGGCCTGTTCAGCCCCGGGCTGGCGCCTCTTCCGCCCGGTATCCGATGATGCCGCCGCTCCGAGTCTCACGGCTTGCGCGGCGCTCAAATCAATGCCTCGGCTGGCGGCGGCGATTCGTCAGAGATAAGCGATTGTGAAGTTCGCGGCGCTTCGCCGTTCTCATTCGCGGCGGGCATTGGCAGCAGACGCTTGAGCGACTCGGGCGCGAAGCCCAGCAAATCTTCGAGTTCGCTCAGCCGCGCCGAGCCGGGCCGCCCGGCAGCCAGCGCCGCGTAAACCATTTCCTGCGCACTATCGAGGTTCGGCTCCAAACGCATCGCACGGCTTAGCTCGACCAGCTCGATGACTCCGCGCAGCTCGGCGGCGCCGCAATTGGCGAGCGCCGAGTGCACCGCCCGATCGATCATCGCGGTCATTGCTTGATTGGGCCCCGAGCGGTCGATGCGGTATCCGCCCCGCTCGACTTCGGCGGCGATTTCGATTGCGCCGCGATACGCCGCCGGGTCCCGGCTTCCGTTCTGCGCGCATACTTCCAGCTCGAAGCGCCGGCCAAGCGCGAACTCGTTGACGTGCCGCAGCGCCGGCGGCAGTTCAAAGCCCGCCTGCAACAGCATGTCCACGATACGCCGATTGTCTTCGTACAGGCGCATGAACTGATCGGTGAAGCCGTGCAGCATTCCCGCAAAGGCCAGCTCGGAGATCGCACGCCGCCCGTCGGGCACGATGTCCTCCAGTCCAAACTCGTCGGGCCCGAACTCCTCGCGCACGATACGCAGCACCGTCGGCAGCGATGCGCGCTTGAAGCAGCCCCACAGCTTCTCCACCGAATGCTTGAAGCGGCCGGCGCCGGCATAGGGATGCAGCGCGCAGCAAAAGTCCATGCCGCCCAGATGCATCGCGGCAAACGCATAGTCGCGTTGCTTGCCGGTCGCGGGAACCTCGAGCAGGATGCGCCCGCTGGCCAGCGTTGGCGCCGCACGACCCTCGCGCCGGAAGCTCTGGCGCGAATAACGGTAGTTGCCGAACTCGCCAGCGGCCGTCTCGCCGCCACCGCCCGCCAGCATCGACATTGCAAGATGCGCCGCGACCCGCTGCGAGTTGACCCGCGCGGGCTGCACCAGGCGGCGGTAGATATCAGCGCCGCTGCCCATCTCAGGGAGATTGCTGCGCGCCTGCGCGAGCGTATCGAGGAAGGCTTCCAGCGGCGGGCGCAAGCCGAGCTCGTACATATGGCTCACCACGCGGCCGGCGTACTTCATCACCTGCACGGCCTCGAGGCCCGCGAGATCGGCGAAGAACCAACCACAGCTGGTGTACATCAGCATCGCATGCCGCTGCGTCTCGAGCAGCGTAAACATTCGGGCCTGCTCGGATTCGGACAGCCGCCGCCGCGCGTGACGGCGATGGAAACGCTCGCGATTTGCGCCGCGCTCGAGCATCACTTCGATATAATCGTCGCGCGCGCGCCACGGATCGCGCATCAGCTCACCGCCCATCGCGTCGAACTCGCGGGCAGCCTCGTCGCGCAGCAGATCGAGCGCCTGGCGCAGCGGTCCCCGCCATTGTTGATGCCACCCTTCGCGGCCGCCGGTCTGGCATCCGCAGTCGCGATACCAGCGGCCCACGCCATGCGCACAACTCCACGAGGTGCCTTCGCCATTCGGTCCTGGCTTGATCTCGACTTCGTCACGCGGCGGGCATCGCTCGAGCACCTCGCCATAGTTGGAAACCGTCAGGCCGCGGGCGGACGCCAGCACTTCGAGCGCATACGCGAGGCACCGGTCGCCGAAGTGAAAATGATGGCCGTAACTTTCGCCATCGGTGGCGACGTTGGCCAGCGCACCTTCGCGTCCTAGCGCGCGCGCGAGGCGTTCAACCAATCCCTCGCTGGAAGCCAGCGCGCCCCCGAAAGCGATCGACCGCGCCGTAAGGTCGTCGTAGAAGAAGATCGCGATCGAACGGCCCGAGCCGTCGCGATGGAAGTAGCGATAGGCGGCGCGCGGGTCGATACTGCCATCGGCGACGCTGCGCCAAGTCTCACTGCCCAGCGGCCGCACTCGTTCCGCCTGATGCGGCGAGAGAATCACGTAAGCGAGGCGGGCATCGATCAGCGCGCCCAGCGTTTCATCGTTGCATGCGGTCTCGGGGATCCACAGCGCCTCGGGTGCGCGGCGGAAGCGATGGCCGAAGTCCGCGGTACCCCAGCGAATCTGGGTGCGCAAATCGCGCGCGTTGCACAGCGGCAGGATCGAATGGTTGTAGCCCTGCGCGATCGCATTGCCATGCCCGTTGCGGTCGCGAATGCTCAGCCGGTCCGCTTCGAGGATGCGCGCGTAGGTCTGCGGGTGACAGCGTTCGAGCCACGATAGCAGTGTCGGCCCGATGTTGAAGCTGATGCGCCGGTAGTTGTTGACGATCTGCTCGACGCGGCCGCTCGCATCGGCGATCCGTGCGAACGCATTGGCGCGGTAGCATTCCGCGTGGATCCGCTCGTTCCAGTCGTGATGCGGACGGGCGCTCTCTTCGTAGTCGATCGCGCCGGTCCACGGGTTCTCGCGCGGGGGCTGATAGAAATGCCCGTGGATTACCAGCGAACCCATGCTTTGATGTTACTCGCGCCAGGCCAGTGGCTCCAGTATCGATGCCGAAGCGCCGAAACGGACGCCGTTTGCCTTAGCGTCCGCTTGACCGATCTCGCTAAAGCAGGAGACTTGCTAGGTGGCTTCCTGCGACGAGAGCGAGTCGCATCGCGAGCGGCGTACGCCGTGATGAATGGAACCTGCGCATGGCACAGCAGAAAAACGAAATAGAGCTGGCGCGCGCGAAGCGCATGCCTGATGACGTGATCGAACCTGCACTGCGGGGCGTGACGCACGCGGATCTCAGCCGCCTGCTCGCGCTAAAGCACAATGATCCGCATTCGATCCTCGGCGCGCATCCGACCGCGGCCGGCGTGATGGTCCGCGCGCTGCGTCCCGATGCCGAGCGCGTGGTCCTGCTCATCGAGGATGGCGTGCAGCGCGAGATGCAGCGCCATCCGGCGGGCCTGTTCGACATCCTGATCGAGGATCGGCGCGAGGTCTTCAAGTATCTGCTCGAGGTTCACTACCCCGGCGGACGGGTCTTCAAGGTACGCGAGCCTTACTGTTTTCTGCCGACGCTCGGCGATCTGGATCTCCATCTGTGGGCTGAAGCGAAGCACGAACGCCTCTACGATCGATTGGGCGCGCATCCGCGCGAACTTGACGGCATACGCGGCGTTGCCTTCGCGGTATGGGCGCCCAATGCGGCCGGGGTCAGCGTCGCGGGCGACTTCAACAACTGGGATGGCCGCTTGCACATGATGCGGGTGCTCGGCAGCTCGGGCATCTGGGAGGTGTTCATTCCCGATGTCGCACCCGGCGCGCGCTACAAGTACGAGATTCGTTCGAGCAGCGGCGCGCTGATGATCAAGACCGACCCGGTCGCCTCCGCGATGGAGCTTCCGCCCGCCACGGCGTCGATCGTTTACGAGTCAAGTTATACCTTCGGTGATAGCGCCTGGCTGGACGCGCGCGCCCGCATCCAGCCGCTGCATAGCCCAATTTCAATCTACGAAGTGCATCTCGGCTCATGGCGGCACGTGGCCGAAGAGCGCGACCGGCCGCTCACGTACCGCGAACTGGCACACCAGCTCGCCGACTACGTAAGCGATCTGGGGTTCACACATGTTGAGCTGATGCCGGTGATGGAGCATCCGTTCAATGGTTCGTGGGGTTACCAGGTGAGCGGCTACTTCGCGCCGACCGCCCGCTTCGGCACGCCCGATGACTTCCGCTACTTCGTCGATCACCTGCATCAGCGCGGAATCGGCGTGATTCTGGACTGGGTGCCGGCGCATTTCCCGCAAGATGATTTCAGCTTGGGGCGTTTCGACGGAACGGCACTCTACGAGCATCTCGACCCCCGCCAGGGGCAACATCCGGAGTGGGGTACTTACATTTTCAATTTCGGCCGCCAGGAGGTGCGCAGTTTTCTGCTCGCGAGCGCCCACAAGTGGCTCGCCGAGTTCCACGCCGACGGTTTGCGCGTCGATGCGGTCTCCTCGATGCTCTATCTCGATTACGCGCGCCGCGACGGCGAATGGATACCGAACGTCTATGGTGGGCGCGAGAATCTCGACGCGATTAGCTTTATCAAACAGCTCAATGAACAAATCTATGCGCGCTATCCGGGCGTGATGATGGTTGCCGAAGAATCAACCGCATGGCCCGCGGTCAGCCGCCCGACCCATCTCGGCGGGCTCGGCTTCGGTTTCAAGTGGGACATGGGCTGGATGCATGACACGCTCGAGTACTTCAGCCGCGATCCGGTGCATCGCCGCTACCATCACCGCAATCTGACCTTCGGGTTGCTCTACGCATGGAGCGAGAACTTCATCCTGCCGCTGTCACATGACGAGGCCGTTCACGGCAAGCGCTCGCTGCTGTCGAAGATGCCCGGTGATCGATGGCAGCAGTTCGCCAATCTGCGCGCGCTCTATGCCTACATGTGGGCGCGGCCGGGCAAGAAAGTGCTCTTCATGGGCGGTGAGTTCGGGCAGTGGCGCGAATGGAACCACGATGAAAGCCTCGACTGGCATCTGCTCGAAGGAGCCGAGCATCGCGGCCTGCAGTGTCTCGTGCGCGACCTCAATCGCGTCTATCGCGGCGAGCCTGCGCTATGGGAAGACGACAGCAATCCGGCGAGCTTCCAGTGGATCGACGCGGACGATGTCGATGACAACACAATCGTATTTTTCCGCACCGCGCTATCCAGTGGACGGCGGTTGCTGTGCGTCTGCAATTTCTCGCCGGTGGTGCGCCGGCCATATCGCGTCGGGGTGCCGGCGTGGGGCCTCTACCGCGAAGTCCTCAATACCGACTCGATGCTCTATGGCGGAAGCAATCTGGGCAATGCCGGGATGGTGCACACGGAGCGAGTCCCCGCCCACGGCCATCCTTTCTCGCTCTCGCTTACGCTGCCGCCGCTTGCGGTGATGTGGTTCACATTTCCCTGATGCGATGAACTGATCGTTCACCTCCGCTACCGTCAATCCAGCCAAGGGCTGCGTTCGCCTGCCGCAACCGGTAGGATAGCCGGGCATGCTCCGTGGAATCACCGCATTTGTGGCGTTGCTCGCGATCACGGCCGTGATCGGATGGCAGTGGTATCGCTCCGACGCCGCATTTCATGAGCGCCAAGCCAAACGGATCGAGCAGCTCGAGCAGCAGGTAGGCGCGGTGCAGTCGGACAACAATCAGCTCAAGGCCGCGTTAGCGAAGGTCAGCGAAGAGCAGAATCGCCTGAATGCCGACAATCAAGCCCTGCGATTGGCCTTGGAACAGGCCAAGATCATCGCCAGGATTCCCAGGAACCTGCCCAGTCCGCCGAAGTAGCGATTTGCGCGGCTGCGACGCAGGGCGCACGCCGCATCAAGGCTCGGTTTGCGATTTTCGCGCGGCGGGCTCAATGACATATCGCTGCCATTCAGCGAGGTAGGCCAGCGATCGCATGTTCGGCAGCCGATCGAGATAGACCTCGCCCTTCAGATGGTCGGTCTCGTGCTGGATGACGCGGGCGTGGAAGTCGCGCGCGACGAAATCGACCGCCTCACCGTGGCGATCAAGCCCTTCGACGCGCACCTCCATTCGGCGCGGCACGAGTCCGCGCAAGTCCGGGATACTCAGGCATCCCTCCCAGCCCTCGACCAGTTCGGCATCCAGCATAGTGACGCTGGGATTGATCAGCACGGTGAGCGGCACCGGGGGCTGATTCGGATAGCGCGAATTGTTGGCGACCTCGAGCACCACGAGCTGAATCGGCAAGTGGATCTGCGGGGCGGCCAGCCCGACGCCGATGTATTCGTGCATGGTCTCGATCATGTCGTCGATTAGCGTCTGAAACTCGGGCCGCCCAATCTGATCGGCCGGCACCGGTCGTGCGGGTGTGCGGACGATCGGATGGCCAATGCGGGCGACTTTGAGAATCATCGGGCGGCAACCTCTG
>JBGPUE010000067.1:0-20262 GCA_041491005.1 Binataceae bacterium (SeqCode) | reverse complement strand
TCGCTTCCTCGTGCGATCGCTGGGCCAGGATTTGCTGTTGCTCTTTCCCGAGGAGTGGAAGGACGATCCGGAACGCAGCGGCTAGCTGCGAGTCATCCCTCGATCAGCCTTCCGAGCCAACTGAACGCAAGCCCGGTGAACATCGCGACTAGCGGCCATAGCCGCTGGCTGTCGTAACGGCGAATCTGCGGCAGCACGTCGGAGGTCGCCACGGCGAGGAAGGTGCCCGCCGATAGGGCGATTGCGGCGGCGACCGCAGTGTTGGTGGCCTGCCTCAGCATCAACATGCTCAGCAATGCGCCCATCGGAGTTGTGAACGCGAACGCGATCATCGCGACTACAATCCCGCGCCGGGTCCATCTGTCGAGCAGCATCAGGCTGGCCAGCGCGAATGCGTCGGGCAGTTTGTGAAAGATCACCGCGAGCAGCACTACGCCGCCGAGCTCCGGGCGCTCATATGCCGATGTGATCGCGAGCCCGTCGAGCAGGCTGTGGAAGGACATCCCGACATAGGCCGCCGTGCCCAGATGGATATGATGCGCGAGGCCATGCTCGGTCGCGCCTTCCGGATTCGGATGAACCAGCACGAAACGCTCGAGACCGAAGATGATCACAAAACCCGCCAGCAGCGGCCATCCAAGCGATCCATCGAGTATCGCTGCGGCTTCCGGAATCATATGGAAGAACGCGGCGCCCAGCAGAACTCCGCCCGAAAAGCTCAACGGAATGAGCAGGCTGCGATGCGACCATGTCCGGATCAGCGGAATGAGCCCACCCGCGAAGGAGCTAAGCGCGATCGCGAGCAGGAATGTGAAGAAGCCCATACCCATTGGCGCGCCCAAGCTTAATGATTGCGGCTTCCCCCGCCTAGAGAGCCGGCCGGCGGCTTGCCTCCATGCAACGCGCGGGCGCATCTTTGGGGCGGAAGGAGCCCCACACCCCATGCCGTACGAAAATCTCATGGTCGAGGAAGAGGCTGGCCTCGTGACGATCACGATGAATCGGCCCGAGAAGCGCAACGCGCTGTCGGTCGCGATGATGACCGAGCTCAACGCGACATTGCGCACGATCGGCGAGCGGCGCGATGCGCGGGCCGTGATCCTGGCGGGCAGCGGGCCCGCGTTCAGCGCCGGCCATGACCTCGGCGAGCTGCGCAGCCGCGATCTCGGCTTCTATCGTCGGGTCTTCGAACTATGCGCGGAGCTGATGCAGACCGTCCAGGCCATCCCGCAGCCGGTAATCGCGCGCGTCCATGCGATCGCGACGGCCGCGGGATGCCAGCTTGCGGCGACCTGCGATCTGGTGGTCGCATCGGAGCGCGCGCAGTTCGCAACGCCCGGCGTGCGTATCGGATTGTTCTGCTCGACCCCGATGGTCGCGCTGAGCCGTGCTGTGGGCCGCAAGCATGCGATGGAGATGCTGCTCAGCGGCGCGCCGATCGATGCGCGCACCGCCGAGCGCTGGGGGCTGGTTAATCGCGTCGTACCGGATGCTGAGCTGGTTGCCGAAACGCGCAAGCTCGCGATGCAAATCGCGGAGGCCAGCGCGCTGACCATCGCGATCGGCAAGCAGGCCTTCTATGCGCAGGTCGATCTCGATCAGGCCAAAGCCTACGCCTACACGAAAGAAGTGATGAGCCTCAACGCGATGGCGGCCGACGCGCAGGAGGGAATCTGCGCGTTTTTGGAGAAGCGCAAGCCCGCCTGGAACGGCCGCTAGCCGCCTGCCGACGCTGACTCCTGATTCGCTTCGCACAACTGGGCGCGCGATCGTTCGAGCCATGAGATTCCTCGGCTCGCTTCACTCGCTCATGATGGCGGAGAAAAAGGCGCCTCTTCCCTGTCATTCTGAGCGGAGTCTGCGGAGCGAAGGCTTGTCCTGAGGCAGCCGCCGAAGGAATCTACGCGGAGCGATTTGCCTTCTCCTGCGACCTGCGCGAAGTTCCCCTGATCAGGAGAGGGTCTGGGTGACGGTCGTGCCTTCGCTGCATTCTGAGAAAGTTCGTTTCCGAAATTAATCCGATCGTTATATGCTTGCGCCGCCTGCAAGCCCGCGGTCCGCCGCGCGTCGCTCCGGAGTAGTTAAAGATGAAGATATACGATAGCTCTCGCGCTCCCAATCCCCGCCGGGTGCGCGTCTTCCTCGCAGAGAAGGGATTGAAGGTCCCGTACGAAGAAATCGATATCGGCAATGCCGTCAACCGCAGCCCCGAGTTCCGCAAGAAGAATCCGCTGGGCGGACTGCCGGTGCTCGAACTCGACGACGGCACCTGCATCGCAGAGAGCATCGCGATCTGCCGCTACTTCGAGGAGCTCCATCCCGAGCCGCCGTTGTTCGGCACCGGCGCCAAGGAGCGTGCCGAAGTCGAGATGTGGAACCGGCGCGCCGAGTTGGGCCTCTTCAATCAGGTGACCGATTCCTTCCGCCATCGGCACGAATTCTTCAAAGGACGCATCACGCAGGTGCCCGACTGGGCCGAGATTCAGCGCCAGAACGCGGAGAAGACGCTGGATTGGCTGGATCAGGTGCTGGCGGATCGGCGTTTCATCGCCGGCAACAAGTTCTCGATCGCCGATATCACGGCCCTATGCGCGGTGGATTTCGGCGCCGTCTCGAAGATTAAGATCAGGCCCGAACAGAAGAACCTTGGCCGCTGGCACGCTGAAGTCTCCGCGCGTCCCAGCGCCAAGGCATAGCAGACCCGCTCCTGCAGCGGTCGACGGAGGTCTCGCGATGGCAACCTTTGGCGTGATGATGTTTCCGACCGACTATGCGATCCAACCGATCGAACTGGCGCGTGCGGTCGAAGAACGCGGACTCGATTCGCTGTTCTTCCCCGAGCACACGCACATCCCGGCCAGCCGCAAGACGCCCTTCCCGGGCGGCGGCGACCTGCCGCAGGAATACTGGCATGCGCACGATCCGTTCGTCGCGCTGGGCGCCGCCGCGGCCGCAACCAAACGCATCAAGCTCGGCACCGGCGTATGCCTGGTGATCGAGCGCGATCCGATCACGCTGGCCAAGGAAGTCGCCTCGCTCGACATGATCTCCGGCGGCCGCGTGATCCTTGGAATCGGCGGCGGCTGGAACGTCGAGGAGATGGAGAATCACGGCACCATCTTCAAGAAGCGATGGAAGATCTTGCGCGAGAAAATCCAGGCGATGAAGGAGATCTGGTCGAAGGACAAGGCCGAATACCACGGCGAATTCGTCAAGTTCGATCCGATCTGGTCGTGGCCCAAGCCCGTGCAAAAGGGCGGACCGCCGGTGCTGCTCGGCTCGCAGGCCAAGAAATGCTTCGAGCGTGTGGCGCGCTATTGCGACGGCTGGATGCCGATCAACTACCCGCGAGCCGACTTTCCCGCCGCGCTGAAAAAACTGCGCGAGGCATGCGACCAAGCCGGCCGCAAATACGAATCGCTGCAGAACCTGATCTTCGGCGTCGGTCCCAGCGAGGACGATGCGCGCAAGTTCGTCGATCTCGGCTTTCATCATCTGGTCTTCGGCCTGCCGCCTGCGCCCGCAGACAAGGTGCTGCCGATGCTCGACAACTACGCGAAGATCGCCTCGAAGCTGCGCCGCTAGATCGGTCAGCGGGAGAAAGCTGATGAAGCTCGGACTGGTTTCTGGATACTCGGGCGCCCAGATGGGCATCAACATGGACCTGATCCTCGAAGCCGAACGGCTCGGCTACGACTCGGTATGGACCGGCGAAGCGTACGGCTCGGACGTTATCACGCCGCTGGCCTGGATCGGGGCGCGCACCAGCAGAATCAAGCTCGGCGCCGGCATCATGCAGATGTCGGGGCGCACGCCGGCGATGACCGCGATGACGGCGATGACCCTCGACGCGCTCTCCGGCGGTCGTTTCCTCCTCGGCGTCGGCCCATCGGGCCCGCAGGTGGTCGAAGGATGGCACGGCGCGGCATACGGCAAACCGCTGCCGCGCACTCGCGAGTACGTCAGCATCATTCGCAAGATCCTCGCGCGCGAGGCGCCGCTGGAGCATCGCGGCGAGTACTACCAGATTCCCTACCAGGGTCCCGATGCCACCGGGCTGGGCAAGCCGCTGCGTTCGATCCTGCATGGCCGCGCTGACCTGAAGATCTACATGGCGTCGATCAGCCCGGGCGGTATCGCGCTCAGCGGCGAAATCGCCGACGGACTCATCCCGATCTGTATGAACCCGGAGCGATGCGACATGTTCACGGCCCATCTGGATCGCGGCTTCCGCAAAGCCGCCGGTGGCAAGAGCCTTGCCAGCTTCGATCTCGCGCCGTTTGTGACCTGCGTGCTCGGCGACGACCTCGAAAAATGCCGCACGCCGGTGAAGAACAACATGGCGCTGTACATCGGTGGGATGGGCGCGCGCAGCAAGAACTTCTACAACGACTACACGAAGTGGATGGGCTTTGAGGCCGCCGCCAAGGAAATCCAGGACCTCTTCCTCGCCGGCAAACGCGCCGAGGCGGTCGCCGCGGTGCCTGACAAGCTGGTCGATGCGGTTGCGCTGGTCGGCTCACGCGCGCGCATCGTGGATCGCCTCAAGGCGTGGAAGGCCTCGCCGCTGACGACGATGCTGATCGGCTCATCGCAGCCGGACGCATTGCGATTGCTCGCGGAGGAGTGCTTGTAGCGCGGATATGTGTGCGCTGAGATCGCGCACGCGTCGCGATTGAATAGCCGCGATGGCTGAGGAGATCGTCTACAACCCGTTCGACCCGGCGTTCCTTGCCGATCCATACCCGCATTACGCGCCCCTGCTCGCCGGGCCGCCGCGTCGCGTCGCGATGGGATTGCCGGTCGTGCTGGTCGCGCGTTACGCCGACGTCGTCGCGGTGACCCGCAATCACGCAGGCTTCTCGAGCACCATCCCGCAGTACATGGTTCCGGAGGGATCCGATCCTTTCGGCGGCGCACCGACGATGCCGTTCTCCGATCCGCCAGTGCATACGCGATTGCGCCGGCTGGTCGCGCGCGACTTCAGCCCGCGCCGCATCGCCGCGCTTGCCCCGCGCATCCGCGAAGTCACGGTGCGCCTGCTCGATGAGAACGTCAGCGGCGGGCGGTTCGAGGCGATGAGCGCGCTTGCCAATCAACTGCCGGTCGTGATCATCGCGGAGATGCTCGGCGTACCCGTCGAGCATCACGCGAGCTTCAGGCAATGGTCCGATGCGGTCGCATCCGGTAGTGCGACATCGCCCGGGATGCCGGTCGAGCCCGCGGTGCGCGAGGCCGTCACCGCGCTGCGCGAATATTTCACGCACGCGATCGATCGGCGGCGCGCTGAGCCCGGCGATGACTTGATAAGCGCGCTGGTTGCCGCGCATGACACCGCCGAGGCGCTCAGCACTGACGAGCTGCTTGCCTTCGTCGTGCTGCTGTTGCTGGCGGGCAACGAGACCACCACCAATCTGATCGGCAACGGCCTGCTCGCGCTGGCGCGCAATCCCGGCGAGTACCAGCGGCTGCGGCGCGATCCGGCGCTGATTCCGCCGGCGGTCGAGGAGATGCTTCGTTACGACAGCCCGGTGCAGACGCTGATGCGCTTCGCGGCGCAAGACACCGAAGTCGGCGGGACCCGGATCGAAACTGGCGCCGTCGTCGCTGTGCTCTTCGCCGCAGCGAATCGCGATCCTGCGCAATTCCCCGAGCCGGAACGATTCGACGTCGCGCGCACGCCCAACGATCACGTCGCATTCGGCGAGGGCATCCACTTCTGCCTCGGCGCACCGCTGGCGCGGCTGGAGGCGCGCATCGTGTTCGAGGCGATCGTGGAGCGCTTCGCGACCATCGCACTCGCCGATCCATCAGCGCCGCTCGCTTATCGCGGCTCCTTCATCACCCGTGGTTTGCGCGCGCTGAAGATGGTGGTCAGTTAGTCGCGCGTCCGGATCGTCAGGATGTCGCAACACGCCTCAGAGTGAAGGTCGTAGGCTTCGATGCATCATGCTTCACGTACTCGAACCGACCCTCATATCGAAACGGCTGATCCGCCCGCACCCGATAGAAGAGTAACAACTCTAAGCCTTCTGCCTCGTGCTTGACGATCAGAAGATCGGTTCGCCCGGATACCTGCCCCTGCCACCGGAGAACGTCGCCAGCGAGACGGTCTTCGTATTGCGTCCTGTTCTTGGGTTTGCTCTCGGTCACGAAGAGCCAGACAGAATCGTGCCCTTTGGGTCGAAACACGCCGGTGTTGAGAGTTGCATCCTTGATTCCGAACTCGCGAGCCAAACGGGCGCGAGTGTACGATTCGCCAACCTTTAGCTGCCCTGATGTCTGAACCGAAGCCATCTCGCTAGCGCCTGACGTTCGACTCAGCTCTTTGGCGTGAAATGCGGCAGATGGTCCGCACCTAGATTGCCTCGCCTCGGTCTAAAAGCTCGCAAGCGCAACCGAGACAGAGCATCCCGTCGTGTTCTACGCTTTCTATGTATTCCTCTTCGAAGAGCAGCGCGACTAATTGGTCACATTTCACGCAGCGTTTAGGCTCTGCCCAACCCTCAAGAAGATCCGCCCCATCATCGCGGACCTCGATTGACGTGCGCAATTCGTCGAACTCCGAAATAGCGACCTCGATCAGTAATCCCGTCTGAGTAGTGTCCCGCGTCTTCATAGGGCTTGGCGAGGTCTCTGCTTTCTTCAACAGTTCCGAGATCAGAGACGCCAGAGATGAAAGCGCTTCGCGCTTTCCTTCGATCCTGAATCCCTTGAGTCTGCCTTGACTCATTCGCCTGCCTCGCCTGCTCGTTCAAGCCGTTGACGATCGCCAGGGCGCCTTACGCCAGTACTAGATGGATGAGAGGCAATGGCAACGCCCCCCTCTTCCGCCGCCGTCGCTATTGTCACTCTCTTGCGACTGAATTCAAGCGGACGGCGCATCGCGACCTGTCCGGGCTTGCACATTCTCCGTGATCCGCGCCACCTGCGGCACGATCGGGTTCCCGATCGAGTGCGCCAGATCGACCATCGCATCCTGCACTTCGGGTAGCATGCGATCCTCGTCGCCCAGCGAGGGCGGTGGCAGCAGCTTGATGCTCAGCCCGATGCGCGTGAACGGGATCGGCAGGCGTGCGCGATCCCACGAGCCGAGCGGAATCGCGCGATGCGCTGAAGTCGCGGCCAGCACAATGTGCGCGTCCGCGGCGGCCGCGATTTTGATGCAGCCGCGCTTGGCCACGCCGCATGGGCCCCGCGGACCGTCCGCCGCGATTATCCCGATCGATCCCGCCCTGATGCGGCGTATGAACTCGAGCGAACCCGCGACGCTGCGGCTTCTCACCGTGCCGAACACAGGATCGATGCCGAGATAGCCGAGGGCGGCTGCGGCCAGCCGGCCGTCGAGGCTCGGACTGAGCATCACGCACATCCGCCGGTCCGCATCGAAGACCAGTTGGCGGAATGCGATCAGCGTCAGCAGCATCCCATGGAAGGTGACAGCGACGATGCGGGGCTTTGCGAAGATTTCCGCGAGCGCTTCTGCCGAAGGGTCGCCCCTTCGCCAGGTCCGTGCGAGCAGGCGGAACGCCGGCGCTGCGATCGGCACGCCAAGCTTGGTGGCGAGGAAGAAGCGTGAGCGGCGGAAGATTCTCCCGAGCCGGGTCATCGCATCCGGCCGCAGCCAGAAGAGTGCCCTAATTGCATCTGCTGCGGCTATTTGTTAGACACGAATATGGCGCGTCTTCTCAAGAACAATCAGGCGACCATTCTTTGTGAATCCGGGCCCGCGGGCAACTGCGGGCTCTTTTTGTTTTTCAAGGGAGGAGCGTATGCCGCACCAAGAGCTGCGTGAAGGCTTGACGTTCGATGACGTGCTCTTGCTGCCGGAGGCGTCCGACCTGCTGCCTCATCAATGCGACGTTGCGACCGCGCTGACGCCGCGCATCCGGCTGAGCATCCCGCTGGTCTCGAGCCCGATGGACACCGTGACGGAATCGCGCACCGCGATCGCGATCGCGCAGCTCGGCGGCCTGGGCTTTATCCATCGCAATTTGCCCATCGGGCGGCAGGCGGCGGAAGTCGAGATCGTCAAGAAGTTCGAGAGCGGGATGATAGTCGATCCGGTGACGGTTAATCCCGAGCAGAAAATCCGCGATGCGCTCGCGATCATGGATCGCTACCGCATCTCCGGGCTGCCGGTGGTGAGCGAGGGCAAGCTGGTCGGCATCCTCACCAACCGCGATCTGCGCTTCGAGAAGCGGCTGGACAAGGCGGTGCGCGACGTGATGACGACCAAGCTAATCACCGCGCGGCCGGGAATTGATATCGAGCGGGCCAAGGAAATCCTGCAGGCTCATCGGATCGAGAAGCTGCCGCTGGTCGATGAGCATCAGCGGCTGCATGGGATGATCACCGTCAAGGACATGGACAAGGCGACACGCTATCCCAACGCGTGCAAGGATCAGCGCGGACGGCTGCGCGTCGGCGGCGCGGTCGGCGTCGGCGCCGATCGCGAGGAGCGCGTCGAGGCGCTCAAGCGGGCCGGCGTCGACGTACTGTGCATCGACACCGCGCACGGCCATTCGCGCAACGTGATGGAGGCGATCAAGGCGACGCGCCGCGAATGCCCCGAGCTGGAGGTGGTCGCCGGCAACGTCGCGACAGCCGAGGGCGCGAAGGCGCTGATCGACGCGGGTGCCGATGCGCTCCGCATCGGGATGGGCCCGGGATCGATCTGCACCACGCGCGTGGTCTCGGGTGTCGGCGTGCCGCAGATAACCGCAATCATGGATTGCGTATCGGTGGCCGAGCCGCGCGGGGTTCCGCTGATCGCCGACGGCGGCATCCGCTTCTCGGGCGACGTCGTCA
This sequence comes from Binataceae bacterium (SeqCode), assembly GCA_041491005.1. Lineage (GTDB taxonomy): Bacteria > Desulfobacterota > Binatia > Binatales > Binataceae > JBGPUE01. The sequence continues at coordinate 11,451 of JBGPUE010000067.1, read as the reverse complement.
AGGCGCTGGCGGCGGGGGCCACCACGGTGATGATCGGCGCGCTGTTCGCGGGCACCGAGGAAAGCCCGGGCGAGACGATCCTCTATCAGGGCCGCACCTACAAACTGTACCGCGGGATGGGCTCGATCAGTGCGATGATGGAACGCACTCGCGATCGCTACGGCCAGCAGGAAATACCTGACGCCAAGCTGGTGCCGGAGGGCATCGAGGGCCGCGTACCCCATCGCGGGTCACTGGCCTCAAACCTTGAACAGCTGATCGGCGGATTGCAGGCCGGGATGGGCTATATCGGGGCGCCGAACTTGAGCGAACTGCGGCGGCGCGCGCGTTTCGTCCGTGTCAGCGAGGCGAGCCAGCGTGAGAGCCACGTCCACGACGTCTTCATCACCAAGGAGGCGCCCAACTACCGGCCGTAGCCCCGGCGGCATCGATTGCCCTCTCTCCGCAGCGAGGGTTGAATAGTTCCGACGCTTCGCGTTGATTCTTCGCTGCGGAAGCGTTCGCTCAGAATGACCAGCAATCAGAGTTGCCTCATTGTCATTCTGAGCGAAGCGGAGAGCCTGTCCTGAGGCTGCCGAAGGAATCGCCGCGGAGCGATGTGCTGCCGAATCTGCGCTGGGAGTCACTGATCCATGAGGAAGTTGCGGGTGGGTGTGATCTTCGGCGGGCGATCCGGCGAACACGAGATTTCGTTGCGATCGGCACAGACCGTGCTATCCGCGCTCGATCCTGCGCGCTACGAGGCCGTGCCGATCGGCATCGCGCGGGACGGCCGATGGTACCTGCGCACCGACGCGCGCAAGATGCTCGCGAACTCCACGACCAAGCCGCCTTCGATCGAAAGCGGCGGAACGCCGATTAGCCTGCGGCCCCATCCCGACGCCGCCGGCGATTCATCTCGCAATCACGGCGGCGCCCAGCAGCTCACAACGATCGCGGCGGAGTCTCCGATCAACAGCCGCATCGACGTTGCCTTCCCGGTGCTCCATGGGACTTACGGCGAAGACGGCACGATTCAGGGACTGCTCGAACTCGCGGGAATCCCATATGTCGGTGCGGGCGTGCTTGGTTCGGCGATCGGGATGGACAAGGACGCGCAGAAGCGCCTGCTGCGCGAAGCCGGCATCCCGGTGGTCGAGTTCCGTGCCGTGACGCGCAACGACTACCGCAAGCGGCCCGCGCATGCGAAGGAACTGGCGGCGCAGCTTGGTTACCCGGTGTTCGTCAAGCCCAACGCGCTGGGCTCATCGATCGGTACCAGCAAAGTCAGGTCCCCCGATCAGCTCGCGGCGGCTCTGGAAGACGCCTTCCAGTACGATCGCAAGGCGCTTATCGAAGCCGCATGCATCGGGCACGAATTCGAATGCGCGGTGCTCGGCAACGACGAGCCTGAAGCGTCAGTGCCTGGTGAAGTCATTGTAAAGCCGGGATACGACTTTTACAGCTACGAGTCGAAGTATCTCGATCCCGAGGGCTCCGTAACGCAGATTCCGGCCGACGTGCCGCAGTATGTAAGCGACCGCATCCGCGCGCTGTCGATTGCCGCGTTCAAGACGCTGGAGCTGCGCGGGATGGCGCGAGTGGACTTCTTCACGAGCCGCGACTTCAGCGCGATCTTCGTCAACGAGGTCAACACGATTCCCGGCTTCACGTCGATCAGCATGTACCCTAAGATGTGGGAGGCGAGCGGATTGCCGCTGCCCAAACTGATCGAGCGGCTGATCGAGCTGGCTCTCGAGGAGCATCGCGAACGGGCTGCGCTCAAGTTCACCTATCGGCCGAAGCTCGAGCACGCCGTGCCGGTGCGTCCAGCGCCCAAACCGAAAGCGGGCGCCAAGGGCCTTGCGCCACTGGCGCAGAAGCTGCGGGCGCGCTGATGGCGCGGCTGCTGATCGCCACCACCAATCAGGCCAAGCTCGCTGAGTATCGTCTTCTGATGCGCGAGCTGCCGCTCATGCTGCTCTCGATCAGCGATATCGGCATCTCCGACGCGCCGGCGGAAACCGGAGCGACCTTCGCCGAGAACGCGATGCTCAAGGCGCGCTACTACTTCGATCGTTCAGCTATCGCGACGCTGGCCGATGACGGCGGGCTTGAGATCGACGCGCTCGGCGGCACGCCGGGCGTCCGGTCGCATCGATGGACCGGTGAGGGCCGCGACGACGATCAGAGCCGTGTCGATAAGGTCATCCGCCGGATGCGCGATGTGGAAGACGGCCGCCGCACGGCGCGTCTGCGGGCTTCGATGGCGCTGGTCTATCGCGTTGGTGGTGAGCTCCGCGAGCGCATCGTCGAGGCGGCGCTCGAAGGCGTGATCCCGCGGGAAGCGTATCCGCACTACCGTCCGGGCTTTCCCTATCGTGCGGTGCTGTTCATACCGCACTTGGGGCGCTACGTGGCCGAGCTTGGCGAAGAGGAGGAGGCCGCGATCAGCCAGCGGCGAATCGCGCTCAAGAATGCGCGCCCCTACCTCGATGAGATCGCGTCGCAGGCGGACTAACCGCGTCTATCAAGCCTGAGCGATCCTTTGTAGAATCGCGCCGCAATCGTGGCCAAGCGCAAAGGCAAGGTCGTCGTGCTGCATCTGGCGGCGCGCTATTCGTTCGCAGGCGTCGTCTGGCAGCTGCTGCATCATTTGGTCGGCCTTCAGCGGCTGGGACTCGACGTCTACTATCTCGAGGATCACGGTGCGTATGTTTACGATCCGATCGCGCAAACGCCGGTGCCCGAGCCCGACGTCACGCTCAAGCCGCTGGTCGCGGTTCTGGAGCGCTTCGGTTTTGGCGATCGATGGGCATTCCTGCACCCGGTCACGCGCGAGTACCTGGGGATGGGGCGCGAGCGAAGCCTGCAACTGCTGCGCGACGCCGACGCGGTCATCAATCTGTGCGGAGCGACAATGCCGCGCGAGGAGCATCAGGCCGTCCGCTGCATGATCTATGTCGAGAGCGATCCCGGAGGGTTCCAGGCCGGCCTGGTAAATCACGAACCCGCCGCGATGCATGCGGCGGCCACCCATCATCTGTTCTTCACCTATGGCTACAATCTCGGCGCGCCTGACTGCCGCATCCCGGCCTGCGGCATCCGATGGCATCCGACGCGCCCACCGGTGCTGCTCGACGAGTGGCACGGCGGTGTTGGGGCCCTCGAGCCGCCGAAGTTCACCACGGTCGGCAACTGGCGCAATGCGGGCAACGATGTCGAGTTCGGCGGCGAGAAGTACTACTGGTCCAAGCACGTGAACTTCGCGAAGATGCTGGAGGTGGCGGGCCGCGCGCATCAGCAGATCGAGCTCGCCACCACGATCGATTCGGGTCCTGACTACGAACGCGGCATCGCGGGCGGTTTCACCTTTTGTCCGGCGTTGCCCATGTCGCTCGATGTCGACACCTATCGCACCTATGTAAGCAGCTCACGCGGCGAGTTCACGGTTGCAAAGGATTTGTACGCGCGCACTCGCTCGGGATGGTTCAGCGACCGCAGCGTATGCTACCTCGCGGCAGGGCGGCCGGTAGTGACGCAGTTCACGGGATATGAGAAGTTCGTGCCCGCAGGGACGGGATTGCTCGGGTTCGACGATGCGGACGGGGCGGTCGAGGCGATCCGCAACGTCAACGGCGATTACCGCCGCCATGCGCGCGCCGCTCGTGAGATCGCCGCTGAATACTTCGACGCGGCAAAACTGCTGGACGAGATGGCGGAGATCATCGGACTGTAAGCGATGAAGGCTACTGCGCTGCAAACGCTGCTCGGACTTCACTCGGTCAATCTCGAAATCCGCGACAGTATCGAGATTCTGATTCTGGTGGCCGCCGCGCTGGCAGCAGTCGCGCTGCGGCGGCGCACCCTCGCGTTGCGATCGCGGGGCTTCGTGATGATCGCGACGAGCCTCGCCATCGACCTGCTGGTGCCGTCTTTCGGACTCGGGACCACGGTGGCGACATGGCTCGAAGCGCTCGCATTGACGCTGTTTTTGTGGGCTGCGATCTCGCTGACGCGTCAGCTTTACGATGGGTTCACGCGCCGCCGCCGCCTCCATTTCTCGACCATTTTCCGCGACCTGGTCGAGGCCCTGCTGTACTCGGTCGCCTTGCTCGCAGTGCTGCGCTACACGGTCAAGGTCGATCTGACGTCACTGCTGGCGGGTTCGGCGGTGGTCGCGGCCGTGATCGGATTCGGTCTGCAGGAAGCGCTGGGCAACATCTTCAACGGGCTCGCGCTCCAGATGCAGACACCATTTGCGCCTGGCGAGTGGGTGCGGCTGCAGAATCAGGTGGGGCGCGTGCAGGGAGTGACATGGCGTGCGACCCGAATTGTCACCCGCAATAACGAACGGCTCGAGATACCCAACAGCGTCGTCGCCAAGGATGTCCTTACCAACTACGCCGCCGCCGGGCACGTCGCCGACGAGATTTCGATCGGGCTGCCATACGGCGAGCCGCCCAATCGCGTCAAGGAACTTGCGATGGAGGTGCTCGGCGGCATGCCACAAGTATTGCGCGACCCGCCTCCGGAAATTTACGCCTGGGAGTTCGGCGACTTCGCGATCAAGTACCGGATCAAATACTGGATGGCGGAGTATGGCCCGGCCGAGATCGTACGCAGCGAGGTCATCACCCGGATGTGGTACGCACTGCACCGCCATTCGATCGAAATTCCCTTCCCCATCCGCACGGTTTACATGCATCAGGCCAAGGCCGAGCGTGATGCGGGGGCGGGCTCGGAGGAGACCCTCCTCAGCGAACTGCGCTCGGTCGAGGTGCTGAGCTCATTGAGCGACGATGAGCTGCGCTTGCTCACGCGCGACATGAGCATCCATCAATTCGCGCACGGTGAGATGCTGATGCACGAAGGCGAGATCGCTCAGTCGTTGCACATCCTGCGCCACGGTAAGGTCGAAATTGTCGGCCGCGGACCCAAGGGCGACGCGTTCGTCCGCGATCTCATTGCGCCCGACGTGCTCGGTGAGATTTCGCTGATGCTGGGCATACCGCGCACCGCTTCGGTCCGCGCGGTCACCGAGGTCGAGGCGCTGGTGGTGAGCAAAGAGGGCTTCACCCGCCTGCTAAAGGCGCGCCCCGAGATCGCCGAGGAGATCGCGAAGATCATCGCGCCGCGGATGGCCGAAACAGAGGAACGCGTCGCGGCTGCGCACGCTGCAGAAGCCGCCACGACCGTACCGGGTTTCATCGCGAAGATGCGCCAGATCTTCCAAGTCTGAATCGCCGGAGGCTTCTAATCGCTCCGCGAGATCAGCGATCGAGCCAGCGCTCGACGAAATCAAGCCGATCCTTGCCCCAGAACATCTCGTCACCCACGAAGACGGTTGGCACGCCGAAGACGCCGCGATCGATCGCGTGCTGGGTGATTGCGGCCAGCTCGTCGCGCACCGATTGATCGTCGCTCAACGCGGCGATGCGGTCCGCATCGAGGCCGGTCTTGCGCGCGAGCGCATGCAGAATCTGCGGGTCGGCGATGTCTTCGTCGCGTTCCCAGTAGGAGCGGAAGACTTCCTGGGTGTACTCGCCGACGATTGGCGCAGTCATATCAGCGGATGATGACTCGCGGCGAGCGATCAGACCTGCCGCGACTACGCCTCGCAACGCGGCCGCGGTCTTGATTGGAAAGCGGCTGGGGCGGCGAAACGGCAAACCGGTCAGCTCGGCGTAGCGCTGATGGTCGCGCCACAGATAGCGCGCCTTGCGCGGCGTCATCGCCATCACGTCAAAGCCGGTGCCGCGGAACAATGCCGCCGAATGGATCGGCAGCCATTTGATGCGCGCGCCCTTGCGCTCGCATAGCGCAGGCAGCGTGAACGCGGCGAAGTAGCTGTTGGTGCTGGAGAAGTCAAAGCAGAAATCAACCGTCTTCATCGCGGACTCACGCCACATGCGCCAGCGCGCGCTCGAGTTCGTGCAGGTTCGGCGATGGCACCAGCGCGCGGACTTCGCGCGCATACAGTTCGATTGCGCTGTCGCCAGTGCCCCATCGCGCGCGCGGCTCGGGATTGAGCCAGACAACAGCGCGCACAACGCGTGAGATCTCGCGCAGCAGATCGGCGCGCGGAGCACGGCGATTGTTGCGGCCATCGCCGAGAATCACCAGCAGTGTCGCGCGGGTCAGCAGTTCAGCGCGTCGGTTCCATAACTCGCCGAGCACGCGGCCAAAGTCGGAGCGCGCGTATAGATCGAGCGCCGGCGTCATCACCAGATGCCCGAGCTCGAAATCGGCTTCGGCGAGCCGATCGATGTAGACGAAGCTGCGCACCCGGCGGAATGATTCGCGCGCGCCCGCGACCAGTTCGAGCATCAGTTGCGATGCGTACCGAACCGAGCCCGAGATGTCGGCCAGGATCAGTAAATCGACATGGCGGGGTCGGCGCGCGCGAAAGCGCAGATCGATGAGCGTGCCGCCACGCTGGGTCGCGGCGCGAATTGTGCGGCGGAAGTCGATGCGTCCGCGGCGCGCCACCCGCATCCGCCGCCCCAGCCGCACGCGGAAGCGGCGCGCCAGCGGCGCCAACGCATCGCGCGCCGCGTCGAGGTCGAGATCGCTGTACTCGGCGAACGGCTTGCGCTCGATCGCTCGCAGCGCCGCGCGTGGATTGCCACGATGCTCGCCGTTTCGGCGCGAACCCTCTGCATCTTCAATCGGTGACGACTCTTGCGAAGGCTCGTAAGCCTCGTCCGATTCCGCCTCGCGCGCGTCGGGTGCTTCGGATTCACCGTGCGGACTCGAATCGTTGGGCTCGGCAGCTTCGGCGAGATCGCCGGACGATGGCTTCTCCAGCTTGCGCAAATCGGGGGGTGCACTGCCTTCGCTGATTGGCCTGCCGTGGGCCTTTCCGCCCGATGGTGAAGGTTGCTCGCCGCGGTGCGGATCGGAGCGCCGCATGCCGGCGGCGATTCGCGGCGGGAAGAGACGGTCGAAGACTTGATCGAACGTGGCGCGATCTTCTTCATCCTTGATCAGCGTGGCGGCCAGCGCCTCGCGCATCCGCGATCGCGCGATCCCGGCAGCCGCGACGGCATTCATCGCATCGATCGACTCGGCGACCGATACCCGCACGCCCGACTGGCGCAGCGCATCGATGAAGCTGAGCAGCCGCTCACGCATCGGGCTCAGCGTCCGCGCGCGGCGAGCTGGCTGGCTTTGCTCTCGACCTTCGCGCGATCATCCTCGTGTTTGAGGAGTACGCCGAGTGTGGCGCGAATCGCGGGCGTGCCGAGTTCCTTGATGCCGAGGGTCGCGAGCGCGCGCGCCCAATCGAGCGTTTCGGCAATCGACGGCGGCTTCTTGAGGTCCATATGGCGAATCGCGCCGACCAGCCGCGCGGCTTCAGCGGCCAGCTTCGCGTCGAGATCGGGAACTTTCAGCTCGATGATCTTCCGTTCCTGCTCGATTCCCGGAAAGTCGATGAACAGATGCAGGCAGCGGCGGCGCAGCGCCTCTGAGAGCTCGCGGGCGCGATTCGAGGTCAGCACCACGGCCGGCAACTGGACAGCGCGAATCGTGCCGAGTTCCGGGATGCTGACCTGAAAGTCCGACAACATCTCGAGCAGGAACGCCTCGAACTCCTCGTCGGCCTTGTCGATCTCGTCGATCAACAGCACGACCCGGCGCGGCGCCGAGATCGCCTTGAGCAGCGGCCGTTCGAGGATGTAGTCGCGCGAGAAAATATGCTGCGAGAGTTCCTCCCAGCGCAACCCCTCGGCCTCGTCGGCCTGCAATCGCAGTAACTGCTTCTGGTAGTTCCATTCGTACAGCGCGCGCGCCTCGTCGAGCCCCTCGTAGCATTGCAGACGGATCAAGTCGGTCGAGAGCATCTCGGCGAGCACTTTGGCGACCTCGGTCTTGCCGCCGCCCGCGGGACCTTCGATCAGCAGCGGCTTGTCGAGCCTGAGCGCGAGGAAGATCGCGGTCTCGACGCGCTCATTGGTCACGTAGCTGGCGTGCCGGAGACCCTCGCTGACGAATTCTGCTGTGACCTCCATCGAGCTAGAGCTTTGCGGCGGGCGGTTCGGATAGTCAATCCGTTCGCATGGACGATTTCGGCCAAGCCCGCGAAATCCCGCGCGTAGCTGGTTTCGGCGTATGCGCCGCGATTGATGTACGCCGGATGATACATCGGATAGAGCAGGCGCCCAGCGCAAAGCCGCAGACGCGGGTGCGTCGGCTCGAATGGCGCACCGCGGCCGGCCAGCTCGCGCCATGCGATCCGCCCAAGGCACGCGACGATGCGCGGCCGCACGAGCAGCAGTTCGCTTTCCAGATGCGATCGGCAATTGGCGATCTCGGCCGCTGATGGATCGCGATTGCGCCCTTGCCGATCGCGCGGATTGCATCGCACGAGATTGGTGATGAAGACCGAGCGCAGCCCGGCGTCGTCGATCATGCGCCTGAGCAGCAAACCCGATCGATCGCCGCTGAAAGGGATGCCGGTGCGGTCGCCGCCCAAGCGGCCCGGCGCGAGGCCGACGAATGCGATGCTCGCGGGCGCATCGCCATCGCCCGGGACGACCCGCGATCGGCATCGCACCAGGGCCGCGCATCGATTGCAGTCGAGCATCGATGCGCGCATCCGACTAAGGGCATCTATCATGTTCCGTCACTTGGCGAGGCCACTGTTAACAGTTGTTGCCTCGGCGTATTAGATGAAGGGGAGAATCGAGGCCTTGGCGATGAAGTTTCTCGTTACGCTGGAGAAGGATGAAGACGGCTGGATCGTCGCGGAATGCCCGTCACTGCCCGGATGCGTTTCGCAAGGGAGAACCACTAAAGAAGCCCTCGACAACATCCGCGAAGCCATCATGGCGAGCTTGGAGACTCGCCGCACCCAAGGGGCTGCCGTCAGCGTCGAAGTCGCCGAGGTCGAAATCGAGGACGTGACCCCTTGAGCCGGCGTCCCGCCTGCTCGGGTACAGAAGTCATACGGGCATTCGAGCGAGCCGGGTGGGTCCGCGATCGGCAGAGAGGCAGTCACGTAACGATGATCAAACTCGGCTCGCCGCTCGTCCTGACTGTTCCGCTTCATTCTTCAATAGGTCCTGGGTTGCTGCGCAGCCTCATTCGGAAGGCGCAGATGACGTCAGATGAATTCGCCCAGCTCCTGTCGGGTTGAACGAGGCGCGCCTACCGCACAAGACCGATCTTCGGTGAGCGGCGGCGTTCGAGGAAGATTCGCGCGCGGCGCTTGATGCCATCGCGCTCGTCACGTGGCGAGGCGCGCAGATCATCGGTGAATGCCGATATGTCGCCGTACAGCCGCTCGACGTCGAGGCCGGCGCGCGCCGGCCGCAGATCGTCGAGCATCAGCATCGCCTGCGACAACAAGTTAATGCATGACTGGCGGCCGCCGCGTTCCAGCCGCAGATGGAGCGCCGCAGCGATTCGCGTCAGCGCGCCAGCCAGTCCCTTTAGTTCGTCGTCGGTCGCCGCGGCGAGCTGCTCGAATAGTTCGCCAGCCGCAAGGTAGTCGCCGCGATTGAACGCCGCGATCGCGCTCTCGAATCCGGGTGACATCGCGATCCCGCTCGGCGGGCAGGCTCAACCTAGAGAATCTCTTTCTCCTCGACGGCGCGATATTCCGCTTCGCTCAGCGCCTGGGCCTTCTGGCTACCATACTTGTCGAAGAGCTCGAAGAGCGAGGCTTTGTGCGGCCGGACCTTGCCGAGCGGGCACTTACGCCAGTCTTCGAGCGACTCGTCGCAGTAGCCCATCCGATTCTCGCCGCATTTGGGTTGCAGAAAGACCGCGAGTTCGGGCAGCGCCTTCTTAATTTCCAGCCGCATCAGCGCGACCATCTTGCGAATCTCCCATTGCGCGCGCACGCATAGCCGCAGGTCGCAGATATGCAGCATCTCGGCGAAGTTCACCATCACCTGGAAGTTGGTCGGCGCCGCATTGGGCAGCACGAAGCGCGCATCCTCGGCTGGCACGCCGGCCTTGAGCGCGCGTGCGTAGAGCTCCGAGGTTTTGTCGAGCAGCAGCTCGAAGTCGTCCTTCAACCCGGCGCGCTCCCACGACCCGGGCATCACGAATGTGAGTTTTTCCTGCTTGAACTTGACGTAGCGCTGGCTCTGCTGCTCGAAGCTGATGCCGATCCGATGGCGCACGAACTGATGCGACAGCGAGCGCGAGACGTTCGCGATCGCGAACCAGAAGACGACCTGCTCCAGCGGTGAAGCGTGGCCGGTCTTGAGTCGTTCGAGGATGAAGTCGCGGACCTTCTCGTGGCTGATCCGCTCTGAGCGGATCTTCTCCCAGATTTCGATCGGCGAGTCTGAGGAGTAGCAGGTGCGAAAGGCCGCGTAGAGCTTCTCCAGCGGCATCGCTGCGAAATCGATCAGCTTCACCTCCATCTTCGCCTGATTCTTCAAGGGCCGCCGCTCCTGATTCGTGGGGGATAGTTATTCTATCGCGCCCTGAACGAAGGGCAACGGCGTCCGCGGCCAGCTGCGCGGCATGTCCACAAGAGGCGCGCGATTGCGCCCATGCTTGCGCCCTGCAAGATTGCCTCGCGATGGGATCGGCGATCGACGCGCTTTACCGGCGGGTTCTCAAGCCGATTCTCTTTCGCCTCGAAGCCGAGACGGCGCATCAGCTGGCGCTTGCGTTTCTGTCGGCGATGCCGCCGCTGCCGATCGCGCCCGATCCCCCCGAGCTCGGGCAGACGCTCTGGAAGCTGCCATTCGCGAATCCGGTGGGGCTTGCGGCCGGGATGGACAAAGACGCCCGCGCAGTCGACGCGTGGCAAGTGATGGGCTTTGGGTTCGCCGAGCTGGGCACGATCACGCCGCGCTCGCAGGTGGGGAATCCCGCGCCCCGGATGTGGCGGATTCCAGAGCATCGCGCGCTGATCAATCGGCTCGGCTTTCCGTCGGAGGGGATGGAAGCGGTGGCGGCGCGCCTGCGCAGGCTTCGCAGCCGTGGTGTTCGGCTTCGATTGGGGCTGAACTTCGGCCCGAATCGCGACACGCCGCCGGAGCGCGTAGTTGACGATTATCGCGCACTGATGAAGCGGCTTGCTCCGATGGCGGATTTCGTCGTCATCAACCTCAGCTCGCCGAACACGCCCGGGCTGCGCGGATGGCAGGCGCCCGATCAGATGGGGAGGCTGTTTGGCGCTCTGCTCGCTCCGTTTCCGGGAGTCGATGCGCGCGCCGATGCTTCATCGCGGCCACCGATACTGCTGAAGATCGCGCCCGATCTGGATGCGTCGCAGATCGCATCGATTTGCGAAGTCGCATCAGAGATGCGTCTGGACGGTATTGTCGCGACCAACACGACGCTGGCGCGCGCCGCGGTCGGTGTGCGATCGACGCTGGAAGGCGGGCTCAGCGGACAGCCGCTCCGCGAGCCGGCGCGTGCGGTAATTCGCGAGATCTACCAGCGCACGCGCGGCGCGCTTCCGATAATCGGCGTGGGCGGCGTGGCGAGCGCAGCGGATGC
>JBGPUE010000066.1:0-20439 GCA_041491005.1 Binataceae bacterium (SeqCode) | reverse complement strand
GCTTGATTCAGCGAACCTTCCGCGCTGGTTCGGCCTCGACTACGAAGTGGTATGCCGCTCCAGCCTCGCGCTGACGCTGTGGTACCTGGGCTATCCTGACCGCGCGCTTGCGATCAGCGAACAGGCTCTGACTCGCGCGCGTCAGATCTCGGACCCCTTCTCTTTGACTTACGCGCTCCTTTGGAAGGCCATAGTGCACCAGCTTCGTGGCGAGCCAGGCGAGATGGCGAAACTCATCGACCTGGCGATGCAGCATGCTGAGGCGCATGGGTTCGGGGCATGGGTGGCGATTGGGGGAATTTTCCGCGCTTTGACGGCGATTCACTCTGAGCAGACGGAGGCCGGAATCGCAGGAGCCGCAGAGCTAATCGAATCTCGCGACCGCGTTTCGCGTTACATGACGGTTCAGCTGCTCGGCTGGCTCGCGCAAGGGTGCCTCGAAGTGGGCAGACACGACCAGGCACGCAGCTTTGCTCAACTTGCTCTCGAAAGGACCGAAGCAAGGAGCGAACCGATTTGGGAATCCGAGTTGCGCCGGATTCTGGGCGAAGTTGCACTGGCTGAATCGAATCCCGACCAAGGCGAGGCACTGGCCTGCTTCAAGAAAGCGATCGAGGTCGCGCACCTACAGGAAGCCAAATCATGGGAGCTGCGCACGGCGATCAGCCTCGCGCGGCTACTCGCTAAGCAAGGCAAGCGCGCCGGAGCGCGCGCGATTCTCGCCGAAATCTACGGCTGGTTCACCGAGGGCTTCGACACCGCCGATCTGAAGGACGCCAAGGCGCTGCTTGATGAACTCGCATCGCAGTGACATGTCCCGCAAATAACTCTGGGAATTCAGGCAAATCGCTTCGCGTAGATTCCTTCGGAAGCCTCAGGACAGGCTCTTCGACACGGCTCGCGTCGCTCGCCGGCTCAGGATGACAAGAGCAGGGCGCTTTGTCATTCCGAGCGAAGTCGAGGAATCCCGGATTCTTGTTCGGCGCGGATCGGGATTCCTCCGTTCGTTCGGAATGACGAATTAGCGAGTCGCGGCCACCTTGGACAAAAAGCAGTTCCGGTCGGTAGGATGGCGTCTACCAGCATGCCGGTGTGAACACCCGGCTCACGAACTCGTTTCGGCGGAGAACTGATGATGGCAGAGCGACCGCAGATGATGCAGGGCTATCGCGTCCTCGACTTCACGCATTTCGTCGCCGGGCCGACCTGCACCCGGATCATGGCCGAGATGGGCGCCGAGGTGATCAAGGTCGAGCGGCCGCCGGGCGGCGATCGGGTGCGCGGCCTTGGCCTCGTCAAGGATCGGCAGAGCACCTATTACATCCAGCACAATCACAGCAAACTCAGCCTCGGGATCGATCTGAACAAACCGCGGGCGAAAGAGATTCTGAGCGCGATGATCCCGAAGATCGATGTGGTGGTCGAAAATTTCGCGCCCGGCGTGATCGCCGCCATGGGCTTTGGTTACGAGCGGCTGCACGAACTGAATCCGCGCGTCATCATGTGCTCGATCTCGGCGGTCGGCCAGAGCGGACCGCTGTCGTACAAGCCCGGCTACGATTACATCGGGCAGGCATACGCGGGCATCACCGACCTAATCGGTGAACCCGACCGTTCGCCGGCATCGATCACAATTGCGATCGGCGACGTTTCAACGGGCGTCGCGGCGGCGATGGCAGTGGGCTTCGCACTGCTCAACCGCGAACGCACCGGCCAGGGGCAGTACATCGATGCGTCGATCCTCGACACCTACTTTCACATGCACGAACTGAGCGTGCCGATCGTTTCTCTGCGTCCCGGCCGCTGGGCGCCAAAGCGCAGCGGTGCGATGCATCAGACCTCCGCGCCGCAAGGGATTTTCAAGGGAACCGGCGGCTACATCTATCTCGCGGTGCTGCCCAATGAATGGCCACGGCTGCTGCGCGCGATGAACATGACCGAGCTGGCCGAGGACGAACGCTTCAAGACGGATCGCAACCGGCTCAAGAACAATCTCGCCCTGCGCGACATCATCGAAGGATGGCTTGGATCCTTCGCCAGCGTCGAGGAATCGATGGCGCCTCTCGATCGCGAGCGGGTGCCATGCGCGCCGGTGCTGACGGTGGCCGAGTCGATGAACCATCCGCACATGCGCGAGCGCGGCACCGTGCGGCGCATCCATGACGGCAAGCTGGGCGACTTCGACATTCCCGGGATGCCGGTGAAGTTTTCGGACTGGCCGGCGCGGACCAATCTCAAGGCGGCGCTGCTCGGCGAGGACAACGAGCGCGTGCTAAAGGAAGTACTCGAAATGAGCGACCGCGATATCGCCGGACTTTATTCCGAACAGGTGCTGATTCGCGATTCCTCGCTGGAGGCGAGCCTCGAATGAAGCCTTTGATAAATCTCCAGGGTCGTCGCGCACTGGTGACCGGCGGCGGACGCGGGATCGGACGCTCGATCGCGCTGGCGATGGCGGCGGCGGGTGCCGACGTCGCAATATCGTCGCGCTCGATGAACGAACTCGAATCCGTCGCCAAAGAGATCGCGGCGCAAGGCCCGCGCGGCTTCGCAATCCTGATGGACGTGATGGACCGCGAGCAGATCACCGCAGGCGTCAATCAGGCCGCGGAGCGGATGGGCGGGCTCGATATCCTGGTCAACAACGCCGGCGGCGTGGTCGCCAAGGATGTGCGCCACCTGAGCCATCTCGATCATGATCCGCAAGCGTTCGAGGAGAACCTGTTCCTCAACCTGACACAGGCCTTCTACGCGACCCATGCGGCGCTGCCGATCATGATGAAGCAGCGCTGGGGCCGCATCATCAGCATCGGTTCCGGCTACGCGAAAAATGGCGGCGGACCGCTCGCCTACTCCGCCGCCAAACACGGGCTGATTGGCTTCACACGTTCGCTCGCATACGCGGCTGCGCCATACGGGATCAACGTCAACGTATTGTGCCCGGGATGGACCAATACGCGGCTGGTGGATTGGAACGTGATGGGCGCAATGACCGGCACCACACCCGAGGCCGCGAAGAAATCGGCGGAGAGCGAGAACATCCAGAATCGCATCGTCGAACCTGACGAACTGGGGCCAATGGCGGCGTTGATGGCGTCGGATGCGGCTTCAGCGATCACCGGCCAGGTGATCAGCGTCGACGGCGGCTACATGGTCTAGCGCGTCGGATGAAGCATGCTGGCGAACAAGCGGTGAATTCGATCGAGCATATCATCGCGAGAATCCGCGAGTTGCCGGGGCTCACGGAACGCAAGCGCGGGACGTTCTATCGCAAGTCGGATGCCTTCCTCCACTTCCACGAAGACCCCGCCGGGATGTTCGCCGATCTGAAGTGCGACGGCGATTTCGTGCGCTATCGCGTGAGCACGGCGAAAGAGATCGCGGCATTTGTCCGCGACGCGAAAAAAGCGCTGGAATCGTAGAGCAGCGGATCCGGAATTTCCTTCGGCGGCTCTCAGGACGGTATCTATGCGCCCACTTCGGGCCCCGGCACCCTCACCCTCGCCCTCTCCCTCAAAGGGAGAGGGGACAGCCGGAATCGCCGCGATGACTGGTCACCCGCCGGGGCGGCGGCGGCGCGAAGGCATCTCGTAGGTCTTGATGATCCGGCTGCGGCGCGGGGCGGGGCCAACCTTGTGCCGACCCTGCATATCGTCGCCGCAATGCGGACAGTGGACGTCGTCCCACTTCACGACGCGCCCACACAGCGGGCACTTCAGCCGATTGCGGCCGATCATCCAGAAGATGGCCGCCGTCAGCACCACCATCAGCAGTCCGAGGATAGTCTCACGCATCTGGCAACGCGTGATCGATCTAGCGTCATGACGTGATCGCGATCAACCGGCGGCTGGGGATGACCTCCCCTCGCGCAACGACAATCAGGGCAATCGATGCTCGCCCGGATTGATCGATTGGGCCAGCGCAGGCGCGATAGTGAACGCGGGCGGCGCCCGAGGGCGCCGCCCGCGTTTGGGGAGTGGGTGCGCCGCAGGGGGGACGACGACGCACCCTTGGTGCTCATTGAATCAGGATTGCGGCGGCGGCGGTGGCGGCGGCTCGTCGCCGAACAGGCTCTTCATCTCGGACTGGATCTGCTTCATCTTCGCCTGGACTTGCGCCGCCTTTTTGAGCTGATCGGGGGTCAGCAGCGCCCGGATCTCCAAGCTCATCTTGAGCGTCTCCTCTGCGATCTGCTGCTCGACCTGCGCATTCCGTTGAATGATCGGCGCGAAATCGCCGGCGCTCACCTGGCCGGGCGTCATCAGCTTGGTCGACATCTGCTCCTTGCCCGCCCGCAACTGCTTGAAGAGCGACTCGAGCTGGGTGTGATGCGACTTCATGATCTCATGCACCTTGGCGTGCTGGTCGGCCGTGAGCCCCAACCCATGCATCATCGGGAACGGCATCATGCCGTGGTGATGATGCATCATCATCCGGCCCTCCATCCCGCCGCCGCATGGCTGTGCCGCGGCAGACGAGGGTAAGGTCGCCAGCGCGAGCAGGCTGGCGAGCATCAAGCCAGTAATTGTCTTCACCTTGAGACCTCCTCAGTTCGAAGCGACCTGAAAGTATCCATCGGTCGGCGACAGGCAGACGAAACCGTCATCGTTGGGCACGCAGGCTGCCGCGTCGCTCCATTCATCGGGGCTGGCGCCGACGGCGGCGCCGGAATCGGCAGACGAATCGGCCGCCGGAAACATCAGGCCGGTGAGCGCCGATGAGATTACGGTGTCAGCGGTGCCAGCCTGGTCCGACGCGTTCATCGATGGTGCTTCCTGTGCAACCGCCGCCCTCTCTACCGAGCCAGACGCGCTACGCCGCGCCAAGTCGCGGGGCGCGCCGAAATTCACCTGAATCGAAACCGCGGCAATCGCTCCAAGCGTGCAGAAGGCGGCGACCGCCGCCACGCGCCGGGCCGCGCGTGTGCGCCGCTTATGGAGCAACGCGCGCTCGATTACGCGAGCGGCGAAATCCGGCGACAGGCGGGGCGTCGACGACGCGCGCAACTCGTTCCATGCCTCGTGTTCAGTCTTCATGTTCCATTCTCCGTCTGAGTTCCTCGCGTGCGCGATGCAGCCGCGAGCGCACGGCGCTCACGCTACTGCCGGTGATGCGCGCGAGATCCTCGTAGCTCCAGTCGTTCTCCTGCTGAAGCACCAGCAACTCGCGATAGCGCGGCGGCATCTCGCCGAGCACCTCACGCAGCCGCAATAGCTGCGATGCGCCACGCTGATCCGCCGGTGCGGCAATTTCGTCATGGTCCTTCGTCCACGGCACGAATAGCAGCCGCCGCCATCGCAAGCTGCGCAGATGGTCCATGCAACCGTTGCGCGCGATCCGGAACAGCCACGATTCGAAGTTCTCGGCCGCTTTGAGGCCGGGCAGCGCCACGATCATCTTGACGAAGGTGCTCTGGCAGAGATCGTCGATCGCGTCGCGCTCGCCAAGCAGCATCGCTATGAAGCCGGCGATGCGAGCCTGGTAGCGTCCGATCAACGCCTCGAGTGCGCTGCGCTCGCCGGCCCGCGCCCGGCGCACGAGCACCGCCAGCTCTTCGCCGGAGTTGTTGCGACTCACCGTCCGCGCGACCGCTTTCAGCATCGATCCGTCACCATACAAGACGCCTGAGCCGCGCCGGAGTTTCGCGCCGCCCGCACTACATGACGGGCACGCGCGGGCAGTAGAGAGCGCCCGCATGCGCATTCGGAACCAGCGCACGCACGATGCCGCGCAGCGGCTTCAGCTCGTGTGCGATTGCGCGCACTTGCGCTTGCGCGTCCAGCCCGCCCATCAAGCGCGTGAGCAACCCTGGCTGCCTCGGCAATTCGAGGATTGCCAGCTTGCGATCGGCCGGCAGTTTGGCCATGGACTTGGCTTCATTCATCGCAGCCTGGAGGTCGCCGATGGCATCGACCAGCTTGAGACTTAGCGCCTGCTCGCCGGTCCACACACGTCCCTGCGCCACCTTTTCCACCTGTTCGAGGGGCATGCGCCGGCCTTTTGCGACCAGCCCGAGGAAACGCTTGTAGATGTCGCCGAGAATTTGATCCTTGAAGAGCGCTTGCTGGGCCGGCGTGTAGTCGGTGAACGAGTCGAACATGTTGACGTTCGCTCCGCGCGCTATCGCGCCGCTATTGACGCCCAGCTTGGCGGCTGCCCCGGCGACATTGAACTTGCCGCCCAACACGCCGATCGAGCCGGTAATCGTCGCCGGCTCGGCGAAGATCCTGGCCGCGGGAGTCGAGATCCAATATCCGCCCGAGGCCGCATAGCTGCCCATGCTGATCACGACCGGCTTCTTTTCTGCGGTCAGCTCGACCTGGCGGCGGATCAGTTCGGAACCCAGCACCGAGCCGCCCGGCGAATCGACGCGGAACACAACCGCGCGGACGCTGTCGTCCTCGCGCGCACGCTCGAACGCGTCTGCGATGTCATCGGAGCCCATCGCTTCGCCGCTGGGCGCGAAGACCGGATCGAACCCGGGCGCACCGCGCTGGATTTCGCCGACGCCATAGACCACGGCGATTCGGTCGGGATGCGACAATGAGGGCAGAATGCGCGGCCGGCGGTATGAAGTGAACTCGACGAGATCGTGATGTTTGCCGCCGCGATTTTTCAGCCGCTCGTTGAACTGGTCTTCGTATTCGAGCCGGTCGATCAGGTGCGCGCTGATGCCAGCTGACGGCGACAGCGGCGCCCGATCGATCAATGATCGCACGGTCTCGCGATCCAGTTTGCGCTGGCTGGCGATCTGGCCGACCAGTTGGCCGAAAAGGCTGTTGATGAGAGCTTCGTCCTCCTCGCGCTGCGCGGGAGTGAAATCCTTCTCGGTGTACATGTTGGCGGCGCTCTTGTAGGCGCCGATCGAATGCATGTCGGCCTTCACGCCCAGCCAGTCCAGCGCGCCGCGCCCGAACAGCTCCCGGATCTGCAGGCCGACCAGGTTGAGCTCACCATCGGGCATCATCGAGACCTCGCCCGCCGCGCTCGCGACCAGGTATTGCGCGTTGCCGGGCGCGGATTCGCCGGCGCTTTCGATGTACGCGGTGGTCCACTTGCCATGGCTGCCAAACTCGCGCATCAGCCCGGTAATCTCCTGCGCTTGCGCCAGATGCAGCTCGGGGTCGAGCACCTTGATCGCCAGCCCTTCGATTCGAGGATCTGTGGCAGCCTGATGAATCGCGGCGCGCACTACGTTGAGCGGTGTCTCAGACCTGCCGCGCAGTACGCCGAGGATCGATTCGTTGCCGCGCTCGACGACTTCGCCCTCCAACGCAACGATAAGCACCGAGCCGCTTTTGACCCGATGGGAGAAGTAATCGGAGATCGCCCCGACGATCACCAACAACACAAACAACAGGAACGACCGCAACATCCACCTGGCGATTCGTTTCAGCATCGATGGCTCTCCGTTATGCTCCTCGGGGCCACGCCCCGCATGCCGCGGTTTGGACCAGCGCGACAAAGCGCGAAGTCAATGATAACCAACGATAGCAGCCCACGGCGGGTCAGTCGCGCCGGATTGAGCACCAAGGCCACAGGCAGGAGACGCGCTTGAAGAGACTCACCTTCGTTCTACCCCTGATCGCCCTGATGACCGCGGCGCTTGCGCTCTTTGAACCTCACTGGGGGCTTGCCCAGCTCGCGACCATCATCCCGACCTTCACGCCGATGCCGACACCCACTCCGCAGCCCAGCGCTTCACCGCGAGTCTTTCGATGCAGTTGCTCGACGCCCGGCCAGCCGGTGATCTGGCGCGGGATGGTCCCGGCGCCCAATTACTTTTTCGCGCGCCAAGCGGCTTCGGGGCAGTGCTTGGCATCACTGGGGTCAGTGCCAACCTCGGGGCTGATTCCGACGCCCGGCTCGTCGTTCTTTGGGAGCCTGCCGACTCCCGCGTCGCCGCTCTTCAATCCGTGCTCCGCATGCGCGTGCAACTGATTCGCGCGCAATAGGGCGATGGCGGAGGTGCGACAATCGCGCGCGCCACACACGGCACTTGCGCCACTGCTCAGCGAGCATCAAACGATCGGCCCGATCCATCGGCGCATCGTATGGCTCTGCTTCTTCAGCTGGATCTTCGACTTCTATGACCTGATTCTCTACTCGTTCCTGCTCGTGCCAATCGCGCGCGACCTGCATCTGACGCAGATGGAGTCGTCGCTGGCGCTGGGACTCTCCTTCCTGATGACGGCGGTGGGCGGAATCGCCTTCGGCTTCATCGGCGATCGTTTCGGCCGCCGACCGGTGATCGTGACCACCGTGCTGATTTACAGCATCGGAACGTTGCTGTGCGCGACCTCGACTTCGCTCGCGCACCTGCTGATCTTCAGATCGTTCACCGGGCTCGGAATCGGCGGTGAATGGGCCGCCGGACAAAGCATGATCGCCGAGAGCCTCCCCAGTCACACGCGCGGGCGCTACGCGGGCTATGTTCAGTTGGGCGCCCCGCTCGGCGTGCTGCTCTCTGCCTTCGCCGGCGGCTACCTCGAGCCGGCCGTCGGATGGCGCGCCGCGTTCGTGCTCTCATCGTTGCCAGCCCTAGTCGTGGCTGCAGCGGTATGGCGCTGGATGCCGGAGAGCGACGTGTGGCAGCGGCGCGGCGTCCAGCGATGGTTCGGTCGCGCCGATCTGCGTGCGCTGCGGCCGTATCGCAGGACCCTGCTGTGGCTGTTCTTCCTCTTGCTGGCAAACTCCGAGGCATACTGGTTCACCTACAGCTGGCTGCCCGGTTATTTGGAGCTCAAGCGCGGGCTGACCAGCGAGGCCGGCAGTCGGCTCGTGATCGGGATGCAACTCGGCGCGCTGGCCGGATACGGGAGCTTCGGCTTCATCGCCGATCGCTATGGGCGTCGCCCGGCCTTCTCGATCTTCGCCGCGCTGATGGCGATCGGGCTGCTGCCAGCGACCATCCTGTGGAACTGGGCAGCTCATACTCCAGGCCTGATCGCGGTCGCGATGGCGCTGACGGGCTTCGGCACCGGCGTATGGTCGGGACCGGGACCGCTAATCTCTGAGTTACTGCCAACCCAAGTGCGCAACTCGGCGCTCGGCCTGTTGCTGAATGTTACGCGGGGCTTCCAATTCTTCACGCCGCTGGCGATTACGTTTCTGAGCGTACGAATCGGCTTCGGTCCAACCCTCGCACTAGGCGCGGTGTTCGCCGCGATGGGCTCGATGCTGGTATGGGGTCTGCCGGAGACGCGCGGGCGGGTGATCACCGCGCTCGACGACACGATCGAAGCGACCGGCTGAAGGAGGTGCGATGATGCGAGCCACAACCGCCTTGATCCTTGCAGCTGGATTGGCAACCGCCGCGTTCCTGGTTGGCGGAATCTACCAGATGACTTCGCTGGGAAGCGTCGGCGGATGGCCACACGCATACCGGATGAATCGCTTCACCGGGGCAACCGAGCTCTGCGTCACCTCGGCGGGATGCACTCCGGTACGCAGCGTGAGTCCGGCCGACTGGGACCGGATGTTCGCGCCACACGGCTCGCCTACCCCCACGCCGTAGCGGGCCGCGATTCCAGCGACGCCACCCTCAATCATGGCGAGTGGCCGAGCGGGATATGCTTCACGTCCGCGTCGTCCAGGTAGACATGGTCGCCGACGCGCATCAGCTTCAACGTGGTGACGACCGCCATCCCCTGCAGCTCCAGACGCGAAGTCATGGTCGAGATGCGCGTAGCCTTGACGCCGGGTCCGCCGCTCAACGCTTCGCTGATTACGCGGCCGGTGGGCCATGCACGCGGCCCGGTATTGAGCGGCAGCCCCAGAATCTCGCTGATGGTCGGCGCGATATCGGCGTTGCCGGTGGGCGATCGATCGCTAATCCGCATCCGAAAGTCCGGCCCGATCGCCGCGCAGAAGTTGCGCAACTCATATGCGCCGGCTGCGCCATGCATCCCCATGCCGGTGGTGAAGCCGGTCGTGCGTCCCGGATCGGCATAGACCACGCCCTTGACCTTGTGCACCAGCTGCGCCGAGGAGTTCTGCATCGAGCGCTGGCCGTTGACGCCGAGCACGAAGGCGGGATTGGCCGGGCCGGTAAGTTTCGAGTTATCGAGATCGGAAATTTCGCGGAACGAGATCACGAGGTCGGGCGTGCGGGTAGAGTTGAACATCCCGACCGCCGCCGCGCTGAAGGTGCCATCGATCCAGCCGAGATAGCTTTTGCGTGGATCAAGCGACGATTCGCGGCTGAAGATCGGTCCGCACCATTCCTGAGCCGCGGCGAAGTTGACGATCTTCTGGAGAAGTTCACGGCGCGAAGACGCATCAGGGAACTTCTGGGCGGAGAGGTAGATCAAATCGCTGCCGCCGTTGGGCGCGACCACCACATCGGTGCTGTCGGCGGATTCCTTGAAACCGTTGCGCACCAACAATTCGGCCAGCTCGACCCGGATGCGGATCGTCGCGAAACCGTGATCGGATACGGCCATTAGATCGGTCCGATCGTCGAGTCCTTGCGCGGCGATCGCTGCGCGGACCAGGGCGAGATTGCGATCGCAATTGCCAAGCGCTTCCAGAGCGGGCATGGTGCCCAAGCCGGCGCGATGCTGGCTCTGGTCAGGATCGCGCAGCCACAGCACGATTAGCGCGGGCTTGCCGTCATCCGCTGCCTTGCGCGCGGATGGCAGTGCCTTCTCGATCGCCAGCCGCGTCATCAGAGCGTCGGCGCGCTCAGCCGGCGTCTGCCGCTCGGGTAGCGCGGCAAGCTCGCCCAGGATTTCAGATGCGATTGCGGGTGGCTGCACAAGGTCTTCGGCGACGAACAGATAATTGTCGGCGGCTCGCGATGGCGCGGATTGCGTGGAGCGCGCCGGAGCACTTGCCGCATCGGGCTCGAACAGGAACGTCGGCCCACGTTTGCCGAGAATCGCAACGTAGCCACCGACTCGACGCACCTGTTGCGCCACTGTGTCCAGCCCGAGTACGCGGCCATTGAGCGCATCGGCACCGTTCAGCTCGGCGAGCAACTGCGAGTTCTCGAGGAAGACCGCGCGTTTCATCGCTGAATCGAGCTTTGGACTCGCGGGACGCTCCGGCGCGCCCGCTTCGGATGCCGCGGAAGGCGGATGAAGCAGCGGCGCAAGATACATCGTGTCACCGTCGATGCCGCTGGATCCGGAATCGGCGCCAGTGGCGAGACCCGCCGCGTTCACCATCGTCACGGTCGGGAAGATCGCATGATGGCGCTCCAGGCGCACCCCGTCGTGCATCATCGCGTAGAGGTTGGGCGTATCGCGCTGAGTCACGAAATCGGGGCGCAATCCATCCCATACCATCAGGAAAAAGATGCGTCCGCGGGCTTCGGGAGCTGCTGCGCTGGCGCTAGCAGCAAAGACGATGAGAAAGACACCGGCCAGAACCGGGCGCAAGCCGCGTTGCTTCATGCGCAGCCAGTTAATGGGCGATTGGCGCCAGTGTCAATCTGATCGACGAACAGCGGCTGCAAAGCTCACGACCGAACGGCAATCGCCTCGACCTCGACCATAAACTCCGGACGCGCCAATGCCGCGACGACCACCGCGGTGCTGGCCGGCAGACTGGCGCCAAAGAACGCGGCGCGCTCGCGCAACAGGTCGCCGAATTTGGCCGCGTCGGTGATGTAGCTCGTGATCTTCACGACATCCTCGATACGCGCCCCGGCTGCGGCGAGCACCGCGCGCACATTGTCGAGGCATTGCCGCGTCTGAGCCGCGACGTCGCCGGCTCCGACCAGCGAACCGCTGGCATCGAGCGCGACTTGCCCAGATACATAGATCGTGTCCCCGACCTGCCGGCCCT
This sequence comes from Binataceae bacterium (SeqCode), assembly GCA_041491005.1. Taxonomy (GTDB): domain Bacteria; phylum Desulfobacterota; class Binatia; order Binatales; family Binataceae; genus JBGPUE01. The sequence continues at coordinate 8,646 of JBGPUE010000066.1, read as the reverse complement.
GAATCAGCGGGATGCGATCGTCCCAGCTCCAGCCCGGATCGATCGTCTTGCGAATCGCTGCCGCCCTGGCACGGCGCGGCACGGAGCGTTTGCCCGATGGCTTCTTCACGGCCTTCTTTTTCACGACTTACCTCCTCGACGCGGGGATTGGGTTGCGATGCTCACCCATCCATGACTCGGCGCGAAGGTCAACCGTCTCGCGGATTCGGTCGCGGCGTGGCGGCTGGCGATCCTATTTGTTAGCTTGGCCGCTGATGCGGATTGCGCTCATCGGCCAGGCTGCTTTCGCCGAGCAGGTGCTCGAGCGACTTCATGGGCGCGGCGAGGAGATCGTACATGTCTTTGCCCCGCCCGACGCGCCCGGCGGCCGGCCCGACCCGCTCAAGACCAAGGCGCTCGCGCTCGGCCTCCCGCTGAGCCAGCCGAAGTCGTTCAAGGGCGACGCCGCCTACGATCACTTCAAGGCGCTTGGGGCCGAACTCGCGATTCTCGCTTTCGTCACGATCATCGTGCCCGAGCGGATCCTCTACCAGCCGTGCCTCAAGTCGATCTGCTTCCATCCTTCGCTGTTGCCGCGCCATCGCGGCGCGAGCGCGATCAATTGGGCAATCATTCACGGCGACGCGGAGACCGGCGTCACCGTCTTCTGGCCCGACCGGGGCATCGACACCGGACCGATCATCATCCAGAAGCGCACCGAGATCGCAGAGCACGATACGACCGGCTCGCTCTACTTCAACCGGCTCTTCCCGATGGGAGTCGATGCAGTCATCGAGTCGGTCGATCTGATCAAGGCCGGCAAGGCGCCCGCCATCGCGCAAGACGAAAGTCTCGCGACGTACGAGCCGCCTTGCCGCGACGAACACGCCAAGGTCGATTTCGCGAAGCCCGCGCGTGAGGTCTACAACCTCGTGCGCGGATGCGATCCGCAGCCCGCGGCATACGCGATGCTTGGCGACAAGCGGCTCCGCCTCCATGAGCCCGCGTTCGACCGCAGCCCGTCCGATCGCGCGCCCGGAACGATCATCTCCGTCGATGAATCGGGAATGCGGATTGCACTCGATCGCGCCACCATGGTGGTAAAGCGGGTCCGACTGGAGCCGAGCACGAAAAAAGTTGCGCCGGGCGAGCTCGCATCGAGTGGCGAATTGATGGCCGGTTCGATTCTCAGGTAGCGGCCGGGCGTCGGCAGGCGCGTGGCGCCGCGATTGACTGGCTCCCAAGTCAGGGACCACGATCGACGGGCGGGGAGAGGGAAGATGGGAACGCGACTGTGCGTTGGCACGCTCAAGGGCATCGTGATCCTGGACGCGGATCGATGCGGCGCGCCGCTCGCGGTGCTGGCGGATCCCTGCTCGGTCTGGTGCATGGCGCAGGATTGCCATGACCCCAACCTGATCTACTGCGGGTCCACCGGCCACACCCACATGGGAATCGGCAACCAGCGCGGGGCCACACTGGCGCGCTCCGCTGACGGAGGCCGCACATGGAGCGACGTCACGCCGCGCGGTGCGCATGACGAGGAGGTGTGGGCGCTGGCGACGCCGCCCGACAGTCCCGGCCACGTATTCGCCGGCACCTCGCATGCGCGGCTGTTCCACAGTGAGAACGAGGGGCGCAGCTTCGACGAGTGTTCCGCGTTTCTCAAAGTGCGCGGACGAGACCGATGGAGCTTTCCCCGTCCACCCCATGTCCCGCATATCCGATCGATCAGCTTCGATCCTTCGCATCCGGCGGTGATGTACATCGGCGTCGAGGAAGGCGGCGTGATTCGTTCGCGCGATCGCGGCGAGACCTTCGAGGTGCTGGGTCGCGGGATCTATTCCGACGTGCATACCATCGCGGTCGACCCGGACAGTTCGCGCCGTCTGTATGCGACCACTGGCCGCGGCTTCTATCTCTCCGAAGATGGCGGCGCATCGTGGCGGCAGGTCCAACAAGGCATCACGCGCCCCTACACCGTGCCGCTCGTCGCGGCGGCATCCAGTGATGCGATTTATACGGCTGGTGCGGCGGGGCCGCCGCCATTGTGGAGCGTTAAGGGCGCTGACGCACTGATGTTCCGCAGCCTTGACCACGGTCGCAGCTTTCATCCGATCGCCGCTGCCGAGGGTCCGTCACGGGGGATGGTGATGCGCATGGTGTTGAATCGCGCCAAGCCCGATGAACTTTTCGCAGTCGCCAACGATGGCGCAGTGATGAAAATCAGCGACCGTGGCCAGGTCGTTTCCGTCATCGCCACCAATCTGCCGCCCGCGTACGATCTGGTGCTGATGCAGTAGTCGGCGCATAGTGGCCGCGGCGCGCGCTCCGCGCCGGGCCGCATCGCGCTTGTCTTTTCGATTCGTAGGGGAGGCTCGATGGCAACTCAGATCTCGAAGGCCGTACTGATCGCCGGATGCTCGACTGGGATTGGGCGCGCCACCGCCGAGCATCTCGCAGCGCGCGGATGGAAGGTCTATGCGAGCGCGCGCAGGCTCGAGTCGATTGCTGATCTGGCATCGAATGGATGCCGCACGCTGGCGCTCGATGTGTGCGACGAAGCCTCGATGCGCGCGGCGGTCAACGAAGTCGAGCCGCGCGGAGGGCGCGGTCGGCGTGCTCATCAACAATGCTGGATACGCGCAGGAGGGCGCGGTCGAAGAGGTTCCGCTTGACGCCGTGCGGCGCCAGTTCGAGACCAACGTCTTTGGGCTGGCCAAGATGACGCAGTTGGTGCTGCCCGCGATGCGTCGTCAGGGCTGGGGGCGTATCGTCAACATGAGCTCGATGGGCGGGCGGATGACGCTGCCCGGCGGCGGGTACTATCACGCCACCAAGTATGCGGTCGAATCGCTCAGCGACGCGCTACGCTTTGAGGTGCGTCCGTTCGGAATCGACGTAATCGTGATCGAGCCTGGCGCGATTCGAACGCGCTTCGGCGACACAGCGGTTGGAGGAATCGGTGCGGCCGACGCTGCCGATTCGCCATACGTGGCGTTCAACCAGGTGGTGGCGCAACGGATCCGCGACGCATATGAGGGACCGCTGGCTTCGTTTTCCGCCGGTCCTGAAGCTGTGGCGCGCGTGGTCGAAAAGGCGATTGCGGCGCCACCCTCGCACCCGCTATAAGGTAACGCTCGGCGCACACATGCTGATCGGGCTGCGCCGCTGGCTGCCCGATCGCGTCTTCGATGCCCTCCTGCGCACGCAGTACAAGGTGTCTGCGCCCGCGAAGGCGTAGCCCGATGAGTGCGCATCCGCGAAACACTACCGTCGCGTTCAGCTCTCGTGCGGGTCGCTATGGCTCGATCAAGTGCTTGAGAGACTGGGCCAGCGAGCGCTGGTCGGACTCTTGAAGACTGCCGACTCGACGCAGGATCAGGCGGTTGTCCAATGTGAAGAGTTTCATCCGCACCTTGGAGGGCGCACCAAGGCCGGCCGGCGCGGCGTCGATCACGACGTCGAGCGGCCAAGGCGGATTTCCCGCGCTTGTGATCATCGCCAGCACTGTATGACCGCTCTGCGAACTGAATCTCTCGGCAGACAACGCGACCGCCGGGCGGCGCTTGCTTGTGCGACGGTCGGTGAAAGGAAACGGCACGACCACCACTTCATACGGCCTACAGGTCACGGTAGGCGCGCTCGTCGTTCTCCGAATTCCACTCTGACAGGGTCTTCTCCAAGGCGGACAGGAACTCGAGGTCGAGCGGCGTGGCTTTGCGCACGCATACCATTCCGGTTTCGGACTCCTCGAATATCACCGTATCTCCGGCCCTGAGATTGAGCTTCCTGCGCACCATCGCAGGTACCGTCGCTTGGCCTTTGCTGGTCAGCCGGCTGCTCCCCACCGGACGAACTCGGCGTGCTTTGGATACTCGCATCCTACCCACCATCTTGTATTACAGTAATGCGTCCTTACGAGTAATACCACACGGTTGTGACAACGGCGATGCGTCGAGCCCGCCGAGCGAGACCAGTCGTCCTGTGCCGAAGCGCGCACGATTCGTGGTATTAGTCGGCGTGCCGTGGACGCGCGCAGTCCTTCTACTGCGCCCGCCGCCAGCTTGGAGGCGAATCGAGATGGACTTCAACTTCAGCCCCGAGGACGAAGCTTTTCGCCAGGAGCTGCGCGCCTGGCTCGACAAGAATGCACCCAAGCGCGGCGATCAACCGCTCGATATGTTTGCTGAAGAAGACGACGGCGACTGGCAGCGCCGCGTCGCGTGGTTTCGCAAGCTCCATTCCGGCGGATGGACGGGAATCGACTGGCCCAAGGAATACGGCTGGCGCGGCGCGAGCATCCTGCAGACGATCATATACAACCAGGAGCTGGGACGCGCCGGCGCGCCGCTGCCGTACATCGGATCGGGAACCTCGCTGATTGGCCCAACCCTGATGCATTGGGGCACCGAAGAGCAGAAGCAGCGCTTTATCCCGCAGATTCTCTCCGCCGAAGAGATTTGGTGCCAAGGCTACTCCGAGCCCAACGCCGGGTCCGATCTCGCTTCGCTGCAGACCAAGGCGATCGAGGACGGTGACGATTTTGTCGTCAACGGCTCGAAGATCTGGACTTCGAGCGCGCAGCACGCCGACTGGATTTTCCTTCTGGTGCGGACCGATTCGGCCGCACCCAAGCATAAGGGCATCAGCTACTTGCTGGTCGACATGCACAGCCCGGGCGTCACGGTGCGGCCGCTGGTCCAGATGACCGGTGCGAGCGGCTTCAATCAGGTCTTCTTCGATGACGTCCGCGTGCCGAAGAAGAATCTCGTAGGCGAGAAGAACCAAGGCTGGCAGGTCGCGATTACGACCCTGATGTTCGAGCGAACCGGCGGCGGAGGCGGCGACAATCGTGGCGCGATCCGCGAGCTCGCCGAACTGGCCCGGCGCATCGAGCGCGAGGGCCGGCCAGCGTGGGAAGATGCGAGCGTGCGGCAGAAGATCGCCGAACTCGCCTGCGAAGGGGAAGCGCTACGCTATACGGGCTATCGCCAGCTCACGCGCCGTCTCAAGGGCCTGCCCCCGGGTCCTGAGGGCTCGATGATGAAGCTGTGCAGCAGCGAATTGAACTTGCGGATCGCGATGTTCGCGATGGAGCTGCTCGGTCCTTATAGCCAGCTCGAATATCACGCGCCATTCGCATTGGATCGCGGCAGATGGTCGTTCCGGATGCTGGCGGCGCGCGGCAGCACAATCGCCGCCGGTAGCAACCAGATCCAGCACAACATCATCGGCGAGCGGGTGCTGGGGCTGCCCAAGGGCTAGTCGCCGAGTATCTCAGCCGCAGCATCGCCGGGATTCCTCGCGGAGTTTACCCTGAGCGCAGTCGAAGGGTTCGGAATAACACGGCTGGTTTGGACGAGCTTCCCGTGACTGCCCAAAGGGCTAGCGGGGCGTGTAGGGCGATCGCCGGCTGAATCTGCAGCGCCGCGCCGCGCTAATTGTCGCGGTTGCGCACAAGGAATTGCTCACCTTGCGCGCGCAGACGCTCCTGGACCTCGTCCAAATTGCCGAGTCCCGTCCGCCTAAGGTCAGGCCGGACCACCTCGATCGGATCGCGCAGATCATCGACATAGCCCAGCGCATACGCGCCGCGCTGGTATCCGATCAGCCGCAGCAGCTCGACCGGGAGCGTGCGGGCGATCTCGAGCGGCACCGCCAGATACTGGTTCTCCTCCTGCCGCAGCCACGAGACGTTGTAGGTGATGTTGATCCCGTAGCGGGCGGCATCCGAACGATTCGCGCCGCCGCCGTGATATAGCGCGCCGGTGTAGAACAGCACCGATCCCTTGGCCATCTCGGCCGGCTCGGTGTCGGCCTCCTTGAACTGCAGCTTGTCTTCGTAGTGGTTGCTGCCCGGGATTACGCGCGTGGCGCCATTGGCGGCGGTGAAGTCGGTCATCGCCCACAGCGTGTTGCACTGTACTTCGTAGCCCTTGGGGAATGAGAAGAAGTCGTACGCCCACTGATCGCGATGGATCGTCTGGGGCGGCTCGCCGGGTCCGATGGAGATCACCTGCGTCAGATGGAGCTGAAAACTGGTCGCATGCGCCAGCACCACACCGGTCGCGGACAACACCAGCGGGTTCATCACCAACTCGCGGCATTTCGGCGAGCGCGCCACCAGCCCGCCGGTTCGGCGGGTGCGACGGCCGGCAAAATCATCGGGGCCGAACGAGGTGGCCTCGATGTAGGGACGTAGCTCATCGCCGACCGCGTCGATAATTTCAGGTTTGACGAGCCGATCGACGACCACGACGCCAGCCTCGGCGAGCGCGGCTCCTACTTCAGCGCCGGTGGCGGATGCGGGCAAATGCTTGACGCTCATTGCTTCCTCCCGAGACTCGGTATTGTGACATAAGATGCGCGGCCGCGATCAAGCCGCGCATGCCCTCTTGCTCGCCCATTTCGGACTAGCGCCGAGGCGTAACCGCGCTCATCGATGCCTTGCGGATCGGCAGTTGCCCCGACCTCAAGCAGTCCCACTCACCTGTCGCGGCTGGCGGTGCCGCCGCGAGCGTCGATCTATAAGGCACGGCGATTGCGATCATCGAAGTGTCGTCAAAGGAGGCTCGGTCGATGGCATCGACTCTCGTGCGGCCGGCGACGCGGAACGATCTCCCTCGCCTGACGGAGATCTACAATCACTATGTGATCAACACGCCGATCACGTTCGATATCAAGCCGTACACCGTCGAGGAGCGGGCGAAGTGGTTCGACGAGCACGCCGGAACCGGGCGCCATCGCCTGATGGTCGCGGAAAAGGCCGGTAGCGTGCTCGGCTTCGCTGGCACCGGCCAGTGGCGCAACAAAGCGGCCTACGACACGACGGTCGAGATGACGGTCTATTGCGCACCCGAGGCGACTCGCCGCGGTATCGGCACGATCCTCTATACGGAGCTGTTCAAGACGCTCGACGGCGAGGACATCCATCGCGCGACCGCCGGTATCACGATGCCCAACGAAGCATCAGTCGCGCTGCATCAACGCTTCGGCTTCGTCCAGGTCGGCATCTTCACCCAGAACGGCCGCAAGTTTGGCCGCTATTGGGACGTGCTTTGGATGGAGCGGCCGATGCGCCGGGCGGGCAGCGGCTGATCCCGCGCGTCACGCGATAACTTGGGGAGCTTGCCGGACGTTCTTCCACTGCGCGGGCTCGTGTCCGAAGAAGAGCCGCGCGCCGGCCGCTTCCATCGCTCGAAACCGCTCCAGCACCTCGAGCATCGCCTCGCGGCTATGAGCGAAGGGCGGCAGCTTCATCTCATCGAGCGTGCGCCGCAGGTAGCATGCATCGGAAGTCAGGACCACTTCGCCGCTGTCCAGCCGCACGCGCAGCGACTGATGGCCCGCGGTGTGGCCCCAGCTCGGGATGCATACCACTGTGCGGTCGCCGAACAGATCGTGCTCGCCGTCGATCGTCAGCAGGTCGTGACCGAGGTCATAGTCGGCGCGATTGTAGGCGTTGCGCCGGATGAGATCGGCGTCGCGGCCCGCATCCCATTCGCGCCGCTGGATGACCAACTGCGCGTTGGGAATCTGTGCATTGCCGCCGACATGATCGAAGTGCAGATGCGAGATCACCAGGTAGCGAATCTCGCGCGGATCGACGCCAAGCGATTCGAGCCGGCTGCGCACTTCTTCGCCGGGCTGGTAATCGGGAATGAAGGCATCGGCGAGCGCTCCGAGCCGCCCGCGCGGATCCGATTGCAATTGGGGATGAAGCCCGGTGTCGAACAGCACCCGGCCGCGCGGATGATCGATCAGCCAGCACGGCACCGGCACCTTGATGCGACCGGTCTCCCCCTTCAGGAAGCCAGCCAAGTCGGCGTCGAGCCATCCACAGGTCATCGCCGTAATCTGGACCGCCATAATTGCCGCTCCTATCGCATCGGAGGTTGTGCCAAGCTCGAAGAGGGAAGATAGCAAGCCACGATGAGTTTCAGCGAACCCAGAATATTGGGGGTCGTAAATATCAGCCGCGATTCGTTTTCCGACGGCGGGTTCTACCTCGAGCCTGCCGAGGCAATCGAACACGCAATCCGGCTCGCGCGCGATGGCGCCCACGCCATCGATCTCGGAGCTGCATCGAGCAATCCGGACGCGATGCCGGTGCTTCCCGAGGAGGAAATCCGGCGGCTCCAACCCGTGGTCGCGCGGCTGGCCGCTGAACATATCCCGGTTTCGATCGATTCCACGCGGCTGGAGACCCAGCGCTGGGCGCTGGGGTGCAGCATCGCCTATCTCAACGACATCCGCGGCTTCCCCAACCCTGTGATCTACCCAAGTCTTGCGCAGGCAAGCTGCCAGCTGATCGTGATGCATTCGATTCAGCGCGATGCGAAAGCGAGCATCGTCGACTCCGACCCAAACACCATCGTGCAGAGCGTGGAGTCGTTCTTCGATCAGCGCATCGGTGCGCTCGAATCGGCCGGCATCACGCGCAAGCGCATCATCATTGATCCCGGCATGGGCTACTTTCTCGGCAGCAACCCTGAGTCGTCGCTGGCGGTGCTGCGCGCGATTCCGCAGCTCAAGCGGCGCTTCGGGTTGCCCCTGATGGTGTGCGTGTCGCGCAAGTCATTCCTGCGCAAGCTCACGGAGCGTGGTTTGGCCGAGATCGGCGCGGCGACGCTCGCAGCGGAACTGGACGCCGCATCGCATGGC
>JBGPUE010000065.1:0-20845 GCA_041491005.1 Binataceae bacterium (SeqCode) | reverse complement strand
TAGAGCTTGACGATCCGATCGGTTTCCGCGAACGAGAGCCCCAGCACGCGGCCGACGTCGCGGATGGCCTGTTTGCCCTTGAGCGTGCCGAAAGTGATGATCTGCGCGACGCGATCCTCGCCGTAGCGGCGGCGCACGTACTCCAGCACCTCATCGCGGCGCTCGTAACAAAAGTCCACATCGATGTCGGGCATGGATTTCCGCCCGGGATTGAGCCAGCGCTCGAACAGCAGCTTGTGCTCGATTGGATCCAGGTCGGTGATTCGCAGACAGTACGAGACCAGGCTGCCGACCACTGAGCCGCGGCCCGGTCCGACCGGGATTCCACGCTCGCGCGCATAGTTGATGAAATCCGCGACGATCAGCAGATATCCGGAGAAGCCCATCTCGCGGATCACAGGCAGCTCAAAGTCGAGCCGCTCGAAGTAGGGTTGTTCGTCGAACTCGCCGCGTCGCGCGTGCATCTCGCCCAGGCGTGCGGCCAACCCGCTGCGCGTGTGCTCCTCCAGTATCCGGGCCAGCTCTTCATCGGTCGGGTTCGCCGCGGTCTGCGCGCCGGCGCCTTCGCCGTTGCGCGCCGGTTGGAATACCGGGAAGTGGTAGCGGCCGGTCTCGAACTCGAAATCGACTTGACGCGCGATCTCCAGCGTGTTGCGAATTTCCTCGGAGTCCGCGCCGAATGCGGCGATCATTTCCTCGGGCGACTTGACGTAGAGCTCGTCGGTATCGAAGCGCCAATGCGATTCATCGGCCAGCGTCTTGCCGGTCTGGATGCAAAGCAGCACTTCATGCGCTTTCGCGTCGGCACGATGCAGATAGTGGCAATCGTTGGTGGCGACCAGCGGCAGGCCCACCTTGCGTCCGATCTCGCGTAGCGCGTCGTTGAATTGGCCGTGCAGCTTGTTGTCTTGCAGTTCAAGATAGAAGCGGCCGGGCAGCATCCGCGCGTATTCCTCGGCCACCTCGCGGGCGCGATCAAAGCGATCGTTGCGGATCGCCCGCACAATCTCGCCCGACAGGCATCCGGACAGAACGATCAATCCGTCGGACCACTCGCGCAGGATGTCCTTGTCGATGCGCGGCTTGTAATAGAGGCCCTCTTGGTACGCGGCGGTAAGCAGCCGGCAAAGATTGCGATAGCCGATGCGGTTCTGCGCGAGCAGGATGATGTGGTAGTTGCCGGCCGTTTCTGCGTCGTCGCCGCGTGGCGGCGCCGTACGATCGCTGCGTTTGCCGGGCGCAAGATATGCCTCGCATCCGATGATCGGCTTGAGGCCGCGTTCGCGCGCCTTACCGTAAAACTCGACCGCACCGAACATGTTGCCGTGGTCGGTGATCGCCATCGCGGGCATCCCGGTCTCTCGCGCCCGGTCCAGCAGCGGCGCGATCTTATTGGCGCCGTCGAGCAAGCTGTACTGAGTATGAACGTGAAGGTGAACGAAGCTCATCCCCGGCACTCCCCTCCGCACGTCATCGTATAAGGCTCTGGTGTCGGCCCCAGTCGCGTCTGGCTCGCCGCTGCGGCGCGTAACGCTGCGGGCGCAGCTGCGCCCCGGGCCGGCCTGGCGATGCTACTTCTTCGCCGCTTCGGATTTCTTGCCCGCGGCCTCCGGCTTCTTGCCTGTCGCGCCGGCCGGCTCTTTCGCGCCGGCTTCGGCCGGTGCTGCCCCGGCGGCGGGGGCCGCTGCGCCAGCTTCGGGCGCGGCCCCGGCTGCCGCGGCTTCCGCCTCCGCACCTTCGGCAGGGGCGGCCGCTACCGGCGCCTCTTCGATCGAAGGTGGCAGCACGGACACGACCGCGTAGTCGGAGTCGTACAGTGGTTTGATGTTAGCGCCGAAGCTCACCGCGGAGATGTGGATCACGTCATGAATTCCCAGCGCGGTGACGTCGACTTCGATGAACTCGGGAATCTCCAGCGGCAGGCATTCGACCTCGACTTGCCGGACCAGCGGCTGCAGGATGCCGCCCTCGGCGATGCCGGCGGCGCGTCCGCTGAAGCGCAGCGGCACCGATACGCGCAGGCGCCGAGTGAGATCGACTTCCATCAGGTCGGCATGGATGAGTGCGCCCGAGATCGCTTCCCGCTGCACCTCTTTGAGAATCACGTGACGGCCATTGAGTTCGGGCGATTCGGACTTGAGCCGGATCAGCCGTTGAGTGCCCGCCGTGCCGACGCGCGCCGACAGTTCAGCGCTGGCCAGCGCGATCGTCTGCGCCGCCATCTTCGGCCCGTATATGATCGCCGGAATCCGGCCCGTGCGGCGCAGCGCGCGCACTTCGCCGTTGGTTCGCGTTTGACGCTGTTCACATCCGAGTTCTACAGTCTCCATCCTTGCAACTCCGCGGGAGAATCGTCGGGTCAGCTAAAGAGCGAGCTGACCGACTCCTCATTATGAATGCGCCGGATAGCCTCGGCTATAAGTGGGGCGACCGACAAGACCCTGATATTGGGAAGCTCCGCCTGTGACTTCGCCTTGAGCGGAATGGTGTTGGTCGTGATGAGTTCCTTGATCTGCGATCGGTTGAGGCGCTCGCACGCCGGGTCCGAGAGGATCGGATGCGTCGCGGCCGCTATCACTTCGGTCGCACCTGCGTTTGCCACCACCTTGGAAGCTTCGGTGATCGTACCGGCGGTATCGATCATGTCGTCGATCAGCACGGCGGTCGAACCGCGCACTTCGCCCACCAGTTGCATCTCGGCGACCTCGCTGGCGCGGCGGCGGCGCTTGTCGATGATCGCCAGCGTCGCGTTGAGCCGCCCGGCGAAGGCGCGCGCGCGTTCGACGCCGCCGGCATCGGGCGAGACCACCGTGACCTTCTGCCCCTCCAGCCGCTTGCGCAGATATCCAATCAAGGCCGGCATCGCGAAGAGATTGTCGACCGGGATATTGAAGAAGCCCTGGATCTGGCCGGCGTGCAGATCGACCGTGAGTACACGCGATGCCCCCGAGGCGGTGATAATGTCGGCAACCAGCTTGGCGCTGATCGGCACCCGCGGCGCGACCTTGCGATCCTGGCGCGAGTAGCCGAAGTAGGGGATCACCGCGGTGAGCCGCTTGGCCGATGCGCGCCGCAGCGCATCCATCATCAGCAACAACTCCATCAGGTTGTCGTTGGGCGGCGTGCAGATCGACTGGATCACAAAACAATCGCCGCCGCGCACGTTCTCGCGCACCTCGACCATCACTTCGCCGTCGGGGAAGCGGCCCACTTCCGCCTGGCCCAGGCGGACGCCGAGATGCTCGCAGACCTCGCGCGCGAGCGCGGGGTTGGAGTTGCCGGTGAAAATCTCCAGCTCGTCTTTGGCCCGTTCAGGCATCGTGACTTCCTCTAGCAACCATCGACATCTTCGCCGCCATCGATGCGGAGGCTCGCGCGCGGCGCGGAATGGCTGGGCGGGAAGGATTCGAACCTTCGAATGCCAGGTCCAAAGCCTGGTGCCTTACCAGCTTGGCGACCGCCCACCCGGGGCGCCTCGCGACCAGCCCTGATCCTACCCGCGCATCCAGATTACTGCAAAAATTCGGCGGCGTCGCGCGTAAGATGTTGATAAGCGCGGCCCGCGCCCAACAACCGTCCACTCGCCCGAGCCGCACAGGTCGGGCGGATCGCGCGACCGCCAAGCCAACCGAGCCATCGGGGCGCACCGCGATCAGGAATAGCCACGCAGGATTCGGCGCCAGATGCTATTGATGGCGCCTTTCGCTGTCAAACGATGCAGCCGCTAGCGCCGCACATGAAAGCAGCGTTACTGCGAGCTGCTAGCCGGACAGCGATCGGGCGGCTCGCACCCATACCCCGGGAGCCCGGCGGGAGACCTCGGCGCATGCCGCCGCTGCCTCCCCGGCATCGTTGAAGATGCCGAAGACCGCGCCGCCGCTGCCCGTCATGGCGGCCGCGCGCGCCCCGCATTCTTCAAGTAATGCTTTAAGTCGCGCGATTTCCGGATGAAGCGCCATCGCAACCGGAGCGAGATCGTTGATGAGCATGTTGGGGAAGATGGCGCCGCCCATCAGCGCCGCTTCATCGGCCTCGGGTGCCGGACCGCTCCAGTTCTCTCGCCGCAGCGTCGCGAAGATCGAGGCCGTCGAGACTTCAACAGGCGGCGCCGCGATCACCAGCTCGAGCGCAGGCATCGCTGCCAACGGAGCGATGCGTTCGCCGATCCCGCGCACGCGCGCCGGGCGCGGTTCGAGAAAGAACGGCACGTCGGCGCCCAGCGAGAGCGCGATGTGCGCCAGCCGTGCCGGTTCGCGAATCCGCGCCAGCGCCGCCATCATTCGCAGCACCGCGCCGGCATCGCTTGAACCACCGCCGAGCCCCGCGCTGATAGGAATCTCCTTGTGCAGATCGATCGCGACTTGCGCGGTGATGCCGAACTCCTCGGCGAAACGCTTCGCAGCGCGCACGGCGAGATTGCGTTCGCCTTGTGGGAGGTTCGGATCGCTGCAGCGCAGCACTACCGATGACGCTGCGGCCGTGCGCATCTCGACTTGCAGCCGATCGGCCAGCGAGATCGGAAGGAAGATCGAATCGAGTTCGTGGTAGCCGTCGGCACGGCGGCCGGTCACGCGCAGGAAAAGATTGATCTTGGCCGGCGCCAGTGCAGCCAGCAGCTTGACCATCGCGGTGGTTCAGCGCCTCACGTGCCGCCGGAGGCGTCCGCGGCCATCTCGCGGATCTTGCGGCGCGCGTCGCGGCGCACGACGCCGATGAAGGCGAACAACGTGATTATCACGCCCAGCGCGAAGAGCACCTGCCCGGTGAGGAAGGTCGCATGATAGAAGTCCATATGCGTGCTGGCATATGTGACGCGTCGCTCCTCTGCGCTGAACGGCGCGAGCACTGCGCGGTCGGAACTTTGGTCGAGCTCGTCGAAGCGGCGATACGACTGATCGTTCTCGGTCCGCGAAGCCATCGCCACGATCGCGCTGTACTGGTGGGTCTTGGCGAGGCCGACGATCCAGTTGCCGGCGCCCAGGATCATCAGCACGAGCCCGGCGGTGAATCGCCAGTCATGGTAAAGGTCGGGCAGCTTCACGAGTTTCAAAGCATAGGGCCACGGGTAGTCCAAAACAACCCGGCCGCCGGGCGTTGCGCGCCGCGCTGGCCGATCCTTGATTGCCTGATTTGAAGCGTGGCGGATATGATTGCTAATGACTCATCTCATGGCCGGCGCGCAGGCCGTAGCGCGCGGTGCTGGATCATCGATTGACTGAGGGTTCGCAACTCGATTCGCTGCTTGATCGATTCGCCGCGGGCGACCGAGTCGCGCTGGCGCGTCTGATCACGCAGGTCGAGAACCGCGCCGCGGAAGTCAGCGCCGTGATGGAACGGATCTACGCCCGCACCGGTCACGCCCATATCGTCGGCATCACCGGCCCGCCGGGCGCCGGCAAATCCACGCTGATCAACAAGCTCGTCGCCCGCTATCGTGTGCAAGGCAAGAGGATTGCGGTGCTTGCGATCGATCCGTCCAGCCCCTTCTCGGGCGGGGCGGTGCTCGGCGACCGAATCCGGATGACCGATCACTACAAGGACTCAGGCGTCTACATTCGCAGCCTCGCAACGCGCGGCAGCCACGGCGGACTTAGCCGCGCGGCGCGCGAGATTGTAAAGCTGCTCGACGCCTTCGGCCATGACGTGATCATCATCGAGACAGTGGGTGTCGGCCAGACCGAGCTGTCCGTGATGGACCTTGCGCACACCACGGTGGTGGTGACCGTGCCCGAAGCCGGTGACGGCATCCAGGTGATGAAGGCCGGGCTGAACGAAATCGCCGACATCTTCGTGGTCAACAAGGCCGATCGCGAAGGGGCCGATCACGTCAAGGCCGAGCTCGAACTCAACGTTCATCTGCGCACCGGCGGGGGATGGCGTCCGCCGGTGTTGCTCACCGAGGCCGCCAACGACAAGGGCATCGAGGAGCTGGTCGCCGCGCTGGCGAAGCACCTCGATCATCTGCGCACCCATCGCGACCCCGGACGCGAAGCGGAGCGCAGGCGCCATGAGTTCCTGGAAGTGCTGACGGCGGAGATCGAAGAGCGCGCCGCCCGATCGCTGGCCGACGGCGTCGCGCGCGACCTGATTGGGGAAGTCAGCGCGGGCGCGACGAATCCTTATAGCGCCGCCCGCAGACTGATCGGCGATCGCGCCGCAGTCGACAAGCTGCTCCGCGAGCAGCCGGCATCGAAACGCGGACAGGCAAACGATGTCTGAGCGCATGCGCAACGCACCGGGCAGGCTGTTCGCGATCGGCGACCTACACGGATGCCCCGATGAGCTAGCGTCGATGCTTGAGGCGATCGCACCGCGCGCGGGCGACACGGTGGTATGCGTTGGCGATTACGTCGATCGCGGACCGTCAGCCCGCGACGTCATCGAGCAACTGCTCGAACTTCCCAAGAGCGGATGCGAGGCAGTGTTTCTCAAGGGCAACCACGAGGACATGATGCTGCATTTCCTCGGGCTACCCGGGCGCTATGGCGAATCGTTCCTGTTCAACGGCGGCGATACGACGCTGGACAGCTATGGCGTCGGCCACGCCGACCTGAGCCGCGCGATCGAGCACCTCCCGCCGCGTCACCTCGAGTTCCTGCGCAGTCTCGCGGTGAGCTACCTGCGTCCGCCATATCTGTTCGTGCACGCGGGCGTGATGCCGTCGCGCCATCTTGATGAACAGGAAGTCGAGGATCTGCTCTGGATCCGCCAGGAGTTCATCTTCAATCCGCATCAGATCGGCCACACCGTGGTCTTCGGCCATACGCCGATGCGCAATCTGATGATCGATCTGCCCTACAAGATCGGCATCGACACCGGGCTGGTCTACGGCAACAAGCTGACCTGCGTCGAGTTGCACGAGGGCGTGATCTACCAGGTCGGGCGGCGCAGCCGCGAGGTGAAATCGCGATCGTTGCCGGCGCAGTAGCGTGTCAGTCTGATCCAGTTTGGCTAAGAGAACCTCCCGCTCCAAGCCGCCCTCCGCTCGGGCGATGGCGCCGACTGATTTCGAGAAATTTCGCCGGATCGCGCTTGCCCTGCCCGGCGTCGAGGAAGGCGTCTCGTATGGCACGCCGGCATTTCGCGTCGGCGGAAAGTTGCTCGCCCGTCTTCACCAGGACGGCGAGTCGCTGGTCATCAAGATCGATTTCGGCGAGCGCGAGCTGCTGATGCGAGCCGATCCCGCGACGTTCTACATCACCGAGCACTATCGTCACTATCCATGGATGCTTGTGCGCCTGGCGAAGGTGCATCCCGATGAAATCAGACGGCTCTTCACTCAAGCATGGTTCAGCGCGGCGCCCAAGGCCCTCGCAAAAGCGCTCGATCGTTAGCGGGTTCTTCGCGACTTGGCGGAGACCACACCGAGCTGGAAGAGGGAAGCTCCGTCAGTACGGGAAAGCGCAGACGGCCGACCCTTTCGCGCCGGATCTGCTCCCGCTAATCTATGCGATTCGGCGTGGCGGCGTAGCTCAGTTGGTTAGAGCACGCGGCTCATATCCGCGGAGTCGTAGGTTCGAATCCTACCGCCGCCACCACTCTCTCATTCTCGCAACCGGGGCGCCGGCGTGCCGCATGCGGACGTTCTGGCATCCGCGCCGCAAACACCTAGCCGGCCGTTGAAAAATGAGCGCCGGGAGCGCGGCCTCTAAGCAAGCCGCGCGATCGAATCCACAGATAGAGCAGAATCAGGACCATCGCAGGTCCCTCGAGGGCCGCGATCTTGACGTGAATCTCCTGCCCCGGCACGCCGGCGTTCCAAATCACGAACAGCAGATGGGCGGCGACGACCTGCGCCGCATACAGCAGGGCCGCGACCAGGCCCCAGCGCCGCTGCTGGATGATCCCGTTGGCAATCAGGAGATAGATGACTGATTGAATCAGCAGCACGGCGCGAGCTTCGCCACCGTAGAACTTGATGCCGCCGATCACCGCCTGGATCGAGTCGCCGGGCCGCACGAACGGGTTCTGCACGATCAAGCGAAACAACAGGCCCAAGCCCCAGATTCCGTTGAGCGCGCCGTAGATTTTGAGGTCCAGCGGCCAGCGCCCGCTCGTGCCATCGGAAGCCATTCATTTCATCTAGGCTGGTGCCCGCGAGCGTATCAAGTCGCTCGGGGTCGCGGCGATCAAGCCGGCTCGCTGCTCCGACCGCGAAACGGCGGGGTGCTCAGGCCGCCTTCTTGCCGTGCTTGCCCTCGACCCACTCGAAAATCAGCTCTTGGTAGTACTTGAGGTCGAGTCCCATCAGGAAGATCTTGGGCGAATCGGCAAGCTTCGCGTAAAAGGCCGTGTGGGTCGGATTCTCCGCGCCGAACTGCAGCTTCAGCGGCCGTTGCTTGCCGGGTGCATCGATTTCGACTTCCAGGTAGGGATGATCGAGCCCGTACTGCGCGAGGTTGTCGGTGTTGCTGGCAACGATCTCGACCTCTTGCGTGCTGAGGAACAGCGCGGTTAGCGCGTTCATCAAATCCTGTGGCGCGAACGCGCCGCTGGGGGCGACGATCTGGTAGAGCTTGCCGTCGCTGGTGCGGGTGAAGCGTACTTGCTCGGCGCCGCGTCTGAGCACCATGCCACTGACCGCGTCGAGCTCCAGAACATTGGCGCGCTCCTGCTTGATCTTCACTTCATGCGTGTCGTGGCGGTCGACCGTGAAGTAGTAAGGCAGCAGCACGGCGAGCAGGACGCTGAACAGGATTGCCGGACGCGCGCTCACACGAAGAACCTCCGCCTGACGAACACCGTCATCCCGATCGAAAACAGGATCAACGGCAGTACGACCGTCGCCAGAACGAAAGCCTGGCGCGACTGCTGATCGCTGACATAGAAGGCGGCGCCCGCGCTGCGATTCAGTCGCGCGCGGCTCGCGATCAGAATCTGATCGTTGGCGAGTTCGTTGATCGCGTTCTGGACGAGATCGCGGTTGCCGAGCATCTCGATGAACTGGTTGGAAGCGAAATCGGTATCGCCAAACGCGACGATCCGCGTCATTTTGGCGACCGCGACGTGCGCGTTGGAAGGCTTGGCAAGGTCGACCTCGACGGCGACCGCGATCGGCCCCTTGAGGTCGCGATCTTTCTGAAACTCGGTGAGGCCGGTGGTTACGGCTTTGGGATCGCCCGAGGCCCAGCTTTCATACGAGGAGCGCAGCAGCAAGCCCTCGCGCTGCACTTGCAATCCGTCAGGCGCCATCGCGCCCTCGCCGCCAGTCACCTCGATACCGCGCGCCATCGAGAACACCGCCGGTGCAGTGAGCGTACGAGTGACCTCGCTGCTCTCCGCTCGCAACGGAATCTGCGTGGTAAGGATCTCGCCGGCCGACAACCGATAAGCGGGATCGACCAGCACCTGGTCGATGAACTTGATGTGGTACTGGGCCAGGAAGGTGACCAGGCTCGGCGAGCCGAATGGGTCGAGCATTACGATCAGATGGCCGCCGCGCGTCAGGTAGCGCCCCAGGACGGCGAGCTCCTCGGGCAGGAAATCCTTCTGCGGGCCGAGGACTACGACCACGTTGGCGTCATCGGGAACTTCGGCGCCGCCCAGCAGGGAGAGATTAGAGATCTGGTAGTTGTTTTGCAGCAGCAGGCTGCGCCACTGCGAGTATCCCGCGCTGCGATCGTTGTCGAACAGATCGCGCTCGCCGTGCCCGGCGGTGAAGTAAAGATGTTTGTTGAGATCGTGCGTGAGCTGCAGGATCGCGGGAATCAGGCCGTCGGCGCGCGCGTTGTCGAACTCGCGCCGGCGCCCCTCGGTTTGGACGATTACCTGGCCATAGGTGGAGACGCCATATTGCCGGGCCAGGCCGGGCGACTTGTTTACATCGATCACCTGGAAGGTGACCCGGGGCGTGAACGCCGCGACCCGGAACAGCAGTTCCGAGAGCTCGAGGTAGGCGGGATCCTCGGTGCGGATGAAGCTCATCACCTTGACGTCGCTGCCAAGCCCGCGCAGGACCTTTTTGTCGAACTCGGAGAGCGTGAAGCGCTTGTTGGGCGTGAGATCGAAACGCACGTTGTGGTCAAAAATGATCAGGTTCAGCACGATCAGAACAGTGGCCAGCGCCAAGGTGGTGTACAGCAGCAGGGCGTAATTCCGCCATAGCGCAAGGCGCGTCGCCGGGGCGGGACTTATCTGCGGCCCGTCCACTTGCGCGCCTCCATCGAGAGCAACGTCAGGTAGCTGAAGAAGATGATGAAGAAGACGAAGAAGGCGATGTTATAGGTGTCGATCACGCCTTTGGAAAAACCCTCGAAGTGGTTGAACATCGAGATCGCGCCCAGCAGCTCGCGTGGCCCGGTCTCGAACGCGGCTTCGTTCCAGTTCAGGATCCAGAAAAACAGCAGCAGCGCGATCGTCATCACGCCCGCCACCACCTGACTCTCGCACATCGAGGAGATGAAGATGCCCAGCGCGATGAAGCTCAGGCCCAGCAGCAACAGCCCGAGGTATCCCGCGAATAGCGGGAAAAGCGGGAAGCGATGTACGCTCAGCAGGTACGCCGGATAGGTCAGCGTCAGGCCAAGCATCATCGCCAGGATTGCGCTGGAGGCCAGGAACTTGCCGCTGAAAATCTCCGTGTCGCGCAGCGGGTAAGTGTAGAGCAGCTCGATGGTGCCGAGTTTGCGTTCCTCGGCGAACAGCCGCATCGTCACGAACGGCATCGTCAGCAACATGCACAGCCGAATATCGCTGAATAGCAATTGCCAGAAGTTCTGGATGATGTCGCGGGCGAACGACATCGTCGTGAAGAACACCAGGTCGGTGTAAAAGTAGTAGCCCGCGATCAGCAAAAAGATCGCCGAGAGCAAATAGACCAGCGGGAAGGCAAAGTACGAGCGCAGCTCCTTGCGCGCCACCGCCAGCACATTGCCCAGCCTGAATCCGCGCACGCCGCGCACGCGTGAGCCGGTGGTTATGCCCTCGCCCACCCGCGCGGTCCCGATAACTGCTTCACCGTTGGGCATCTGAGACCTCAGCCCGCGCCGCCGGCATGTGGCGCACGACGCAGCGGAGCATCAGACCCGGTCTTCCTTGGTGACCAGGCGCATGAACAGATCCTCGAGACTCAGCGCCATCGCCTTGATCTCCAGCAGCCGCCATCCGTTCTGCACCACGCACGCCGCGATCGCCGCGCGCGCGCTGTCGCCATCCTTGGAATAAGCGATGAAGCTCGAGACGCCATCGGCCGCCACGCCGTCACCGGGCCGTTCCTCAAGACGCTGGATACCGCCGACCCGGCCAAGCGCAGCGCGGACGCTCTCGCGCGGTCCGGCAACCGTGACGAGGCTCTGTTCGCCCCCCTGCAGTTTGGCCGTCAGCAGCTCGGGCGTGTCTTGCGCGACGATTTTGCCCTTGTCGATAATGATGACGCGTCGGCAGGTCATGTTCACTTCTGGCAGAATGTGGGTCGAGAGCAGAACCGTCGAACGCCCCGCCAGCGAGCGGATCAGATCGCGAATCTCGACGACTTGACGCGGATCGAGGCCGACTGTGGGCTCATCAAGGATCAGCACGTCGGGATCGCTCAGGATCGCCTGCGCGATGCCGGCACGCTGGCGGTAGCCCTTGGATAGCTTGCCAATCAGTTTGCGCCGGACGTCTTTGAGCCCGCAATGCGTGAGCGCGAAGTCCATCCGCTGGCGCGCTTCCGCCCCGGACAGCCCCTTCACTCGCGCGCCAAACTCGAGCAAGGCCTGCACCGAGAGATCGGGGTACAGCACCATATTCTCGGGCAAGTAACCGATGCGCCGGCGGACCTCGAGCGAATTGTTGGCGACATCGAGACCATCGATCAGCGCGCGGCCCTCGGTGGGCGGGAAAAAGCCGGTCAGGATGCGCATGATCGTCGTCTTGCCCGATCCGTTGGGACCGAGCAGGCCGATGATCTCGCCCCGTTCTACCCTAAAAGAAACGTGATCGACCGCGAGGGTCGGACCGAAGTACTTGGTAAGGTTCTGGACCTCTATCATCGGAGCTAGTCCCGGCTCTGCGCCGGCGGGAAGTAGTCATGGCATCGCCACTTGGCTTACCCGGAGCGGTCATTGTAGGAAGCACTTCGCGCCAGTGTCAATTACGGTTTACGTGCGGTTCACACGACCTTAAGCCTGTTTGGGAAACCATGCGCGGCGCGATTTCTTGCGGCTACATGCGGGCCGACGCCCATATCATTTGCGGCGCGCGTCGATACCCAGCCGCGCTTCGACGGCGCGCAATCTTCTCAGCATCTCGGGCAGCCGCGGCTCAACCGCCACCATCCGCTTGAAAACGCGTCCTTCGATCGCCGGCGTGCCGACCACCTCAGAGCTGGGAGCGACGCTCCGATGGAGGCCGGCCTGGGCCGCTACGCGCGTGCGATCGCCGACCAAGATGTGATCCGCGCATCCGGCCTGTCCGCCGAACTCGCACCAGTTGCCTACTTTGACGGAGCCCGCCAGCCCAACCTGTCCCGCGAATCGCGAGAATTCGCCGACCTCGCAGTTGTGGGCGATCTGAACGAGATTGTCGAGCTTGGCGCTGCGCCGGATCACGGTCGCGCCAAGCATCGCGCGATCGATCGTTGTGTTGGCGCCGATCTCGACATCGTCCTCGATAATCACGGTGCCGATCTGGGGGATCTTGACCAGTCCGCCGTTGTGCTCGATGAAACCGAAGCCGTCAGCGCCGATCACGGCGCCGTTGTGAATCAGCACTCGATTGCCGATGGTTACGCCATCGCGAATCGAGACACCGCTGTGGCAAACGAAATCGTCGCCCACTGTCACGCCCGGATAGATCGTCACATTCGGATGAATCACGGCGTTGCGGCCGATCGTTACGCCCGCGCCGATCGCGGTCAGCGCGCCGATCGAGGCCCCTTCGCAGATTTTCGCGCCCGGCGCGATCCGCGCGGAAGCATCGATTCCCGCCGGCGGGCGGCTGGGCGGAAAAAAGATTGCCAGCGCGCGCGCGAAGTCGGCATAGGGATTGACGCTGATCAGAACCGCAGCCTTCACCTCATGCGCCAGCTCGCGCGACGCGATCACGCATGCCGCCGCAGTTTTCTGCGCGAAGGCGAGGTACTTCTCGCGTCCCAGGAAAGTGATCGTCCCGGGGCCGGCCGCTTCGATCGGCGCCGGTGCGATCACGTCGATCGCGGGGTCGCCGCGCAGTTCCAGTCCGAGCCGTGAGGCGAGCTCTCCGAGTTTCATTGTTGGTTCCTCAACCCCTTGCGCGCAGGGCATGAAAATGGCTGTTTTTGAGTGCCGCACGACGCGGCGCGCGGCAAGCGCCGGCTCAGCGCTCTTCCCCGTATAGGAAGATCGAGACCGCGAGGAGCGCGAACAGCGCGTTGGGCACCCAAGCCGCGACCCACGAGGGAATCAGCGCAGACCGGCCGAACGATACCGTCAAGCCCAGCGCCAGGAAGTAGAGGAAGCCGACCGCGATTCCGCCCGCGAAACTACGGCCCAGCCCGGAATGCCGCGGCACAGGGTCGAGGCTCAGCGCCACACCCAGAGCCGCCATGATGAGGCATGCGAATGGCCGCGCGAATCTCAAGTCGCGCTCGACCAGAAACCGGCCGGGGTCCAACCCCTTACTGCGCAGGTCGTCGATGAAGCGCTGGAGGTCGAGCAGGCCCAGCTCTTCCGGAGCGATCACCAGATCTCCAATTTCCGAGGGCGTCGCCTCGATGGCAAATTCGCCGCTGGCGGATAGATCGACGCGCCCGTCGTCGGCGATGTTGTACGCCTGCAACCCCGACGGCATCCAGTTGCGGCCGTTCCATTCGGCGCTCTTCGCGTATCGCACCATGCGCAGTCCGTAGCGCGGGTCGGTATGGTAGAGCGTCACGCCCTCCATCCGCTTGCGTCGTTCATCGAAGAGATCGACCGACAGGAAGCCACCGCGCTCGCGGATCCATAGCCGGTTGCCCACCAGCGCGCCGCGGCGCGTCTCTTTGCGGATGCGCACGTTGAGCACATCGTGCGAGCGGAGGTTGGCGATTGGCACCACCGTCTCGTTCAGGATGAAATCGAGCATCGATACCGCAGCCGCCATCGCCAGCACCGGTATCGCCAGTTGCAGGCGGCTAACACCGACGCTTTGGAAGGCGAGCAGTTCGCCGGAGCGGTTGAGAATCCCAAACGCCAGCAGAACAGCGGTCAGACAGGTCGGGGGCAGCAGCAAGACCGCGCCGATGGGCGCCTGCCACAGCATGTACTGGATGCCCAGCGCACCCCCACGCACCACGACGTCGTTGAAACGATCAAGCGTGTTGATCAGTACGTGTACGCCGACGAATGCCGCGGTTGCCGCGAACAATGGACCGAGAAACGAACGCATCATGAAGCGATCGACGGTCGGCGACAATCGCCGCCAGTCGCGATAAGCGGCCACAGCGCCGCCCTGCCATCGCGACGCTCCGTCGCCCGCTCGAACAGGCCTGTTTTGCCGCCCGGCGCTCACTTCGTCCTCGCCACAACTGCCGATACGGGCAGGCTATGCCGATCGATGCGGCGGAGGCAACGTATCGCGCCGCGCGCCGCCGCGATGCTACAAACTCAACGGCCGCATGCCATCGCGGCCCGCGATCGAATGAAGATTCTCTGGATTTGCGGCTCCCGCATCGTCGGCGGCGCCGAGCGGGTCACCATCCAGATCGCAGCGCAGCTCCGCGATCGCGGTCACACGCTCGAAGTGATCTGCCCGCCGCGCAGCGCACTCAACGCGGCCCTCGCGCAGGCGCATCTGGATTCGAGTGCGGCGCGGCTCGGCGGCTCGCTGAACGTCATCGCCGCGCTCGATATTGGCCGCGCGCTGGCGCGCGCCCAGCCCGATATCGCACTAGTCACGACCTCCGACGAGTGGGTGTGGGCGTCGATCGTGCGCCGCCCCGCGAGGACCCAGCTGGTGCTGGTGCGCCACATGTCCATCCCGCTGCCGCTCAACGTCAGGATCATCGCGGGCCTTCGCGCCGGCGCGATCATAGCGGTGAGCGAAGCCGTTCGCCAAAGCCTGATCGGGACGCGCGCGATCCGCCCCGCGCTGATCGAGGTGATTCACAATCCGGTGCGCTTCGCCCCACGGGCCCATCCGCCGACGCTGGAGGAACGCCGCGCCGCGCGTGCGGCGCTGGCGATTCCCGGGGCGCATCAATGGATCGGGTTCTTCGGCGGTCTCGATGAGAAAAAGGGCATCGGCGACCTGGTCGCCGCGGCGCGCGAGATCGCGAATCGGATCGGCCCGGTCAGCTTGCTGATCTGCGGGCGGCCGGGTTCAAAGAATGCCTGCCCGCCAGATGAATGGGCACGCATGCTCGGCGCGGCCGGAGCATTCCACTATCTGGGCGAAACGCAGCGCGTGCAGGAGGCGATGATCGCAGCTGACGTTGTCGCTGTGCCGACGCATTCGAGCCTTAAGGAGGGATTGCCGTTGACGCCGCTGGAGGCGATGGCATGCGGAACGCCGGTCGTCGGCTACGCGACCGGTGGAACTCCAGAAGCGATCGGCACCGAGGGGGATGCGGGCCTGCTCGCCGATCCCGACGATCCGCGAAGCCTCGCTGCCCGGCTCGGTGATGTTCTATCGAATCCGGCGCTGGCGCAGCGGCTTGCCGCCGGCGGACTTCGCCGCGTCAGGCAGCATTTCACGCCCGAGCTTGCAGCGGATCGCTACGAGACTCTGTTCCGCAACCTCTTCGCCGGAAGGCGCGCCTAGATGGAAGTGCTGGCGCTCGTCGAAGCACGCGATCACGTCTGCTTCCGCTACCGGATCGGCGCTTTCGAGCAGGCGCTGAATCGCGCCGGATGCTCACTGGCGGTCGACGCCGTGCCGCGCCGATGGCCCGCGCGATTGACACAGTTCGCGCGCGTCGAGCGCTTCGACGCCGTGATTCTACAGCGGCGCCTGCTACCGCGATGGCTTCTGCGGCGGCTGCGCCGCAGGTCGCGCGGGCTCATCTATGACTTCGACGATGCGCTCATGTATCACGATTCGTACGATCGCCGCGGCATCGATTGTCCACGATGCGAGCGGCGATTTGCGGCAACGGTACAGGCGGCCGATATCGTCATTGCCGGCAACGATTATTTGGCCGAGAATGCAGTGCGATTCGGCGCGCGCGCCGATCGAGTGAGGATCGTGCCGACCTGCATCGCGACCGATCGATATACACTTGCGCGCCACCTCACCAATCGCTTGGGGCTGGAGCTGGTGTGGATCGGATCGTCAAGTACGCTGCAGGGGCTGGAGCAGCGGCGCGACCTTTGGGTCAGGCTCGCGCGCGAAGTCCCCGGGCTTCGGCTCAGGATGATTTGCGACCGCTTTCCCAACCTCGACCCGATGCCGGTCGTCAAGGTCGGGTGGAGCGAAGCGACCGAGGCATCGGAGATCGCGGCGGGCGATGCTGGCATCAACTTGATCCCCGATGATCCATGGAGCCGCGGCAAGTGCGGACTCAAGATTCTGCAGTATCAGGCGGCGGGATTGCCTTCGATCGCCAATCCGGTCGGCGCGCATGCAACGATGATCGAGCCCGGCGCGACCGGTTTTCTTGCGACGACGCCCGAAGAATGGATCGATGCGGTACGCATGCTCGCAAACGATCCATCGCTGACGCGCCGGATGGGAGCCACCGCGCGGGCATATGTCGAGAAACACTACTCGGTTGCGGTCTGGGGACCGCGCTTCGCCGAGATCATCACTGGAGGATCTGCCGAGACGGCCGCAAGCCCGACTTCCTGATCGCCAGCGCTCAGCCGGCGACTGATCGGCGCTCGCGGCGCTCCAGCGGCGCGAGCTGCTCGCCGAACAGCTGGCTGAACGATGGGCAGTTCGCGAGCAGCTCGCTCACGCTGCCGTCGCCGATCACGCGGCCGTCCTCGAGCACCACGATGCGCGGGAAGCGGCTGATGGTCGCGAGCCGATGCGCCATCACCAGCACCGTGCGCTGGCTGAGCCAATCGCGGAGCTGGGCGAAGATCTGGCTTTCGGTATCGCTGTCGAGCGCGCTGGTCGCTTCATCGAGCACCACCACGGACGGATTTCGCACGATGACGCGCGCCAGCGCGATCCGCTGGCGCTGGCCGCCCGACAGATCGCGCCCGCCCTCGATGAGCGGGGTCTGCAGGCCGCCGGGCAACGATCGCACCAGCGGTTCGATTCCCGCCAGGGCGACCGCGGCTTCGATTGTGGCCGGCCGTGCGTCCCACGAGCCGTAACGGATGTTGTCGATGAGCGGGCCGCTGAACAGGAAGGGTTCCTGTTCGGCGACGCATATCGCACGGCGCAGGTCCGCCAGCCGCAGCTCGCGGATATCGATGCCGTCGAGCCGGATGCAGCCGCGGTCAGGATCGCGGAACCGCACCAGCATCGCGGCCAGCGTGCTCTTGCCACCGCCGCTGGTTGCGACCACCGCCAACGTCTCACGCGTCCCAATTCGCAGATCGAAGTCGGCGAGCACCGGCTTGTCGGCGCGATAAGCGAATGAAACATGCTCCAGCACGATTTCGCCGCGGACGTTTGCGGGCAGCGGCTTGTCCCCGTCATGTTCGGCGGCGGGCAAATCGATGATCTCGAACACGCGTTCAGCGGCGGCGATCGCGCGCTGGAGCAGGCTTTGCACTTCGCTCAGCCGGCGCAGCGGCTCGACGGTCTGAATCGCGTAGAGGCAGAAAACCAGCAGGCCGCCCGGCGTGGCCTGTCCGCGTCCGACCTGAGTGGTGCCATACCAAACGACCGCGAGCACGCCGAAGGCGGTGACCAGCCAAACCGCGGTGGTGAGCATCGCCGACCAGAATTCGCCGCGCAGGGTCTGATGCAGGTAGCCGGCGTTGAGCCGCCCGAAGCGGCGTTCCTCAGCTGCCTCGGTGCGGAACCCCTTGATGGTTGTGACGCCAGCCAATTGCTCGCTGAGCGCGCCGCTGAGGTTGCCGACTTCCTTTTGCGCGGCGGCGCCGCGCTTGCGGATGACCCCGCCCAGTTGCGCCATCATGATCGCGACTACCGGCACCATCAGTCCCGTGATCAAAGCCAGGCGCCAGTTGAGGTAGAAGATCATCGCGATGGCGCCGCCGATGATGAAGGTTTCGCCGATCAGGCGGCGCAGGATCTCGCGCACGAAGGTCGACAGCGTGCCGGCGTCGTTGAGCATCCGCGACATCAGATCGCCGCTCTGATAGCGGCGAATCGCGCCGACTTCGAGGCCGAGCAGATGATGCTGGGCCTGGTTGCGCAGCCGCATCACCATCCGCTGATTGACGCTGTTGAGTTCGTAGCGCGAGATGAACAGCCCCGCCATCATCACGATGGTCAGAGCCGACACCTCCCAGCTCAGCCGCGCCATCGTATGATAATCGCCAGTGCGCAACGGGCCGTCCGCCCACAGCTTGGCGAACCAGGTCAGACAGAGCTGCCCGCCGCCGAGGCCCGCCAGCCCCAGCACGATCAGCACCAGCCGTCCGGGGTAGTGCCGGCACTCGCGCAGCAGGCGGATGAAGATCGCGCGCCCGTTCATTGCAGCGCCAATGCGTTCCTGGCCTGTGCGCCGCCGGCGGTCAATCGAAATCGCATCATCACCTCTGGTTGGAATCGAACAAGTCTATGCTGCCGCGGCGAGAGTAGGGAAGTGCGCCGTCAGCGCTGGGCGCGGCGGCGCAGCAGCGCGGGAATCGACACGATCATGCGCCGCCAATGGCCGACCGTATCCCAGAACAGCCGCGAAGCCTGCCTGCGCGCCGCATGATCGAACGGCATGCGCGCCAGAATCGAGAGCTGCTGGCCGGTCTTGTGGCGGAATTGGCTGAACTGATCGCTGATCCAGCGGCGCCCGCTCCAGATTTCAATCTCGACCTCGTCCGCGCCCAGCGCCTTCATCGCACTCAGGCGCTTGTGGCCATCGGCGACGAAATAGCGTCCGGCGACCCGCAGCACCGCGATCGGCGGGAAGCAGTCACCGCGCTGCATCGCCTGCCGATATTCCTCGATGCGCTCGGGCGCATGCGTAACTTCGAGCAGATCGATCACTTCGGCGGCCGGGACGATCTTCCGCCGGGTCGTATGAGTCTCCATACTCACTGGCTCAGGGTAGACGTTGCGGCGGGTCAAGACCACTGTCTCCCCCGCGAGTATCCGCGCGGAGCGATGCAATCCGGGCAAACGCAAGATTCCTCGTCTTCGGCGATCGGCGGGTGGGCGCGATTTCGCGACTCGCCGCTGCGGCGCTGCGCGGAGCTCGGCGCAGATCGCCGCGTGCGCCGCGCGCTACAAGTGATCGCGCTCGCAGCGATCGCGATCCACGTCACCGTGATTTTGCTGCACCGCGCAACCAATCGCGGCGACTTCGACATCTCGCGCGAATTCGGCCGCCGTTTCATCACGGGCGAGTATCTCTACACGGGCGGGCTGCACTTTCCCTACCTGCCTGCGGCGGCGATGTCCTTCGCGCCGCTGGCGATGGTGAATCCGCACGCAGGCATCCTGATTCGCTACGCGGTCGCGCTGGCCTGCCTGTGGACGACATTCAGGATGATGTTCGCAATGATCCGCGCTCGCGCACCGGCGCTGGAGGCTCATCGCTTAGCGATCGGCGCGCTCACCATCGTGCTCGGCTCTCATTATCTGATTCGCGACCTCGACGACGGCGGGCCCCATCTGATCCTGATGGCGATCGCAGTGGGCGGCATCTATTGCTTCTGGCGCGGGCGCGGCGCGCTCGGCGCGGTGTGGCTCGGACTCGCGACCGCGCTCAAGGTGACGCCCGGACTCTTTGTGCCCTATCTCCTTTGGAAGCGCGAATGGCGTCTGGCGGCGCTCACGGGGTTGGCGGCGGCCCTATGGATCGCGCTGCCGGTGGTGCGGATGGGGCCGGAGGATTGGTGGCGGCATCAGCGCGACTGGATGGGCGCCGCGGCGGGCTTCGCGATCGAGCGCAATCCGCAAGCCGCAGCGTACTACGGCGATCGGAGCATCCAGAACCAATCGCTCAAGGCCGCAGTCGTAAGCCTCATCGAAGGTGTCGAGCCCCGCGACGTGCCCGCGGCTCCACTGAGCCCTGCGCGCGCTCGCACCGCGAGCGTCGCCAGCTTGGCCGCGATAATCGCACTGCTGGCGGTATTCGGCTGGCTGACACGATCACGCTTCACCTCGCGCGAAGACCCGGCGTGGCCGGTCGAAGCGAGCGCAGTGTTGGTGTTGATACCATTGCTCTCGCCGATCACCTGGACGCAGCACCTAGTACTGATCATTCCGGCGCTGTATTTGATCATCGCCGAAGATGTCGGAGTCGGGGAATTGGGCGCGCTGGCGGCCTCAGCGATGTGGCTCTATTTCGGCCTCGCCGTGGTCCTCAACCGCGAGCTGCTCGGCAAGCCGATCTACAGCTGGCTGCTCTGCTTTCATATCCACACGATCGCGATGCTGCTCGTGCTGGGTGTGCTGATGTCGCGGCGGCCGGCGGCCTCGCTCGCGCGAGCATGAGCGCACTCGTGGCATCGGAAGTCCCGTCGCGGGCCACAGCTG
Source organism: Binataceae bacterium (SeqCode) (assembly GCA_041491005.1). GTDB lineage: Bacteria > Desulfobacterota > Binatia > Binatales > Binataceae > JBGPUE01. The sequence continues at coordinate 346 of JBGPUE010000065.1, read as the reverse complement.
CGGCTGCGCGCTCGTCGATTCTCGAGTGGGTTGGGTTCGCGCTGATTGCCCTTGCTTCATCTGCATGGTGCATCACTGCTGCACGGGAGCTCGGGCCAGTTTTCGACGAGCCGATCTACTTCAACGCCGGAATGTCCTTCTGGCACACTGCGAGCCATCACGAGCTGATCCGCCGCGGCACGATGCCGCTGCCGGTCGATCTCGAAACGTTGCCGGTCGCCGTCTGGGAGCGTGCTCAGGGTCGGCCCTTCGATCCTGCGCGCGATATGTACCACCTCCTCCCTTGGGCGCGCGGCGCGAATCTCGTCTTCTGGTGGATTCTGCTCTTTTACGGATGGCGCAGCGG
>JBGPUE010000064.1:0-21110 GCA_041491005.1 Binataceae bacterium (SeqCode) | reverse complement strand
CGGACAACTATGCGGTGATCAAGGCGAGCACGCCCGAGTTCGATTATCCCAAGGGCGCCGACAACGCCTACTCGTATTATCAGGGCGAGGCAGGGATACCGATCAGCGGATTGGGGCGGCGGCTGCTGTTCAGCTACGTGATGCGCGATATCAATCTGCTGGTCACTGAAGCGATCAAGCCTCAGAGCCGCATCCTGATCCGGCGCAACATCAGCGATCGCATCGCGCGGCTGGTGCCGTTCCTGAACCAGGATCGCGATCCTTACGTGGTGCTGTCGGGCGGGCGGCTCTATTGGATCGTCGACTGCTACGCGAGCAGCGATCGTTATCCCTACTCGCAGCGCAGTCCGGATCAGATCAACTACATCCGCAACTCGGTGAAGGCTGTGGTCGACGCGCATAGCGGTGCGACCAGCTTCTATATAGCCGATCCGGATGATCCGATCGTGAATAGTTGGGCGCGCATTTTCCCCGGACTATTTAAGCCGCTGGCCGAGATGCCGGCCGACCTGCGCTCGCACATCCGCTACCCCGAGGATCTTTTCCTCGTGCAGGCGGACATCTACCGGACCTATCACATGACCGACCCGCAGGTGTTCTACAATCGCGAGGATCTGTGGGGTTTCCCGCGCGAGAACTACGGCGGCGAAACGGTGGTGATGCAGCCGTACTACGTCATCATGCGGCTGCCGGGCGAGCAGAAAGATGAATACATCCTGATGCTGCCAATGGTGCCGCAGGGGCGCGATAACATGATCGCGTGGCTGGCAGCGCGCTGCGACGGCGCCGACTACGGCCATCTGTTCGAGTACGCGTTTTCCAAGGACTCGCTGTTTTACGGGCCATATCAGATCCAGGCGCGCGTCAATCAGAATCCCGAGATCTCCCGCCAGCTCTCGCTCTGGAACCAGTTGGGTTCGAAGGTAATCCTCGGCAACCTGATAGTGATCCCCCTGCAAGACTCGCTGCTGTACGTCGAGCCGCTATATATCAGGGCTGAGAATGGACAACTGCCGGAGCTGGATCGGGTGATCGCGGCCTACCGCGATCGGGTTGTTATGGGCGACGATCTGCCGCAGACGCTTCAGGCGCTGTTCCGCGAGGGCGCGCCCGCCGCGCCGGTGATCGCGCAAGCGCCTGAGGGCGCCCCGGCGCGCCAGCCGCCGAGTGGGATGGCTCCGGGCGACACGTCGGCCGGATTGCACACGGCTGCACAGCTCTACAGCCGCGCCATGGCGGCGCTCAAAGCAGGGAACTGGACGGAGTTTGGCGCGGATATGGAGTCGCTCGGGCATGCGCTGGAGCAGCCCGCGCCACCTGACCACAAGTAGCAGCCTCTAGCAGAGTGTCGAGAAAGAGCCTGCATCGCAGTATGTAGTCGACTTCGCACTCAACACTCTGCGTGAAAAACCGGCTGCTTTCCTCAATCTTCTCCCCCTGTGGGGGAGATAAGAGAGAGGGGGCGGGCTGTTGAAATGACTTTTTTCAACAGCCTGCTAGTATACTCGGCCAGTAAGGGGGGAACTTGCCGGAGCTTGCCGCGCCTTCGCCGGTCGAGCCATCCGCTCGATTTTATCGCCGCAAACAGACGGCCGGCGGAGCGATCGATCGTCTCCACACCGAACTCTCTGACCTCGCCGAGCTCGCGATGCGGGCATCTGGCGCGCTCGACTGTTTCATCGCATGGCAGAATCGCCTCGGGGGCGGAATCGCGCGCGCCGCCTCTGCGCCGGCGAGACTGGCGACCATCGAAGCGGCCATTCTCAGCCGCATCGAGAATAGCGATTCCGGCGACGAGAGCTTTAGCGTCGACGCGGCAGACTTCTCGGCGATGAGCGGGCCGCAGCCTTCCGCGTGCGGGATGCGCGTCGTCGCCCGGCGGATGGGGCAGGGCGGCGACGCGATCATCGCAGTGATGATCGTGGACGACACCGCGGGCGGTGGCGGCGCCGAGACAGCCATCGATGCTGTTGCGCGACTGGCGTTCGCCGTCGGCCTGCGCAGCGGTGCCGGAACCGCGATCGATGGATGGCGCCAGCGCGCCTTCGATTCGTACCGGCGCGAAGCGCAGACGAGCGCTCAAGTTGCCGCAGCTGACGATGAGCAGCGGACGGTCGAAGATGCGTTGGCAAAGATGCGTGGCTTGGCGGCGCGTGGCTGGTTCGCGGGCGTCGCACAAATCGCTGCCGGGCTGGGCCCATTCAACGCATGGGCGATCGTGCTCGCGCATGGCGGCAAACTCCGCGTCGAGGGAGCGTATGGGCTCGCCATCGGCGCCATCGAGCCTAATAGCGGAATCGCACAGACGTGGCGGCGGCGGAGATCCATCTGGCGCGATACCAGCGGCGGCCGCGCGGCCGCATACCCGGAGGACGAACTGATCCGTAGCGGCGGGTTTCGGTCTTATCTCTGCGCACCGATGGGAGACGGGGCGATTGTGCTGGCTTCGCGGATCGCGCTCGATAGTGCCGCGCGAAGACGCGCCGAACTTTTTCTCGATCGTCTCCAGGACCATGCGCATGCGCAGCAGCTTGAAGACGAGCTGCGGGCCGAGCGTGGGCTGAACGCGCGGCTGGCGATGCGGCTGTTCGCGGCAATCGACGGCGAGCGCGCGCGCATCGCGCGCGATCTGCACGATGATCAGGCGCAGATCCTGGCGGCGGCGCGCATCGCGATCGCAAGACGGCGCGCTGGCGCAGGCGCGATCCTGAAACGGCTGGAAGCCGAGCTGAGAGAAAAGATCTCATCGCTGCGGCCGGTGCGGCTTGGGCAGCTGTCGCTGCGCGAAGCGATTACCAACGAGGCTGCCCGGCTTGAAGCGGCGGGAATCAAGACCAGCGTCGAGTTGGCCGCGATGGCGCGATCGGGGCAGCGGTCCGTCCAGCAGCTCTGCTACCAGGTCGTGCGCGAAGCGGTCTCCAACGTAATCCGCCATGCGCGGGCGACGCGCGTCTCGATTGCGCTGGCGCGCGAGCGCGGACGACTCCGGCTGGAGATCGTGGACAACGGCAGGGGTTTCGCGCGCGAGGGCCGTGGCAGCGCACGGATCGGAATCGAAGGTATCGCGGAACGGCTCGCAATTCTGGGCGGCAGCCTCAAGATTGACTCGCATCGTGGCCGCACGCGGCTGGCGGCCGAGATTCCGGAGATCGCGCGATGACGCAGAGCGGACGCATCAGAGTCCTGCTCGCCGACGACCATCGGATGGTGCGCGAGGGGCTGCGCGCGGTTATCGAGCCGCATTGCGAGGTCGTGGGCGAGGCCGCCGATGGTGAACAGGCGCTGGAGCTCGCCGCGCGCAAGCACCCCGACGTGATCGTGCTGGACGTTGCGATGCCGGGAATCGGCGGCCTCGCCGCGGCGCATCAACTGCGGCGGAAGTCCCCCGCTTCGAAGGTGCTCGTGCTCAGCCAGTACGACGACGACGAATACGTCGTGGAGGCGCTGGTCGAAGCGAACGCCGCAGGCTACGTCCTCAAGGGCGATGCGGCCGCCGAATTGCTCGCGGCGGTGCGCGCGGTGCACGCCGGTAAGCGCTATCTGAGTCCGGCAATCGCGCCGGTGGTCCTGCGCCGGCTGGCCGCTCGCGGCGGCGCCGCGCAGGCATCCGCCCGCGGCGGGCGGGTTGATGGACTTACGCGGCGCGAGCGCGAAGTTCTGAAGCTGATCGCCGAGGGCGCCGGCGCCAAGGCGATCGCGGCGCGGCTGGGAATCAGTCCGCGCACCGCCCAAGTGCATCGGGAGAACTTAAAGTACAAGTTGAAGGCTGATTCGACCGCCGCGATGGTTCGCTATGCGATCAAGCACAAGCTGATACGCGTCGATTAGACCGCTTGAACGCTGGTTCAGCCGACTTTTGTGGAGCGGCCCCGGCGTGATATCAGTGTCACACGGACAGCGGCGATTTGGAGGACTTATGAAAGGTGGAGTGCATCACGTCGGGCTCGTCACTCTCAACATCGACCGCACCATCGAGTTTTACACCAAGAAGCTCGGCTGGGAGATCGGATGGTGCGACATCATCGAGGAGCCGGGCGGCGGCAAGATCAAGCATGTATTCTTCGACACCGGCGACGGCACGCTGATCGCCTTCATGAGTCCCGAGAAATTTCCCGGTGTGCCGGCCGAATTCTCGACCGATATCAACGCCGCGCAAAACCTGCCCAACGCTTTCTATCATCATGCGTTCCGCTGCGACTCGGTCGAAGAACTCGAACGCAAGCGCGAAGAGCTGGTCGGCAAGGGAATCGACGTGACGGTCGTGATGGACCATGAATGGTGCAAGTCGATCTATTTCCGCGACCCCAACGGCTTGCAGCTCGAATATTGCGCGACCGTGCGGCCATTCAACCAGGACGACAAGATCATGCGCCATCACGAGCAGCCCGGGCCGATGGCGAAAAACCCGAAAGACGCCGAGCACATGCGGCGGATGCTGTTCGGCAGCGGCGATCCGAAGTAGACTGCGAGCGTGTTCGCTTGAAGGGAGCGGCACAAACGTGTGCCGCTCTTTTTTTCTGATTACTAATCGCCAGCCCCGCGAGAGGTGAACCAAAATGGCCGAGATTGGATTGTTTGAGGCGATTTATTCAGCGCGTTCGCTGCGCCGCTTCAAGCCTGACCCGGTGCCCGACGAGATCATCACAAAAGTGCTCGACGCGGCGATCCGCGCGCCTTCGGGCAGCAACGAGCAAAACTGGATCTTCGTCGTCGTCAAGGACGCCGAGCGCCGGCGCAAGATCGCCGACATCTATCGGCGTGGAGGCGGCATGTTGATGAAGTTGTATGCCGACCGGCAGACTCCGGCGCACATGAGCGACAAGCAGCAGGCGCGCCTGCAGGCCTCGGCGATGTACCTGTTCGAACACATGCATGAGGCGCCGGTGCATCTGTTCCCATGTCTGCAGAACCGCGCGATCGCGCCCCCAGCCGCGATGCCGCCCGAGCTGCAGGCCGCGATGAAAAATCTGGCGCGGATGGCCGGCTCGAGCATCTATCCCGCAGTGCAGAACATCATCCTGGCCTGCCGCGCGTATGGGCTGGGCACCGTCCTCACGACGATACATTTGTTCTTCGAGGACGAGGTGAAGAAGATCATCGACCTGCCGGCCGATGTGCAGACCTTCGCGCTGATGCCGATCGGTTATCCGCTGGACAAGTTCGGACCGGTCCGGCGCAAGCCGGTCGATGAGATTGCGATGCTCGATCGGTGGAACAATCCGTGGCCGGGGAAGGTCTGAGCGCCACAGTCAGGATTCGCTGCGCAGCGCTTCCCGAACGGTGGCGGCCGTGCGCTTGACCACCATGTGATCGGCTTCCAGCGCCGCGATGGGCGCCGGGTCGGATGCTCCGCCCAGCCGATAGGCGTCGGCGTCATGCGTAAAGCGATCGTATTCGTCCATCAGGCGTGCGAACTCCCGCCACGATCGCAACGATGAACGATCCTCGTGAATCGAGGCGAACGCGCGCGCCTTCTTGAGCGCGTAGTAAAACTCGCCTATCTCCTCGGCGCTGATCGTACGGGCGTCGGTCCGAAAGCCGTGACGGCAGTAGTCAGCAAGTTTGTCGGAAAGGTCGGCGAGCAGAGCGACGTTGGCTGCGAGTCCGCGCGAGTAGCTCGACGAGTAGCAGGCGTTCGCGAGCATCACTGCCGCCAACAACAGGACGGGCCAGCGGACGCCAGCCCGTCGCGATTCTTTCAACACTTCGCCTGACCGCGGTCTCAGGCGAGGTTCTTCTTGAAGAAGGCGATGGTCCGGGCGAAGGCTTCCTTCGAGTGTGCGGCATGATATGAGGGCCGTTCGTCGCACATGAAGCCGTGATCGGCGTCCTCGTACAGCACGACCTCGTTGGGTTTGCCGGCCTTCGCGAGCGCGTCGCGGAATTGATCGACTTCGGTCTTCGGAATGAAGGCATCCTTGCCGCCGAAGAAGGCGAGCACCGGGCCGCGCAGACTCTCGACGTACGCAATCGGCGGCTTCGCGCCGGGCTGGCGCGAGGTGACCATGCCGCCGCCGTAGTACGGCGCGGTCGCCTTGACATCTGCGTTGCGGCACGCGGCCAGGAAGGCGATGCGTCCGCCCATGCAAAAGCCGGTAGTGCCGAAATTGGGCTTCACATCCTTGCTGGTCTTGAGATAGTTAATCGCCGCCGTCATATCGGCGACGATGCCGTCGTCATTGATGCTGCCCATCAGGCGGAATGCGCTGGGCAGATCATTGTAGCCGACTACATTGTTGGGCTCGCGGAAATAAAGGTTGGGCGACAGCGCGACGAAGCCTTCGGCCGCGAAGCGATCAGTGAGCGCTTTGATGTGACCGTTGAGTCCGAAAGCCTCCATCACGACGATCAGTCCGGGGTATGGGCCACCGCTGGCCGGCCGCGCCAGATGGCACGGCATCTTCTCGACCCCGGTGGTAACGACGATCTCCTGCTTGACGACTTCCATAAGTGCTCCTCTGTGCGCGGACGCAAGCGCGGCGAAGATCGCGCCCGCGCCGTGATCTGCCCCCGCATGAGCTTGAGATTGGTTGCGCGATCCTTGTCGCACACATTCATGCGAGGCTCAAGCGTCGGGGCCGGCTGCGGCATGAGCGTCGCACGCGGTATATTGCAGCCTCAGGCCGCATGCCGATGACCGAAGAAACGCGCCAATGATTCCGATCCGCGACAGCATCAGATCGTGGCGGCTGGCATCGGTCAACACCGCTTTGATCGCCGCGAACTTCATCATATTCGCATACGAGGCGCGGCTGGCCGGCGCGGCCGATTTATTCCTCTATCGCTACGGCATGATTCCGGCGCGGCTGGCGGGTTTGGCGGCGAGTCCGTCGTTGGTGAACGCGCTCGCGCCGCTGACGATGCTGACCTCGCTGTTCTTGCATGGCGGCTTTTTCCACGTCGCGGGCAACATGCTCTATCTGTTCATCTTCGGCTCGGCGGTCGAGGAGCGTTTTGGGCACGGGCGATACTTGGCGTTCTACTTGCTTTCAGGCGTGGCCGCCGCGATCGCGACCATCTGGATGGATCCCGCATCGGCCGCGCCGGTGGTCGGCGCGAGCGGCGCGATCGCCGGCGTACTGGGCGCCTACTTCGTGCTTTTCCCGCGCGCGCGGATCCTGACCATCCTGCCGCTCATCATCTTCATTCAGTTCGTTGAAGTGCCAGCCGTGCTTTACCTGACCCTGTGGTTCGCGGTGCAGCTTTTCGAGGGGCTGTATGCGAACGCCGGCCACGGTCCGCCCGGCGGAGTCGCATGGTGGTCGCATGTGGGCGGGTTTCTGTTCGGCGTCGCGACAGCGCCATTGATCGCGCGCCAACCGATTCGCCGCCGGGCTGTCAAGACGCTGTGGTGATCACGCACATCGAATGTTGATAGAGTGGAGAAGCGATCGGCGCACGCGGGCGTCGCGCTTGCCAACCGCGCCGCGCTCGCCGATCATGCGATCCAGTCGGCGCACCTGATGTGAGCAAATGAGAGTCCGGTCGCGCGCGTCGCGGCAGGCGAAGGGGTTGTAAGTGGCGGCAGCGGCGGGCGATATCCTGCGTCGCGTTCCTCCTCAAAACGTAGAAGCCGAAGAATCGGTCCTGGGCGCGATCCTCCTCGACAACGAGGCGATCAACCAGGCGATCGAAACCCTGACGGCCGAGGATTTCTACCGCGAGGCTCATCGCTCGATCTATCGCGCGATGGTCGAGCTGTCGGATCGCAACCAGCCGGTCGATGCGATCACTTTAACCGACGCGCTCAAGGCCAAGGGTGCGCTCGAACAGGTCGGCGGTCCGGGCTACATCGCGCAGCTCGCGATGCGCGTGCCGACGGCGGCGAACATTGCCTACTACGCACGCATCGTGCGCGAGAAGGCGGTATTGCGAACCCTCGCCTCGACCGCGACCGAAATTGCCAGCGCCGCCTACGACGGCCAGCCGCAGGTCGATGAGTTCCTTGACGAGGCCGAACACCGGATCTTCGAGATCGCCGAGAAGCGCATCAAGCCTGGGTTCTACTCGATGAGCGAGCTGGCGCGCGATTCGTTCAAGCTGGTCGAGCGGCTGTTCGAGCGCAAGGAGATGGTGACCGGCGTGCCCACCGGCTACATCGACTTCGACCGCATCACGGCGGGGCTGCAGCCCTCGGAACTGATCATCATCGCGGCGCGGCCCGGCATGGGCAAGACCGCGCTCGCGCTCAACATCGCCGCCTACGCCTCGATGCAGGCCAGCCCGCGGGTCGGCGTGGCGTTCTTCTCGCTGGAGATGTCCAAAGAGCAGCTGGTGCTGCGGATGCTGTGCTCGGAAGCGATGGTCGATCTGGCCAAGGTGCGCACCGGCTACATCCGCGCCGATGAGTTCCCCAAGCTGGCGCAGGCGGCCGCGAACCTCTCCGATGCGCCGATCTTCATCGACGACAGCTCGGACACCTCGCCGCTCACACTCAAGGCGAAGTGCCGGCGGCTCAAGCGCGAACGCGCCAACAACCTTGGCCTGATCGTGGTCGATTATTTGCAGCTGATGCGCCCGTCGCGGCCCACCGAATCGCGTGAGAAGGAGATTTCGGAAATCTCACGCTCGCTGAAGGCGCTGGCCAAGGAACTTCGTCTGCCCGTGATCGCGCTATCGCAGCTCAACCGCCAGGTCGAGAGCCGCCCCGACCGCCGCCCGCTGCTCGCCGATCTGCGCGAGTCAGGCGCGATCGAGCAGGACGCCGACGTGATCGCGTTCATCTACCGCGATGAGATGTACCATCCCAAAGACACCAAGACACCGGGCACGGCTGAGGTGATCATCGCCAAGCAGCGCAACGGACCGACCGACACCGCGATCCTGACCTACCTGCGCGAGTTCACGCGCTTTGAGAACTACACATCAGAGGCGGGCTACAGCGAGGGGATGGAGAACTGAGCGCGCCCGCACTCAGTCAGGCTCGTCGTCGTGGATCAAGCTCGTCTCAATCTAATCCTGTTCAAGTTTCCCCCGACAGTGGAGCGGCGCCTACTTTTGTTCGTTGACAGAGGGCTCGCTTTACCGTAGCACGCAGCCTGTTACGGCATCCGCGCAGGAATGCGCAGCGGTTGCGCCAGTGACCGTAAGGGGGAGACATGAGCGTGAGAATCATCATAGCGTCGGTTCTGGCAGTAGCCTTCTTGGTGGGTTGCGCGCCGACGGCGCGATCTGAGGCGGTCGGCAGTGGTACGCCAAGCGCGGCGACCGGCGAACCTGCGACGGGCCCTTCGACGCCGAGTCCGGCCGCTCCGATCGCCCAAGGCGGCGGGCATGAACATCCGTCGTACGTACTTGATGTCCAAATGCCGAGCAAGGAGTGCACCGGATTGGTGGAAGAAGCCCTCGCCAGAGGCCAGCCGGTCGCAGTTCCAGACGAAAAATGCCGGGCGGTCATGCTGCAGGTTCTAGAGATTCAGCGGACTGCTCCGCCTGTGGAGACGAGCCCAGTGACAATGGTGCCAACGGCGCCGCAGCCGGAGCCCGGGACCGGTGGATTTCCGGCGGCGCCTGCGGCCGAGAACGGCGCTTCCGAGGCGCCCAGTTCTGCGGGCGCCAGCGCGGCTGGACCGCGCCCGGGTCTCGGTCGCTTGATCCCTTTCGGTCGCGTGATCCCTAACGACCCGCAATGACTCGTCGGCAGACGGCGACTGAATACCGGGGGATGGAGAACTGAGCGCAGCCGCGCTCAGTCAGGTTCTTCGTCGTCGTGATGCGATGTGACTGGCGCGTCAGCTGCTGGAGCGGGCGTTGGCTCATGAGCTCCGCGACCCGGCTCGCCGCCCAGTTCGAGCTGCTCGGGTGCCGCTTCGGGTTCGGCAGCCTCCGGCGGTACGCCCGCAGCCATGCCGAGGCTCTCATCGATCTCCCTCAGCTCGCCAAGATCGGGCAAGCTTTCGAGATCCATCAGACCGAAGGTCTCCAGAAATTCGGGCGTAGTGTCGTAGAGCAGCGGCCGTCCGGGCGCATCCTTGCGCCCCGCGATCCTGACGAAGCGGCGTTCGAGCAAGGTGTCGAGCACCGCGCCGCAATCGACGCCACGCAACTGCTCGATCTCGGGGCGCGTGATCGGCTGGCGATAAGCGATAATCGCCAACGTTTCGAGCAGCGGGCGCGAAAGACGGGGCGGTTTGGTGGCGAGCAGCTTGCGCACGTAGAGCGCATGCTCCTTCGGTGTGCGCAACTGATAGCCCCCGGCGACCTGCTCGAGTATGACGCCGCGCGCGCCACCCGCGTAGCCTGGCGCCATCTCGTATAGCGCCTTGCGGATCGCGTCCTTCGGCACGCTATCGAGCACGGCACCCAGGCGCATGAGCGAGACCGGTTCGCCGGAGGCGAACAGGAGGCTCTCAAGAATTGCCTTGAGCCGTTCCTCTTCCATCTCAGCAACCGGCTGGTGATGCCGCGGAGCGCACGGGCAGATTCCGGCGGATCACGCCGGCACCTGCGCGGCCGGGACGGTGCGCTCAAGCCAGATCGGGCCGAAACGCGCTGCCTGGCTGGCGCGGACCTCGCGGCGGCGAATCAGTTCGAGCAGCGCGAGGAAGGTCGCGACCATCATGGCGCGATCGTTGATGTCGTCGAACAACGCGATGAACTCGATGCGCTCGTGGCCGGCCAGGCGCTCGAGGATGCGTGGGATACACGTAGCGACAGGTATGTCGCGTAGTTCGATCTCGCGCGGCGCATCATCGGCGATACGTTTGAGTACCCCGCGCATCGCGTCGACCAACTCGAACAGCGAGACGCGATAGCTGTGCGGGTCGCCATCGGGCTCAGGCAGCGCCTCGCCCGGTGCGCTGAAGACGTCGCGGCCGAGCAGGTTGCGCGCGGCGAGCTTCCCGGCCGCCTCGCGATAGCGCTGGAATTCGAGCAGGCGCGCGATGAGCTCCTGTTTTAGGCTCTCGGCCTCGTCGTCCTCGACGATTTCCGGGTGGGGCAGGAGGGCGAAGGACTTGATCAGCAGCAGCGTCGAGGCCATCACGAGGTACTCGCCCGCGACGTCGAGATTGAGCGAGTCGAGCAGCTCGAGATATTGCAGATACTGCTCGGTGATGACGCTGGCCGTGACTTCCTGCACCGCAAGCTCGTTGCGCTTGATTAGATGCAACAGCAGGTCGAGCGGACCTTCGAAGATCGGCAGGCGGAAGCGCCGGCCGGCCTCCGCGGACACCGCCGCGGCGGACCGATCTGCGCCCGCTTGGGGAATGGAATCCGTACTCACAACAACACCCGCGTCACCACTCTGATAACAGGATTGATAATCGAATCCACGGCGTTGGTATAGAGCAGCAGGAGCAGGATGAGAAAACCGTACGGCTCCAGGCGTGCGAACCAGCGGGCCGCCGGCAGCGGCAGGAGGCCGGCCAGCACGCGGCCGCCGTCCAGCGGCAGCAGCGGGAAGAGATTGAAGACCGCCAGCAGCACGTTGATGATCACCGAGGCCTGCGCCATGTAGATGAGCGGCAAGATCACGGTGCGGCTCCATGGCCCCGCGAGCAACAGGACCAGCATATGCCGCGCGATCGCGCTGGCCGCCGCAAGTGCGAGGTTAGTCAGCGGGCCGGCCGCCGCCACCGCGACCATCCCGCGGCGTCCGTTGCGCAGCCGCCGGAAATCGACCGGTACCGGGCGCGCATAGCCAAACACCGGCAGATGCATGAAAATCAGGATCGCGGGCAGGATCACCGTACCGAACGGGTCGATATGCGCGATGGGGTTGAGCGTCAGTCGCCCGGCGCGCAGCGCGGTGTCGTCGCCCAGCCGATGCGCGACTACGCCATGCATCACTTCGTGCGTGACGATCGCGAAGATCGTTGGAACCGCCCAGATCGAGAGCTGAGCGATAAAACCCGCGACGTCGTGCATGCCTCAGTCCTGTGTCCCGAGGGGGCGCGCCGATACCTGGGCCAGCATCGCGCGCGGATGGAAGCTGCGATGGACTTTGCGCAGATGGCTGCGCGACAGATGCGTGTAGATCTGGGTGGTCGAGATATCGCTGTGGCCGAGCATCTCCTGCACCGCGCGCAGATCCGCGCCGCCTTCGAGCAGATGAGTTGCGAAGCAATGGCGCAGCGTGTGTGGGCTCACCCAGCGCAGGCGGCGATCGGTCGCGGCCCAACCCTTGAGAGCCTTGAAGAACGCCTGCCGCGTCATCGGTTTACCGAGCCGGCTGATGAAGACTGCCGAGTTCGTCCGGCCCTTCAGCAGATGCTCTCGAGGCGAGCGCGGCGGTGCTTTTTCGTCGCGCGCATTGCCGCTGCCCGGCTTGCGTAGATATTCGAGCAGGGCGCGCTTGGCAGCGCCGCCGATCGGCACGACGCGTTCTTTGCCGCCCTTGCCCAGCGCCATCAGAAGGCCGCTTTCCAGATCAATCTGATGGAGCCGGATGCCGACCAGCTCCGAGACCCGCAGGCCGCTGCCGTAGGCCAGCTCGAGCATCGCGCGATCGCGCGCGCCGCGCGGCGTCGAGGCGTCGATCGCGCCTAGTAACACCTCGATGTCGCGCGGGACAAGGGTCCGCGGCAGGCGGCGCGGGAGGGGGCGCAGGCGCAGCGCCGCGGCCGGATCGCGCTCGAGCGTGTGATTCTCGACCAGCTCGCGGATCAGGCCTCGCACGCTGGAGAGATAGCGGCGCTGGCTGCGCGGTCCCAGTCCGCGCGAGGCAAGCGACTGGAGCCATGCGCCCAGCGCGAGTCCGTCGAGCGCGCCGGGTTCGACTTTGCCGGCGACGCAGAAGCGCGCGAAATCGGCGAGGTCGCGGCCATACGCTTCGAGCGAATTTCGCGCCAGCCCGCGCTCGACGGCCCGCCGCGCGAGATGGCGGTCGATGGCGCTGTCCCAAGCCACATCGTTCAAGACGCGGGAGCCTCCGCCTGCTCGCCCGCGAGACGCTCGTCCAGCGCGGCACGAAGCTCGCGGAGCGGCGCCAGTTCGGTGATCTTCCGGCCGCCGGAATCGCTGACGTAGAAGACGTCGAGCGCCTGATCGGCGTTGGTCGAAATGCGCGCGAGGTGGATCTGCAGCCCAAGGTGAAAGAACGTATTGGTGATGGTGAACAACAGTCCGACGCGGTCCTGGGTAAAAACGTCGATTACCGTGAACTGCTCGGAGGCGCGGTTGTCGATGGTGATCTCGGTGGGCACGCGCGCGACGAAGCGGCGGCCGCCCGCCAGCGAGCGGTGCGAATTCGCAACCAGCTGCTCGACGTCGAGCTCGCCGGCGAGCACCCGCTCGAGGTTATGCTCGACGCGCAGCCAGCGCTCTTCATCCAGCGCTATCGCGTCGGCGCCCGCCGCCAGCGAAACGCGGAAGGCGTCCAGTACGATCGCGTCGCCGCGCGTGGTGATGCGCGCGCTCACGATATTGAGATTGTTGGCCGTCAGCACGCCGGCGATCTTCGAGAACAAGCCCGCCTCATCGCGGGTCACCACGATGAACTCGCTGAAGCCGCGATCGGGGAAGTGTCGATGGCGGCAGACCAGGCGCTGCTCGCCAAGCCCGCGCATCAGGCTGAAATGCATCGCCATGTCGTCGGGCGGAGTGCTCAGGAAGTAGCGATCGGGCATTCGCTCGAGGAACTCGGCGACCAGTGCGGCGGGCGCCCCGGCCGCCTGAAGTTGCTCGCGGGCCTCGCCCTTGACCACGACCAGGCGTCTGGCAGGATCGACCGCTTCGCGATCGCCTTGCTCCAGCACTTTGAGCGAGCGCATGTAGAGATCGCTCAACAGCATGTCGCGCCAATTGTTATAGACGCTGGGCGCGACCGCCCGCATGTCGGCAAAGGTCAGCAGATAGAGCGCCTTGAGCCGGTCGATCGAACCGACAATGCGCGCGAACTCAGCGACCAGGGTTTCGTCCTCGACGTCGCGCTTCTGCGCGATCTGGGACATCGCGAGATGGTTGCGCACCAGAAAAACCACCAGGTCGACCTGCTCGCGATCGAGTCCGAGGCGCTGCGAAACCTCTGCGGTCAACAGCGCACCGCGCTCATGATGGTCATGGCCGTGGCCCTTACCGATGTCGTGGAGCAGCAGGGCGAGGAACAGTAATGGCAGCGAGTCGAGTTCGCGCGCGACCTCGGTCAGCAGCGGGGCGGTCTTCTCGAAGTCGCCCGCGCGCAGCCGTTCCAGCTCCCGCACCGCGATCAGCGAATGACGATCGACGGTGTACAGATGGTAGAGGTCGTGGAGCACGCGCGCGTAGAGCTTGCCGAACTCCGGGATCATCGCGCCCAACACGCCCGCGCGATGCATCGCTTCGAGCGTCTCGGCGACGCGGCCGCGGCCCTTGAGAATCTGCATCAGGGCCGCGCCTGCGCGCGGGCTGGTGCGGAAAGCATCATCGACCAGCGGCAGGTTGTCGCGCACCATCTGAAACGTTCCGCCGGAAAGCTCGACGCCATGCGCCTGGCAATCGGCGAAAATGGTGACCAGATTGAGCGGATCGCGGCGGAAGAAGTCAGTCTCGGCGACCGCGAGCAGCTTGCGCTGGATGAGCACGCCGGGCCGAATCTGGCGGCCGGGGCTGCGCCGGAAGAAGCGGCCCGGCTCAGGCTCCTCGGTGACGCGTGCAATCAGTCCTTCCGCGAAGCGGTTGATGGCGCTGGCCTGCTGGTAATAAGCGCGCATCAGGGCTTCGCCGGCCGCGCGGCGATCCTCGCTCCCAAAGCCGAGCAGCGGCGCGATACGTTCCTGGTACTCGAAAGTCAGTTGGTCAAAATGGCGTCCACTGAGCAGATGCAGCGAGTTGCGCACGCGCCACAAAAAGTCGCGCGCCGCGACCACCTCGTCCAGCTCGGGTTGCGTGATGACCGCTTTTTGGACCAGCTCCTCGATCGAATGGACCCGGTACTTGATCTTCGCCAGCCACATCGCGGTGT
The DNA here is from genome assembly GCA_041491005.1 of Binataceae bacterium (SeqCode). Lineage (GTDB taxonomy): Bacteria > Desulfobacterota > Binatia > Binatales > Binataceae > JBGPUE01. The sequence continues at coordinate 6,229 of JBGPUE010000064.1, read as the reverse complement.
GCAAATCGCGCAGGCCGCCTTCGCCCTCCTTGAGCTGAGGCTCCAGCAGGTAGACCGAGTCGCCATAGTGCGCGTGGCGATCGCGGCTCTCCTCGAGCTTGGCCCGAAAGAAGCTGCGTGGGTTGCGATCGAGAATGCCGGTGACCATTGCCTTCTGGAGCTCGGCGTAGAGCGGTGCGTCGCCGGCCAAAAAGCGCGTATCGAGCAGCGCGGTCAGGTCCTTGAGATCGCTCTGCGCCTGCCGAATGCATTCGCGCACGTTGCGCACCGCATAGCCGACCGTCAGCCCCGCGTCCCATAGCGCATGCAGAATGATCTCGGTGATGACCTCCGTGTAGGGGGTGGGCTTCCAGTCGTGGACGAAGAGCAGATCGATGTCGGATTGCGGGTTGAGTTCGCCGCGCCCATAACCGCCGCGCGCCACGATTGCCAGCCGCCGGCTCAGGCGCGGGAAGCGCCGGCCGTGTTCGGCTTCCGCGAAACGGAACAGCGCCCGCAACAGGCGATCGGCGGCAGCGGTGAACTCGCGCACGATTTCGGTGCCGCCGGCGCCGGCGCGATGGCGCTCCATCAGCGATTCACGCACCGCTTCGAGATACGCGCGCGCGATCGGCCCGGGCGCGCGCGTGCCGTCGAACTCTTCGACCAGCGCCGCCTCGTCCGGGATCTGCGACCATGCGGTCGGTTCGGCGGCGGGGCGATGGATGTCGTGGAGCTGGCTCACAGGTTGCCCACGGCGGCGTCCGCCTTGAGGTGATGAATCACCGCGCCCGCGATTCCTTCCGCGAGCTCCTGCTGATACTCGGGCAGTGTCAGGCGGTGCGCCTCGCGCAGATTGGAGAGGAAGCCGCACTCGACCAGCACCGCTGGCATATGCGCACCAACCAGAATGTAGAACGGCCCTTTCTTCGCGCCCAGAGCGCGAGTATCGCCGAAGCTGCTGCGCAACTCGGCGACGGCCTGTGCGTTGATCATGCGGGCGAGGGCGGACGACTCGGTAGCCTTATACTCCTGCCGCAGATCGCTCAGGATGTAGTTTAGGTTGGGCCCGGCTGGTGTGCCATAGGCGTTGCCGACATCGTTCTCCATCCGCGCCAGGCGTATCGTCGCGCGATCCGTCGTGTTGTTGAGGTAGTAGGCCTCGATGCCGGTAGTGTCGGCATTGGGGCTGGAGTTGAGATGAATCGAGACGAACAGGTCGGCGCCCGCGCGGTTGGCGATTCTGGTGCGTTCGGGCAGCGGCAGAAAGTAATCGCCCTCGCGCGTTAGCCGAACCCGGACGCCGCCGCGCTCCAGCGCATGTGCAAGCCGAAGCGAGATCTGGAGCGCGAGGTCTTTTTCGCGGATGCCGTCTTCCGAGATCGTGCCCGGATCGGCGCCGCCATGCCCCGGATCGACCACGACCTGCGCGCGGCCCAGTCCGAGCGCGGGGGACACTTCAATTTTTACGCGTGAGAAGGCGGCTTCGCCCGGCGCCCCATCCGCCTCAGACATCCTCGCCGCCACGGCGTCGCGATCGGCGGATACGGCGTCCGCCGATGGCTGGCGCGAAGCCCCACGGCGGACAAGCACCGGCGCCGCAAGATCGGGCGCCGCATCCGCGCGCGCGAGGCGAATCACCAGCTCATCGGGTAGCATCGCGATCGCATAATCGGTCCGGCCGCTTACTTCGAGGCTCAGGCGCGCGCCGCCATCGGTCGCTTCAGCGCGCACCAGCTTTAGCGGTGGGCTCTCAGAGCCGAACAGCGGACGCGGGGGAAGTTCGCTCGTCGTGCGGTCCAGATCAATCCAGAGCTGATCGCGATGACGGTTCAGATGCCATCGCGGCTTTCCCTTGACCGCGAAATGAAGCTCGAGCACCGCGCCACGGTGCTCGGCGCGCGCGCCAATCAGACGCGAACGGCACTCGGCTGACGATGCGCCGCCGAGCACGACGACGATCGCCACGGCCGCCAGCAACGCTGGTTTTGTCGATTCGCGATGCGTCATCCGCCTGATCTCACCACCGCCCTGCGAAATCTGATCGCTAGATGCCGGCGCGGTCACTCGTTGCCGTGGGCCTTGGTGCTGAGGCGGGCGAGAATGTTGAACGCCTCGATTGGTGTCAGGCGCTCGAGTTCGATGAGTTTAAGTTCCTCGACGATGCGGCTCTCGGCGGGCGCGAACAGGCCCATCTGCGGCGCGCTCGGTCCTTGCCGCCGGCCATGGGCGAGGCGGGGCATGCCGGCTTCGTCAAGCTCGCCCTGTTCCAAGTTGGCGAGGATTTCGCGAGCGCGAGCGACGACGCCGTCGGGCAAGCCCGCGAGGCGCGCGACTTCGATGCCGTAGCTGCGGTTGGCCGCGCCCTCGACCACGCGGCGCAGGAAAACCACCTCACCGCCCCACTCGCGCACCGCCATGGAAAGATTCTTTACTCTGGGGCGTTCCCGCGCAAGGTCGGTCAGTTCGTGGAAATGCGTGGCAAAGAGCACCTTGGCGCGCGAGCGATCATGCAGGTGTTCGGCGATTGCCCAAGCGATCGCCAGCCCATCGAAGGTGCTGGTACCACGTCCGACCTCGTCGAGCAGCAGCAGGCTGCGCGGGCTGAGTCCCGCAAGCAAGCGCGCCGTCTCGCGCATCTCGACCATGAAAGTGGATTCGCCACGGCGCAGATCGTCGCGCGCGCCGATGCGCGTGAAAATGCGGTCAACGATTCCGAGCTGCGCATGCGCGGCCGGCACGAAGGCGCCCATCTGCGCCATGATTACGATCAGCGCGACCTGGCGCAGGTAAGTCGATTTGCCCGCCATGTTGGGGCCGGTAATCAGCAACAACTGGCGTTCGTCGGGATCGACGTCGAGATCATTGGGTACGAACTCGCCGCGCTTGAGGCCCGCTTCAAGCACCGGATGGCGCCCCTCATGGATCAGCAGGCGGGTTGACTCATCAAGAACCGGACGGACGTAGCCGCGCCGCCGCGCAACTCTTGCCAGCGACAGCAGCGCGTCGAGTTCGCCCACCGCGCCCGCGTTCTCCTGAATCGCCGGCGTAAACCGGGTGAGGTCGCGCAGCATCCGGGTGAACAGCTGCAATTCGAGCTCCTTGAGGCCCGACTCGGCGCTCAGGATCTTGCGCTCGAGTTCCTTGAGCTCGGGCGTGGTGAAGCGCTCAGCACCGACCAGGGTTTGCTTGCGTTCGTAGTCGGGCGGAACGCGGTCGAGATGCGTCTTGGTGACCTCGATGTAGTAGCCGAAGACCTGGTTGTAGCGGACCTTCAGCGACGCGATGCTTGTGCGATCGCGCTCGCGCGTCTCCAGGCGCGCGAGCACGCCGCGCGCATCCCGCGCCAGCATGCGCAGTTCATCGACCTGCGGATTGAAGCCGGTGCGGATCACGTTGCCGTCATGCGGGTCGACGGGCGGATCATCGCCGAGCGTCGCAGTGACTATCGCAATGGCTTCGGAAGGGGGCGCGAGACGCTCGACCAGATCGCGCACCAGGTCGGCGCGGCATGCTCCAAGCGACTCTCCGAGTGCGCCCACCGCCTCAAGCGCGCGTCCCAGATGCGCGCAGTCGCGCGGCGATGCGCGCAGCGAACCGATCCGGCCGGCCAGCCGTTCGAGATCGCCGATCAGTTTGAGTGCGTCGGGCGCCGGGCCGCCGAGGTCGCCGCTGACGAACTCGTCAACCGCGTCGAGCCGGCGGTTGATGGCGGCCACATCGAGCAGCGGGTAAACGATCCAGTTGGCAAGCGTTCGTGCGCCGACCGGCGTCAGTGTTTCGTCGAGCACAGCAAGCAGCGAGCCTTGCCGGGCGCCATCGCTGGAGACTGTGAGTTCGAGATGGCGCCGGCTGACGTCATCGATCAGCAGATGCTGCGTGATGCGCAAGGGGCGCGGCGCTCGCAGATGGCCGAGATCTTCGCCGAAGGTCTCCTCCAAGTAGAGCAGGGCGGCGCCCGCCGCGATCGCCGCCGGCTCGCCATCGATGCTCGCCTCACCGCCCACCCGCCGAGCCAGCACCTGCCGGGCCGCCGCAGCCGCAAAGTGGCTGTCATCGAGCCGGGTAATTGTGCATCGGAGTCGCGCGAAGAACGGCGGCAACGGCTCCAAGCCGCGCGGCACGACGATCTCACGGGGCTCCAGGCGAGTGACTTCTTCTTCGAGTCCCGCGTCGTCGGAGAGCGACGCGAACAGGAACTCGCCGGTCGACACATCGATCGCGGCGAGGCCTACCGCATCGCCGGATGGATAGAGCGCGAGCAGGAAGCTCTTTTGATCCGCGCTCAGCACCAGTTCCTCGGTGGCGGTGCCGGGCGTGACGACTCGCACGATCTGGCGCGGCATCAGGCCACGCGCATTCTGGTCCTGCGCGGCCTGCTCGCAAATCGCGACCTTGTGACCGGCTTTGAGCAGCTTGGCGATGTAAGGCTGTGCCGCGTGGTAAGGTATGCCGCATAGCGGCACACCGTCCTTGGAGCGCGAGGTTAGCTGGATATCGAGCACGCGCGCGCCGAGCTCGGCGTCTTCGAAGAACATCTCGTAGAAGTCGCCGAGGCGGAAAAACAACACTGCGTCGGGAACTTTCTCCTTGATGCGCAGGTATTGCGCGATGAGCGGTGAGTTCTTGATGGCCACGCTAGGACGCCTGCAACCGCGAAATCGCGGCCCGAGAATATCGTGCGCAGCCCGCATCGTATAGACGGCGCGAACGCGATTACCTGCGGCGTTACGGTTCGTGCAATAGTTGGCCGAGTTCGCTGAGGACATTCGAGATGAGATGCGCCAAGTGCAGCGCCGAAAACGCCGCCGCCGCGAAGTTCTGCATCGAATGCGGCGAATCGTTGAAAGGCCGCTGCCCGAGATGCGGGATCGCCAATCCGCCCGCCGCTAGGTTCTGCCAGGAATGCGGCGCATCGCTCGGCGCGTCAGCTGTTTCCGCCAAGCCGAAACCACCCGCCGCGGATAGCGCATCCCCTATCACCATCGGCGCCGAGCACTCGGCTGACGAGATTCCCGCCGGCGAGCGCAAGACGGTGACGGCGCTGTTTGCAGACATCAAGGGCTCGATGGAGCTGATCGAGGACCTCGACCCGGAGGAAGCCCGCGCGATCGTCGATCCCGCTCTCATGCTGATGATGGAGGCGGTGCACCGCTTCGGCGGGTTCGTCGCGCAATCCACCGGCGACGGAATCTTCGCGCTATTCGGCGCGCCGCTGACGCACGAAGATCATCCGCAGCGCGCGCTGTACGCGGCATTGCGGATGCAGGAGGAAATCCGGCGCTACTCGGATCGGCTGCGTACCGAGGGGCGTCAACCGTTACAGGCCCGCGTCGGCGTGAACACGGGCGAGGTGGTGATGCGCTCGGTGAGCACCGGCGAGCACGCCGAGTACGTGCCGGTGGGTCATGCGACCAGCCTTGCGGCGCGGATGCAGGTGCTGGCGCCGATTGGATCGATTGCGATTACGGCGACGACGCAGCGGCTGGTGGAGGGGTACTTTGCGCTCAAGGCGCTGGGGCCGACCAAGGTCAAGGGTGTCAGCGAGCCGATCAATGTCTATGAGGTGACGGGGCTGGGACCGCTGCGCACGCGATTGCAGCGCTCGGTCGGGCGAGGGTTATCGAAGTTCGTGGGCCGGCAGGCGGAGATAGACTCGCTCAAGCGCGCGGCGGAGCAGGCGAAGGTGGGGCACTGACAGATCGTGGCGGCGATGGCGGAGGCCGGGGTCGGCAAGTCGCGTTTGTTTTACGAGTTCAAGGTCACCACGCAATCGGGCTGGATGGTGCTGGAGGCGTTTTCGGTCTCGCATGGCAAGGCCAGCGCCTATCTGCCGGTCATCGATCTTCTCCACGGCTATTTCGAGATCAAGTCCGAGGACGATCGGCGCAAGCGGCGCGAGAAGGTCACGGGGAGAGTGCTGGCGCTGGATCGCTCGCTCGAGGACACCCTGCCGTATCTATTCGGGCTGCTCGGGCTGGTCGAAGGCGAAGATCCGCTGGCCCAGATGGACGGGCAGGTGAAGAAGCGCCGCACGCTGGATGCGATCAAGCGTATCCTGCTGCGCGAGTCGCTCAATCAGCCGCTGATAGTGATGTTCGAAGACCTGCACTGGATCGATGAGGAGACCCAGGCGCTGCTCAACCTCCTCGCTGACTCGATCGCCAACGCGAAGATTCTGCTGCTGGTTAACTACCGCCCCGAGTATTCGCATCAATGGGGTAGCAAGACTTATTACACCCAGTTGCGG
>JBGPUE010000063.1:0-21423 GCA_041491005.1 Binataceae bacterium (SeqCode) | reverse complement strand
GTTCGGCTTCAGAGCCGATCAGCGTTTGGCCACAATCATCAAGCGCCACGATACGCCGCCCTGTCAAGCTGAAGCTCCAGCGGCACCGCGTGCAGAAGTAATGGACACTTCTCTCACGCGCGTCACTTCCTTCGACCGGGCCGATGGCGAAGCTGTGCTCCTGCGGTGTGACGCATCCGCGTTTGCGGCTGAAGAATGAAGCGAATCTCATGACTTGACGCCTGCGCAAAGAACGCGCCATCGAAAAACCCCATATCTGGCGTGTTTGGTGGGCGCGACCGTGCATCACGCAAGCTACTCGCGCCGTGCATCTTGCAACCCGGACCTCGAATGCCTCAGCTTGGCTCGGCACAGCGACTTCAACGCGCGCTGTTGATGGTGGCGAAAGGCGATGGTGACGTGCGGAGGGAAAGATCCTACTATGCCAGACTACAATGTATGCCTCAGATCAACGGGAGGAACCCGGAAATGGTCAAACGTGAAACCGATCCCGCAAGCCGGCTACTTCGAACACAACTGTCGCGGCGCGGCTTCGTTGCGATGAGTCTTGCGACCGGCTTCGCGCTGGCTGTGCGGCCGGTGTCTGCTGAAACGATTACCACCGACAGCAAAGGCCTGATCGCGGGTGAAGTAAAGATACCTACTCAGAATGGCGAGATACCGGCGTACCGTGCGATGCCGGCGACCGGCGGCCCGTTTGCGACGGTGTTGGTAGTACAAGAGATATTTGGCGTCCACGAACATATAAAGGATATCTGCCGCCGCCTCGCCAAACTTGGTTACTTCGCGGTAGCACCGGCACTATATGCGCGAGAAGGAGACGTTGCCCGGATGACTGACATCCAGGACATTCTGAAAGTTATCGCTACGGTTCCCGACAGCCAAGTCGCTTCCGACCTCGACGCGACGGCGGCTTGGGCCAACCACACAGGAAAAGCGGACACCGCGAGGCTCGGTATAATTGGTTTCTGCTGGGGTGGCCGACAGGTCTGGCTATATGCCGCGCACAATCCCGATCTCAAGGCCGCTGTTGCATGGTATGGCCCGCTGCGGTCGCCCAGTAGCGCCACCGCACCGCGCAACCCGCTTGATCTTGTGCAGCAGATGAACGCGCCGATTCTCGGGCTTTACGGTGGCGCCGATGACAATATCCCTGTGCCGCTGGTCGAGGAAATGCGCGCCAAGCTCAAAGAAGCAGGGAAGTCCTCTGAGATCGTGATCTACCCCGACACGCCGCACGGCTTCAACGCCGATTACCGACCCAGCTATCGGACGCAACAGGCGAAGGATGGCTGGACGCGGATGCTGGCCTGGCTCAAGAAATACGGAGTATGAGTATCGCGTCTGTTCCGGTCTACTAGTCGAAGGTCCACGAATCGCGGTCGCCGGCCTGACGGATCGCATTAAGGATGAACAGAAAATGGCGGGGGCTGGACACGTTCTCGAGCAAGCTCACTCGTTTCAGGATATTCAATTCGCCACGAGTGACGCGATGACGTTTAAGCAGACCCCGATTCTTCACGAACGTCCGCCAGGCGTTCTCTCGCCCTTGCGAAGGTCTGGACGCAGAGGAGAAATGAATCAGTTCTCTTGCATCGGGACGCGAGATGAAGAGCAGTTCCTGACTGTCAAATCCCAGCGCCTTGGCTATACGACCGAGCAACGCCAGCGACGGTTTGCGCTGCCCATTTTCAATATAGGCGATATGGCTGCCCCGCACGCCAAGTAGTTGACCTAGTTCACGCTGGGTTAGATCTCGCGCCTTGCGGCCCTCTTTGACCAGCCGCCCAAGTGTCTTTCTGGTCATACTTGGTACTCGGTCAACAGCGCCCAGCGCAGTTTCGCATAATGAATCATGCCTGCGAGATAATGCAGATTCTCGGTCGCCGAGAATTGGTGATCAAAATGGAATCCAGATACCGAGCGCAGATGAGTCCTCGCTCTCGAGACAATATCGTCAACGTCGGGAGCTTCTCCCCTCTGAAGAAAGGTCGCAAACAGACGCTCTGCCAACGCCTTTGGATAAGCCGACAGCACGACGATCATGTCGGCTATCAGCTCGAGCGGATCGGTCAGATGCGCTTGATAGTCGGTGCTGAAAAATGACGTCGCCGGTTGCCGACGCTTCTCGATCATTCGGGTCGTGAGATGGTGCCCGACTTCGTGCCAGAAGGCGGTAGCAACGGCCACTGCGTGATGCGCCGTATTCACGCATATGAGCGGACGCCTCACACTGTAGCCCTTGCCAACGTAAAATCCTCGTAGCTCGCGACCTCGCGCGTCGGAGAAGGAACTGGCCTTGAACTGCGCGCCCAAGCGGGACGAAATCGTGGCGAAATGCTGAAGTTCGGTCACCCGAGGCACATCGCGGTTCAGCGCCGGGAGCCTTATCGTCAGCGCGGCCAGAAGTTTGCGCATTTCCGGTCCGCTGAAGTGCCCCGTTACATGCCGTTCGTAGTCGCGCAGCGCGATTGATCGGAAGTCTTGCGCGACACGTTGCAGAGAACCCCCTTTTGCAACTCGCGCGTCGGTCGTCGCTACAATCTCAGCGACGACGCGCTCCAGACCCGAAGTGCCCTGCCTGTTCGCCATCCGCTTCGACTCCCGGACCTACCGTTCGACAGGATGTTATCCCTCTAGACAACGAGTTATCAAGAGCCTTAAACCCGTCTTAAAAGGGCGCCGATGCGCTCAAATTCGCTTTGTTGACGGGCTCTACGATGCCCCGGGTAGCTCGGAAATGCGGTGAGCGCGCCTCCCGGCTGTTAATTCTCGCCGTGTTTCAGGTTGCAAGGTCGCGCCTTCGGAACTACACGGCCTTTGGCGCCAGTGATCGAAATCGGAGCGAGGCTGGCCACCTCCGAGGCCTTCCGAGATTTGTGGCAAACAAGGCCGGCCGCGTCCGCTCAATTGGAAGCAGCCGATGCCGCAACCTCATTCAAGCCAGCACTACTCTTCGTTTACCGTCGCAGCGATTAGCTTCGCATGGCAACCACATTCGTCGCCTTCTTGGGAGGGTCGTTAGGGAAAGGAACTAACTGCGGGGGGATTTCCCGCGAATAAGAGGAGGGAACGGGCTATGGAACTTCGACAGTTGATCACCACCAATGAGCGCGAGATTTTCGCGCGGTGCCTGGCGGAAGCTCGCGCGACTCGCGGCTTTGGTTTCAGGGAGACCGGAAGCTCGCGAATCGCACAGGCGCATCTCACTTTTGCGGATCTTTACGCGGTGTTTGAGAACGAGGGCGAGCCGCCCGACCGTATGAAGGCGGGCTTCACCGTGCACGATTTGGCTACTTTGCCGCAGAGCTATCCAAAGCCGGATCTGAGCCATATCCCGCCCCAGTATGTGATCGAAGGCGGTGAGTTGTGGTCACTATCTCGCGGGGTTGGCCAAGTCGCGCGCCTCATCTGCCGCGCGGTCGCCGGCATCAAGCAGGCCAGAGCGATCCTCATCTACTCGATTCTGAAGCCCGCGGACCTGACTCCCTTTTACCGTGCCGACGGGTACGTGAACGCGTGCGAGCCGGTGGAGTGGCCATACGTCGAAAGTGTCGACGGCGGAAGCATCCTGGTACAGCCGATGATCCTCGAGGGTAAGAATCTCCGCGAGTACATCCATTCGGGATTCGAGTGCCTGTTCCAAACCTCAAGCGTCGGCCGCTCGCTGCACTTTCACAATCCGCTCCCACAGCGCCGGCCGCTCGACGATCCGAAAGCGATAGCCGGAGACACTGCGCTTGCGGCGCTTCCCGGTCGCTCTGACAACGAGCGCCAACCGGCGAATGGTGTTTCAACCCAGCCGAACCGAGTAATGGGAACGTGAGGTGCACTTCATCTTGTCGAACTAACATGACCGCTTTTCGATGTCCGCAACTAATGATCGCGGAACGGAGGATTACTAATGAACACTGACAGTAGTTATGTCAGCCACACATCTGATGACAGCTCTGATCTGGAACTCTATAAGAGCGTCGCAGGCTGGCAGGGAATACTGGCGGCGGTGAGAGCCGGGGAGGCCGAATTTCTAGACACGCTAGTGAACATGGGATTGCACGAGTTCGGTGTTGCCACCAGCGCGGTTCATCCATATCGCGATGTAGAAGTTCATGCGTTCATTCTGGGAATCGTGTCCACCGGCCGATGGGAGGAAGTCCAGGCAAAGTCGTACCTGACCTATGCCTCACACTGGATCGACGACTTTTTCGACAGTCCGGACAAGGTCGGCAATCCCGCCCAGTTGCTTCTCGATCGGGGCGACATTCGCCGTGCGCTCAGGAACATGGGCCCGGTCGGCAAGGTCGGCTTCGCCATGGCGGAACGCGTCGCTCATCCAGAGGCCGTCTACAAGGCGCTACATCGGATGCTCTATGGAGGACTGGTGCAGCGCTCCCGGCAATACGAGGAGAGGCATGCCCTAGTCGGTGAATACGAGGGCATCGCGACCCAATTTGTCGATCCGTTCCTCATCGAGGAAATTCGCCAGCTGCAACCGGAAGCATACTGGACGACCAATAAAACGGTGCTGGAGCTGCTCTATGCCGCCGAGAAGGACCCCGATTTCAATACCGCGGAACTCTGGAACCTGGTTTATGCCCCAGCGCTTTACTATCAGGACGTCGAGGAAGAACGGGCCCGAGGAGAAATGAACTTTGAGGAAGGCGAAACTCCCAGGTTGGCCGAAATGACCAGGATGATTAGTCTCGGGACCAAATACCTGGCACGCAATTACGAGCGTGGCAGCGTGGAGATGCGGCAACTCGAATTCGCGGCGATGTCCCTTGGCAACCTGCCGCGCGAGGTATTAAGCGCGTACAGGTTGCTATGGGAAGGAGTGCAGTGAAAAGCCGCTGTCCTGGTGAGCTTCGCGCGGGCCGCGAGACAAGCGGCTTAGTGGAACTATAGCGATCGCACCGACGGACTCGGCGTGATTGGAGGCGCATCGTCGACGAATCCCGGCGCGGCCCAGCGGCTTAAGAGTGCGCATAGCGCTCTGCCGATAGCGCCGCGCCGGTCAAAGGCGGTCTGGAGGCCTGCAAGAACTGGCTATTTTCGCCCGACCTTGCTCGTGAACGCGGAAATCCGTTCTTGCATATCGGGTCCGACGCCTTGGCTCCGATACATCTCGTGTGAGAGACCGGCCCCTAGCGGCAGGCCGTCGGTTTCGATCAGAAGGCGCTTGTTGGCGCGATGAGTGAACCAAGAGTTGGCGAGGATGGCCCGCGAGAGCGCTTGCAGTTCAGAGTCGAACGCATCATCGGCAACGCATGAGTTCGCCAAACCCATCGCGGCGGCTTCAGCTCCGGAGTAGGTGCGGCAGGTCAGCATCATCTCGCGCGCCTTCGGCAGTCCCACGCGCCGGGGCAGGCGCTGGCTCATGCCCCAAGCCGGAGTGAGGGCCCATCTCGCGTGAGTGTCTGCGAATCTCGCCGACTCCGCTGCGAAGATCAGATCGCCGGCGAGCGCGAGTTCTAGCGCGCCAGTGTAGCAATGGCCGTGAACGGCGGAGATGACGGGTTGCGGCAGATTGGCCAATCGTTCGATCGTGTCCGCCTGAAAGTTCGGCCGCGGTGGGCGCTCGCCCTTGGCGATATCGGCAAGGTCATGGCCTGCTGAGAAACACTTTCCCCCGCCGCGAATCACGACCAGGCCAATTCGGTCGGTGTCCGACGCGATTTGGTCAACATGCTTGCGGAGTTCGATGAACATCTCCATGTTCAACGCATTGAGCTTCTCGGGGCGATTGAGCGTGAGGGTCGCGAGCCCGTCGTGGTCTTCGCGCAGTACCAATGCCGACATCCTGTCTTCCTCCTAGCAGGGTGTTGAGAAGGAGCGTGCATCGCAGAATGACGTTGACTTCGCGCTCAACACCCTGAACGAAAACTGGCTACCTTCCTCAATCTTCTCCCCCTCTGGGGGAGATAAGAGAGAGAGGGCAGGCTGTTGAAACGCCTTCTTCAACGGCCTGCTAGGCCCCCTTGGGATACGCCTGGCCTCCGTCGACGGCCAGCACAGCGCCGGTGGTGAAGCTCGCTGCCGGGCTTGCGAAGTAGAGCGCCGCACCGACGATCTCCGCGGGTTCACCAGCACGCTGCATGGGAAACGTATCGCGCGCGCGGCGGGTGAAGGCCTCGGTCCGCGACCATCCCTTGCTGACGTCGGTATGAAACGGGCCTGCCATAATGCAATTGACGCGCACTCTGGGTCCGTACTCTTTCGCATACGCGATGGTCAATGCGTTCAGTCCGGCCTTGGCGGCAGAGTACGGAGCAGTATCGTTGCCGGGCCGGATCGCGGCGATTGAAGAAATGTTGATGATCGCCCCACCCTCGCCCGCCGCCATCCGCGAGCCGAACAGCGCCGAGAGACGGAACGGCCCCTTCAGATTCACGCCGATGACCTTGTCGAAGAGTTCCTCATTGGTGTCGAGCAGCGAGGGGGCGAGTGGCGACATGCCCGCGTTATTGATCAGCACATCACAGCGGCCCCATCGCTCATACACTTCAGCGGCGAGCCGATCGCAGTCCGCCCATTTCCCGACGTGGATCGCATGCGCGGAGCCGTCACGGCCCATCGTGCGAATCTCCTTGACCGTCGCCTCGCACGAATTGAGTTTGCGGCTTGCGATTGCGAGATTGGCGCCGGCCGCCGCGAACCCAAGCGCCATCGCATGGCCGAGTCCGCGGCTGCCGCCCGTGATGACAACGACCTTGCCGTTGAAATCATACTGGACTGTCCCGCTCAAGATTGTGCTGCGACCTCGTGTTCGATTCGATCAGCGTATTTCTTGAGTGCGGCCTCGCGGAGTTTCGGAATGTGCTGCGTCGGGAACAGGTCAGTCGTGCCCTTGTATTCGCGCAGGATCTGGCGAGCGAGTGTGACCTTGTGGACTTCGGTCGGTCCGTCGGCGAGTCCCATGTGAAAGCTCTGAATCACCTGTTCGACGAACGGCATCTCACCGGTGGCGCCAAGCGAGCCGTGCAGATGTAGCGCGCGCGCGGCAACATCGTGAAACACCTTCGGCATCAGCGCCTTCACGGCCGCGATGTCCTTGCGAACTTTGAGATAGTCCTTGTAGCGGTCGATTTTCCATGCGGTTCGCAGCACCAGCAGGCGGAACTGCTCGATTTCCATCCATGAGTCGGCGATCTTCTCCTGAACCATCTGCTTGTCGGCGAGCAATGACCCCTGCGTGGTGCGCGATAGTACGCGCTCGCACATCATGTCGAACGCCTTGCGCACCTGCCCGATGGTTCTCATCGCATGATGGATGCGCCCGCCTCCAAGCCGCGTCTGCGCGACTACGAATGCACCGCCGCGCGGACCGAGCATATGGTCCTTGGGCACCTGAACATCCTCGTAGCGGATGTAGGCATGGCTGCCTTCGCGCTCGTGTGTGCCAACGCCCAGGTTGCGCAGGATCTTAACGCCGGCGGTTTCGGTCGGCACGATGAACATCGACATCCGCTTGTATTCCGAAGCGTCCGGGTCTGTCACCGCCATCACGATCAGGAACGATGAAAGATGGGCGTTTGATGAGAACCACTTCTGGCCATTGATTACCCAGTTGTCGCCGCGCAACTCCGCGCGGGTGGTGAACACCTTGGGGTCCGCCCCACCCTGCGGCTCGGTCATCGAAAACGCCGAGACGATCTCATTGTTGAGTAGCGGCTGCAGAAATCTCTTCTTCTGCTCGGGCGTACCGTAATGCGCGAGGATCTCGGCATTGCCCGAATCCGGCGCCTGGCAACCGAAGACGATGGGAGCGAAACGCGACCGCCCCAGGATCTCATTCATCAGCGCGAGCTTCATTTGGCCGTAGCCCTGGCCCCCGAGCTCAGGCCCGAGATGGCATGCCCACAGCTTGCGTCGCTTCACCTCGGCCTGTAGCGGGCGGACCAGCGCGTTTCGTTTCGCGTCGCGCACGTCGTACGGATGCCCCAGCACATAGTCAAGCGGCTCGACCTCTTCGCGCACGAATCGCTCGATCCAGTCGAGCTCCTTCTGGAACTCGGGTTCGGTCTCAAAATCCCAGCTCATGATTGTTTCCTCCGTTGAGATAGTTCGCCCGCCTGCCGCTGCGGCCTGACCCAAATCACTCTTACTACGGTGTGCGATGCCGCCGGCCTACGCATCCACAAGGCGAAAGCGGACTCCGCAGATCATTACCAATTCATCGGAGATGCGGCGCCCGAGCCGCTCCGCAGCGTTAAGCGCGCGTGATCGATTGACAACGGTGAGGTCAACGCCGCCAAGTCCCTCGCCGCGGCCGTCGTTGTCCTTGATGAAGCGAATCGCGGCGTTTTCCAGACGCACGCTAGCGCGTCCGCCGGCGTCCGGCTTCACCGGCAGCTCAAGTATCTCGGCCCATCGCGCAGCAAGAGCATCCGGCTCGGGGGATTGGATCTCGGCCGCCGCGATCGCGCGTACAACGTCGGTCCTGACCGCTGACTTCCAATTGCCGCCCGCGGGAAACCATGGGCCGTCGATGGCTTCCCCGCCCTTCTGGAAGTCGATTTCCAGAAAGCTGCCGCCGGTGTCGCGCGGGTGGAGCTGCATGATGCCGTATTCCGGCTCGTCGCTCTCCATCGCCTTGCGGATGCCAAGCTCTGCCACCCGCCGCTTGCGAGGTGCATGATCATCGCATTGCAAGATGACCATATAACCTCCGTCTCCGTTGCGCCGCTTCAAGTAGCGCCCGCCCGCCGTTCCTTCCTGAATCGGCGCCACGACTTCAATGAACTGGTTACCGACCGGGAAGATCGCGTTCTCGAGCCCGAACGTCTTCACGCCAGGATCGCGGTAGCCAACTTCGAGACCGAAGACCTCTCGCATGTCGGATACGACCGGAGCCAGCTCCCGTGCAATCAAGGCGATCTGCCGTACGCGAAGCCACATGGGACTCTCCTTCTCGGCTAGCGCCCCTCGAAACGGGGCTTGCGCTTCTCGACCTTTGCAGCGAACGCTTCGCGCGTGTCGTGAGTCAGGAACATCGGCATATGACGCGCGGTCTCCAGCGCGATGTAGCCGGCCAGATCCATCCGCTCCGCCTCCACAAAGTTCGACTTCATGGTGCGAAGCGCGATCGGCGCCGCATTCGCCAGCCTCTCGACGATCGCCGTGACCTCTTCGCGGAAGCGCTCGTCAGGAAACACGCGCGAGACCAGCCCGATGCGCAAGGCCTCGTCGGCGTCAAACTTGTCGGGGAAGAAATATAGTTCGCGCGCGCGTGCGGCGCCGACGATTCGCGGCAGTGACCACGGCCCACCCATATCGCCGGCCACACCGACGTCGAGGAAGGCGGTATTGAAGCGTGCCGAGCGCGCCGAAAAGCGAAGATCACAGGCCAAGGCCCATCCCAAACCCGCGCCCGCACAGGCGCCATTGATCGCTGCGATGGTGACTGCCGGCATCTCGTGCAATAGCACCGGCACGCGGAAGTCGCTGGCGTCGGAATGATCGTCAGCTTCGCGCTCGCCGCTGGCGACCCGCTGGAGATCCGCACCGGGGCAAAACCCACGTCCCGCACCGGTGAGGACCAGCACGCGCAGGTCGCGGTCCTCAGCCGCCGCCGTGAGCGCCTGGTAAGTCTCGTGCAGCATCCGGTTGGTCATGCCGTTGAGCCGCTCGGGGCGATTCATGGTCAGTGTCGCGATCGCTCCGGATTTCTCGTAGCGAATTGTCTCGAAACGCTCGTCGCTCATGCCTTTGCTCCTTTCCATCGCGCGAAGCGGGGCGGACGCCGCTCGAGAAAGGACATTGCCCCTTCGGTAGCGTCCGGATGCTTCAGTGTCTGCATCATCAACTGGTCCGCGTCATGCAGCGCGGGCTCCAGCGCAAGTGACCAATGGCGGTAGATTTGCGATTTGATTACCGCCAGTGAGCGCGGCGACACACTCGCTGCGAGTTCGCGCAGATATGCCCGCGCTTCATCGAGCAGGCGCTCGCCCGGTACGACGCGATCGACCAGGCCGATCCGCAGCGCTTCCGCGCTATCGATCCGCCGCGAACTCCAAAGCAGGTCGAGCGCGCGACTGGTGCCGACCAGCCGCGGCAGGAGCCAACTGGTGCCATGTTCCGCGATCAGCCCGCGCTTGGAGAACACGGTCGTGAAGCTCGCCTCCTCGGCGGCGAAGCGCAGGTCGCACATCATCGCCAGCACGAAGCCGCCGCCCGCCGCGACGCCGTTTACCGCCGCGATCACCGGCTTGGAGGCGCGCAGCAGGTAACCGAACAGCGCTGGCAACTCGCCAGCGGCTTCCGCGTCGGATAACGACGCTGGCGGCGGACCGCCCGCGGCGGATCGTGCGAGATCGGCCGCGTCGAGCCCGGCGCTGAACGCGCGCCCGGTTCCAGTGATTACGATACCGCTGACGCGCTCATCGGCAACCGCTCGATCGACGGCCTTGCGGATCTGGTCGATCATGTCGAAGGTGAAAGCGTTAAGCTTCTCGGGCCGGTCCAGCCGCACTATCGCGACCGAATCCTCGACTTCGCAAACTACGCCTGATTTTTCAGAATTCATGGCTGGCCCCCCAACTGACATCGTTGCAACACTTCTAGCGCAGTCCGCAGGCGGCTGACCAACGCGACTTGTCCGCGATGTCCCGGGACTTGAGTCTTCAGGTTGCGCGCAGCGGAAGTCCGGCAGCGCGATAGACGTCGTCGATCACGCGCATGTTGACGACGCCCTCGGCGGCGTCGGTCGGAAATGGCCGCTCACCGCGCACAGCCGCGACAAATTCACGCAACTGACAAGCGTAGCTCGAGTCGCCGGCAATCGTTTCGTTCGTCTCTCCGGCACTGGCCTTGATCGTCAACTGATGGCCCATTTGAGGCGCAACCGGATTCATGACTGTGAGTTCGCCGCGGTCGCCGCGCGCGGTGAAGGACGCTGCGATGCGCACATCTTCCGCCATCGAGCAGCTCATTCGCGCCGACACGCCGCCGGCGAGCTCAAGTTCCACGTCCATCGCGACATCGATGTTCGATGGTCCGGTCCGTGCTGTGGCGCGTATGACGCGCGGAGTCACTCCGGAGAAAAAGCGCAACATGTGAAGCGGGTAGCATCCAAGGTCCATTGTGGCGCCCCCGGCGAGGCTCCAATCGTAGCGGATGTTTGCGGGCGGAATCGGCACGGAGAAGCGGCCCTCGAGATGGACGATACGACCGAGCGACCCGCTGCGCAAAAGCTGGCGAACGCGGTCGGCCAAGGGGTGATAGCGATAGTGGAACGCCTCGCCCAGGATCAGGCCGGTCTCATCCGCCACTAGCGCCATCCGTTCCGCCTCCGCCGCGTTGGACGCGATGGGCTTTTCGCATAGCACATGCTTGCCTGCGCGCAATGCAGCGATGGTCCACTCGCAATGCAACGAGTTGGGAAGAGGATTGTAGATGACGTCGATCTCGGGATCGTTGATGATTTCCGGGTAGCTCACGAGGACTCGCGGAATACCATGGGCGGCTGCAAATTCGCGCGCCCGCGCCGGATCGCGCGCCGCAATCGCGATGACTTCGACGCCGGCTAGCTCGTGCGCCGGCTTGATGAGCGCGTTGGGCGCGATGCGCGCCGCGCCCAGGATCCCGAATCTAACCCAAATCGCCATTGGCCAAAGTACATAAGCCGCCTCGCGTGTTGAAGACACTCAAATATCAATCATTATCCACAGGTGACCAGGCTTGGGCGGGATGCGACTATCTGCTGGTTAACAGTCCCCGGCCTGGAACGGGGGCTACTGCGAGCACTAGCGGCTACTCGGCCTTCGAATCGGTCCGATCAGCTTCCGGGGTGCGGCGGCTTCAACGAAGTCGACAGCGGTATCGCGCTGCAACTGTTTGATGACGTCCTGAACACGCCGGCGGTGGACCTTGAGGGAATACAATGAGGCGAGTTCCTCCTCCGCTTCCCCCGGGAATGTCCGGATAACGTCTTTCACTCCTGGGGTTTTCGACAAACGCTCGAGCGCTGCTGCGTGGTCGGCGCCTGCGGCGAGCTTGACATTCACATGAACCAGATCAGGCTCCACACCCTTCAGGATAGGGCGGCGGCGAGATTAAGCAAACCGCCTCCGACCTCACTCGGCTTCTGCGCCAGCTTAGTGGCCGTCCTGCGAAGCAAGCTGGCGACATCCGATGGCTTCGCGCCCCCGTTCTTCGCAATCACGAGAGCCGCCGCCGCGGTTACATGAGGGGTTGCCATCGAAGTGCCGCTCCATGCCGCGTATTGGGTGTCCGGCCGGTCGGCCGATGGCTTCATCGGCAGGCATGAGAGAATATTCGTCCCAGGGGCGCAAAGCGTGATGTTGCGGCCGGTGTTGGAAAAGGGCGCGCGGCGGTCAGCTTCGTTGCTTGCGCCCACGGCGATTACTCCCGGATAGTTGGCCGGGTACTCGATCGGGTTGCCCTCCTTGAATTCGTTTCCCATCGCCGCCACCACCACGACGCCGGCGTCGGTAAGTCTGCGGAAGAGCAACCGTTCGGTCTGGCTGGACTGCGTTCCACCGATGCTCAGGTTCAGTGCCCGCACGCCTGCGTTGCGCGCCGCGTTGAGTGAGCGCTGATACATAATCTCGTCCACGTAATACTGGCCGTCGGAGGCGGGTGCGTCGCCGAAGATCTTCCATACGTGCAGAGCGCAGCGGCAGATTCCTGCAATTCCGACATTGTTTCGGAAATCAGCTGCGATGATGCCCGAAACGTGGGTACCATGCCCGACAATATCTTCGGCGCTCGCGCCGTCGTGCGTGTATTGGGCTCCAATGCCGCTGAGGTCCGGATGAGTCAGGTCGATTCCCGTGTCGAGCACCGCGACTCTGACGTCGTGCGCGTCGGAGTTCACTTGAGGATCGAACCAGTGAATCGCGCGCAGGCCCCACTGCCGGTTGACCATCGGATCGCTCGAGACGGCCTTCGGCTCGCCCGCGGCAAGCCAGCGGGCGGGAACCCGATGAACGTACTCAATGCCGCGGGTACCGCGCAGATCCTTTTCGACACGCCTGGCGTCGACCGACTCGGAAAGCCGCATGAGGTTGATGCCGCGCAAGTCCTCGCTCTCGGACTCCCAAACGCTTGAGGCAAAAGCGGCGCTCGCCGACGGCATCGCTGCCTTCATTAGGCGCCTCACTTTCGTCATCGGGGCGAAGATCGGCGTTAATTGCTTCAGCTTTTTCTTACGCAGCAGATCGCGGAAAGGTTCGTCGAGAGCCTGAGGCAACGCTGACGCCCTTCGTGCAACGGCGGCTCCGGCGCGGACCGGAGGCACATCGGCGACCACGTCGTGCTTGATGCGGACGACGAGCAAGCCTGGCACGAAATCGAAATGTTTCGGTGAAAGGTAATCCCACTTTGAACGCTGCGACCGCGAACGAACCATCGCTTCCCCCTTTGTCGCCGCCTCTCACGGGCCTCAAGCGCCCTCGGGCATACGAGTCTGCGCAGTACAATAGACGGCCGAAAGACTGAGCTACATCATCTCCATGCAAGGGGTCAACCTCGGCCAAAGCTCGCCGGCAGACAGGAAGAGCGGCCTCGTTGTGGTCTGGCGAGCAGCTCTCTCCCGTTCTTCTTCTTTGGGATGCGAGCGGAACGCCAGCAATATGGTCGGGACAACCCAGCTCGCCGCAGTTGCTCGACGAGTTCTGGCAGAACAAGAGCGGCCTAAGATTCAAAAGGGGGAAATCTCCTCGCCCCGTTTGCGATGGATTTGAGTCTTTGCTTGCAGTCTTGGTAGCGGCAATTCCAATCAGGCCCATTACATTAGACATGAACGGCCCCAACGAGATTCTCGAATACGAGTATTCCCCATCCCGCCAAAGCCACGAACTTCAAATACTTCACGCCACGCATGATAACCTTCTTCATCCGATTTTCGCCCCCTCACTATCAGTGCCTTCGCAACGCGCGGTTCTGGGCGTCCACAGCGCTGCGGGCGATCCAGTGTGAGTATTATCTCGATCAGAAGGTGATCAGAGGCTTGATGATCCCGTCGAGCTTTTTCTCCATCATCTGGAACGCCCGGTCGAGTTGCGAGAACGGAAAGGTGTGAGTAGTCATTGCGGTTGGATCGACACGGCCGCTCTGGATTAGACGCAGCATCCGCTCCATCCTCAGCCGCCCACCCGGGCACAGCCCGGTCTTGATGGTCTTCTCTGCCATCCCGACGCCCCAGTCCAGGCGCGGAATCGGGACGAAGTCGCCTTTGCCATGATAGCCGACGTTCGAGATCGTTCCGCCGGGCTTCGTCACCTTGATCGCGTTCTGAAACGCCTCGGGGCTGCCGAGCGCCTCGATCGCGGAATCAACCCCTGCGCCTCCGGTTATATCCATTATGCGCTTGACAGGATCTTCTTTCGAATAGTCAACGATCAGATCGGCCCCGTATCGGCGCGCCAGATCGTGGCGCGAGGGTATCGAATCGACGCCGATGACGAGACCGGCGCCGCGAAGGCGCGCTCCGGCCACGGACATCAAGCCGACCGGACCGAGCGCAAACACCGCCACCGTACCTCCGATCGGAATGTTCGCGTTGTCGGCTGCCATGAATCCGGTCGAGAGCATGTCGCAGCAATAGACGGCACTCTCGTCGGCAACCGCATCCGGAATGTGCGCGATATTAGCGTCGGCGTCGTTGACGTGGAAGTACTCGGCGAAGACCCCCTCCTTCGCGTTGGCAAACTTCCATCCACCCAGCGCCGCGCCGGATTGCGAAGGATGCCCGTTTTGAGACGCGATGTCGCCCCAATCCGGCGTTATCGCTCCGATCAAAACCCGATCGCCGCGCTTGAACAGTCTGACCTCGCTGCCCACTTCATGAACAAGCCCGACAGCCTCGTGTCCGAGCGTAAGATTCTCTCTGGACCCGATCGCCCCGTGGACGGTGTGGACGTCGGAAGTGCATATCAATGCCTTCACAGTCTTGATGATCGCGTCGCCCGTCCCCGGCCTGGGAATCGGCTTTTCGCTGAAGCCGACGTGATCGAGAGATTTCATTACGAATGCTTTCACGAGTCGCCCTCCGCAAAACGGGTTGATGCGCTCGGCCGCCCTTCGCACCCCAAGCGAGCTTTAGCCGATCGGCCAGTGCACCTGCCGCGAGTTTCGATTCGACCCGCGATCCGCTTGGCCTGCAGTCTAGGGCAAGTACTGGGCGCGGTACTGGGTCGGGATCACGCTCGACCGCACCGTGACCATGTCCTGGTCTCCGCGCGTGTCTTCGAACCGCAGCAGCCCGGCAATGAATTGTTGCGGGTCATGCACGGGTATCAGCCGTATATCGCTGAAGATGCGACTTGAAATCTTCAGCGTCAGGTCCGTGGTTGCACCGGCAGCGATCGGCCCGTTGGGTTCCACTTCCAGCTGACCGACAAAATCGCGGGGCCCGGCCTTGGCCTGTTCCTCGACACCGCCGTTAACGAATGTCGCCATCGCCATGATGTACTGCTTGAGCGTGATCGGGCCCGGAGCCAGGTTCTTCACCGTGACATTCATCACCAGCGTGTCGGTCCCTTCGTCATAGCTGGCGCCATTCGGCTTGACCTCGGCCAGGCGTGCTCCGGCCGCGATGGGCGGTGGCGAAAACCAGTCGGTCTGTTGCGGCAGCCGAACCGGGTATCGCATCGCCATGTACGTCCATCCAATCACGAGCATGGCAAGTGTTCCCGCCGCTAGCACATTCATCCAGACGTGATCTCTGGCCGTGATTAGTCCGATGTCCGGGGCGGCGTCGTTAATGGGAAGCTGGCTGGTCACCGCGAGGTTGGTGACGGTCCGTTTGGTCAGCGTCCAGTAGAGCATCCAGACCACGCCGATAAGGAATCCGGCGAACGACCACCACCATACGAACTGCCCGCCATAGTGCTCGAGATTGACCTGCTGGCCGTTGAGCAGCGCCACATCGAATACGAATGGCACGCCACTGGGCCGTACGTCGACCCACTCGCCGGGACCGACGAGAGTGCCAGTGCCGCCGATCGCTATCCCCGGGTGAACATGCCAGCGCCCCGGTTCGCGGCCGAGAATCTGCATCCTGAACTGATAGACTCCGCCCTTCTCAACGAAGAAGGAGCCCGGCGCATCCTGCCCGTTCACGGTCCTTTCTCTCAAAACGAAGACCGGACCCGGCACGACCGGCACGATGTAGGCCATCTTTGGCAGATCGAGCGTGTAGGGCCAGGTCTCCAGAATCTTGACGGTACCGGTGATCGTGACGGGCTCGCCCACCCGAATCGCAGTGGGTGAAATAGCGACATCATAAAAAGCAGTAGTCAGGTCCTTCAGGAACGGCTGGTCGCCGGCTTCGCCATGAGCGAAGGCCGCGACTGGATAACATGCCGTGATCAGCGCCAAAGCGACGAGTCCATACCTGAGCCGCGAGTTCATCTTCCGCTCGCCTCCTCGATCGCGAAGGGGCGCTCACGGTTCGCGCCAAGCCTTGTGACGCGTTTCATCGCGCTGGGTCGGGAACTCTTCTCGGAGCCAATCGGCGGCACGGGACGGCCTCCCTGGCTCGACTGTCGTTTGCCGGAATCACTCTTGCGGCGCCAACCGGAAGGCCAAAGCATGATCACCCAGTAGCAAACGAAACCCAAGGCGCCCGACGTCAAAAGCGGCGGGCCGATCTCGGCGGGCCCCGCCATGCCGCCGTGGGCATGCGCAATACTCACCGATGACATCACGCCTGTCACAACCGCCAATATCCGTCGGATCAGCCGCCGCGCCACTAGCACAAGTTTTCCTCTGGCAGGCATCTTCGCCGAACCGCGTTTAAACAGTCTTGATATACCTTCTGATCGGCCACACCGCGAGATAGCGGCCGATGAACTGCCCGATCCAATAACCTGCGACGGCCAGCGTGCTGCCGAACGCGAGTGCCACATACTGGGTCTCTCCCAAAAAGCTTCGCAATGCGCCCCGCTCAATATGTCGCAGGTACTCCGGTGTCTGCGACCTGATATAGGCGATACCTTGCACATCGGCGACGGTCAGAACGTGATGCATGAAATTTGCCGGCTGGAGAAAGGGCGCCAACGGTATGTAGTTGAATCCCCATACGAGCAAGCACCAGATTGGCGCGCCAAACAGCGAGGTGAGTATGAAGCTGCGAGTCTTCATCAATAGCCAGTCGAGAATGATCCCCGCGCATACCGTCGAAATCGGCCACACGAAGTTCAATGGGTAATACTCCGCGATATGCCATTGAAAGTAGCGGCCTGCCCAGCTCGCCAGGAAGAGACACACCGATGTGTAAGTGGCTCCAGTCGGAAATCGCCATGCGGTCCACTGAATGTACTGCAACGCCGACGGAATTATGATGGTCGCGAAGGCCGTGATGACCGGCCACCATTGTGGATCTTTCCAGTCCGTCCAGAAATCCCAGTCGCCAGCAAACAGCAACTTGGTGATGTCGGCAGCGCCGCCGACAACGAAGATCGCCGTTATCCAGAATACGATGTCCCAGCTGCCATCGATCCACCGGTATTTCTTGTTAAGCAGGTCGCGAAGTTGCAGCCGCCGTTGCCGCTCGGCCAAGGTCGCGCCTGCTGTTGATGCTGCCATCGTTCTCCCTCAGGAAGCCCGTCTTGGTCTTCGGCGTTGGTTTTAGTCAGCCGCCGTTTGAGGCATGGACGGGACGGGTTCGGCGCGGCCCTCTGCCGCCTTCTCGACATCGTAGAGGCGAAGAATGGTCTCACCCCAGACGGCGAACATCCCGCCGGCCAGCCATCCGTATGCGACAAAGGGCCAATGGAAAGGCGTCGCAAAGAATTCCTCCGACAGCCACAGGCTGTGGCCCCATTCGTTGAACGCCACCTCCATGCATTCGAGTACTGCCGCCGCGATTAGGAGAAAGAAGGACCACGGAAAGCCCTTCTCGCCGCCGTACACCGCCGGAATCCGGAAGCGTCCGTACAGGTAGGCGCCCAGCGCCAGCGTCACGGAGAGCGGGAAAAAGAAGTAGAACATCGGGATGTGGGTCGGCGTCAGCGCGGTATCGCGGACCATCGTCTGATGCCATGCGCCGTCCCAGTTGGGCCAGAAGCTCGCCTCGATATAAATCGAAAGGCTGGTGGCTCCGATGATGCTCCACAGCACGGCGATCCGCCTCACCTCTTCGGCTGGTTCGATCGGATTGCCGAGTTCTTCGCGCCCGGTCCTAATCAGCCAGCCGAACCAGACGCCGGTGAAGACGCCCAAGCTTAGCAGTTCGCCCCAAAACAACGTGCGGTAGTAACGTGTGAATTCAGGGCTGGCCGAGTTCAGGCCGGCGCTGAATGCATACTCATAGTTCCAGATCCACAGGAAGGTATTTGCCGCCAGAATCAGGGCGCAGCCGTAGAACAACGACCGCCATCCGCCCAGCCAATCGGTGGGACCGTATGCGCGCCGGGTTCCTTGCGACTCGCTCTCGTATTCACTCGCTGGGCGCCTTTGCGCCGCTTCCATTCGAGCCATGGCTAATTCTCCTCGGCCTGCGTACTGAACGTTAACCAGTGATCGCGGGGCCTGACTCCGACGGCCCTATGACCGGCGTCCTTCTGCGAGTGCCGCTCTGACATCGGATGCAACCTCATCTGAACTCACGAGCAGCCCCTGGTATTCGCGCTTTTGGCGTCCGTCACTACCGACCAGGAACACCTGGCTGATGTGCCCTGGAGATCCGTCTGGCAGCCGATAGCGCTTCAGCCCGAACGCGTGCATCACCCGGTCAACATTCTCCGGCGTGCCGGTCGCGAACAACCAGCCCTGCCGGTCGGCGTCACTGTCCTGCGCAAGCTTGAGCAGCAGCTCGGGCCGATCATGATCCGGATCGTTCGTCACCGAAAGCAGCATCACCCTGGATCCCAAATCCGGGCCGAGCTTATCGGCAACCTGTACGAACTTGTTGGTCAGCGGCGTGCAAACCGTCGGACAACCCACATGAATGAAACTTACCAGGACGGGCTTGCCTTTCAGCGAACCAAGCGTGAACGATTTTCCGTGGTCATCGACCAGCGTCACATCCGGCAGTATTCCGGTCTTTTGGGCGCCCTTGGGATGGCAAGCGGCCAAGAGTACCAGACATGCGAGCGCTGCCAGCAATCGCATGCGGCCCCGCCTGGACCGGGCGGCTCGGGGAGCAGGCTGAGCTCCGGCCCTTGCCCCGAGGCCAGGATAGATCATCTCGCCTCAGCCGCCCGAGTGCCGCTTGCGCTTACGAGTTTCAACACCGGCGCCTCCCGCGGCGAACGATAGTAGCGAACGATCGAAATCACCACCAAAACCAGCAATACCGATATCATGATCGCTGGTGCGATTAGTACCGTGTACCATGCGCCTACTAGAATCGGGAAGGTCAGCGCGCGCGATGCTTTTTCGCCGCCGTCTTCGAGGTTGACCCTCACGATGTAGCTGTGATCGGCGCTCAACTCGACCACCGCATCGGCGACTCCCTGCCTGTAGACCTTCGGCGCGACCGAAAGTACCTTCCGCGAGTCGTCGCTTGCGGTCACTTCGAGACCCAGCGCCGTTCGCCGCGCCTGGTCGCCAGCGATATCCACCACCAGCACGGTCTTCCCGGCCCGCGGCACCGCATTGCAATACTCTGCATCGGGGTCGAACTCCGGTTGATAGAGCGTGATGTGAACCACCAACGGTCCCAGCCGCCGCTCGCACGGATCCGATGGTCCGCCGCCACGGTGTGCCCACGCGTCGGAAGCGCCGAGCCATCCGGCCGCTGCCACGGCAACGATGCCCAGTGAGACTTTGATCTTCGCCGATAGCATCTGCTTATCGAAGTAACCAGCGTGCGCCAGCCGGTTCAAATGACTATATATTCTGTTTCGAGCTTTCCGCTGCGATGTAATCAGCCTGTCTGATTGCGAGGCTCACGATCGTTAGAGTGGGATTCTGGGCTCCACTGGTCGTGAACTGACTCCCGTCGGAGATGAACAGGTTCTTGATGTCGTGAGTCTGTCCCCATTTGTTGCATACGCCATCGCGGGATTTTTCACTCTGGCGACAGGTGCCGAGGTTGTGGGTCGAAGGATAGGGAGGAACTTCGAGGGTCTTAACCGCGCCCACCGCTTCGTAAACCGCAGCCCCGCGCTTGTAGGCATAGCTCCGCATGCTCACATCGTTGGCGTGGTCATCGTAGTGCACATTGGGAATCGGCAATCCCCATTTGTCCTTCTCGGTTGAATGAAGCGTGATCGCATTCGTCTCCTGGGGCATGTCCTCGCCGACGATCCACATTCCGGCCATGTTGGGATACTGCTCGAGGACGCTGGCATAGTCGCGGCCCCACGCGCCGGGTTTGAGAAAGGCCGCGGCAAAAGGCAGGCCTAGCGAGATCGTCTCCAACTCAAAACCGCCTGCGAATCCTCGCTTGGGATTCAGCTCCGCTTCATCGGTGATAATCCCGGCCATCGTGGTGCCCCGGTACATATGCACGGGCTTGTTAAAGATGCCGAACACCGACCCGGTCGTATGGCGCATGTAGTTCTTGCCGACCTGGCCGGAGGAGTTGGCAAGCCCGTGCGGGTAGCTAGTCGACGCCGAGTTCAGCAGCAGCCTCGGCGTTTCGATCGAGTTGCAAGCGATGCAAACGACGCGCGCCTTCTGCGTCTGGTGATTCCCATCCTTCTCGGCGTACAGGACACCGGTTGCCCTGCCGCTCTTGTCGTGCAGCACCTGCAACGCCATCGACTCGGGCCGGATGTCGAGCCTGCCAGTGGCTTCCGCCCCGGGCAGCTCGGCGTACAGGGTCGACCACTTCGCGCCTGACTTGCATCCCTGAAAACAGAATCCCAGTTGCCAGCAGGCCGACCGCCCATCGCGCGGGCGGCTGTTCACGGCCATGCGCCCGGTATGGACACCCTTGTAGCCGACGCGCGTGGCGCCGTTATACATCACCTTGAAGTTGTTATTGCCGGGCAGGCCCGGAATGTCGTTCGTCCGGGTGACACCCAACTTGAGTTCAGCCCTCGCGTAGTATGGTTCGAGTTCGGCCAAGGTGAGCGGCCAATCCAGCAGATTGGCGCCATTCACATTCGAGTAGGCGCTCTTGGCTCTGAATTCGTGATCCTGAAGACGCAGCGCGGCGCCCGCCCAGTGCACGGTGGTGCCGCCAAGCGTCTTGCACGTCCAGGCAGGCAGGTTGGGGAAGTCCTTCGCGATGTGCCAGCTACCGGAGGTAGTCCGTTTGTCCAGCCATGCGAGTTGGTTGAAGGCGAACCACTCGTCGTTGCGAAAAGTGGCAGGCGATTCTCGCTTGCCGGCCTCGAGCAGAACGACCTTGAAGCCTTTGTGGCATAGCTCGCTGGCGAGAGTGCCACCACCCGCGCCCGAGCCGACGACGACTGCCACCGAATCGTCATTGAAATCGTACCGAGGCATTGAGCGATCTCTCCCGTCTCACACCGGCTTGGGACTTGCCGACTCCGGCGGATC
>JBGPUE010000062.1:0-22419 GCA_041491005.1 Binataceae bacterium (SeqCode) | reverse complement strand
GAGCACGATCCCGATTGCGGTTGGCACGGCGTTCGGATCGATAATGCGCAAGGAGCCACGAGTGACCGCGGTCTTCTTCGGCGACGGCGCTACCGAAGAAGGCGTGTTTCATGAAAGCCTCAACTTCGCCGCACTCAAAAAGCTGCCTGTCGTCTTTGTCTGCGAGAACAATCTGTACTCGGTCTACTCGCCGCTTAAAGTCCGCCAGCCCGATGGACGCGAGATCTTCAAGATCGCCAAGGCTCATGGCATCGCGAGCCATCAAGCAGACGGTAATGACGTGGTGAAGGTCCACCGGCTGGCGCAGCGCGCGGTTCGAAGGGCCCGCCAGGGTGATGGTCCGAGCTTCCTTGAGTTCGCTACCTACCGTTGGCGCGAGCACTGCGGTCCGGCTTACGACAACGACCTCGGTTATCGGATTGAAGATGAGTTTGAGCAGTGGCGGCAACGCTGTCCGATCGAGACCATGAAGGCGCGGCTAATCGCCGACGGCACTCTCGCCGCGGACGCGGTAGACGTCATGAGGAGCGAGTCGCGCGCCGAGATCGAAGCGGCGATTGAATTCGCCCGTCGAAGCGCCGCTCCAGATGAACGTCTCCTGACTCAAGATGTTTACGCACCATGACTGGGGCCGGAACATCCGCAGTGACAAACAGGGAGCTCGCGTTTTTTCAGGCCATCCGGGAAGCGCTCGACCTGTGCCTGGCCCGCGACCCGGCCGTCTACGTAATGGGGCTTGGCGTTCCTGATCCCAAAGGCGTCTTTGGGACCACGCTCGGACTTGCGCAGAAGCATGGCGCCGCACGTGTGCTCGACATGCCGACCGCTGAGAACGCCATGACCGGAGTGGCGATCGGCTCGGCGCTGGTGGGGATGCGGCCGGTGATGGTTCATCAGCGGCTGGACTTCGCGTTGCTGGCGATTGAGCAAATCGTCAACCAGGCGGCCAAATGGCACTACATGTTCGGCGGCAAGACGCGTATGCCATTGGTAATTCGGATGATCATTGGCAGGGGCTGGGGGCAGGGCCCGCAGCATTCCCAGGGGCTCCACGGATGGTTCGCTCACGTGCCGGGCCTCAAGGTCGTGGCGCCGACGTCACCTCACGACGCCAAGGGGCTGCTCATCGCCGCGATCGAGGACGACAACCCGGTCATCTTCATTGAACACCGCTGGCTACATAGTATTCCGGGACCTGTGCCGGAGGGGATTTATCGCGTGCCGATCGGCCGGGCTAAGGTGGCGCGAGAGGGCCGTGATCTATCGATCGTGGCGAGCTCATACGCCATCTTGGAAGCGCTGCGAGCGGCCGAGATCCTCGAGGGTGACGGCATCAGCGCCGAGGTGATCGACCTTCGCACGCTGCGTCCCCTCGATGAGGAGTCGATTCTTCATTCGGTGCGCAAGACCGGGCGCGTGATTGCCGTCGATCTCGGGTGGCGAAACGTGGGAATGGCGGCAGAGATTCTCGCGTGCGTATCCGAACATGCGCTGCGGCAGCTCACCGACCCGCCGGTGCGGATAACTTTCCCGGACGCTCCCACTCCCACGGCGCCCGCCCTGGCCAATCACTATTACCCGCGCGCGACGCACATAGTCGCCGCCGCTCGACAGATGCTCGGGCGTAATCCAAATGGTCTTGAATTGCACCTCCCCGGCTCGACCCCGCTCGATGTCCCGGACTTGAATTTCACTGGACCCTTCTAGCCATCCTGCACATCGAGGGGAGGTGCGCGTGCCTCACACCCGCAAGACCGTGGTCATCGGCAGTAACTCATTTTCGGGTGCTGATTTCATCGATCTGTTGCTGGAGGATGACCGCGCCGAGATGATCGGGGTCAGCCGATCGCCGGAGAAGAGTCCGCTCTTCCTTTCCTACCGATCACGCAAGCGGGCGAACTTCAGATTTTGCCAGCTCGATCTCAATCGGCATCCCGACGAGCTCATTGAGCTGCTCGATTCATTCAGACCCGATTACGTAGTCAACTTCGCCGCTCAAAGCGAGGTGGCGCCAAGCTGGGAATATCCCGAACAGTGGTTCGAAACCAACGTCGTAGCTCTGGCTCGGCTGATGAAAGTGCTAAGGACACGCGACTACGTTCAACGCTACGTTCATATCTCGTCACCTGAAGTTTACGGAACTTGCGAGGGCAGAGTCACTGAAGCAGCTCCTCTCAATCCGAATACTCCTTACGCAGCCTCGAAGGCCGCGGCAGACCTGTTCTTGTTCACGTTGACGAAGAACTTCGGTTTCCCGCTGGTTATGATTCGCGCAACCAACGTCTATGGCGCTCATCAGCAGCTTTGGAAGATCATTCCCCGCTCTGTGATCTACCTGAAGACAGGAAAGACCATCGCCCTAGATGGTGGCGGAGCGGCGGTGAAATCATTCATCCATATTCGCGACGTTTCGCGGGGAGAATTGATGGCGATGGAACACGGTCGTATCGGTCAAATCTACCATCTGTCGCCGGACAACGCTGGCCACGCGGTGCGTGATGTGGTCCAGAAGGTTTGCCGACTGATGGGACGTGACTTCGCCGCTTCAGTTGCGATGAAAGAGGAACGGTTGGGCCAGGACGCCGCCTATGTGATCGATTCCAGCCGCGCGCGATCGCAGTTTGGCTGGAAGCCGTTGATCTCACTTGACCAGGGCCTGCGCGAGGTCGTCGGCTGGATCGAGGACAACTGGTCAGCAATCCGCTGCGCGCCCCTGGAATACGTGCATCGACCTTGAATAGCCTCGCCGTCGCGCTGAAGGAAACGCCGCGTCCTGGTTCGGAACAGCCTGAGTAGCGACACGCGGGCAATCTGCGCGGCGGTGCGATGACACCGGCGGAAGTGAATTTACTATTCTGCCACACTGTAGCACGACCAGCCTCCCGTGATCCCTGTTTGAGCTTTGGCCTCTGCCAGCTACCCGCCAACTGTATTCATCCTCGGCGCCAGCAGCGACATCGGCTCCGCCCTGGCGCAGCGGTATCTGCGCGATGGATACAAGGTAGTCGGAACCTACCGGAGTCCAGCCGCCGCTCCCGAACTGATGAGCCAGGGCGACATCCGTCTCTTTTACTGCGACGCACGCGAGCCGAAGAGCATCCGCGCCGCCGCGGCCGAATATGCTGCCCTGAACCAGCCGTGGGATATCTTCATTTCTGCAATAGGGACGGAGGAGCCGATCGGGAACTTCTTCGCCTGCGACTTCGATGCCTGGGAGCAGTCAGTGATTGTAAACTCCACCGCCCAGCTTCGCGCCTTGCATGCCATCTACCCGTGGCGCAAGCCGCATCAGGTGGTGCACGCGGTGTTCTTTGCGGGAGGCGGAACCAATAGCACGTTCAGCAACTACTCGGCCTACTGCGTGTCGAAGATCCTCCTGAGCAAGATGTGCGAGTTGCTGGACAACGAGAACCCCGAGCTCAACGTCTTCATTCTGGGTCCCGGGTGGGTTCGAACCAAGATTCATCAGCAGACACTCGCCAATCCTGATAGAGCCGGGGCGAACTACCGCAGGACGCTCGAATTCGTCAACTCGCAAAAGCCGGGCACCTCCAATGACGAGATCTACGACTGCATCAATTGGTGCGCGGCACAGGGCCCGGACGTGGCCGGAGGGCGAAACTTTTCAGTCGTGCACGACCCATGGCGGAACAACGAAGCGGGCCTCGCGCGGCGTCTGCAGAACGATCCGGACAAGTATAAGCTCCGCCGCTTCGGCAATCGCGACTGAGGCCGTCGAACTTGCAGTTCAACCTGGCAGGAGATTGTTCTGATGAGTGACCAACCGGAACTCCAGTCAGCGAAGGAGGCGTATGAGAAGGGGACCGACTGTCAATTCGATACTCCCGAGCTGCGGCTCGGCCCCTGGACTTCATACAGCCTGCTCCACGACCCGCGGCATATGTGCTTCGTGCTGGCGCGCTACAAGTTCTGCGCCAAGATGCTGCAGGGCAAGAAAACCGTGATAGAGATTGGCCCGGGCGACGGCTTCGGGCTGCCGCTGACTGCGGAGGTCGCCGAGCGCATCTATGCGGTCGACTGGGACACCCGGCTGCTCGAAGGGATGAAGCAGCGGCTGGCGCATCTTACCAACGTCACTTATCTCAACGTCGATCTTAATGAGCGGTTTCCTGATGTGCAGGTGGACGCCGCCTACTCGATCGATGTGATCGAGCATCTCGAACCCCGCTACGAGGAGCGGTTCATGTCCAACGTGGTGCGCTGCCTTGCATCCAACGGTGTGCTGATCACCGGCACGCCCAACGCTGCGGCGGCGCAGTACGCGACGCCTCGAAGCCGGATCCAGCACATCAACCTCAAGAGTATGGAATCGCTGCGCGCGCTTAATGAGCGGTACTTCGAGAACGTCTTCATGTTCGGTATGAACGACGAAGTAATTCACACTGGATACGCGCCGATGTGCCACTACCTCTGGTCGGTGGGCGTTGGCGTCCGCTCCGAGGTGAGAGGCGGCGGCGAGTGAAGCTGTCCGACTACGTTGCCCGGTTCCTGGCGGAGCAAGGAATCAGGCACGTCTTCACCATCGCCGGCGGTTCGTCGGTGCATCTGATCGATTCGATCGCCAGGACCCCCGGCATCGAGTTCATTTGTCCCCAGCACGAACAAGCCGGCGCGATGGCGGCCGACGGCTATTCACGCGCGACCGGCAACCTCGGCGCGGCGCTGGCGACCAGCGGACCAGGTGCTACCAACATGATCACCGGGGTGTGCTGTGCCTATTTCGACTCGGTCCCGGTGATTTATATCACCGGGCAAGTCGCCACCTACCGGCTCAGAGGCGACAGCGGCGTACGACAAATCGGCTTCCAGGAAACCCAGTCGGTCGAGATGTATCGCCCGATTACCAAGTACGCGGTGCTGATCGAGGATCCCAGGCGAATCCGATACGAGCTCGAAAAGGCCAGTCACATTGCCAGATCCGGGCGCCCGGGCCCGGTGCTGGTGGACATTCCCGACGACCTGCAACGCAGCGAAATAAATCCCGAAGAGCTCGAATCATTCGTTCCTCCGCCGCGAGTAAACAATGGCCGCGAACTGGAGGCGCAGGCGGATGCATGTATCCGATTGCTCGAGAAGGCCGAGCGCCCGGTAGTCATACTGGGATGGGGAGTGCGCCTGGCCGGGGCGGAGGCGGAAGCAAGGGCATTGGTCGAACGTCTGGGCTTCCCGCTGGTTCCAACCTGGGCAATGATGGATCTTCTTCCCTACGACCATCCGTTGCTGGTAGGCGCCTTCGGCACGCATGGCACCCGATACGGCAACTTCGCTGTCCAGAATTCCGACTTGGTTCTGTCGATCGGAAGCCGTCTCGACACTCACGAAGCGGGGAGTCCGCCGACCAGCTTCGCCCGAGAGGCGCGGAAGATCCTGGTCGATGTTGACGGCGCCGAACTGGACAAGTTTGCGCGATTCGGTGCGCGGCTGGACTTGGCCATAAAGGCCGACGCCAAGGATTTCCTTCGCGCACTTCTCGCCGCGCTCGAGGGAATCCGGCCGCGCGATGTCTCGCCCTGGATGCGTACGATCGCACGATGGAAAGAAACGTACCCCATCTGTTGCAAGGAGTACTACTTGGAGAGTTCGGTCAATCCTTATGTCTTCGTAAAGGAGCTCGCCCGCGCATCGGCCAGAGGTGACACCATCGTGCTAGACACGGGATGCGCTTTGGCCTGGATGATGCAGGCTTTTGAATTCAAGGAAGATCAACGCGCCTTCCATGATTTCAACAACACCGCGATGGGCTACGGTTTGCCTGCTGCGATCGGCGCGAGCATCGCACTGGGCGGCAAGCCGGTGATCTGCGTGACCGGCGACGGCGCCCTGCAGATGAACATCCAGGAACTGGCGACCGTGCTGCGCCACAACCTGCCGATCAAGATCTTCGTGCTGAACAATCACGGCTACAGCATGATCCAACAGACCCAGGATCAGTGGCTCGGATCGCGCTATGTCGGCTCGAACGTCGCCGGCGGGCTCGCCTTCCCCGATTTCGGCAGGGTCGCAGCCGCCTACGGCTACAAAGTCGTAACCATTTGTCGTAACGCGGAGCTTGCTCGGGCTATCCATACGGTGCTCGACAGCGACGGTGCGGTCTTCTGCAACGTCGAAATACGCCCCGAGCATCGAGTCATTCCACAGGTCAAATACCCTAGGCCGATCGAAGACGCCGAGCCGTTGCTCGACCGCGACGAGTTTCTTCGCAATATGATCGTCAAGCCAAGCGAAGCATCACTGCGTTGACTTGCTATTGAAGCTCCTGAACATGGGAAAGGGATTGCTCCTGCATACAGACCGTGCCGCCGAAGTCGAGCAACCATCTGTAGCAGGCATAACAGCGACAGGTCAGCCACCAATCTCGGTAGTGCTAGCGAACTACAACCAGTCTCGCTACCTGCCCGAAACTTTGGGCGCTTTGCTCAGTCAATCGCTGCCTCCAAAAGAAGTCATCGTGATCGACGACGCATCGACCGATGACAGCGTGGAAGAAGTGCGCCGCTTCGCCGCGGAGAATCCCGCAGTACGGCTGATCCGCAACTCACGCAACGTCGGAACCCTTGCGTCCGCGAACTGCGGCTTGGAGCAGGCGACGGGCGAATTCATTTATGTCACCGCCGCTCATCACCGAGTATTGCCGGGGTTCTTCCGCAAGTCGGTCGACGTCCTTCTAAAGCACCCTCAAGCGGCATTCTGCTGGTCGGATCCGACCACCTTCGCGGATGCGTCGGGCCCGCTCAATCGCAACAGGCAGTATCTGAGTACTGCACCATGTTATTTCTCGCCGTCCGAACTGGTCGAACTCTACCGCAGCGGATTCATCGCGACTCTTGTCTCCGGGCATTCTTCCGTGATGCGGCGGCGGGCTCTCGAAGACGCCGGCGGCCTCATCCCGGAGCTCAAATGGCATAACGACTGCTTCGTGCTGCTCGTCATGGGGCTCCGCCAGGGCTTCTGTTACATACCGGAAAATCTCGCCGCCGCCCGTATCGTGCCCAACTCGACGATGCTCGTCGGTACCAGGCAGTGGAAGCTCCAGCGCGCAGTCCTCGCCACGATGTTGAGTCTGCCCAAGACCGCTGCCTATCGTGACGTCCTGTCCGCCCTGAAGAGGAGTGGCTACCTTGGCTTCTTTCACTTGCAGATACTGCGCTTCATCGCCATACATCCGGAGCATTGGGACTACCTGTCTCCCAAGGTAGTCGGCCGGGCCTTCTGGTACAGCTCCAAGCGGGCTCTTCGACGGGTCGGACCGTTGAGAACGATCTATCGGCGCTTGCGCGTCCCGTACCGGCGCATCGTCCGCGGCAGCTATCGTGTGGTTGGCGGCGAGAGTTAGCTTGCAGACACTACCCAAGCCCTTATGTCGACTGAGCATAGTGCCCGAGTCTGGGTCGTTGTCCTGAATTACAACAGATGGCGCGACACCGTCGAGTGCCCGGAGATTTCGTGACCGACCGCGGTACCTACCAAGAGCACTGCGCGAAACTCGGCCTAAGTCGCGACGGAAATCGTCAGAGCGGTCAGAGACGACTTCGGCGACTCACCGCGGGCAAATGCTTGACACGTGATGGCTGAGATCGACCTGATGGAGTGTTATCCGCGCTCGGGACGGCCCATCGACGAGCGGGGCCGCCTGATCACGGCGGAGCACAGGCGAGTCGCCCGGAAGTTCGGGCGGGAGTTTTTCGACGGTGACCGCCTGACTGGCTATGGGGGCTATAGCTACCATCCGCGGTTCTGGACCGACACCGTGCGACGTTTCAGCGAATATTATCGGCTCGCCCCGGATGCAGCTGTGCTGGACGTGGGCTGCGGCAAGGGCTTCATGTTGTACGACTTCAAGCAGCTAATGCCGCAGCTGACGGTGGCGGGCATGGACATCTCCGGGTACGCGGTCGAGAACAGCTTGCCCGAGATGAAGCCCTTCATCCAAGTAGGGGACGCCAAGAAGCTACCCTACGACGACAACTCGTTCGACCTCGTCATCGGCATTAACACGATTCACAACCTCGAACTCGAAGACTGCAAGCGGGCATTGCGCGAGATTCAGCGCGTGACCCGCGGCAATGCGTTCATCACAGTGGACGCATGGCGCAACGAACGAGAGCGGCAGAATATGCTGAAGTGGAACCTAACGGCCTTGACCTACATGCACACGGATCATTGGAAGAAGCTGTTCGCGGAAGTCGGATACGCCGGTGACTATTTCTGGTTCATCGCCGAATAGCGCGTTGTGATGCCGAACGCCCGGATTGAGCCGACGACTCTGCGCTCGCCGCGGATCAGCACTCCGCGAGTAGTGTATCGAAACCGCTATCACCGCGTGTACCGGCTCTCGGCGGCCTTCGATGGAGTCAGAAAGGAATACTTCGTTACCGACTACGGTGGCCGCGCCGGTTTGGTCGTGGTCTCGGGTGAACGCGTCCTGCTGGTCCGGCAATACCGCGTGCTCATCGACCGAATGTCATGGGAGATACCCGGCGGCAAGGTTGATCAGGGGGAGACCCCGATGGCCGCAGCGGCCCGTGAATGTCTGGAAGAGGCCGGAGTGCGCTGCCGCAAGCTCAGGCCGCTGCTCACGTTTCAGCCCGGCCTCGATACGCTTC
This sequence comes from Binataceae bacterium (SeqCode), assembly GCA_041491005.1. Lineage (GTDB taxonomy): Bacteria > Desulfobacterota > Binatia > Binatales > Binataceae > JBGPUE01. Next base: position 13,795 of record JBGPUE010000062.1, on the reverse strand, counting down.
ACAACCCAACTTATCTCTTTTACACCGATCGGTTCACCGCCGTTCCCAAGAGTGCCAATGCTGGCGAGTCGGTCGAAAGCGCGTGGTTCCCGATCCAACGCTGCATCGAGATGGTGGCGAAGCATGAGATCATTGATAGCCTTTCGATCATCGCGCTGCTCTCCTACCGAACTATTATCCAGAAAAGAAGAAGTTGATCGCGCGCCCGCAGCTCTGTCGCCGCCGATTCGGGACTGACCGGAGCTAGCGATGGGACTGGGTATACCTGCGCTTAGGTTCCTTGTCCGCCTACACCGAGCCGAGCCATTCCAGGGGCCGGTGCTGACGCTTGGCCGCCAGTTCATATTCGCGACCTATGCGCAGGTACTTCGCATCCTGCGGCAGGAGGGAATCGAAGCTGCGGAACAGGTCGCAAGCGCCGCGGTTTCAACCAACATTCCAGGCTGGCAGCGCACGGGCCATACCAGCGACCTCGCATTCTTTTCGCTGCTGGGTTTGCCGGAGGCGTCTGCGATGGATGTGTCGGATTATGAGCGGCCCGACTTTATCCACGATCTGAGCGCTCCGGTGCCGCCGGAGCTTTGTGAGCGGTTCGGCCTGATCATTGATGGCGGTACGCTCGAGCACGTGTTCGATGTCAGGCAGTGCCTGGTCAATATCAGCAAGATGCTGAAGCAGGGCGGCCGGGTCGTGCACATGTCACCCGCTTCGAATTTCATTGATCACGGCTACTACTGTCTAAGTCCGCGCCTGTTCTCGGACTTTTACGCGGCCAACAAGTTCGTCAACCTCAGGGCTTGGCTGACCGATTCCGGTTCGGTCCTGACCTCAGCTGAACGGTGGAAGCTTTACGAATACCAAGTTGGCTTCAATAACAACGGATTCGCCCTGGATTTGCATACTCCCAACCCAGTCGGCGTCCTCTTTTGCGCTGAGAAGACTGCGCAATCGACCTGCGACGCGATACCGCGACAGAAGTTCGAGCCTCGGATACAGAGTTCGTACCCGGATGAGAGACAACAGGACCGATCGGATTGGCGCGCCATCCTCAAGCGGACGCTGCCGTGGGGCGTATGGTGGACGCTCGGAAGCTCGTGGCGGATGGTGCGGGCGGCATCGCAAACGCTGCGCCGATTGCCGTCGCGTGCGGTGCCGGGACTGACGCGGATTGCCGGCCTCCGCTATGTAGGCAGGATTTGACCGATCGCTGACCCCATGCACGTGGAGTCTGCGAGCCGCTGATCTCTTTGGCTGCGTTCGAAGACGCTTCAGATTGAAAACAATAGCTGCGGTCCTGCGCGCGCTTCGCGAACCCTTACGCATCGAAGAGCTCGAACTGCCTCAACTCCGCGACGGGCAGCTAATCGTGGAAGTCGCCTTCAGTGGAGTGTGCCACAGCCAGCTGCTCGAGGTCAGCGGCCAGCGCGGCATCGATCGGTTCCTGCCACATGTGCTGGGTCACGAGGGTTCCGGGGTCGTGCTCGAATGCGGGCCGCGCGTTACCAAAGTGAAACCCGGCGACCGGGTAGTGATGTCGTGGATCAAGGGATCAGGCGCCGACGTGCAGTCGATCGCCTACCGGGGCTCAGATGGTCTGGTGAACTCCGGCGCGATCGCCACCTTTATGGAACGGACGGTTACTTGCGAGAGCCGTGTGACCGCCGTACCCGCAACGGTTCCATCGCGCGAAGCTGCGCTTTTGGGATGCGCGATTCCGACCGGTGCGGGAATCGTCCGCACCACGGCCCGGCTTCAGGCGGGACAGAGTGTGGCGATCTTCGGCGTGGGCGGCATCGGCTTGAGCGCCGTGATGGCGTCGGCGATCGCGGGAGCGGCTCCGATCATCGCCGTCGATGTCGTCGATCAAAAGCTCCAATGGGCACGGACGCTTGGTGCGACCCACACGGTCAATCCGCAACTTGAGGAGCCGCTTGCGGCGATCCTCGAGTTCACGGACGGCTCAGGCGTCGACTGCGCGATCGAGGCCGCTGGCCGCGCGCAGACCATGGAGCTCGCCTTGCGCGCCGTCCGCGACCACGGCGGGCTGTGCATCCTCGCCGGCAACCTGCCTCACGGCGGCCGCATCTCGATCGATCCCTTCGATCTCATCCGGGGAAAGCGGCTGCTCGGGACTTGGGGCGGGGAAAGCGACCTCGACCGGGATCTGCCCTACTACGCGAGGCTCTATCTCGAGGGCAAGTTGAAGCTCGAGGCATTGATTACTCATCAGTACCGGCTAGAGCAAATCAATCAGGCGCTGGTAGACCTCGAAGTGGGGATAGTGGGGCGCGCGCTGATCGACCTGGGTGCCGGCGGACCGCAATGAATCGCGCCACGGTAGTTGACCTCCAGACGACGTCCGAGGCTGCGCCGGGACCGCATCTCCTGGCACGCATCCGGGTCCTGATGCGGTTTGCGGAACTCGACCGGGCGATCTTCTACGGGATTGTCCACAAGCTATGGCAGGCCGGTACCGGACCACTCACCGCGCTGCTGGTCATCGTCTGCTTTTCCCCCGAGATGCAGGGCTTCTACTACACTTTCTTGAGCATGTTGATGCTGCAGGTCTTCGCCGAACTCGGGCTCGGTCAAGTCATTATCCAGTTCGCGAGCCACGAGTGGGCTCATCTTCGGCTGAATCAAGAGGGCTACATCAGCGGCGACCCCGAAGCCCTTTCGCGATTGCTCAGTCTAGGCCGTTTTGCGATTCGCTGGTACTCAGTAGCAGCGGTCCTGACGGCGGCCGGATTGAGTATCGGCGGATTCGTGTTCTTCTCGCACTCTACGCCTACCACGCTCACTTGGGCATCGCCGTGGTTCGCGCTCTGCCTGATGAGCGCTATGATGCTCGCTCTAATTCCGGCTTGGGCGCTGCTCGAGGGATGCAATCAGATCGCCGAAGTTTACCATTTCAGATTCGTCGAATCCGCGCTCCACACCGTCGCGCTGTCGACCGCCATCGCCTTGGGAGCCGGCCTGTGGAGTCCCGTCCTATCCACCGCGGCGAAGCTCGTCTACAACGTGATGTTCCTGAGCGGCCGCTATCGGGAATTTTTCGCGAGCTTCCGATCGAGGAGTCGCGGCGAGCAAATCAGCTGGCGGCTCGAGCTCTGGAGCCTGCAGTGGAAGTTCGCGCTCTCCTGGTTGGCCGGCTACTTCTGCTTTTCGCTGTTCACACCGGTTGCTTTTCGCTACCACGGCGCGGTGGTGGCTGGACAAGTGGGATTGACTTTGAGCATGGCCAATGGGATCTCGGCGATCGCAACCACTTGGGTTTTCAGCAAGGCGCCAACCTTCGGTGTGCTCATCGCCCGGCGCGACCATGCGTCGCTTGACGACCTCATGTTCCGCGCTGCCCGGATGGGTCTCATCGTGGCGGCCGGTGCGGCGTCGCTGGCATGGCTCGCGGTGTACCTGCTCAACGCATGGCGGTCTTCGCTGGCGCTGCGCCTGCTAACTCCTCTGCCCACCGGTCTGTTTCTCATGGCAGTCGTGTTGATGCAGTTGTCATACCCGCAATCCGTGTATTTGCGCGCTCACAAGCAGGAACCCTTTCTTGGCCTTTCAATTGCCAGCGCAGTTCTGATCGGGCTGTCAACCTGGATTCTTGGCAGACGCTTCGGACCAACCGGGATGGCGGCAGGCTATGCGGCAGTGACCGCTTTCATCGTGGTGCCGGTCGGCACAATCATCTGGTTGCGATGCCGGGCGCGATGGCACGCGCCGGCGCAAGGCCCAAGTGCTGCCACTGCAGTCGGCGCCGGCTGTTGAGTGTCTCTGGTCAGCCGTGCTCTGCGGCTTCGGGACCGTCGCGGGATATGAACGGGCATAGCCTCTCGGTGGTCGTGTGCCACTACAACCACGGGGCCTACGTCGAAGAGGCGCTCGACGCGGTGCTGTCACAATCGTTTCCGCCCGCCGAAGTAATCGTCAGCGATGACGGGTCCACCGACGGCAGTATCGAAGTCATCAGACGGATAGCAGCTCGTCACAAGATGATCCGGCTAGTCGAACACCGCATCAACCGCGGAGTAGTCAAAACAGCGAACGACGCGGTGGCGCTCGCGAGCGGTGACTATGTCTACTTCGCTGCCGCTGACGATCGAGTTGAGCCGGGATTTTTCGCGCAGTGTATGGAGCTGCTGCAGAGATATCCGCAGGCCGGCTTGTGCCAGGTCGAAGTTCGGACTTCTGATGGACGCACGATCAGGAGCCATCTGAGCGCGGAGCCCCGTTATCTGTCAGCCACAGAAGGGGAGCACAAGTTTGCGTGCATCGGTGCCTTCACCGCCAGCCAGTCAAATTCGATAGTTAAGCGATCCGCGCACAACCAGGCGGGAGGACTCATTGAGGAGTTGAAGTGGTACTGCGATGTGTTCGCAGCAATGGTAGTTGGCATCAGGCACGGGGTCTGTTTCGTGCCGCAGCCGCTGGTCAGGATCAGGATTGCCAGTCGGTCTTCATACTCGGCAGCCGGCAGACAGCGCTCCGCTGAACGCAGAGAGGTCTTCAAGCATCTGCTCGAGGTGCTGAGCAGGCCGGCGTTCCGCGACGTAAAGGAATGGATCAGACGCACCTCCGTTTGGCCGATGGCGTATCCCGAGATGGTGCCGGCGCTGGCCTCTGACCGCAGGTTTCACGGCTTTCTTTCTCTGCGTTTGATCGCACGCCTGCTCTTGCACGGAGCCAGAGAGACACTGAGTGGAGCAGCTCCGCTCACGACAAAGAGGGTCTACGGCTGTTTCCGCAACAGCTATCGGTGGGCAAGATTGAGCACCTGACTCTGTGCACATTTTAGCGACAGCGCGACTGGCCGCCCGCGATCGACCATCGCGAACCTGATAGCTCCTGAACATGGCAAACGGATTGCTCCTGCATGCAGACCGCGGCGCCGAAGTCGAGCAACCATCGGTAGCAGGCAAGTGTCGGCGGCGAGAGTTAGCTTTCAGACATTCCCTAAGCCCGTATGTCGACTGAGCGTAGTGCCGACGTCTGGGTTGTCGTCCTGAATTACAACGGATGGCGCGACACCGTCGAGTGCGTAGAGTCGCTTCTCGCGAATGACTATCCAGACTTCCACGTTCTCGTAATTGACAACGGCTCAACCGACGACTCGTACCGCGAACTGCTGCGGCTGAAAGATCCAAACAGGGTGTCGCTTGTTCGGACCGGCCGCAACCTCGGCATTGCGGGCGGCAATAACTGTGGCATCCGCCACGCTCTCGGCGCGGGCGCCGAATTTGTTGTGACGCTGAGCAATGACACCGTGGTTGCTCCAAACCTGCTCTCGACGCTGGTGGAAACCGCGAGCGCTGACCGCGAGATCGGCGCGGTTGGCGCAAAGATCCTTTACTTCAGTGACCCTGCCTACATCTGGTTCTGCGGCGCCCGCATCACGCCGTGGTTGGCTCGCGCGCCCCATTTGTATGCCGGCCAGCTCGACAACCCGGTGCTTCCTGCGATTCTGGACGCCGACCTGCTCATGGGCTGCGTCATGATGCTGAAGCGCGCGGTGGTGGACAACGTCGGGCTCTTCGATGAGCGCTACTTCTTTCAGAGCGAGGACCTCGATTATTCGTATCGGATGAGGCAGGCGGGCTGGCGGATCAAGGTCTGCACTCGCACCTTTGTCAAGCACAAGATCGGCCGGACCATCGCCACCGACAGCTATGACCGATGGTACTACGCGACTCGTAACCGGCTGCTTTTCATCCACGAGCGGCTGCCCCGGCGACAGCGTCTGGTGGCGAACTCGTTTTTCATCGGCACACGGCCAGCGAAGTTCGCCGGATGGTTGCTCACCGGCCGAAGAGATCTGATCGCTGCCAGTCTCGAAGGATGGCGCGACTACCGGCGCCAACGATGGGGCCGGCGCGGAGCTGAACCTGCCGTTCGATAAACTGCTGCTGGTTGTTCAGACGCTGATGCTGCTCTCGATCGTCGCGCGAGAACTGCTTCTGGGCTACCGGCGCAATCTCGTCGCGCTATTTCTGTTCGCGAACTTTCTAATCCTCTATCAATCACAGGCATGGTACATGCTGCCGGACTTCGAAGGCGAACAAACCGTCCGCTACTTCGACAACATTATTTCCCCAGGCGGTTTCCGGCTGGCCAACGTCACGATGACCGCATCGGTGGCTGTAATCTCACTGATTTACGTCTTCGGATCCAGCCGCAAGGTCATCTGGTCCACGGATACCCCAGCGGGTTTGAATGAGTCGCACGCCTCCTACCTCGTAATACTAGCGGTGCAGCTGCTTGCGGCTCTTCTCATGAGCCACCTGTTTGGCGGATTCGGCAATCTGTTTCACGCCCTCGGTAGTATGCAGGGTGGGCAAGTCGCGACCATTCTTCTTCTCTGGCTCGCCAAGATGCCGCTGTTTCACAAAATCGCCTACGGTCACCGTCGAACTCCGCTGGATTGGGCCATGCTTCTGTTCTCGCTTTTCCTGATCCTGCTCAACTCGCGCGGTCTCGTCCTACTGGTCCTTTTTCAGTACATGTTTCTTCGCCATTACTGCACGCGCGACTTCCGTTATAGCCGGATGGTAATGGGGACGCTGGTCGCGGTCTTTATCGTCTTCGTGTACGGCTCTTTGCGCGACTATATCAATCACGGCTTCGACTACGACTTGGAGACGATGCAGCAGTTCTTCCTGGATCCGTCCGGTGGCCTCAGGTTCGACGTGCTTGAGCTGTTCTTCACGGCCAGCATCGGAACTTTCTCAGGATTTGCCGGCATCATGAGCGCGTGGCTGCGCGGGCCTATCGATTACGACTTCGGCGTTACGAATCTGGCCTTGTTCGTCCATCTGCTGCCGTTCGTCGTGCGCGAAGCGCTCATTCCGGGCATGAACGAGTGGTTCGGCGATGTTTATCCGTACAAGGGTTCGATCGTTCCCGGTGGCTATGAGGCTGCCTTTGCCCACTTCAGCTTTGCGGGAATTGTGGCCCTCTCGGTAGCGATCGGTTGGGCAGCCGTTTGGCCGCACAGGAAGCTTGCTTCGGGGCGTTGCGATCGCCTCAAGTACGGAATGCTTACAGTCTACACTCTGCACCTGTTGTCCAACGATGTGTGGATCGGTGCCTTTTACGCTCTGGGCGACGTTACTCTGTTGGCCTTTTATCGCTTCATTCTCAGGACCACCGCACCTGCGCACCACGCTATTCTAATTCCAAACACGCTTGACGCGTAGGCAGGTCCTGAGCCCGAGGCTGGTTCGGACTAGCAAACATGAATTGGCTGATTACGGGCGGGGCCGGTTTCATCGGCGCCAATACTACGTCGCGGCTGATTAGAGACGGTGCTCAGGTCGTCGTGGTCGACAACCTCTCGCGCAAGGGTGCCAGCCTCAATCTGGAATGGCTTCGTGGACAGGGCTGTTTCGAGTTCCGCCATTGCGACATTCGCGATCCCGGCCAGTTGGCCGCGGTATTCCGGGCCCATCGCGAGATCGACGTCGTGCTGCATTTGGCCGCGCAAGTTGCGGTCACAACGTCAGTCCGCAATCCGCGCGAGGATTTCGAGATCAATGCGCTCGGCACTTTCAACGTTTGCGAGGCGGTTCGCACCATCGCGCCGGAGGCTGTGTTACTGAATGCCTCCACCAACAAGGTATACGGAGAGATGGCGTCGGTGGCGGTGGTCGAGAAGTCCGATCGCTACGTCTTTCCGGATCTGTCTCGGGGAACTTCAGAGTCGCAACCACTCGATTTCCATTCGCCCTACGGCTGCTCCAAGGGCGCGGCCGATCAATACGTCCTCGACTACGCGCGGATTTACAACCTCAAGGCGGTGAGTTTCCGCCAGTCATGTATTTATGGTCCGCGGCAATTTGGCATCGAAGATCAGGGCTGGGTGGCGTGGTTTGCGATCGCCGCCGTGGGCGGCAGGCCGATTACAATCTACGGCGACGGCAAACAAGTGCGCGACATCCTATTCGTCGATGATCTGATCGATTGTTATCGAAAGGCCGTGAATCATATCGGCCGCGCCCGCGGGCGCGCCTATAATCTGGGCGGCGGCCACGCCAACGCGGCTTCGCTTCTTGAAGTGCTTGGCCTGCTCGGCGAGCTCCTGGGAAGGAAGATCCAATACTCGTTTAGTGACTGGCGGCCGGGTGACCAGCGGATTTTCGTTTCCGACATCACCAGGGCCACTTGCGAGCTTGGCTGGAAACCGACAACCGGAAAGCATGAAGGCATCAGACGTCTGCTCGATTGGGTGCGCTGCAACTGGAAACTGTTTCAGGCCACCTAGGCGCACGCCGCCGAGGCAACAGGGTTGCGGGGTGTCGCCCTCGCCCGCGATCTTACTGACTACCGCAATTGAAAGTAGGTATCGATGCCCGGCTAATCTCGTATCCGCGTGGAATCGGCAAGTATGTCCGGTCGATGCTGTGTGCGATGGCGCGGCTGGAGAGCGCGCACGAGTTCATCGTGTACCTGGATTGCGAGGCGAGTCGCGGCTTGATACCGGCCGAGACCTCCGCGAGCTGGCGCTTCCACACTGTCGGCAAAGGTTACGCCTACCGCGAACAAGTGAGTCTCCCGCTGATGGCCGCGAGGGACAATATCGATCTGCTGCACTGCACCGCCAATACTGGTCCCCTGCTGCGGCCTCCGCATACCAAACTGCTGGTTACGATTCACGATGTACTGTACCTGATGCCGCCCGCGCTCGTCCCGCGACCGCGGTCAACGTACCAGCGCCTTGGCCGATGGTATCGGCGTCTGGTGGTGCCGATCATCGCCAAGGGGGCAGATGCGATCGCAACGGATTCGTATGACTCGGCTTGCGGAATCGAGCGCTACGTTGGCATTGGCCGTGATCGGATCGCGATCATCCACGCAGCTCCGGCCGACGAGTTTCGGCAGCTTGAAAATCCATGTGCGATCGAGGGCGTTCGCCGCCGCTATGGTATTGAAGGCAAATTCATCCTCGCCTTGGGCGGCGTTGACCCGCGCAAGAATACCGCGCGCGTGATTGAGGCTTTCGCCGGTTTGCGGAGCCATTCCGGCGCACCGCTGGAACTAGTGATTGTCGGCATGCCGCAAAAGGGACGAACGCTCGCTGGCTCGCTGAGTAAGCTGGGGCCGGAGCAAAGAGTGACTTTCGCCGGGTTTGTTTCGGACGAGGCGCTGGTGGCGCTGTATAATGCCGCCGAAGCTCTACTTTATCCGTCAATTTACGAAGGCTTCGGGCTGCCGGTGCTAGAAGCTATGGCTTGCGGCACTCCGGTAGTCTGTTCGCGTGCAGGCTCGCTGCCGGAAGTGGCCGGCGATGCCGCCTTGTATGTCGATCCATGGAGCAAATGCGATATCACGCGGGCGCTCCTGGAGCTGTCGACCCATGAACCCTTGCGCGAGCTTCTGGCCAGGCGTGGCCTGGGACAAGCGCGCAAGTTCTCATGGAGCCGGAGCGCCAAACAGACCCTTGAACTCTACGAGGCCTGCCTCGCGGCGTGAAAATTCTGTTCGTCGCATCCCGCTTTCCTTATCCCTTGGTCCAAGGCGACCGCGTCCGCGCCTACCATCAGCTCCGAATCCTCTCCCGCGAACATCGCATCACGCTCGTCACGCCGATTCAGCGCAACGTTGAGGAGGCGGGGCTTGAAGCCATTGCGCCTTTTTGCGAGCGAATCGAAGTTGTGCCTGATTCCTCTTGGCGGCGCGCAGTCAATCTCGCCGCCGCACCTTTCTGCTCCAAGCCTTTACAGGTGCTTTACTATTCCAATCGCGAGATAGCGCGCACCATCAAGCGCCTTGTTTCGAACGAGGCCTTCGACGTCATACACGTCCAGTTGGCACGCATGGCGCCAGCCCTCGAAAGCATCAACCGCCTGCCCAAGGTAATTGATCTGATCGATGCGTACTCGGTCAACATGTCGCGCCGTGCCGCGCGGGAAGCCGGTCCGATGGGGCTGGTGGTGGCCCTCGAAGCCAGGCGCCTGCGCCGCTACGAGCGCCAGCTCGCGCGGCGCTTCGACCAGATGATCGTCTGTTCCCCGCTGGACGCCGCAGCGATTGGTCCGTTACCGAATCTGCGGGTTGCTCGCCAAGGAGTCGACCTCGAACGCTACCGATTCGTCGAGCAGGGACGCGCGCCCGCGACGATCGTCTTCTCAGGACGAATGGGCTATTTCCCCAACGCCGATGCGCTCGACTACTTCACGACCGAGGTGCTGCCGCTGGTCCGCAGCCAGCTACCGGAGGTGGAGTTCGTGGCAGTGGGGGGAGACCTGCCAGCGCCGATCCGCCGTCGATGCCGCCGGGCCGGCGTGATACTCACTGGCTACGTCCCGGATGTCCATGTCTACCTGCAAAAGGCGACAATAGCGGTAGCGCCAATGCGGTCAGGCTCAGGAATGCAGTTTAAAGTGCTCGAAGCGATGGCAACCGGTACGCCGATCGTCGCCACCCCTAGCGCGCTGGGCGGACTTGACGTGATCGCGAGGCAACACTTGCTGGTGGCCGAGACTGCCAGCGATTTCGCGGACAAAACCGTCGCGCTGCTTCGAAGCGCGCCACTGAGAAATCGACTCGCCCACAACGCTAGGCGTCTCGTCGAACAACAATACAGTTGGGAGCGTTCGGTTGAGGAGTTAATCGAAAGCTACCACCTGGCCACTGGCCGTCGCCATACTGCTCAAACAGACGCAGCAGGAAGATCATTGTGCGAACCGACTGTGAGTATAAGTAGTAGATAACTGTCCGGCTCAAGCGCAACCCAAGTTCACCACATTCTCTCTGTTGAGTCCCGATGTTCAAGCCACGAGGTTTGGCTCGTCGCTGGGCGCTGCTCATCAGCGGCGACTTCCTGATTGCCACCTTCTCGGCCGATGGCGTGTTCGCGATCGTGGGCCGTCCGCATCTCGAATGGCATGGGCCGCTGGGCTATGGCGGCACCGCGATCATGGTCGGCATCCTCTACATCGCGGCGATCCACTTCGAGGATCTCTATGCCATCGAGCGCCCGCTGGCCCGCTCGCGCATCGTCGCCGCGCTGCTGAGCGCCACCGCCAAGCTAGCCGTCCTCCTCAGCTTGCTCGTGCTGATCGCGCCGGGTCTCGACCTCGGCCGGCGCTACTACGCGATCCATATTACTATCGCTGCCCTTGCGCTGATCGCCTGGCGGCTTGCGGTGGCCACCTTCTTCGCCGGACGCACGAGTATCGGTGTGCTGATCCTCGGTAACGGCGAATGTTCCCGGCTGGTTGCGAAGGAGGTCACTCTGCGCGCGCACTTGGGTTACAAGCTGCTGGGCACTGTCGCTTACAGTGAGTGCCCGGCGCCTTCCGCCAGCGGCCAGAGCTCCGCTGACGACCAAGTCTACGAAGTGTCATCGCTCGACAAGTTGCCGGTGCATTCGCGCTTCATGAGTCTGGTGGTTACCGATCAAGACAGCTCGCCCTTCCCGGTGCGCGAGCTGATGCAATGGCGGGTGCACGGCAACGAGGTCATCGACCTCGAATCATTCTACGAGCGAATGACAGGCAAGCTGCCGGTCGCTTTGTTGCGCGAGACCTGGCTGGTATTCGCACCCGGATTCGTCCGCTCGCGCCTCAGAGCTTTTCTCAAGCGCACTATAGACATCGCGGGAACGATCGCGATCGGTTTGGTCTTTCTCCCGGTTGCGCTCGTCGCCGTGCTGTTCATCCCCCTGGAGTCGCGCGGCCCTGTTCTTTACTCCCAGCAGCGGGTCGGCCTCGATGGCCGACCGTTCCTGCTGTACAAGTTCCGCTCCATGCGCGACGGTGCCGAGCACGAGACCGGACCGGTGTGGGCGGCGGTCGATGACGCCAGAGTCACCCGCTTGGGTCGCCTGATTCGGCGGTTTCGAATCGATGAACTTCCTCAACTATTCAATGTCCTGAGAGGCGACATGAGCCTGGTGGGACCCCGGGCCGAAAGGCCCGAGATGGTCGCCGAGCTGTCCCGCAAGCTGCCGCTCTTCGACTACCGGCACTCCGTCAGACCCGGGCTCACCGGATGGGCCCAGATTTGCTGGCCATACGGCGCCAGTCTCGACGACGCGCGCGACAAGCTCTGCTACGACCTCTACTACATCAAGAACTGGTCGTTGGTCTTCGACCTGCAGATCATTATCCAGACTCCGAAAGTAATGCTGTTCGGGCGCGGCGCGCGTTAGGCAGGCGAGCTTGGGAAGACCGGAGGGGCGTTGTGAAGGGCCCCTTCCATCGCAAGCGTAACCCGAAGCGTCTGATCGATGCGCACGGGTGGAAAGCGCCTTTGACTCAAACCTGGGCTTGAATTTTGCGTTCGCAGACGGGCTGTGGTTGGTGCGGGTCTAAAGCAGAATTCAAAATGGAATTCCGGTCAACTCCAATTGTGAAACGTTATTCACCCTCCGACAGAGATAACGTTTACCCGAAAGAGGTGAGGCGGTGCGCAATTGCGTCGGTATCTTCGAAAGGTTTGTCCTTCGCCGGCTTAAGTCGGCAGTTCATCTCTTTACACTGGGCATGCTGCTCGCGGCGAGCTGCAACGGGGGCGGATCGCAGCCGCCGGGGCCGGGGATCGTTCACTTTGTCCCCAATTCGCTTGCGTTCTGGAGCGACCCGGCAAACTGGACGACCAGCTTCGGCCCCGCCTACGCCGACATCACCCTGGCGGCGAGCAATTTTTTGCCGTGCAGAGGAGGCCCCTTCGCGCTCTGCTATTACTCGGGACCGAGCTCCGGCCCCGAAGACCTATCCTGCACGTTGACAGCAGATGGCCATTACGCCAACTGCCAATGCTTCGACATTCCCTACGGAGTGTACTTCGTAGATATCAACGCCATCCTGAACTACGGGGTATATCAAGATACTATTGCTCAATGCGGGACTGACGGCAGCCTGTGCGGGACGATTAACTCGGCCCCGGTATGCCAGGCGGTCAATCAGGGAAATTTGATTCCCGGGACGGGCAGATACTCCACATTCAGCTTCGACTGCGTCCCCGAGAACGGAATTGGCCAAGCCAATTGCTCGCAGGCGCCATATGCCGGATGCATGACCGCGCCCTGTTTCCCGACTGGTCAACCCGGGATCGTCCAGTGCTCTTGCCCAGTCTTCGACGGTCCTTACCAAGTCGGCCAGAACGACCAAGCATGTATGCTGGGAGATGATCTGGTGTGGTCGGCCGCTTATGCTCCGCCCGCGACAACAACGGCCGCGCCCACCCTATCCGCGCTTACGCGTACCGCGGGTCCGGCGGCTGTTCCCAGTCCGGAAGCTTGCCTGCCAGACGCGCCTGGAGGAATAGGATGCCCGCTGTATGTGCCAGGAAGCACCACTCTGCCGCCGGGCAGCGGCGTTGACTGCGGACGGGTCTGCGATGAGTACAGCAGTTGCCTCCAAACGGGAGGGGTTCAGGCGGGTTTTACGTGCGACGCGACGCTTTGCACTGACGAATGCAACGACAGGGACCTGGTGGGAACCGCTTGCTCTCAGCTGGCGCAGTGCGACATTTCGGAAATAGTCAAAGCCGAAACGGCAGCTCAATGCAGCTGCTGCGCGAGCCAGCTATGTGGATGCAATCCGAACGGGAATACCAATACGGCGATCGCTGCACTGAACCAACAGCAGCGCGACCGAGGTATCAAACCCCAATGCGACATCAATGGGACACTGTGCGGATCACCGTGATTTGCAAACCGCCGCTGCCACGTCCGACGCGGGAGACGACCCTCCGCTCAGGCTATGAGTTCTTTAGGCCGGTTGCGATTCGGTTCGGGCGAGCTTGGGGAGACTGGAGGGAAGTAGTGAAGAGCCTCCTGGTCAGATTCTAT
>JBGPUE010000061.1:0-22542 GCA_041491005.1 Binataceae bacterium (SeqCode) | reverse complement strand
TGTTGTCGCCCGGTGTGATAGTCCGGCCCCAGTGGTGCTTGAAGACGTGGCCGATCTCGAAGTCTTCGAAGTAGTGCCCGCGCTCGATCCTGCGCTCAGCCATACCGATTTGCCTCAGAGGCTGGGCTCATGCCGGAATTGTAAACGTGTCGCGCCGAAATTGCCTGCGCCATGATACTTGAGCGACGTGCGCATACTATCTATTAGCTCGGCTTGTTGCGAAGAATGTGCTAGCATTAGCATGGGTTGCGTATCGAGCCAAAGCCCGCTTCCAGAGCCCTCTTATCTCGAATCCTGCGGATTCGTTGTCCACCCGGTTCCCAGACAGGTCGCCGACTACCGGTTTCGGGGAGCCTCATAGGTACCCGCTAACGACGAGTCTATGTCTGCCGATTAACGTGAGGTATAAAGCCTGCGCATCGGCGATAATGCAATAGCATGAATCGAAAGGAAATCTACGAGATCGGCGAAGTTCCGCCGATCGGCCACCTTCCCAAACAGATGTACGCGCAACTCATTCGCGCGGATCGATTTGGGGAACCCAAGGATGCGTTCAAGATCGAGCGAATCCCGGTACCCGTGATTCGCCCCGATGAAGCCCTCGTCTATGTGATGGCGGCGGGCGTCAACTTCAACAATGTATGGGCCGCGCTGGGCTCGCCGGTCAACGTAATCGCCGCCAGGCAAAAGGCCAAGTACGATGCGGCTGACTTCCACATCGGCGGCAGCGACGCCTCCGGCATCGTCTATGCCGTCGGCAGTGACGTCAAGAACGTCAAGGTCGGCGAACGGGTTGTCGTGCATTGCGGCGTATGGGATCGCGATTGCGCCACGGTGCGCAATGGCGATGATCCAATGTACGATCCTTCATTCAAGATTTGGGGCTACGAAACCAATTGGGGCAGCTTCGCTCAATTCGCCCGCGTTCAGGCGCATCAGTGCATGCCCAAGGCCGCGCATCTCACCTGGGAGGAAGCGGCAGCACCGACGCTGGTCGGAGCAACAGCGTACCGGATGCTGATGGGATGGCCGCCGCATACCGTCCGCAAAGGCGACGTGGTGCTGATTTGGGGTGCTTCGGGCGGATTGGGATGCATGGCGATTCAAATCGTCAAGGCTCGAGGTGGCATTCCTGTAGGGATCGTCGGTGATGATCGCAAGATCGACTTCTGCACGAAGCTCGGCGCCAAGGGATGTATCAACCGCAAGAAATATCGGCATTGGGGGATGATGCCGCATTGGAAAAACACTCAGGACTACGACAAGTGGGCCGCCGAGTGCCGCAACTTCGGCAAGGCGATTTGGGACATCGTGGGTGAACGTAAAAGCCCGCGTATCGTCTTCGAGCATCCAGGCGAAGACACGATTCCGACCTCCGTATTCGTATGCGACACCGGCGGGATGGTGGTGATCTGTGCGGGAACCACCGGCTACAACGCGGTCGCCGACTTGCGCTACCTCTGGATGCGGCAGAAGCGGCTGCAAGGCTCCCATTTCGCGAACGATGAGCAGTCGTACGCGTTCAACCAGTTGGTAATCGATGGCAAGATCGATCCCTGCCTCGCCAGGACTTACAGCTTCGAACAGATCCCGGAATGCCATCAGGTGATGCACGAAAATCGCGCACCCGAGGGCAAGATGGTAGCGCTGGTCGGCGCGCCGAAGCTCGGCCTCAAGGATTTGGCGCTCTAGCGACCACCCGCTGATGGGTGGGATCATGACTTCCACCAGCATGATCGAGCGCGAGCTTCGCAGCGCCGTCGAGGGCGAGGTGCGCTTCGATCAGGGGTCGCGCACGATATACGCGACTGACGCATCAAACTATCGGCAGGTTCCTGTCGGCGTTGTGATCCCGCGCGATGCGAATGACGTGGTCGCGGCGGTCGCGATCGCCCGCGAACATCGCGTCCCCATCCTGCCGCGCGGCGGCGGTACCAGCCTCGGCGGCCAGGGATGCAACGCCGCGCTGGTGATCGATTTCTCCAAGTACGTGAACGCGATCCGCTCGATCGATATCGAGCGGCGTCTCGCGGTGGTCGAGCCGGGAGTGGTGCCGACTCGCCTCAATGCCGAGCTTGCGCCGCATGGTCTCTTTTTCGCGCCCGATCCAACGACCAAGGACCGTTGCAATATCGGCGGCATGATTGGCAACAACTCATGCGGCGCGCACTCGGTCGCCTACGGCAAGACCGCCGACAACCTTCACGCGCTCGATGTGCTGCTCTACGACGGAACACGGATGCGTCTCGGCGGCAATGGCGACATTACCGCCAGCGGCGCGCGGGCAACCCAGCTCATCGCCGAGTTGCGCGTATTGGGAGATCGATTCGGCGATCTCGTCCGCGCCCGCTACCCGCGCATCCCGCGCCGCGTCTCCGGCTACAATCTCGATCAGCTCCTGCCGGAGAATGGCTTCAACGTCGCGCGCGCGATGGTCGGCTCCGAGGGCACGCTCGCCGTGACGCTCGAAGCGACACTGCAGCTCGTGCCGCTGCCGCGCCGGCGCGCGCTGGTGGTCGCGGGCTTCGATGACGTGTTCGTCGCGGCGGACCACGCACCGTCGATCCTCGACTATCAACCGCATGCGGTCGAAGGCTTCGATGGACGATTGGTCGAGTTCGTGAAGCTGACGGGCATGCATCTGGAGCAGCTTCGGCTGCTGCCGCCGGGCGGCGGCTTTCTGCTAGTCGAGTTCGGCGGTGACCGCGACGACGAAGTTCGCGGACGCGCCGAGAGCGTCCGCGAACGCCTGACGCGGAGCGCGGGATGCACCGGTGCGGTCGCGTATTTTGATGAACGCGAGCAGCGCGCGGTGTGGACGCTGCGCGAGTCGGGGCTGGGCTCAAGCGCCTTCATTCCGGGATTTCCGCGCACCTACCCGGGCGCCGAGGACGTCGCAGTCGCGCCCGAGAGGCTCGGCGCCTTCCTGCGGCGCTTCGCGGCGCTGCTCAATCGCCGCGGCCTCGAGGTTGCATCGTACTACGGGCACTTCGGCGACGGATGTGTGCATACGCGGATCAACTTCGACTTCGAGAGCCGCGCCGGCGTGGTCAACTTCCGGTCGACGATGGAAGAGCTTGCCGACCTGGTCGTCGAGTTCGGCGGGTCGCTGTCGGGTGAACATGGCGACGGGTTGGCGCGCTCGGAACTGCTGCCGAAAATGTTCGGCCCGGAGCTGATCGGCGCGTTCCGCGAGTTCAAGCGTATTTTCGATCCTGACGGCATGATGAACCCCGGTGTGATCGTAAATCCGCATCCGCTGGATTCACACCTGCGCATCGAAGCAGAGCGGCCGCCCCCCGCGCTCGATACGCACTTCGATTTCACTCCCGATGGAGGCTTCGCCGGCGCGGCTTCCCGATGCGTCGGCATCGGCAAATGCCGCAAGCTCGATGCCGGCACGATGTGTCCGTCGTACATGGCGACGATGGAGGAGGCGCATTCGACCCGTGGACGCGCACGGTTGCTCCAGGAGGCCCTCAGCGGCAGTAGTTTTGCCGTCGGGGCCAACGCCGAGGAAGTCCGCGAGGCGCTCGAGCTCTGCCTGTCATGCAAAGGATGCAAGCGCGAATGTCCGGCCGGTGTCGACATGGCGACCTATAAGGCCGAGTTCCTCGCGCACTATCACGAGGCGCATCGGAGAAGCCCCGGCGAGTGGCTCTTCGGCCGCATTGCTGATTTCGCTCGACTGGGGGCGATGTGGCCGCGAGCAGCGAATGGGCTCGCGCAGAGTGGTGCGGGTGCCGCGATGATGCGCGCCTTGTTCGGGATTCATCGCGAGCGGGCTTTGCCTCGCCTTGCGCCGCAAACCTTCCGCGCCTGGTTCGACGGCAATCGAATCCAACCCACCAGCGGCGCACGCGAGGTTGTGCTCTTCCCCGACACGTTCAACAATTTCTTCGAGCCCGAAGTTGCAATCGCCGCGACCCACGTGCTCGACCGTGCGGGATTCAGGGTGACGATTCCGCCCACCGATCTGTGCTGCGGGCGTCCGCTGTACGATCAGGGCATGCTCGATGTCGCGCGAAGGCGCTTGCAACGGGTTCTCGACGTGCTCACGCCGTATGTTCAACGCGGCGTCACGATTGTCGGGCTCGAACCGAGTTGCATCCTGACATTTCGCGACGAGTTGCTGCGCCTCTTCCCGGACGACTCTCGCGCCCGCGCCCTGTCGCAGAGCGCCCTACTGTTCGATGAATTCCTCGCGCGCGACGCGCCGAACTTCGCACCGGCCACGATTGGTCGCCCGGCTCTGATTCACGGTCACTGCCATCAGAAGGCAGTCGCGGGCATCGCGAGCGAGGTGACGATGGTCAAGGAATGCAGCAGCGCGCAAGTCACCGAGCTGGATGCGGGATGCTGCGGGATGGCGGGCGGGTTCGGCTACGCGCGCGACCATTTCGAGATCTCGCACGCGATTGGCGAGCGCGTGCTATTGCCCGCGGTCAGAGGAAGCGCACCTGATACGCTGATCGTCGCCGATGGCTTCTCGTGCCGCGCGCAGATTGCGCAGTTCTGCCCCGGCCGCCGCGCGATGCATCTCGCACAACTGCTCGACCTCGCGACCACTCCGGCCTAGCCTCGCGTCCGGGGTTTAGTCCGTCCTCGCGCTCGACGCCTGCTCGTAACGTTTGAGGCCCCAATTCGCCATGCCGCGCATCTTCGGGTCAGTCTCGTCGCGCAACACCCTGCGCAGCACACGCGCGATTCGCTTGTTCGGCGTCTGCGTTGCAAGCGTCGTTACGGCGGTCCGGCGAACCTTGATACTCTTGTCCGCGCGAATTCGCTCTTCCACGTGAGGGAGCACATCGATCGGGTTCTCGCCGCTCTTGCAGCGATCGCATCCGAGCGAATGCACGGCTGCCTTACGCACCTTCAACTTCGGATCGTGCAAACTAAGGATCAGTCGTTGCAGTGCGGACTCGTCCCAGTGCTCGTCGAGGAACATCGCGGAGAACTGCCGCACCCGCCAGTTCGGATGCGAGAGGCCGTCGCGGGCCGCGCCGACTGCCGCCTGGCCGGCCCGCTTGAGCGCGAACCACGCCTCGGGCAGCGTTTTCCTGTCACCGAGTTTCTCGATCAGACCGCTCAAATCGCCATTTTCCTCTGGCATTTCCATTCCTCCAAAGCGGCGAACGCTCCGCGTTTGCCGAAAATTCACGTTTCGGACAAGCGCGGAGCGTCTCCGTGCCGCCAGCCTGCTTCCGATTTGTCGGACGCAGGCTCAGATATTTCGAGTGCCGCCGCGCCGGAGGTCAGGGACGGATCCGAAGACCCCTCCGTATCCCTCGCAACGCGGTCGGCGAACGCCGCCGCACTGGACGTCAGTGACCGTTTTTGAAACGGCCACATCCCTCACAAGCGCGGTCGGCGAATTCTGATATTACTGGCGCGTCCGCCCGTGTCAATAAGAGCAGAGCGCAGAGTCGCGACCGCCCTGCAGATCGGCCGGCTTGATCGCCGGCGCAGCTGAGCTAACTTGGCCGCACTGACGGAGGGAATTGCCGAATGCGCCCCGGAATCACCATCATCCCCGAGCCGTTCCAGAATCAGCATAACCTCGACTACGCGCGCCGCGCCGAAGAGCTGGGCTACGTCGATGCATGGTCGATCGAATCGTCCAGCATCGACGCCTTTAGCCCGCTCGCGGCAGCCGCCGCGGTAACGCGCAAGATGCGGCTGGGCACTGCGATCGTGCCGGTCTTCACCCGCCCGCCGGCGCTGATCGCGATGTCATCGGCGACCGTGCAGCAGATCTCAGGTGGCCGCTTCGTGTTGGGACTCGGACTCTCCACCCCGACGATTGTCGAGCAATGGATGGGCGTCGAGTATCGCAAGCCGGTGACGCGGATGCGCGAGACCGTCGCCGCGCTGCGCCAGGCGTTCACCAGGAGCAAGGTCGTGCTCGATGGCAAGACGGTTCGCATCAATGGCTTCCGCCTCGACATGCCGCTGGATACGCCGCCACCGATTTACATCGCAGCGCAAGGTTCGAAGATGCTGCGGATCGCGGGCGAGATCGGCGACGGGTTGCTGGTCAACTTCATCACACCCGAAGCGCTGCCCGCGATGCTCAAGCATACTCATGAGGGCATGCGCGCTGCCGGGCGGGATCCAGCGCAACTCGACGTCGTGTGCCGGATCATCGTTGTGATGGACGAAGATGAGGCTCGGGCGCGCGCCGAGCTGAAACGCTCGCTGACCAGTTACGTCACCGTGCCGCAGTACAATCGCTTCTTCGCCGAGTTCGGTTTCCGAAGCGAGGCTGAGACGGCAATCGCGGCATGGCAGGCCGGCGATCGCCGCAAGGCGCTCGAGTCGATACCTGATCGGATGGTGGATTCGATCTTTGTGATCGGCACGGCGGACTATTGCCGCAATCGAATCCAGGATTATGTCGCGGCCGGCGTGACAACGACTGCTTTGTTGCTCACATCGTTGGCGTCATCGCCTGAAGGGCGCCGCGCGCGATTGCTCTCTGCGCTTGAAAAGCTCGCACCGCGCTAGCCGCGCCGCGCCGCGGCGAACCCGCCCACCCCGCTTGCGCGGAGCGGGCGGGAATCGGCGTTCGTATCCGAGCGTCGAGTGGGGCTACGGATTGCGCTGAAACATCTGCTGGGCGAGGGGAATCATCCCGACCGCCGCATCGAAGCGCGGGTCGCCAGTCGTACCCGGAGCGTAGCTGTTGTTGTACGTGTAACTCTGCGGGTCGGCATAAATCGGAGCGGACGGATCGGCGTAGGCCTGTTGGCTCCGCTCGTACCGCTCACGCGGGCCCATCCGGGGATCGAACCGTTCGCGTTCGCGCATCAGATGCTCGCGGCGCGCATACGGATTCGCCTCCTGATGGCGGAAGTCGCAGTCGCGATCCCATCTCTGCTCCCGGAACTCGTGTCTCCGATTCCACCGGGGATTGGGCCCCTGATGCCGCTCGTCCCATCTACGATACGGGGCGTATGCGTACGGCCGGGGCGGCGGAACATGGCGGAAGGGTCGCGCCTCCGCGGGCCCTTGGAAACGCCCATGGCGATGTTCGAACCCTCGCCCATCAAAGCCGCGGGATTGGTCGGCCCATCCCACTGCCGGCGCCGCCACCGTCAACCCCAGCACCGCCGCAACGAACCATGATTTCGCTCTCATCATAGCGGTGTACCTCCTCAGCATCGTAGGGAGAGCATTAACGATGCCGAAGGCCTGGCCATCACTCCGCCCAGACAAAGATGAAACAATCCGGAAAACTGGTCAGCGAGGTAACCGAAGCGGGTTACCGACTCGACCCAAGCGGTGGAACCTAATTCGCAGACCGGCAGAAAATCGCTTCGCGTAGATTCTTCGACTTCGCTCCGGCGCCGCCTTCGCTTCGCTCAGAATGACATCCTCACACCCAGCACAGAGCTTTGTGTGCGAGCTGTTGATGGGACACAACACTAGCCGAAGGTGCGGCGAGCGAGGAAGAACATCGTGGCGCCGACGCCGGCGTAGACCGCGATTCCCTCGATCAGCCCCGCGCCGGTGGTGAAGAGGAAGAGGCCGAGCACGAGAATGGTCGCCGCGATCGCCGCGACCTGCTCGATGCGCCGTTCACGGGCGCGCATCCGCGCGACGTGCTCGCTGATCGGCGTGCCGCAGCTGGGGCATACGCCGCCGCGCTTGACGACCAAGTCGGCCTCGCACTTGGGGCATTCGATGCGCGTGCGAATTGGCATCCGGTGTCCACAATATCATTGTGGCTTGGAGGCGGCATCGGCGCGACGATAGATCAGGTCGCCTTCAGCGCGAGGCGAAGATCATCAAATGGCGAAGGCGGCCACGACCGGCCGCCTCCATCCCGCAATCGCGCGGCGCTGTGAAGTGGCGCCGCACAAGATTGATCGTCAGGCGCGTGCCTTATGCATCGCGGTCTTGCGCCGCGGCGGAGCGACCGCTTCGGACTTGCGCGCGGTTGGCCGTGCGGTCGCGAAGACCTTGGGCGAAGGCGGAACTTCGACGACCAGGGGCTCGGCGGGAACCACCGGCTCGAGCGCCTTGCGCGCCATCGCCTCGAGCTTTTTCGCCTTCCACACTCGCAGGCCCTTGCGCATGTACTCGGCGTTGACGTCGAGCATGTCGCAGACGTTGTCGAATGAGAAGACCCAGTGCGTGTCTTCGAGGTTGATCCACTCCTCAGCGTCGCGGAAGAGCTTCTGGCCCTTGTTGGTGGGCGAGTCGATGCACTTCATGAAGCACTCGATTGCGTCTTCGAGTACAGACAGAATGAGGCGCTTCTCGCCCTCGAGCACATGCTTGCGGCGCAACGCTTCGAAGTACTGGATCGGCAAAAGCGTGTCAGGCTCGAACAGCCCGGGCAGCTTCTCGTCCAGAGTTTCCTTTTCCTGAGCCATCGTTCCCTTTTCGCTAGCCGGATTTAGATTCGGTTCCACCAGCCCATCCTCCCTCTCAATTAGACGCCGGCACCGTGCCGACTATTCGCGGACCCGCGTCCGCGCTGCTAATCCTCGTTCTGCTCTTCGTACAGCTCGTTCCAGGACATCTGGATCGCTTCGAGCTTGGCCTCGTTGGAAGCGCCCGGCTCATCGTCGAACTCGTCCAGATCGATCACCCATTGGCGCAGATCGGTAAACCGTACATCCAGCGGATTCACTCCCGGATGGTTTTCCGCGAGCACCTCCGCGATTTCTTCAGCCTGATCCCACTTGAGTCCCATCGCATTCGCCTTCTCATACAATCACAGCGGCCGGGCAGCCGCAGGCCCGGATCGTCAGGCGACCTCGCTCACCGATTTTTTCTCCAGCGCCGCCCGAATAGCGCAATCCATGATCCGCTGAGCGAAGGGCGTCGAGAGTTGATTGAGTTCTTCGACCAACCTGGCGATCAGCTCCCGATCCTCCCCTCGCCACGCCTCTTCCAGGGAAGCCGCCAATCCTTCGAGCGCCGGACGCTCATCGGCATCCAGCAAATCGCCGAATTCCCTCAACTGCTTCGTCAATGCGGCGAGGATCTGTTCGGCGTCCACGCGGGCCGCGATCAGCAAGCGCCGGTCCAAATCCTGCTCGCCAAGATCGATGGCTTCCTCTAACATTCGCTCGATTTCGTCATCAGTCAACCCGTAACTCGGTTTTACATCCACAGAGTGCTCGCGTCCGGTGCGCTCGTCACGCGCTGTCACGTTTAGGATGCCATTAGCGTCAATCAGGAAGGTGAGTTCGATTCGCGGCATCCCGGCCGGTTGCGCCTGCAGCGGCCCCAGCTTGAAGCGCGCCAAACTGCGGCAGTCGGCCGCCAGCTCGCGCTCACCTTGCAGCACATGGACGTCAACATGGGTTTGATTGTCCACCGCGGTCGTGAACATCTCGCGCACAGCAGTCGGGATGGTTGTGTTGCGATAGATCAGGCGCTCCATCACGCCCCCCATCGTCTCAATTCCAAGCGACAGCGGCACCACGTCGAGCAGCAGCATGTCGCTCTGGCCACCCATCAGGACGCTTGCCTGAACGGCGGCGCCCAAGGCGACGACCTCGTCAGGGTTGAGCGAGCACAACGGCTCGCGGCCGAACAGCTGCGCGACCCGCTGGCGCACCAGGGGTACGCGCGTTGAACCGCCGACCAGCACGACGGCATCGATGTCGCCCGGGGTGAGGCTGGCGTCCTTGAGCGCCATCGCGCATCGCTCGATCGTGCGACCGACAAACCCATCGGCCATCCGCTCGAACTGCGTGCGCGTGATGATTTTATGGATCGCGCGCCCGGGAAGGTCCAGGCCCAGCTCGGTCGAATCGGCGCTGCTCAGGCGGATCTTCGCGGCCTCCGCCTCGCGGCGCGCACTGTTCCATACGTAGCGGTCATGGCGCATCGATTCGGGCAGTTCGGCCAGCAAGTAGTCGATCAGCGCACGATCGAGGTCGTCGCCGCCCAGATGCGTATCGCCATTGGTGGCAAGCACCTCAAAGATTCCCTCTTTGATGTTCAGGATCGAGATATCGAACGTCCCGCCGCCAAGGTCGTAAACTGCGACTTTGCCGGCCGCCATCTTGTTGAGTCCGTATGCGAGCGACGCGGCGGTTGGCTCGTTGACCAAGCGCATCACTTCGAGACCGGCCAGCCGTCCTGCATCCTTGGTCGCCTGCCGCTGTCCGTCATTGAAGTAGGCGGGCACCGTGATCACGACCTTCTCGACCGGTTCGCCCAGCGCGGTTTCAGCGCGTACCTTGAGCGCGCGCAGTATCTCGGCCGAGATTTGCGGCGGGGTCAGCATCCGGCTGCCAATCTTGAAGCGCACGGTCGGCCCGGAAAGATCGGCGAAGTCGTAGCGGGCGCGGTCCTCGGGGGCCACCTCGCCACCGCCGAGCCCCATGTAACGCTTGACTGAGCGGATCACCGCGCCGGACTCGCCGCCGGCCAAGCCTACGGCCTGGATGCGGCCGCCGCGTTCGGCGTTGAAATGCGCCTCGAGCGCGATCGCGCGTTCGCCCACTATGACCTCACCGTCGGGTGCGATCGCGACCACCGACGGCAACAGCGTCGCTCCGCTCGTTAGATCAGCGATCGCGCGCGGAACAGCGCCTTCCATGACAGCGATGAGGCTGTTGGTGGTGCCGAGGTCGATGCCGAAGATTCGAGCCATGTTCTTGCGTGACGCCGCCTTCGCGGCGAAACACCTCTTGCTCAGCGCGCCAGCGAAGGCTCCAGTTCGCGATCGACGTCGCGGATGAGGGTTTGCAGATATGCGATTCTCGACAGAATCGTCTTAAGCTCAGCCATCAGAACGGCGCGTTCCCGCTGGCAGGCATCCCATGCCGCGAAGTTGCCATCGAGCGCGCTCAGCGCCTCGCCCATCGCAGACTGCAATTCGCTGCGGCGGATGCGTACTTGATCCGCTAAAGGGCCGCGCGAGGCGCCATCAGGCTGCGAGCCGCGCAGTTCTTCGAGCTGCTCCTGCACTTCGAAAACCAGCTCCGCCATCCGAGGCGGAACCTGCTTGTTGTTGTCGGCGAGCTTCTCGCCGTTGAGCTCCAGCCAATAGCGGCCGCGGCTGATCGGATCGCGCAGCGTGCGATAGCTCCGGGTCAGCAACGCAGTCGCCCGCAGGCTCGCATCCCGGATGGTCGCGGGCCGCGTCGCGAAGCGATCAGGATGAACCCGGCGGCTGAGTTCATGGTACGTCTGTTCGAGTTGCTGCGAGTCCAAGGTCAGCCGGCGGGGGATGCCGAATGCGGCGAAACAATCCAGCTCGATCGGCAGCGGTGCGCCGCATCCGGAACAGTACAGGCGCGGCTCAGCTTGAGACGCGCACGATGGGCACCTGATCATGGCCATGCAGACCGCTCTCGCCTCCGCCGCTCATACCGTGAACGACTCCCCGCATCCGCAGGCCCGCTTGACGTTGGGATTGACCAATTTGAACCCGGCCGACATCAGCTCCTCGCCGTAGTCGAGTTCGCTGCCATTGAGGTACAGAAAGCTCTTCTTGTCAACGATCAGATGAGCGCCGTCGCGCTCGAAGACCTTGTCGCGCTCTTTGGGACCATCAATTTCCATCCGGTACTGGAGGCCGGAACATCCGCCACCCACGACCTTTACGCGCAATCCGGCGCCCGGCTTTTCAGCCACCAGCTGCTTGATCTTGGCCGCAGCCCGATCGGATAGCGAAATCGTCGCCAATCTGCGTTATCCCTTGGCGGCCGCGTGCTTATCCGGCGCAGCCACCTGCCCTCTGCGGCTCTTCCAATCGGTGATCGCGGCCTTGATCGCATCCTCGGCCAGCACCGAGCAATGGATCTTCACCGGCGGCAGATTGAGCTCCTGCACGATGGCGCTGTTTTTGATCGCCATCGCTTCCTCGACCCGCTTGCCCTTGACCAATTCGGTGACGTAGCTGGAGCTCGCGATCGCGCTGCCGCATCCGAAAGTCTTGAAGCGCGCGTCTTGGATCACGCCGTCGTCGCCGATCCTGAGCTGCAACTTCATGACGTCGCCGCATTCCGGCGCGCCGACGACGCCAGTGCCGACGTTGGGATCATCTTTGGCGAAGCTGCCGACGTTGCGGGGATTATTGTAATGGTCGAGCACTTTGCTTGAGTACGACATGTTTGCCTCCGCCCGAATTCCTCTATGCTGCGTGCGCCGCTAGTCCGTCTTCCATTGGACGCTCTTGAGATCGATACCTTCTTTGGCCATCTCGTACAGCGGCGACATCTCGCGCAGCCGCTCCACTTCCTTAACCACGCGCTGAGTCACGAAATCGACTTCCTCTTCGGTGTTGAAACGGCCCAAGCCGAAGCGGATCGAACTGTGCGCCAGCTCCTCGTTGGTGCCCAGCGCCCGAATTACATAAGAGGGCTCGAGCGTCGCCGACGTGCAGGCCGAGCCCGAGCTGACCGCAACGTCGTTGATACCCATCAGCAACGACTCGCCTTCAACATAGGCGAAGCTGATGTTGAGATTCCCGGGCAGCCGCTCGGTCGGATGCCCGTTGAGGTAAACCTCATCGAGCCGCTCGAAGATTCCGGCGTGCAGCTTGTCGCGCAAATCCACAAGGCGGCGCGCTTCTTCGGCCATCTCCTGTCCGGCAATCTCGCACGCCGCGCCGAAGCCGACGATGCCGGTGACGTTGAGCGTGCCCGAGCGCATCCCGCGCTCGTGCCCGCCGCCATCGATGATCGGCGTCAGGCGTACCCGCGGCCCCTTGGAGCGAACATAAAGCGCGCCGATTCCCTTGGGGCCGTATAGTTTGTGCCCGCTCAACGCCATCAGGTCGATGCCGCACTTGTCGACGTCGACCGGGACCTTGCCTACCGCCTGGACCGCGTCGCAGTGGAAGATGACGCCCTTCTCTTTCGCGATTTTGCCGATCTCGGCGATCGGATGAATCGTGCCGACCTCGTTGTTGGCGTACATGATCGCGATCAGCACGGTCTTGTCGGTGATCGCCTTGCGCACGTCGTCCGGATCCACCATCCCGTACTTGTCCACCGGCAGATAGGTCACCGACACCCTGCCCGTGCGCTCCAGCGCCTTGCAGCTGTCGAGCACCGCCTTGTGCTCGGTGACGCAGGTGATGACGTGGTTGCCCTTATCTTTGTAGAACTCGACGACGCCCTTGATCGCGAGATTGTCTGACTCGGTTGCGCCGCTGGTGAAGATGATCTCCTTGGACTTGGCGCCGACCAGCGCCGCAATCTGATTCCGAGCCTTGTCCACCGCCTGCTCGGCTTCCCAACCAAAGCTGTGATTACGGCTGGCCGCATTGCCGAACTTGTCGGTGAAATACGGCAGCATCGCCTCCACAACGCGTGGATCCGCCGGAGTCGTGGCATGATTGTCCATGTAGATCGGTAGCTTAAGCATCGCCATTACCCGCGAACGATTAGTGGACCAAACAGGTATAGTATAGCCAAGTCTCGGAAGTTGTCAAATCTGGCTACCCCGCCGCCTCCGCGCATCCGCCTATACCAGACCCATTGAGTCAACTAATCAATTTGGCCCCGTTTGTCAATGACAATCCGGCCCTTACCGGCCGGTCAGACCGGGCGTCGTGAGGACGGTGCCATCTGGAACGACTAATGTGGCTTGGGCTTGAGCTCGAGGCGGCGTTCGTGGACCCAGTCCGAAAATCCCAGCTTGTACCATGCGTTAGAGCCGAGCCAGTTGCGATGCAACACGCCGAGCGTGACGACCGTAATATCGCGGGAACGCAACCAGTCGAATGCGGCTTCGAGCATCGGCTTCATCAGCCCCTTGCCGCGCCAATTCTCCTCGAGGAAAGCCTGGCTGATGTAGCCGACGGTGGGCGGGATGCTGCCGTCGTGCATCCGGCGAAGGCGCGCCCAGAGGTAGCCGACCAAGCTGCCAGCCTCATGCTCTGCGACCCACACCGCATGATGGTCGCGATTGAGCACCAGCTTTAGCCAGTTGGGCGCATCGCGGATGGCGTCCCAATCGTATCGCGCCCGTTGGTCGAGCGCTTCATGATAGGCGGCGATACCTGCGACCAGCCGCGCCAGTTCAGGTATGTCGGCCTCGCGCGCCATCCGGATGTCTACTTCCATGGCCGCCCTCCTGTCATCGTCTTCGAACTGATGCGAACGATCACAGTTGTCCGCGCCAGTCCGGCCCGATCGGAATCATCAGCAGCTTGTGTTCGGCGCGCACTGACTTCAGCGCCGCTTCGCGGACCTTCTCGAACTCCGCGGCGATCCAGACGCCGATGCGTTCGATGACGGCGTTCTCCTGGCCCGATCTCACCTGCGTAGAGGCCAGCGCGCATCGGATCGCGACGCGCTCGATCCCGTTCCCACTTTCCATGCTGATCGTGAGTATGACCCGCTCATTGGAACGTTCAGGTTCGCCAACAAGCGAGAGGATGTAGGGACCGCGAGCGGTCTGGACGCAGGCTGGCACAGCCGATCAGGCCGCACGCGGCACCGCGCCGAGCTTCACCCGACTTTCCCAGAACAGCACCACCGGGCCCGCGATGTAGATCGAGGAGTAGGTGCCGGTAATGAAGCCTACCAGCAGCGTGAACGCGGACGGACGCAGGATCGGGCCGCCCAGCGTGAGCAGCGCGATCAGCACGACGATCGCCGTCCCCGAGGTCAGGATGGTGCGAGAGAGCGTCTCGTTGATCGCGCGGTTCATGATCGCGGCAAGCGGCTCGCGCCGGCGCTTGAGCGCGTCCTCGCGAATGCGGTCGGAGACGATGATGGTGTCATGGACCGAGTAGCCGATCACGGTCAGCAGCGCGGCGAGCGTGGTCAGGTCGAATTGCAGGCGCGAGATCACCAGCGCGCCGACCACCACCAGCACATCATGGATCAAAGCGATCACCGCGCCGGCGCCGAAGCTCCAGCTGACGTTGCGAAATTGAATCGCAATGAAGACGCCCATGAAGATGGTGGCGAATCCGACGGCGAGAATCGCATCGCGCCGGAGATCGCGTCCGACCCGCGCGCCCACCGTCTCGACCCGCATCACCTGCGCGGCCTTGTTGCCGAACTTCGCGTCGAGTGCGCCTTCGATGCGCTGCGCCAGGCCGGCGGCATTGTTGACCTTCTCGAATTTCAGCAGGTACTCGTGGCCGGCCTGGCCGAAATCCTGCACGGAGATCTCGCCCAAATTCAGCGACGTCAGTGCGCCGCGGATCTCATCTGCGCTGGCTTCGTGGTTGAACTTCAACTGGACCACGCTGCCGCCGGCGAAATCGACCCCGAAGTTCAGTCCGACGGTCGCCAGCAGCACGATCGCGGCGAGGTTGATGGCGGTCGACAGCAACACGAAAAACTTCCGCTTGCCGACAAAGTCGATGTTGATGCCGGGCGGAATCAGCTGTAGTGCCATCGCCTCTGTCTATCCTCGCCCGACGCCGATGTTCGCCAAGCGCGCCGCGCATGAGAATTACCGATTAACCCAGGCAAAGGAAAGAAGCTTGCTTGCTTTTCATCGGCTCCAGCCTGTAGGCCGCCGCGCGATTGCGCGTGGTGGGCGCCGATGGGAACATTCGCGTGCGGGAGGACGCAGCATCGATGTTCGCCAAGGAAGGTCTCGAAGGAGTCGTCGCTGCGCGCACGTCGATTTGCCTGATCCGCGGCGAGGATGGGACGTTGGCCTATCGCGGCTACTCGATCGACGAACTCGCGAGGTCCGCAAGCTTCGAGGAAGTCGTTTACCTGCTGTGGTTCGGAGAGCTACCCACCGCCAAGCAGCTCGCCAGCTTCGATGCCGAACTCCGCGCTAATCGCAGTCCGCCGCCGGACGTGCTCGATGCGCTCAGTGGACCGCTCGCGCGAATGCATTCTATGGACTGGCTGCGTACCGCGGTCTCGATGCTCGCGGCGGACGATCCGGACGTCGACGACAACAGCGAAGCGGCCAACCTGCGCAAGGGCCTGCGAATTACCGCAGCAATGCCCGCGCTGGTCGCGGCGCATGAGCGCATCCGCAAGCAAGCCGAGCCGCCGCAGGCCGACAACGGCCTGAATCACGCGCAAAATTTCCTGTGGATGATGACCGGACACCGCCCACGCGATCCTGCGGCGCGCGCAATCGAGCTCGCTATGATCTTACAAGCCGACCACGGGCTCAACGCTTCGACCTTCGCAGCGCGTGTCACAGCCGGCACGCTGGCCGATATGCACGCAGCGATCGTCGCCGCGCTGGGAGCGCTCAAGGGCCCGCTTCATGGCGGCGCCAGCGGCCAGGTGATCGAGATGCTGCAGGAGGTTGGTGACGCGTCCGATGCGGCGCGCTACGTCGAGCGGGCGCTCGCGCAAAAGCGAAAGATCGCTGGCTTCGGCCATCGGGTATACAAGGCCGCCGATCCACGCGCGCCGCATCTCAAGGCGATCGCGGGGCCGCTGGCCGAGGCCACGGGAAGCGAGCGGCTCTACCAGACAGCATGCGCGGTTGAGGACGCAATGCGCGCGCGGCGCGGACTAAGCCCGAATATCGATTTCTACTCGGCGCTTGTCGATCAGATGGTGGGCCTGCCGACCGATCAGTTCGCGTCGGCGTTTGCATGCGCTCGGATCGCGGGATGGGTCGCACACGTGATCGAGCAACATCTGGACAATCGCCTCATCCGGCCGCTGGAGGAATATATCGGGCCCCTGCCGCGACCGTTCGTGCCGATCGCGGATCGCAGCTAGTGTACTGAGTTCGAAGTTCGTTGAATAAGCTCGTCGGCTCCCTCCAGCCAACAATCTGCCGGGTTGTCATCCCGAGCGAGTGCAGCGAGTCGAGGGATCAACGCGGAGCGATTTGTCTGGAAATCCCCGGCAGACCATCAGAAAATCGCTTCGCGTAGATCCCTCCACTCCGCTCGCAAACTCGCTCTGGTCCGGATGACAATCAAACAGCCGGTTTGTCAACGAACTCGAGACTCACCACGCTAGCGCGGTCGTCCAGAGGCGGCAAAAGCGAGACAGCGGAGGTGATCGCACGGCCCCGAACCGACGCTCGGCAGGGCGATGCCGGGATTCCTCGCTCCGGCAGCCTTCGCTCGGAATGACACAAGAAAGCCGGGTCTTTGTTTGTCATTCCGAGCGAAGGCTGCCGGAGCGAGGAATCCCGGACCACCGGCCTGCGGTCAAGCAGGCCTCTCCAAACAGGGAGACGATCAGGGAAGCGGGCTCAGGCGGCGGCGCTACGCGCCTTGGCGCACTTCTGGCAGACATTGTGCAAGTTGGCGGCATCCTCGACGATACCTTCGTCGAGCGAATGACACACCTTGGTGCACTTGTCGCAGATGAAGTAGATGCCCTCGATGGTCTTGTTGATGCGTTCGCGGTTGAGGATGCGGCCGCGCAGCTTCTCGACCCGGATTCCCAGCAGCTCGGTATATTGACGCTTGATCTTGCGCCGGCCGATTTCGTCCTTGGGAAGATCGCTGTCGTCGCTGCCTTCGTCAGCTTCGCCGCCGAAGCCGGCGTAGAGGTTACCCTTGGAAGACTTGCTCTTGCGGGTCCTGGCCATAGACTTCGTGATCTCCCTGCTAGCGGGTGCGCGCGGTATAGCCGCAGTTCTTCTCGCACACCCAGAAGAAACCCTTTTTGCCGAAGCCGGTATGGAAGACGACGCGGCTCTCGGCTCCGCAGCTCGGACACGGGACCTTGCGCGCGGCGGCGGCGCCCTTCTCGGCGGTCTTTGCTTTCTTTTCTGCCACTGTTGATTCCCCGTTGCGATTCGGCCCGGCCGTCGAGCCGGGCCCAAGTTCCTAAACGGTAAGCGTCAGTATACCGCATAGTCAATACTCGCGCGCGATTACCCGGCGTACAAATTTCGCGGTTGCGCACCAATCGCGCAGCGAATAAGTCCATCTGTGCCCTTGGATTCCCGGCTCAAAGAGAACGATGCGGTGATTCTGATCGATCGCCGCGGACGCCGCTACCTCAAACGCCTGCAGCGCGGCCGCAAGATCTCGATCCGCGGCGAGATACTGGCCGACGCGCTGTTCGGCGTCGAGGAGGGATCGCGCGTCAAGCTCAGCACCGGCGAGAGCTTCCTGGTACTGCGGCCGACCTACGCCGACCTGATTCCGCATCTGCCGCGTCAGGCGCAGGTGATCTATCCGAAAGACACTGGCCCCCTGCTGATCTGGGGCGACGTGTTCGCCGGCGCTACAGTAATCGAGGGCGGCGTCGGCGCGGGCGCGCTGACGATCGCGCTGCTGCGGGTCGTCGGCCCGACCGGACGCCTCATCTCATACGAACTGCGCGAGGATTTTGCGGCTGCGGCGCGCAGCAACGTCGCGGCCTTCTTCGGCGATGCACCCAACTGGACGCTCAAAACTCGCGACCTCTACGAGGGCTTCGACGAGACCGGTGTCGATAGCCTGTTCCTCGACCTCGCCGAGCCCCATCGCGCGCTGCCGCTCGCCGCTCCCGCGTTGCGCGCGGGAGGCGTCATCGTGTGCTATGTGCCGACGGTGCTGCAATTGCGTGACACCGTCGATGCGCTGCAGGCCAGCGCGCAGTTCGGCGAGATCGAGAGCTTCGAGACGCTGCAACGCCATTGGCAGGTCAAGGGACTGAGCGTCCGCCCGCTGCATCGGATGGTGGCGCATTCGGCGTTCATCATCGTCGCCCGCCGTCTGGCGAATCTCCCGTCCGAAAGCACGTAACTTTCGGCCGCGAATCGGGAATCTCCGGGTAGAGGGACATAGATGGCTCGTGTGACTGATGCGCCGCAAATTCCCGGGATGACTCGCCGCAGATTCGTCCAAATCGCGGGGACGGCTGCGACCATCGCGAGCACACCGATGATCCTGCGGGTGATGCGCGCCGATGCCGCCACGCCGCCAGCGAAGTTCGGCGGTCCTACGCCGAATTCTGATTTCTACGTCACGTCATACAGCAGTACGCCGGCGGTCGATGCGAGCAGTTGGCGGCTTCGGATCAGCGGTCTCGTCAAGGAGCCACTGACCCTCACCTACGACGACATCAAGCGCCTGCCCTCGATCGACGAGACGCTGACGCTGGAATGCATCTCGAATCCACCTGACGGCACGGCGATCAGCAACGCGAACTGGGTTGGCACGAAGTTGAGGCCGTTACTCGATCGCGCAGGCGTGAGTGGCAATGCGGTGTACGCCGCGATGCGCGCCGCCGATGGCTTCTACACCGGCGTGCCGCTCGACGAGATCATGCGCAAGGAGAACTTCCTCGCCTATCAGATGAATGGCGAACCTCTACCACAAGCACACGGCTTCCCGCTGCGCATCATGATTCCCGGCAAGTACGGGATGAAGCAGCCCAAGTGGATCACCGAAATCCAGCTCATGGATCGTGAGTTCACCGGCTACTGGGAGGCGCGCGGCTGGAGCAATAGCGCCTGGCGCAAGGTTAACTCCGGCTTCTTCTCCCCGCGCCCGACCAGCCGCTTCTTCCTGTCGAGATCCACCAGCGTCAAGCCGCCGGTCGATATCTATGGCTGGGCGCTGGCGGGACCTGCGGGAATCCGCAGCGTCGATGTATCGATCGACGACGGTGCTACCTGGAACCCCGCCGAACTCGTGCGGAACGCTTCGCAATACGTCTGGACGGTGTGGAAGTACCGCTTCGCACCGGCCAAGCCCGGCGACTATCGCCTCCGCGTGCGCGCCACATCGGGCGATAGCGTGATGCAACCGCGAACCGATCCGCAGACCGGCAGCGGCATGAGCGGCCAGTCGGTGCAGGATCTCTCTTTCAGCTAGAGCCTCAGCGTCTGGTTGGACGAGCACCCCGTTGGAGCTGTAGTAAGGAGTTGTACCACGTTCATCTTCGTTAACTCAAAGTTTACATTTGATCAACCCTAGCCGCAATTGCTATCTGTCGGTCGAGGGTAATACGACACCAGAGGAAGGCCCGATCCAATCCGCAAGGGAGACGAATATGACTTTCGCAGCCAAGCAGCATGACTTCGCAAACAAAACGAGTGCTAGCGACCTCCGCCCCAGTCCGCGGCGGGTGCTACTCGCCTCGATGGGGCTACTGATGTTGCTCGGGACTCCGTCTGCGTCGGCATCGCCCTTCGCGTACATTTCGGAAAGTAGAGACATGGGGGGGATAGTGACGGGCAATACTGTCTCGGTCATTGACACTGCCACGCACATGGTAGTTGACACGGTGATAGTCGGAGATGGCCCAGTTGGTGTGGCCGTGAGCCCGACCGGCGACAGGGTTTACGTGGCGAACGCTGTCTCCTCAAACTTGTCGGTCATTGACGCAACGACCAATCCCCCCACCGTGCTGCCGCCAATCGCGATAGGCGTCAGTCCCTATCTGCGGGGCGTCGCAGTGTCTCACAGCGGCCGGTATGTGTATGTGACCAACTATGTCGGACCAGGGGGACCTGGTGAAAACGTTTATGTTATTGATACCGCTACCAACGCCATCGTTAAGAGCTTCTCTCATGGCGGCGCGGCCTACGGCCTCGCGGCCCACCCGAATCGTGATTTGCTGTATCTCCAACTAACAGAAGACGGCGCAGGAGGAGTGTCGGTCATCGACACGACCGCCACGGGCACCTATCCGGAAGTCGCGAGGGTCTCCTTCGGTACGACCTGTGGCCCGTCCGGTATAGCCGTCGACCCGCGCGGAACATTTGTTTACGTACCCTGTCCGAGCGATAACGCTCTCTACAAAATTGACACCGAGTCGTACGCTTTCTCAAGAATCGGGTCGTTGCCTAACGCAAACCACATCGCGGTGCATCCGAGCGGGCGTTTCCTTTACGTCACTAACGACTCCAATGGCGTTTACGTGGTGGACACGAGTCCGCCCCACGGAGTCGAGACCATACTAGTAGACGGACGCTCGGGCGTGGGGTTCGACCCGACCGGGAAGTTTGCATACGTCCCCAACTACAATAGCAACACAGTGTCAGTTATCGACACTGGGAACAAAAACGTGATTAAGAGCATTCCTGTCGGCGATGGGCCTCATGGGTTCGGCGCGTTCATTGTAGCCGCGAATACTCTGCAAGGCACCGACATAACAGTAGCTCCGAGCAGTACGACCAAAGTCACTTTCTCAAGCGTTTCAACGCCAGGCGTGACAACTGCCACCGCCAGCTCCACAGGGCCAACGCAGCCATCCGGGTTCTACTTCACAAGTCCGCCAACATTCATTGATATTGGCACCAGTGCGACATTCAGTGGGTCGGTCACAGTTTGCATTTCGTACGATCCCGTGCAGTTCACCGATCCGACGGCCCTGAGCCTGCTCCACTTCCAGGGCGGGGCGTGGGCTGATGTCACAAGCTCAATTGACACGACCAAGGCGGTGATCTGCGGGCAAGTTGCTAGCTTCTCGCCCTTCGCGCTCGCTCAGCGGTTGACGAAGAATGCTTGCAAGAATGGCGGCTGGAGCCGTTTCACAGGCCCTTCGTTCAAGGACCAGGGACAGTGCGTCAGTTTTGTCGAACATCAGTGATGATGAAGAAAGACCAAGCGTCGGGGGGACTCGCCGCTTCGCTCAGGATGACAGTAGTGCCAATGACGTACGGCGTTAACGCCCGAAGAGTCCGCTGAGAAAGCGGCCGATCGATCCCAACACGTTCTCCGATCTGACTGCGGGCGTCCCATAGTCAGGTGAGGCTGGCGCGGTGGTACTCGACGCGCCCGCGATGTTGCCGGGTGCAAGCGGCGCGGCGCTCGCGAATAATCCGCCATGCAAACGGCATAGCTCGGTCGGCTGCGAACCTGCGAGAAACGGAAGCGCGACGCTGCGCGGACACGCGGTGGTCGCCAGACCGCCGGTGTCGGGATCGATCGTCGCCATCGTGATGCCGGCGGGACGTTTGAAGTCGCCCGCCGCGCCGACCGGGCTGCTGGTCATGAAATCGACCCATGCGGGCAGCGCGGCCTGCGCGCCGGGCAGCCCGATACTCTGCGGCTCGTCGAAGCCGACCCACACGCCGCACACCACGCTCGGCGTGTAGCCGATGAAGTATGCATCGCGATAGTCGTCGGTCGTTCCGGTCTTGCCCGCGGCGGGGAAGTTCAGGCCCAGCGCGGCTGCTCCGGCGCCGGTGCCATGCTTGATCACGCCTTCGAGCGCACCGGTTATCAGATAGGAGACGTCGGCGCGAACCATCCGCCGCTCGAGCGGAACCCGCTCGTAGATCAGCCGGCCCTGTCCATCGACCACCGATTCGATGGAGTACGCCGGGCGCGCGACGCCGCCAGCGGCGAACACCTGATAGGCCGACACCAGTCCGCGCAGCGTCGTCTCGCCCGCTCCGATCGACAATGGCAGCACCGCCGGCAGGTCATCGGAGATTCCCAAGTCGTGAGCGGTGTGGACGATGGCAGACGGGCCGATCAAGCTCCCAACGTATGCGGTTGGGATGTTGAGCGACTCGGCCAGAGCCTCAGCGACCGTCACGTCGCCCTTGTAGGTGCCCTCGTAATCCGCGGGGACCCAGCCGCCGAACGACATCGGGCGATCGGGCAGCACTGTGGCCAGCGTCATCGGGCGATCGAGTGGGCAGCGATCGGGATCGAGCGCGGAAAGATAGACGATGGGCTTGAAGGCCGAGCCGGGCTGGCGCTCGGCCATCAGGGCG
>JBGPUE010000060.1:0-22749 GCA_041491005.1 Binataceae bacterium (SeqCode) | reverse complement strand
GGTCGCGCCGCGGATGCAGGCGCGCGGCGGCGGCAAGATCGTTTCGATCGCGTCTGACGCGGGCCGCGTCGGCTCGACGGGCGAGGCGGTCTACGCCGGATGCAAGGCCGCGATCATCGGGTTCTCCAAGACACTCGCGCGGGAGCTCGCGCGTTATCGCATAAATGTCAACGTCGTATGCCCGGGTCCGACCGAAACCGCGCTGCTACGCGATGCGATGGCGGGGCGAGAGAAGCTGATCGAATCGATGAAGCGCGGGATTCCGCTGGGCCGTCTCGGCCAGCCCGACGATCTCGCGGGCGCAGTCGCATTCTTCGCGTCGTCCGACGCGGATTACGTGACCGGGCAGGTGCTGAGTGTCAGCGGCGGCCTGACGATGGCCGGCTAGCGCGGGCGGCCAACTGCCTCATCGCTCTCCCGAGGGCGAGGGAGTGAGAGCATCACTCTTCGGAGGTCGAGGAGAAAGAGCCGAAGACGCGCTGCCGTGGTCCGGGATTCCTCGCTCCGCAGACTGCGCTCGGAATGACATAGATGAGCGATGAGCACCAGTGTCATTCCGAGCGCAGTCTGCGGAGCGAGGAATCCCGGAAAAGCGATCGAGGGACCGCCTACGGGCGGCGCAGATCCTGCAGCACTTCCTTGAGCACGCCGCGATCGCGATCGTTGCGAAGCGGCATGTCGAAGCCGAGCCGGTTGACGCCCGCAAAGCGCTT
This sequence comes from Binataceae bacterium (SeqCode), assembly GCA_041491005.1. GTDB lineage: Bacteria > Desulfobacterota > Binatia > Binatales > Binataceae > JBGPUE01. Next base: position 22,036 of record JBGPUE010000060.1, on the reverse strand, counting down.
CTTCATCACGTTCGCGATATCCTGATAGGTCCCGACCGCCGCGAACGCATGCACCATCTCGTCGGTGATCAACTTCGCCATCTCGCCCCACTTCTGCTGGACCGAGAGCTTGTGCAGATGGTCCGCGGTATCACCCCATCCGTCGAGCTCGAAGCTCGATCGATACGAGCGCGTCGAGCCGTAAAACGCGATGGTCGATTTCATCTTCTCCACGGCGCGGGCGAGCGAATCCTTGTCTGGCGCCGAGACCAGGAAGCCGCCGCCGCCGATCTGGAAGCTGTCCCACTCAGCAGCCGGCCTGCCTGATTTTGCGAAGCCCTTCTTGAGGTTCGGGAACGCGAGTTCATCGAGATAGCGGCGTGTGACGATGCCGTGCAGGCGCACACCGTCGCAGATCTCGCCGGCCACCTGCAGCATCCGCTCCTGCACCGCAGCGATCAGCACCGGAATGTTTGAATGCGCCTGCGGGGGCGGCGCGAAGTTCGGCGTCATCAGGGAGAGGTTGTAGTGCTCGCTGCGATAGTCAAGCTTCTCGCCGGTTTGCCACGTGCGCCAGCATGCGCGCATCGCGCCGACGTAATCCTTCATCCGCTGCGCAGGCTTCGACCACGGCATCCCGAAGCGCCGCATGACGTGGCCCTTCACCTGCGAACCGATGCCGAGGACCAGCCGCCCGCCGCTCATCTGTTGCAAATCCCACGCGGTGTAGGCGGTCGCGACCGGGCTCTTGGTGAAGCAGAGCGCGATGCCGGTGGCGAGTTCGAGCTTCGAAGGCTCCTGCGCCGCGATCGCCAGCGCGAGATAGGGATCATGCTGCGTCTCGACGGCAAGGACGGTGTCATAGCCGAGCGCTTCAGCATCACGGACCTGATCGCGGAGCGTGCCCCAAGTCGGCTCCGGCTGTTTCGCGCCGACTTCCATCTCAGGGGTGTAGGGAACGCCGAGATGCAGGCCGCGTTCCAACTTGATCATTGCCATGGGGAGTCTCTCGCTTCGAATATGCTGGGTGCGGCGCGTGGTAGCTCACGCGCCGACGTGCGGATTTATCGCGTCAGGCGCACTCCAATGTCAAGCAAGCCAGCGACCGTCTAATCGAGCAGAATTCCCGGCGCGGGGAACTTGCAGCACAGCTCGCGCACCTCGCCCGCGATGCGCTGCAGCGTCGATGAATCATCGACATGCGCGACGACCTGGTCCATCCATGCGCCAATCTGCCGCATCTCTGGCTCGGCCATCCCGCGCGAAGTGACAGCGGGCGTGCCGATGCGCAATCCGCTGGGGCTGAAGGGCCGGCGCGGATCGAACGGCACCGCGTTGTAGTTGCCGACAATGCCGGCAGTATCGAGCGCCTTGGCGGCCTTCTTGCCGATCACCTTCTTGTTGCTGAGGTCGATCAGGATCAAGTGATTGTCGGTGCCGCCGGTAACGAGCTTGAAGCCACGCGCGCGCAGCTCATCGGCCAGGGCGGTCGCATTCTTCACGATCCGGCGGGCGTAGTCCCTGAACTCGGGGGTGGCGGCTTCCTTGAGCGCCACGCCGATCGCAGCCGTCGTATGATTATGCGGACCGCCTTGCAAGCCAGGAAAGACGGCCCGATCGATCGCTGCCGCATGCTCTTCCCGGCACAGGATCATCGCGCCGCGCGGGCCGCGCAATGTCTTGTGCGTAGTCGTGGTCACGACGTCCGCGTATGGAACCGGATCGGGATGGACGCCGCCGATGATCAACCCCGAGATATGCGAGACATCAGCCACCAGGTAGGCGCCGACCTGTTTCGCGATCTCGCCGAAGACCTTGAAGTCCAGCTGGCGAGGGTATGCGGTCGTGCCCGCAACGATGACCTGAGGGCGCTCGCGCCGCGCCATCTCCAGCAATGCTTCGTAATCGATGAATTCGGTCTCGCGATCGACCACGTACTGGACCGAGCGCCAGAACTTGCTGGTCGCGCTCGCCTCGGCGCCATGCGTCAGATGCCCGCCCGCATCGAGGCTCAGCCCCATGATCTTCTCGCCCGGCTTGAGCAACGCCGAGTACACCGCAAGATTCGCCGGCGAGCCCGAATAGGGCTGGACGTTGGCATGCTGCGCGCCAAAAATCTTTTTCGCGCGCTCGATCACGATCGATTCGATCTGATCGATGTAGCGCTGCCCTTCGTAGTAACGTCTGCCCGGGTAGCCCTCCGAGTATTTGTTGGTGAGAATCGATCCGGTAGCTTCGAGAACCGCCCGAGAGACGTAGTTCTCCGACGGAATCAGGCGGATCGATTCGAGTTCGTAGCGCTCTTCAGCCTTGATCAGGTCGTAGATCTCGGGATCGGTCCGTTTGAGCTCGTCCACGTCGTCGCCGCCTCGCTGAGATAGGAACCACGAGCCTAGCCGCTGAATGGCGTCAAGGCAAAAGGCGGCCGCTCAAATCCGGCTTAATGTGGACCGCGCCCGGCGTGTTGTATCATCGAGGCATGCTGTCATATCGCAGTCTGCCGCTGATAATTGCCTTGCCGGGGATCCTCCTGACGACGGCCGCAAGAGTGGCCGCCGCTGAAACCGGTCCATTGACCCTCGAGCAGTGCGCAGCCCGCGCGCTCGCAACCGCACCCACGATTGAAGTCGCGCGGGCGGGCGCGGACTTCAGCGAGGCGCAGATGCGCGAGGCAAGCTCCGCACTCTATCCCAGCCTGCGCACGGACATCGATTATCTTCAACAACCGGGCTACAACCAGGCGATCACCAACCGCGGCCAGTCCAGCGGCCAGGCGATCGCGGACTATCTGGCGATCGATGGCGGCCGGCGTCTGGCCCAAGTGCGGGCCGCCAACTATGCGCGCCTTGCCGCCTCGCTGGGCGTGGCGGCCGCCCGCAGCCAGATCATCCTGGACACCGCGAGTGCCTACTTCGATCTGGTCCGCACGCAGCGGGGGCAGGCCGAAATATCGCTAAGCCTTGAGCGCATGACACGCTTCGCCGCAACCATCCGGGCGCTGGCGCAAAGCGGCCGCGCGATTCCCAACGATGTGCTGAAGATCGAGGTTGCACGCTACGAGACCGAGTTGGCGTCGAACTCGGCCAGCCAGGCGCGCCGGCGGTCGTCGCTGCTGCTGGCTTCCATGATCGGCGACTTCGGCCGGGAGGATCTCCAGGTCGCACCACTCGCCGATTTCCCTGAGCCCGTCTCTGAAGACCTGTCGGGCAATCCGACGCTGCTCGCAACGCGCACGCAGCGTCACGGAGCCCGCGCCACGGTGGGAGCGGCGGAGGCCGAGCGCTACCCGACGCTGAGAATCGGCTTGACCGGCGGTTTCCTCGGCATCGATCCACCGGCGGGCGTCATCCGGGATGGCGGAGCCTCGTATGGAGGAGTCCTGTCGATGCCGGTCTTCGATGGCGGCGCGATTAGCGCACGCGTCGATCAGGCCAAGGCTCGCGAGCACGCGGCCGCAGCACAGGTGCGGCAGGTCGAACTCGAACTGACGCGGCGTCTGGCCGCGAGCCGTTCCCGATATCGCGAAGCACGCGAAGCACTCAAAGTCCTGGCCGAGGCGACGCCCGCCGCCGAGGACTCGTTCGCGCTGGCGTGGTCGCGCTTTTTGGGCGGCGGAAATGTTACGCTGTTGGAAGTGCTCGACAATTACCGGCAGGCGCAGGCCCTGCGGCTGGGAAGGCTGGATCAGGAGTTCAATGCGCGCCAGGCCGCCGCTGAGACCGCCCAGATTCTGGGTATCGATCTGTGAACCGAACCTCGCGCGCGCGGCTGGGCGCGGTGATGGCTGCGGCGCTATCGCTCGCCCTGAGCGCCTGCAGACAGGGTAGCGCCCATACCGGCGGCGAGCCGCCCGCGCCTGCAGTCTCGATGGCGGTCAGCACGGCCACAGCTAAGCGCGCCCCGATGCGCGATGTCGCGCGGCTGCTGGGCACTACGGTCGCTCTGCGCCGCGTGACGATCAAATCGCCGGCCGCCGGCCGCGTCACCGAACTCACCCTGCAATCGGGCGACACCGTGCGCAAAGGGCAGATCGTCGCGCGTATCGTGACCCGCGAAGACGATGCGGCCCGCGCCGGACTGAATATCGCGGGCCAACTCGATAGCGAGACGGCTGCGACCATGAACCGGGCGGTGGAGCGTTACGCGCGCGGCGGCATTGCTGTGCTCGCTCCGTCAAACGCGATTGTCGCGCAACGTCAGGCCAGCGACGACCAGGTCGTCGCGGAATTCGATCCGATTCTCGACGTGATCGACCCCGGGAGCATCTACGTCGAAGCGGCGGCGCCGATTGATGTCTTGCGCCTGATCAAGCCCGGCATGCCGGCGACCGTCACCTCTGCACTGGAGCCGGGTGTGGAATACGCGTGCACAGTCGCGGCGATCCTGCCGAGCTTCAGCCTGCAGGGAGTGACATCGCCCGTCCGGCTCGCATTTGTCGGGCAGAAGCGGATTCGGCAGGTGGGCGCGACGGTCGAGGCGCTGGTCACTATCCGGGACATGCCCGATGCGCTCGAAGTGCCGTCGGAGGCGATCTTCCAAGATCCGGAACGCGGGACGTTCTATGTCTTTGCCGTCGGCAACGATGGCCTTGCCCATCGGACCACCGTCGCCGTGGGCATCCACAACACCTCGAATGTGCAAATCCTCAGCGGGCTGAGCGAAGGCCAGACGGTCATCACGTCGGGCGGATACGCGCTATCCGACGGGCTCGCCGTGCGGCCCGTGGCGAGCCAAACGCCCGCAGCCCCGTGAATCGGTCACAGGCCAACTACTCGCTGGCGCTGTTCATGGCGCTGGCGACCAGCGTACTGGGCCTGCTCGTCGCGCCGACGATCGCGAGTTCCGTTTTCCCGGAACTCATTTTCCCACGCGCGATCACGCTGGCGGAAAGTGGCGATCAGCCGCCGGGCCAAATGTTGGTGGCGGTGACGCGCCCGCTGGAAGAAGCGGCATATGGGGTGGTCGGGACCAGCCTCGTGCGCTCGACAACTACGCGCGGAGCCGCCGAGATCGACGTCACATTCGACCCCGCCAGCGACCCGACTACTTCCTTCCAACTGCTCAACGCCGCTCTGGCCGAGACCCGCAGCCAATTGCCGGCCGGAACAAACTTCCAAACCCGGCTGTTCACCACCGGGACCTTTCCGATCGTCGATCTCAGCTTGAGCTCGCGAACGCGCAGTCTGGCTGAACTCACCGACATCGCGCTGTACGACCTGGTGCCGAACTTCCGCCGGATTGCGGGCGTCTATCGGGCCGAACTGGTCGGCGGAAAGTATCGCGAATATGTCGTCCGGCTGGACCCGGCGCGGATGCTGGCACGCGACCTGTCGCCACAGCAGATCGTCGCGGGATTGGCGGCGGCAAACGTGGTCGAATCACCCGGACGAATCGCCGATGCGCATCGCGCGCTGCTGGTGGTGGTCTCGTCGGATCTCCGCACGCGCGACCAACTCGAGCGAATCGCGGTGGCGAACGTTGATGGCCAACCGGTTCACGTCAGCGATATCGCCTCGGTGGAGCTGGGAATCCGTGAAGACTACATCCGGGCCGCGTCGGAGAACGGACCGTCGGTGCTGGTGGGGATATCGCGCCAGCCCAATGGCAACACCGAACTCATCGCCGGGCAGGCGCGCGCCCTCATCACCGAGTTCAGCCGCCGCTATCCCGATGTGACGTTCTCGGTCTCCTACGACCAGTCGGCGCTGGTGCGCGAATCGTTTCAGAGCGTACGCGACGCGCTGGCCCTAGGTCTGGCTCTCTCGGTCGCGGTCGTGCTCGGATTTACGCTCAGTCCGATCAGCGCGTTGATTGCCGCGCTGGTGGTGCCGGCCTGCATCCTCGGAACCTTTGTCGTGATGAAGGCTGCCGGGATGACCTTCAACATGATGACGCTGGGCGGGCTCGCGGCGGGAATCGGGCTGTTCATTGACGACGCGATCGTGATGATCGAGGCGATTCATCGTGAACGCGCCAGCGGGGAAGACGATGGCGAAGCCATCGCCCGCTCGGTCCGCTTGCTGGCCCGGCCGCTGATCGCGTCGACGCTCACCGTGATCGTGGTATTCGTTCCGCTGATATTCATCTCGGGAGTCACCGGAACTTTCTTTCGCGCGCTGGCGGTCACGCTCGGCGCAGGCCTGGCGATCTCACTTGCGCTGGCCTTGTTCGTCACGCCCGGGCTCGAGCTGTTCCTCCAGCGATGGCATCAGCCGGGCCGCGCACCGGGCCGGTTGTTCGGCCTGGTGCGCGCCGCATACATCATCACGGTGCGCCCGTTCATCGCGGCGCCGTGGCTGTCGATCCTGCTCGCCGTAGGCGGGCTAGCTCTGGCGGCTGCGTTGTTCTTCCGCGTCGGCAGCGACTACCTGCCCCAGCTCGATGAAGGCGCGTTTATTCTCGACTACAACACGCCGCCGCAGAGTACGATGAGCGACACGCTGGGGTTGCTGGAGAGGATCGACGCAGTCCTGAAGAACACGCCGGAGGTGACGCGCTTCTCGCGCCGGACCGGAACACAATTGGGCTTTTTCCTGACCGAATCGAATCGCGGCGATTTCTCCGTAAAGCTGGCCCACGAACGTCGCCGCAATATCGAGCAGGTGATCAGTTCAATCCGCTCGCGTGCTGAGAGCACGGTTCCCGGGGTCAGGATCGAGTTTTCCCAGGTGCTGCAGGATTTGATCGGCGATCTGAGCGGGACTCCGGAGCCAATCGAGGTCAAAGTCTTCGGATCCGATCAGGCGAGCATCGAGGCCATGGCGCGGCTCGTGGCGGGCGAGTTGCGTACGATTCCGGGACTGGTCGATGTGTTCGACGGTGTTGTGCTGAGCAATCCGGAACAGCACGTTCTCGTCGACCAAACCGCGGCCGAGCGCTACCAGCTTTCCACCGACTACATCAACGCAGTGTTGCGCGCGGTGGTAGCGGGAACGATCGCGACCAGCGTCCGCTCCGGCGACCGCCTCATCGACGTCCGGGTCAGATACCCCGAGCCGTTCAATCGCGATCTCGGGACATTCTCAGGCGTCTTGCTCAACAGCCGCGACAACCGGCACGTCCCGTTGGCATCGGTGGCGAAGATCGAATGGGGCGGCGAGCACGCCGAACTCGCGCGTGAGCGCCTGAGCCCGGTCGTGCATGTCACCGCGCGCATCTCGGGCATCGATCTCGGAAGCGCGATGCGCGTGGTGCGCGAGCGCGTCGCCCGGCTGGCGCTGCCACCTGGTGTGCGGCTGGAGTATGGCGGGCTTTATGCCCAGCAGCAGCAGGCGTTCGGTCAGCTAACCATCATCCTGCTGGCCGGCGCGGCGAGCGTCTTCCTCGTACTGCTGTGGGAGTTCAGGCGGCCGAGCGTTGCGGTGGCGGTCCTGGCTGGCGCGATTCCATGTCTCGGCGGAAGTTTCGCCGCCCTCGCCATCACCGGAATCACCCTGAACATCTCGTCCTTCATGGGCCTGATCATGCTGGTCGGTATCGCGGCAAAAAACGGGATTCTGCTGCTCGACTATGCGGAGCGGGCGGTGGGGGAAGGCGCGACGCCGGCGGAGGCGATCCTCGACGCATCGCGCCAGAGAATCCGGCCCATCCTGATGACTACCATCGCCACCGTGGCCGGGATGACGCCACTTGCGCTGGGGATCGGAGCCGGCGCGAAGGTCCAGCAGCCGCTCGCCGTCGTAATCATCGGCGGTCTGATCTTCTCGATGCTTTTTCTCGACATGCTGGCTGGTGGCGTCTACGTGCTCGCCACGCGCGCGAGCAGGTAAGCGCGGACTGGCGCCGCCGGATGCTACTGAAGATCGCTCGGCGTGACGCGCGCGATCCAGCTCCGATAGTCGCCTTCGTAGCCCACCGCGCGCTGGCGCTCATGGATCGTTCGCGCGATTGCGGTGATCGTCTCGGGTGGTAGCGGCAGGCGGCGATCGATAGCCGCAGCGATCCGCTCGCCTTCGGCGTGCGCTTCGCTCCGCGCTCCCTCCGCGATCGGCAGCTTCTCGTCGCTGAGTCCCAGATAGCTCTCTGCCACGCGCAGCCCGATCTCGGTGCCGCTTTCCAGCGAATCCTTGATGTTGCCCTTGCCGGTCAGCACGTTGCCCGCAGCGAATACCGCCGTGCGCCCTTCAAGCAGCAATCCGACCTTTTGATCGGCGTAGGTATAGACCTCGCCGCGCTGCGGGATGCCCGGAATCGGCTCCGGGATGCTGCCGATCGAGCTGACCGTCATCCGCGACCGCACCGGCTGCGCGCTATCGGGCATCGTACGCACCTGGCCATCGGCCAGCTCAGTGCGGCTCATCTGGACACCGGCGAGCCTGCCGCCTTCAACGATCAGGCCGGTGGCCAGGCGCAGTTCTTCGAAATCGAACAAGTACTTCCGCCGCGCCTTGTCGAGGATCTTGCCCCGCGCCGCGCGCATCGCCTCCTGCCGCTTGACCGGCGCATCGAGCGGGATGTCCGCAAGCGGCATGTCGCTGGCGCGCCGCCGATAGAAGAGCTTGCATGGCGCAGCACTGAGGTCATCCCACTTCAGGTTGTAGCCGGCCAGCACTGGCTCGATGCCTTCCCGCTCCAGCCGCAGCATGTCCTCGTTGATTCCGCGCGCTTTGAGCGCATTGAGCACCGTCTCGATTTGCAGCACTTTGACAACGTCGAGCGATGCCAGTCCGCCACCCTGCACGATCGCACCCGGGACGATCTCGTAGCGGGGGCCGCGATACTCCGCCTCCGGGTAGTGGTTGAACCAGTAGATGAGCGGATTTTGGTAGACCAGCCCGCGATCGATGAACTGGTCGGCACCCTCGACCGGGAACGGGCGATCGCGCCATGCGCCATGCGTCAGCACGACGGCGCTCAGCCCCCACTCCTGGACCAGTTCGTCGAACTGCAGGTTGCGCCCCAGACGCGTCAGCGGCAGGTACTCGATATTCGGATGCGTGAGGCGCGAATTGATCTGCTCGTACTCCTCCTTGCGCTGCTTGACATGCCAGCGTGGAAGTCCGTCCTCGATTTTTCCATAGGGACGCGGATTCTGCTCGAGCACCGCGACCAATGCGCCGCGGTCGGCGAGAATGCGGGCGATTTCGGAACCGGCGGTGGCGGCGCCCACCACCGCGATGACATGTTTCGGAGTCGAAGTGTCGGTCCAGGCCATGCGGACTATGTGCTTTATACGTTGAGACCTCTGGCGGCAACTGTAACCCTCGCCGCCCGCGAGGACGCCGTGGACGGAGATACTTGCGCGTGTGCGGGTCGCATGTTTTCCTGTTCGAGGCAGAGAGCCGCCGGATGCGCACGCGAATTATCATCGGACCTGTCGCCCTGTTGCTCGCGATTGCGGCCGTCGGCTGCTACGCCGGCTATTTTGCGTATCACTCGCAGAGCGGCGGTAGCGAAGGCGCCGTTGGCGAGGATCGCGTGGTCAACCTCCCCGTCAACGAAGCTTACTTACTGTCGCAGGATGTGCTGCGCGGCGAAGGCATCCTTTTCGAGCGCAAGCCCGACAACAAGATCGAGACCTTGTGGAAGAGCGCCGACGTGCCAGCGGGTTTCCTGCCCAGCATCGTAGGCGTCACTCCGCGCTATCGGTATGAGCTCCAAGTCGTGCCGGAGGGAACGAGCAAAAGCCGCGTGGTGATCAACGTACGCGGCGAGGATATGACCGACGAGCAGATTGCAAGCTACAAGGCCGATGAGCGATTTGCCTTCTTCAAGAAGCTCGACACGCTGATGGCTCAGGCGCCGCCGGGCACGACTGGACCGACCAGCGGCGGCGTCAATTTCACGCTGCTGCCGAAAGAAGATCTCCGCGGATTGGCCAAGCGGGTCACAGGTAGCGAGGACAACTGGAGCAAGATCGCTAAGGACAACGGAATCGCTTCAGCTGCCCAAGTATCAGCGTTTCAGACGATCTGGGTGAGGAATGACTTGCTGAAGGACAAGCCTAAGACGCCTTAGCTCGCCACATTGGTACTAGTACAAGCTAAAAGCTCGAATAGCGCCTTATAGATGATATAAGGCGCTATTCGATGTGAGACTTCTATGTTTTGCGGCGCGAGACAGCTTCAGTTCAGACAGGCGACCGGCTCGGAAGCGTCATACTCCGGGCACAGACCGGACGGACTTACTGCGGCGACGACGGTGAGGAACTGCTCGAAGGTCATCTGGAGGTTGAGGAAACCGCCTTGGCAGAAGACCCAGCCGTAGTAATCGAGGATTTCATCAGGAATCATGACAGGAAGCCTTGGAAGGCTCGACACGACGGGGAACTGCCTTGGGCCGCCGACTTGGTAGTTGCGGACGGGTTCGGACTGACGGATGCCGTTCTTGATTGCGGTGCCCTCCCATAGGGGGACGACCTTTCGTTTGGTGCTAGCCATAACTCCTCGGTTTTTGCGGGGTTTAACACCACCTGCACCCCTCCTCCCTGCCATATGCATTCTAGGCAGAGAAGTTGCCGGGTCAAGGGCTTGAAAAGGGGTCTTCGAGCATCGCTAACCAAGGGGTCAGGACGGGCCCCATAATGGGAGTTTTTCTTTAAAATTCAATGATCTCAAGTCTTCAAGCGCTCTTACTCGGAGCTGTTCAAGGGCTGACTGAATTCCTCCCGATATCGAGTTCAGCACATTTGGCGATTATTCCATGGTTTTTTGGCTTTGAGGACCCTGGTTTGGCCTTTGATGTTGCTCTCCATCTCGGAACCCTATTTTCTTTGCTTATTTACTACTGGCGCACTTGGCTCGGATTGAGTGTCGGTTTGGCGACAGGAAAGCCCGATCAATGGCGGCTCTTCGCCCTATTGATGATCGCTTCCGTGCCCGGCGCCGTCTTCGGATTGCTGTTCGAGAAGCAGGCCGAAACCGTATTTCGTTCGCCATTGGTGATCGCGGCCGCGATGACCGCGATGGGAATCGCCTTGTGGCTCGTCGACCGGTGGATGCCGCAACGACGAACGCTGAGCGAGATCACGTACCTCGACGCGTTGGCAATGGGCGTCAGCCAGGCGTTCGCGCTGATTCCGGGGGTCTCGCGCTCCGGCGTGACGATCACCACCGGCCGTGGGATCGCACTCAACCGCGCCGACGCGGCAAACTTCTCGTTTCTGATGGCGACACCGATTATCGCGGGCGCGGGATTGTTGAAGGCGCGCGAGCTGATCCATGCCGGACTCACACCGGCACTGATCGGGGGCTTCCTGGCGTCGGCGATCTTCGGATGGCTGGCAATCTCGATCTTGATTCAATTCGTCCGTACACGCAGCTACGAGGCGTTTGTGTGGTACCGGATCGTTTTTGCGGCCGTGGTGGTAGTGGTCTACTTCGCGCGAGTCTGACCGTTGGCTCGCGAAAAAACCGCTTCGTTTCACGCCACCCCGATGACCCAGCGGGCCGGACGGACTTTTGCCGTGGGCGCCGCGATGGCGGTGGCCAACACCCTCATCGGCGCAATGCAGCCGGTGATCCTGCGATACGGCGCGATGCGTATCGATCCGCTGGTCTTCTCCGCGGCGAGCGTGATCGTCGCGGGTATCTGCGCGCTGCCGGTGCTCTTCATACGCGGCGAAATGCGCATCCTCGCGGACCGCCGCTATGCACCGCGCTTGGTACTGGTCTCGATGGCGGGCACCGTCTCGACCACGCTGTGCCTGATATACGGGCTGCGCCGAATCAACGCGATCACCGGCGTGCTGCTGCTGCAGACCGAGCCGATCTACTCGATCTTGCTGGCGACGATGTTCGTCGGCGAGCGGCCCTCCACGCGCCAGATGCTGGCGACCGCGGCGATCATCGCGGGTGTGAGCTGTGTGGTCGGCGGCGGGTCGTTCGATGCCAGCATCGCGACTCTGCTGCTGCTGATGACGCCGCTCTTCTGGCAGATTTCCCACGTCATCGCGCTCCCGATCATGCCTCCGCTCGCGCCGGGTTCGGTCGCCAGCGCACGATATATCTTCGCGGCGGTCGCGATGGCCTCGATGCTGCCTTTCGCCGCGCCGGAGGCACTGCGCCAAGCCGCGGAACCCGGTCCGCTGGCGGTCATCGTCGTCACCGGCCTGGTCATCGACCTGATCGCATCGTTTGCCTGGTACGGCGCGATCGGTCGTCTGTCGCTGGCGTGGACCACTGCACTGGTCGTGCCGGGAATTCCTATCTTGTCGATTTTGTTCGCGGTTGCGTTTCTGGGCGAGCACGCGGCCGCGCGGCAATTGATCGGGATCGCGATTGCGGTCAGCGGTGTGCTCGCCCTCGTGCTGGGCGCCGATCCGCATCGCAAGCATCACGCTGCCGAAACGCTCGAAGCTGTGCATCAGCCGCTGACCTAGACCCGAGCACCACGCAGCGTCAGATTGCCGCGCCCGCATGGCTCGGTGCGGGGAGCCGCCAACATACGTTTGGCCGGTTGACTTAATAGGAAGCGCCGGTCTTAAGTGGCGCTGATCTCAACCTGCGAGGGCTCCTGCGCCCCGCAGCGTGTCGTTAGAGGAGAGCGCCATGGCCCGGATTGTGAAGCACGAGCTGAACCATCCCTACGAGATTCCGGAAGGGACCGAGCTGCCCGCGTATATCTGTGGTTGCGGACTATCGAAGAACAAGCCGTTCTGCGACGGAACCCACAAAAAGACCCGTGACGAAGACGCAGGCGATACCTATGTCTATGACGATGCCGGCACGCGGGTGAAGATTTCCAAGGAGTACTGAATCCGCGATCGGCTGCGCCGCATCCTCGGCGCAGCCGATCAGATTCCGTTACGCGGGCGGCGCGAGGCGGCCTGACATCGCCTCTAGTGGGTCTCCACGCCGCCCGAGATGTTGAGGGCCTGCCCGGTCATATAGCCGCCGTCCTCTGAAGCCAGGAAAGCGACCACATTGGCGACATCATCGCCGGTCTCCATCCGGCCGCACGGAATCTGCGCGACGAAAAACTTGATCGCTTCCTCCCGCGTGCGATTCTGCGTCGCGCGGACCATCTCGATGAGCCCCTCGAACAACTGGGTCTCGACGAACCCGGGGCATACCGCGTTGACGGTGATCTTGAATGGCGCGAGCTCCAGCGCCAGCGTGCGTGTGAGTCCGATCACACCATGCTTGGCGGCGCAATAAGCCGCCATCCCATTCCCGCCCCGTTTTCCTGCGATCGACGCTGTATTCACGATGCGCCCGCCGCGGCCGCCCCGGATGATCTTGGGCGCGACGTGCTTCGAACACAGAAATGTGCCGGTCAGATTGATTGCGACAGTGCGGTTCCATGCGTCGAGCGTCGTATTCACCACCGGCCCGCCGCCGACGCCGCCGCCCGCGTTGTTGCAAAGAATATCGACGCGGCCGAATTCTTTCATCGCCCGATCGGCCATCGCGGCGACCTCGGCCTCGTCGGTGACATCGCAACTGACCGCGATCGCGCGCCGTCCGAGTTTCCGAATCCCGCCGGCGACCGCCTCGAGCTCGTCCATCTGGCCGAATTTTGCCAGCGGATACTCGGGCATCGAACGACAATAATCAGCGGCGACGATATGGGCCCCTTCGTGCGCCAACCGCATCGCGATCGCTTTGCCGATTCCGCGTTCCCGTGCGCATCCGGTGACGATCGCGACCTTGTCCTGAAATCTCATCGATTTGCTCCTCTATAGGGGTGCCGAAGCGTGCTTATCGCGCGACGGGCCGCTATGTTAGCCGCAAACCATCGCAACCTAAAAATGGACGAGAGCGCGAATCTTCTTGCCGCTTCCAGCAGCATCGCAGCCGCGCGCGAGGCCGCCAGCAGTCCGGCCTCGCCCGATGCGCTCGCACCACCGCCCGACGCGACGCCTCACTGGCTCACTGCGCTGTCGCGTCCAGGCCCGGCGATCACGATGCTCGCCGCGTTTGGCGCGATGCTGTTCATCCTGAACCTCGGGTCGTATCCGCTCTACAGCAAGGGCGAGCCGCGCGAAGCGGTGACCGTGCTCGATATCGTGCACGGCGGCCTCGCCCGATGGATCCTGCCGATGCGCGCGGGAGTGGAGCTACCGTCGAAACCGCCGCTGATGCATTGGATCGCTGCGCTGATATCGATCTTGTTTGGAGGGGTCAACGAATGGACCGTCCGCCTGCCATCGGCAATCCTCGCGATTGGCGGGCTGCTCGTCTGCTACCTGTACGTCCGGCGGCTGTTCAACGAGGTGAGCGGGCTCATCGCGGCGCTGGTCCTCGGCACCACCTACCAGTACCTTCAGGCGGCCAGCGGCGCTCGTGTGGACATCACGCTGACGTTCTTCATGGAGGTAGCGCTGTTCGAGTTCATCGCGATGGCCGAAGGCCTCACGTCGCGGCGAATGCTGCTCTCCCTGAGTCTCGCTGCCGCGATACTGGCGAAGGGGCCGGTTGGCTTCGTGATTCCGGTGGCGGTAGTGCTGATCTGGATCGCGCTCGAGCGGCGATGGCCGCTGATCCGGGATATCGATCTCGGACGAGGGGCAGCAATCGTCGCTGTGCTGGCCGGCGGATGGTACGTGACGGCATGGGCGATCGGCGGGCGCGCCTTTTTCGACAAGTACATCCTGGCCGAGAATGTGTTTACGTTCCTGAACGATCCGCGCTTGAGCGGCGGCCATGCGCATCCGTTCTACTACGTCGAGTTGGCGCTGATGGGTGGCTTCATGCCGTGGACGCCGATGCTTGCGGGGCCCGTCGTGCGATTCATTCGCGAGCCGCATCGGAGCAACCCGCGCATCCGCTATCTCGCGATCTGGTTTGCGACGGTACTGCTGTTCTACAACTTCGCGCACAGCAAGCGCGGCGTCTATTTGCTCGCGCTCTACCCCGCGCTGGCCGCCGCGATCGGCGTCTTTGTTGCCGAAGTGATCTCGCGGGCGCGAATGCCCCGTTGGGTCCCCGCTGCGTCAAAGGCGGCGGGTACGGCCCTGCTCTTCTCTGGCGCGGCGGCGCTGCTGGCGATGGTGGTAGCATGGTCGTCGCCCGGCGCTTTCGGACACATCCTCGGATGGTTCGGGATACGCACGGCCGGCCTCGCACCGACACTGGCCGACACACTGTCGCATCGCGCGTTGCCAGCGATCCTGGCCGCGGGCGCCGCGGCAGGCCTCGGTTCGTATCTGCTGCGAAGCCGGGACAGCGCGGTGAAGATGACTTTCGGCATCGCGGGCGGGTTCGCGGCGCTGGCGCTGATAGTCAAGCTCATCGTCGAACCGGCAGTCGCCAACACGCTGAGCCTGAAGCAATTCACGATCGACTCGATGAGGATCGTCGGCGCGCGTCCGGTGGGATATCTCGGCGCGCTCAACTACGACATCGCATTCTACAGCACACGCGCGATTCCGATCGTCTCCGCGCTCGACAAAACTCTTCCCGATTATTTGCTGACGTCGAAGACCGCCTATGAAGGACTGCCTTCGATGCGCGATAGCTACCGGGTTGCCCTTGAGAGCGGTCCGACCGAGCTAGACGGCGGCGGCGCGATGGTGCTGCTCAAGCGCGACCGAAGTACTTCGAATGTGGATATTTAGTATTCGTCCTTGCCCACCGTGCGCATGGACGCAAGGCGCGTTATGAAAGTGCGGTGCGGCGGATGCGCGAAACTGCTTCGACCAGCCTCGGCAGTACGACCGCCGACCCGCCGCGCAGGCTCAGATCGCATATGGGCGTGATCTCGCTCGCGTAGAGATTGACTTCGATGAGCCGGCCGCCGCGCTCCTTCACTTCGAGCGCGAAGCCCGCCGCCGGATAGACGGTCGCCGACGTACCGGCGACGATGACCAAGTCGGCGTGAGCGGAATGCTCAGCGCAATGCCGCAGCACGTCGGGAGGAATCGGCTCGCCGAACGAAACCGTATCGCTTTTGAGCAGGCCCGAGCACTTGGGACATCGCGGCGGCAGGTTCTCGACCGGGATCGCATCGGGCTGGAAGCGTGCGTTGCACTCCAGACATCGGATGAGTTTCCAGTTGCCGTGGATCTCGGCGAGGTTGCGCTGGCCCGCCTGGCGATGGAGATCATCGATGTTCTGGGTGATCACGAAGCGCAGCACGCCCATCGATTCGAGGTCGACCAATGCGCGATGGCCGGCGTTGGGTTCGGCGACTTTCAGCGGACGGTAGAGCTCATCGTTGCGCGGCTTGAGGCGCTCCTCCCACGCCTTTTTCGGATTGCTCAGGAAGACCTGGAAGCCGTTCATCGGCGGTTCGCCGTATTTGGTCCACAGCCCGCCGGGGCCGCGAAACGGAGGAATACCGCTTTCGACCGACATGCCCGCGCCCGTGAGCGCCATCGGGTAGTCGCAATCCAGAATCATCCGCGCCGCAGACTCGATCTGCTCGTCGGATGCAATCTGACCTTGCTTGGCCATAACGTTCTCTCTGGCTGCGTGGCGCTACAACCGCCTCAGCTCGCGGTGCATGAAACGAAAGTGAAAGCATACGCGCTCAGCCCGCTGCGCTGCGCCTTCAGCTGCAGGCTTCCGGACATCACGGTGCCGTTGGCGACAAGGTTGTACATCCGTGCGCGCTTGATATCCACGATCAACTTGCCGGCGTCATCTCGTGTCACGTCGGAGCCTGCTTGCTGACCATCGGCGAGGATCAGCTCAGCGTGCAATGCGCCGCTATCGGACGGCACCAGCACAAGGTTGACGTCCTTGGCCGTATAGCGCAGCGCAATCGACGCGTCGGGGGCTTCGGCTCGCGAGCATTCGGCCAGCACTGTCCAGTTGCCCACCAGATATACGACCCCTTCGGCGTGATGGCCGGGGTCCAGGTAACTGCAAGCGCGATCGCGTGTGGCGCCCTCAGGATTACCGAACTGGCCGCGCGCGTGTCCCAGATAGAGCTCGGGTGTTACGCGATAGCAGACCGCGCCGGGATGATCGCTGTCGCGCACCGGCTTCATCGGCGGCGGAAGTTCGACCGCGGGATTAAGTTCGCGGAGCAGCTTCTGAATGGCCGCTTCGCTCTCGCCGTACGAGCCTTCACCGAAATGGAAGTAGCGGATTCGTCCATTCGCATCGACCAGATATTTCGCCGGCCAGAAGCGATTGGAGTACGCGCGCCAGATCGCATAGCCGTTGTCGAGCACGATCGGATAGCGCAGGCCGAACTCGCCAAGCGCGGCGCCGACTTTCGCATGATCGCGGGCGAAATCGAACTCCGGAGCATGGACGCCGATCGTCACCAGGCCCTTGTCCGCATAGCGGCGATCCCACTCGACCACATACGGCAGCGTGCGGATGCAGTTGATGCAGGTGTAATCCCAAAAGTCGATCAGCGCGACCGACTTGCCGCGCAGATCGCGCATGCTGACGGGTCCGCCCTGTATCCATTCTCCACCCTGCATCTCGGGCGCGTAGATGGTCTCGGCAAGCTCCGGCATCGCGGCTACCTCCCTGCCAGCTTCGCAAAATCGAGACCGGGTGGCGAGTCCGCGCGATGAGTTTGACCGCGACAGCGTGCGAGCGTTAGTGGGAAAGCGTGGCTTCGCACGCTCCGATCCGTGTGATCACGATCTCCTCGCCCGCGCAGATGGCGCAGGCCTACGCGATCCGCCGCTTGGTCTTCATCGAAGAACAGCGCGTGCCTGAAGAAATCGAGCTCGATGCCGACGACGCGATCGCGGTCCACGCTTTGGCCCTCGAGGGTGCTGATGCTGTCGGTTGCGGCCGGATGGTCGTGCATGGCGGCGAAGTAAAGATCGGCCGGATGGCGGTGCTGAAACAGCGGCGCGGAGAGGGAATCGGTGCACTCATCCTCGCGCATCTGATTGATCTCGCGCGCTCGCGGGGGATTCGCAAAGCGATTCTCCACGCGCAACTGACGGCCGAGGGCTTCTACCTCAAGAACGGTTTCACGCCGCAGGGCGAAGTGTTCGAGGAAGCGGGCATCGCGCATCGCGAGATGGAGCGCCAACTCTAGACTGCGCGAACGCGGACGTTTCATCCGAGCTCGGCGACGAATCGTTCGATCACGCGCGCGAGCTGATCGGGACATTCCAGCGGCAGGTGATGGTACGTATCGGGGATCACCACCAGGCACGCGCGCGGATTCGATGCGACAGCGGATTGCGCGGCCTCCGTCGTCATGATGCGGCTTTGTCCGCCACGCACCAACAGCAGCGGCACGCGCACGGCGCGGATGGCCGCGAGTACGTCGAGACCGTCGCTGCCATGGAAGCTCTCGCGATCGAACTTGAGCGTCCAGCGCCCGTCATCAGTGCGGCTCAGGCTGTGCGCTGCAATCGCGGCGAGGCGCTGAGGTGCGATGTCGCCCTCCTGTGGCATCAGGCGGAAACGCGATTTGGCCGTTTCGAGATCGGGATAGCTGACAATTGGCAGCGACTTGAGCCGGCGCAGGAAACGATTGCGCGTGCGGCCCGACGTGACCGCCACGTCGATCGCGACCGCGGCGCGGATCGCGGCGTCCGTGGCGCGTTCGGCGAAGGCCAGCGCACTGATGCCACCCATGCTGTGACCGATGACGATCGGGCGCTCGATACCGCAGGCATCGATGAAGCGGGCAAGATCCGCTGCGTACTCGCGCGGACTGTAAGCCGGCGGGCGGACCCATCCGCTGTCGCCGTGGCCGCGCTGATCGAGCGCAATGATGCGCATCCGCGGCGAGATCGCCTCGGCCATCGGCTGCCACCACCAGGCATTGGCTGAGTTGCCGTGCAGCGCGATCAGCGTCGCCTCGCCGTGCGGATTCCATTCGAGGTAGTGGAGGCGCGGCGAGTCCCCGCCGCCCGACGATTCAAGGAAGCGGCTTAACGGCTCGGTCATCGAAGGGTGGCGAGGAATTCCTTGAGCGCGACGATCAATGCCGCGGGATTATCGAGCATTGCGTGATGGTAGGAATCGCCGATCTCGACTACGCGCGCATCGCGCATCGCGGCCGCCATCCGATCAGCAGCGCCGCGATCCAGCACCGGGCTCTTGCTCACCTTTACGATCAACGCTGGGCAGGTGATGCGCGGCAGCGCATCCCAAACCTCCAGTGGCTCGCGGATCAGGGTGCGTCGATCGAGCTTGTGAGTCCATGTGCCGTCGCCATTCTCACGAAACGTGAAGCGCGCGACATGCCTGAGAATCGCGGGGTCGGCCGAGGTCTCGCGTGGCAGCAGGCGGAAATTGGCGGATGCCTCATCGAGCGAGGCGAACTTGCGCGCCGGCCGCTCGGCGAACGAACGCAGGAAGTCGACCGCGCGCTGCGTATAGTCCGGGGTGCTGTCGATGACGACCAGCCCGCGCAGGCGGTCGCTGTGCTCCGCCGCGTAAAGCATCGCGTTGTGGCCGCCCATCGAATGGCCGATCAGCACCGGTGCGCCCAGTCCCCACGATTCAATCACGGCGTGCAGGTCGGCGACGTAATGACGCGATCCATATGCCCAAGTTTCGGCCCATTCGCTTTCGCCATGGCCGCGCTGATCGAGCGCGAGCGCGTGGTAGTCGTGCGAGAGCGCCGGGGCGGTGAAATCCCACCAATGCGCATGGGCTGAGCCGCCATGAAGGAAGAGCAGCGGCGGTTTGCCGGCCTCGCCATAGTCGAGGCAATTGAGCCTTAGCCCATCACCGCCGAAAGTGCGTTGCTTCATGAGATGAGACAGATGCGAGGGCGCACAAGATCCAAATCAATATGTGCTTGAGGCTCGCAGCTTTGCAACCGGATGCTTTCGTGGCAGGCTTTCAAAGAGGGTTTCGATCTGCGGATCATGCGCAAAATTCATCCAGGCAAGGCGGCGTGCGCGGCGCTGATAGCTTCCATCCTCGTTGCGATAGGCGCGGCGCGAGCTGACGATGGCAGCCGGGTCAAGGCGAGTGAGTTGGTCGCGACGGCGATCAAGATGACCGACAGCCAGCAAGCGCTGAAGCTGCTGTGGCAGGCGACCGATATCGACCCCACCTACTATGAGGCCTACACGTATCTCGGACTCTACTACAATTCGCGCCAGGACTTCGCGAAGGTAGCCGACGTTTACAAGCGCCTGGTCAAATATTCGCCGCGCGAGTCCAGCGCATATCTCAACATTGGCGAAGCATACCTCTCGTTCAATCCGCCCAAACGTGACGAAGCTCTCACATACTATCGCAAGGCGTACGAGATCGATCCTAGATCGTCATTCGCGGCGCTGAGGATCGGCGAGATCCTTGCGCAGCAGGGCAATGTCGAAGAGGCGACGCGCTATCTCAAGCAGGCCAGCGCGGATACCGGGCGCAACGGCCCCGAAGCCGACAAGATTCTCAAGCAGATGGGCGTGATGTAGCCGGAGGGCGCGCGGTGTGGCGGCCGCGGTCGGCGCATCCGCCCGGATGCCTATCAAGCACCGCCCCGGCGGGTGTTCGAAGGTATCGAAAGCCCTGCCGCCGCCAGATCGGCGGGCTCATCGAGGTCGAGGGTGACGCCGGGGTCTTCTGTCTCGAAGTAGCTGATGCGGGCTGGATCCCGGTTGACGACCTCATTGGCGCCGCGATCTTCTGGTACCGCGAGCAGTTCCTCGAACAGCGCTCGGTCGAATATCACCGGATGGCCGCGGCGGCCCTGATAGCGCGCGATGAGGATCGCGGGCCTCCGGTGCTCATATTCGTCGACGATGCCACGGAACGTCGCCGCCGTGACCCGGGGATGGTCGACCAAGTGAAGCATCGCGGCCGCCGCATCGGTGGCAAGAGCGCGCAGGCCGGCCTTTGCCGACGTCAGTTGGCCGCGCGAATAGTCGGGATTCTCAACAATCGTGATTCGCGAATCTGGGCGAATCGCAGAACGCACACGCTCCGCATGCGCACCGATTACGATGATGAGCCGCGGCACGACCTCGAGCATCGTACGCGCAAGATGATCGACAAAGGTGCGTCCTTCAATCTCAAGCAAAGGCTTGGGAAAGCCCATTCGGCGCGACTCACCGGCAGCGAGCAATACGCCCTGCACTGCTGGTTTCATTGCGCATTCACCGCATCAGGGAGTGGCAACTCAGCGTCTAGGACGATGCGGTCCTTGGCTTGAGATGCCCGAGCTTGACGCCCAGCGTGAAGGCATCGCGCACCCCGGCGCGCCGCTCGCGGATGATCTCCGCGAGGATCGCGATCGCGATTTCCTCCGGCGTCTCGGCGCGGAGATCGAGCCCGATCGGCGCATGCACCTGATCGAGCAACGCGGGATCGAGACCATCGGCGGCCAGCCGCTCGAGCGTGGTGCGAACGCGGCGCCGCGAGCCAATCATGCCGACGAACCCCGCGTCGCGCTTGAGCACAGTGCGCAGGCAGGCTTCGTCGAAAGCGTGGCCGCGCGTAACAATCACGACGCACGAGTAGCGGTCGAGTTTGAGCGCGCCGATCGCTTCGACGAACGGCCGCGCGATCACCTCGTCGGCGGCCGGGAAGCGCTCACGGTTGGCGAACGAGGCGCGATCGTCGATCACCGTGACATGGTAGCCGAGCATCGCACCCATCGCACATAACGGCTGCGCGATATGGCCGGCGCCGATGATCACGAGGCGCTGCGAGCCGCTGAGCGGATCGAGGAACAGGCGCGGCGCACCAGTGGCCTCGATTCGCACCACCGGCCGCAGCGTGCCCTCGCCGTCGAGCTCGAGCAATCGCGGCGCGGCCTC
The DNA here is from genome assembly GCA_041491005.1 of Binataceae bacterium (SeqCode). Taxonomy (GTDB): domain Bacteria; phylum Desulfobacterota; class Binatia; order Binatales; family Binataceae; genus JBGPUE01. The sequence continues at coordinate 474 of JBGPUE010000060.1, read as the reverse complement.
ATGGGCGCGCTCGGCAAGCTGTGCGATCGCGGCCTCGGACAGTGCGATCGGCGCGGGACGACCCTTGCCGTTCGGGGTGAGATCGAGCATCGCGCGCATGCCGGTTCGGGCGTCTGCGCGCCCGCCAGGATCAACCAGCGTCACGAGCGCGGCGGATCGAGTGTGGCGGGTGGCCTCGGCAAGGTCGCGCGCGATCGCGAGATCCGGCTGCGGCGACCACAGGTCGATGAACACGTCCATGATGCCGCCGCAGGTCCCAATCTCCTCCTGATCGAAGTCCCCGGTCAGGTCGACTTCGGCGATCTGCGCGCCTTCGCCGCCGGCGAGCAGCAAACGCGCTTTGCGAAAGACCTCGGCCTCGCCGCATCCGCCGCCAATGGTGCCAAACTGGCCGTCGTCGCGCACCAGCATTTTCGCGCCGACCTCCCGTGGGGTCGACCCGCGCACATTGATCACCGTCGCGAGGGCGAACGG
>JBGPUE010000059.1:0-23111 GCA_041491005.1 Binataceae bacterium (SeqCode) | reverse complement strand
CGGCAGAAGTTCGGCAAACCGGTGCGAATCGCGAATGACGCCGACGTCCAAGGCCTCGGCTCGATATCCGGACGCAGCGTCGAGTTGGTAATCACGCTGGGCACCGGCTTCGGCTCATCGCTGTTCATCGACGGCCAGCTCGTGCCCAATCTGCAACTCGGGCAGCATCCGTTCCGCAAGGGCAAGAGTTACGAGGAGCATCTCGGACATGCGGCAATGGAGCGCGCGGGCAAGAAGAAATGGAACCGGCGGCTGCGTCAGGCGATCGGCACTCTGAGCGCGACCTTCAACTACAACCGGCTCTACATCGGAGGCGGCAACGCCCGCCATATCGGCTTCAAGCTGCCCTCGAATGTCGTCGCAGTCAGCAACGAGGAGGGCTTGCTGGGCGGCATCGCACTATGGCGCAAGCCCGCACCGCCAAAGCCCATCGCGCGACCGCGCACCAGGCTCAAGGTGGTATCGCGCCGTCTCAAATGAGCGGGCTGGCCTCGAACCGGGCCGCGCAAGTTATAGCTCCCAGTATGGCTCAAGTGAGCGCAGCGATTGCTCGACTATGCGCATTACCCGGTCCCCGCCATGCGGCGGCGCGATCGGCTCGTCCGCCTCGCGGCCCAGTTCTTCGAGCACCGCGCGCCCTGATTCCGCCAGCGCCTGCAGGTCGTAGCCGCCTTCGAGGGCTGCGACCATCCGGCCCTCGCATGTCTCGGCGGCCAGCCGTTTGATGCGCCGGGTCATCGCCGCGAATCCCGCTTCGCTGACCTCCATCGCGCCCAACGGATCGCGGAAATGGCAGTCGAAACCCGCCGAGACCAGGATGAACTCCGGCTTGAACTTGCGCCCGAGCGGCATCACCAGCTCGTCGAACACGCGCAGATACTCGGCATCACCGAACGTCGCCGGCAGCGGGGCATTTACGGTGTAGCCCTCGCCGGCGCCGGCCCCCAGCTCGTACAGCGATCCGGTGCCCGGATAATGGGGGAACTGATGCAGCGAGACATAGAGCACGTCGGACGATTCGTAGAAGATCTCCTGCGTGCCATTGCCGTGATGGAGATCCCAGTCGATGATCATCACGCGGCTCAGGCCCTTGATCGCGAGCAGATAGCGCGCGGCGATCGCGACGTTGTTGAAGAAACAGAAGCCCATCGCGCGCTCGGGCAGCGCATGATGGCCCGGCGGACGCACCATCGCGAACGCGTTGTCGGCGCCGCCGCCAAGCACCGCCTCGACCGCGGTCAGTACGCCGCCCGCCGCGAGAGTTGCGGTTGCGAACGAATCGCGCGAGCTATGAGTGTCCGGATCGAAGTCGTAATGATCGATCGAGGCGGTGCGCTCGACCAGCGCGATGTAATCCTCACCGTGGCAGAGCGCAAGCTCCGCGCGCGTCGCCTCGCGCGGCGTCTCGAAGGTCAAGTCCGGACGGCGCAGGCTCTCCGCCATTTCAAGCATCACCTCGAGCCGCTGCGGACGCTCGGGATGAGATCGGCCGGCGAAGTGCTTCAGATAGCGGCGGTCAGTGACGAGCGCGGTCCGGAGCATCGTTGACACCCCAAGAGCCAGACAGAATGATTAACCCGGCGGCGAGCAACTTCATGGCACCGACGAAACCATCGTAACCGGCGGCGCGGAATCCGACGTTCGACATCTTCGAAATCATCCTGATCCTGATCGTTGCGCTGGTCGTAATCGGACCCGAGCAGCTGCCCTCGGTGTTGCGCACGGCCGGCAGGATCCTGCGCGAATTACGCTCTGCCAGCAACACGGTGATGCGGGAGCTGGAGGAGGCGCTGGAAGAGCCCGCGCCGTCCAAGCCGCCGCCGCCCATCGCAACCGGCGACCGCCCGCATGACGCGGGCGGCGAACCGCCGCGCCCAGCATAGCGTCAGCCCCCGCGCCATGGCCAGTCCGCACGACATCGAGCCTGCCGACCCCGTCGAGCAATCGCGGATGCCGCTGATCGAGCATCTGAAGGAGCTGCGCGTTCGCCTGATCCGCGCGCTGTTGGCGATCGGCGCCGGTTTCGCAATCGCCTACCTGATGGCCGATCAGTTGTTCGCCGCGCTGACCTGGCCGATCCGAGAGGTCTCGCACAACAAGATATTGCTGATCGGCACGGGCGTGGGCGAGGCATTTTTCACCAAGATCAAGGTGGCGCTGATCGCCGCGCTGTTCATCGCCAGTCCGGCGGTGCTGCTCGAAGTCTGGAAGTTCATCGCACCGGCACTGTATCGCTCGGAGCGGCGGCTCGCGTTGCCGTTCGTAGGTCTGGCCTCGCTGTTCTTCATCGCGGGCGGATACTTCTGCTGGGCCGTTGTCTTGAAAGTTGGCTACGCATTTTTCTTGAGCCAGTACGCGAGCATCGGGGTGACGCCGACGCTCAAGATCAGCGAATATCTCGCCTTCTCGGCCAAGCTGCTGCTCGCATTCGCGCTGACTTTCGAGATGCCGGTGTTCGCGTTCTTTTTGACCCGCGTCGGCATCATCGATTACCGCATGATGATCCACCAGTTCCGCTACGCGGTGCTGGTGATCTTCATCATCGCGGCGGCGCTAACGCCGCCCGACATGATCTCGCAGTTCCTGCTCGCGATTCCGCTGCTGGGACTCTATGCGCTGAGCATCCTGGTCTCGTACTGGTCACGGACGCCGCAACCGGCCGCCGCCGCCAATCCGACTGGCGTCGCGCCCGGGGAAGCGACGCAAGGCTGAGAGGTATTCGCTAGATGGCGATTCTCGAAGATCACTCACATGCGTTCGGCGCGCCGGGCATCGAACCGCGCTGGACGCGCGCGGCCAAGGATGCGATCGGGACAGCCTACTCCAGCTCGAGTTGCGTATGGTTCACGGTCTCGCTGGGTATTCTCAACGAAGTCTACTTCCCGACCATCGACAGTCCGCAGATCCGCGACCTGCAGTATCTGATCACCGACGGCAAGACCTTCTTTCACGACGAGCGGCGCAACCTCGACCATTCGACCGATTACATTGCGCCGCACACGCTCGGCGTCAAGATCGTCAGCAGCGATCGCGAAGGGCGCTACCGGATCTTCAAGGAGATCATCACTGACCCGCACAACAATTGCGTATTGATCCGGACGAGGCTGGAGGCGGACCCGGCGCTGCTTCCCGATCTGCGGATGTTCGCGCTGCTCTCGCCGCATCTCGATGTCGGCGGATGGGGCAACAGCGGAAATGCCACGCGTATCGAGGGGCAGGAGTTCCTGACCGCCAATCGTAACGGATATTGGCTGGCGCTGGCGGCCACCGCGCCCTTCATCCGGCGCTCGTGCGGCTACGTCGGCAGCACCGACGGATGGCGCGATTTGGCCGACAATATGCAGCTGGACTGGGAATTCGCCGCCGCCCAAGGCGGGAACATCGCGCTCACCGGTGAGATCGACCTGAGCCGCGGCCATGACTTCACGCTGGGACTGGCTTTCGGCCGCGGGCTCAATCGCGCGGTCACCACGCTGTTCCAGTCGCTCGGCGTTCCGTTCGCCGAACATCGCGAGCGCTTCATCGAGCAATGGCACCGGCCGCTGCGCCATCTGGCGCCCTTGGAGCACGTCAGCGACGACGACGGCGCGCTCTACCGCAAGAGCCACTGCCTGCTGCTGGCGCACGAGGATAAACGCTACCCGGGCGCGATGATCGCCTCGCTGAGCATCCCATGGGGCGAATCGGTGGGCGATGAAGACCTCGGCGGCTACCACTTGGTGTGGACGCGCGATCTGGTTAACAGCGTCACCGGCCTGTGCGCCGCCGGCGATCATGAGACCGCTTTGCGCGCGCTCATCTATATCGCATGCGCGCAGCGGCCCGACGGCGGCTTCCCGCAGAATTTCTGGATCGACGGGCGCCCCTATTGGACCGGCATCCAGCTCGACGAGGTCGCCTTTCCAATCATGCTGGCGCGGCGACTGGCGGACGCCGGCATGCTCAAGGACTTCGATCCTTATCCGATGGTGCTGGCGGCGGCCCGCTTCCTCGTCAATCATGGGCCCGCGACGCCACAGGAGCGATGGGAGGAGAACAGCGGCTATTCGCCTTCGACGCTGGCCGCGAATATCGCGGGGCTGATATGCGCGGCCGCCTTCGCTCGCAAGGCTGGCGACAACGCGACCGCCACCTATCTCGAACAGTACGCTGACTTCCTCGAACAACACATCGACGCGTGGACGGTGACCAATCACGGCACGCTGCTGCCCGCGGTCAGGCGCCACTTCATCCGGATCAATCCGGTCGACGTCAACGATCCCGAATGCGACGAAGATCCAGATACTCGCACGATCACTCTCAACAACCGGGCGCCGGGCGAGCGCACCCAGTTCCCGGCGCGCGAGATCGTCGATGCCGGCTTTCTCGAATTGGTGCGTTATGGCATCCGCAAGGGCGGCGACCCGCTGATCGAGGATTCGCTGCGCGTCGTCGATGCGATTATCAAGCGCGATTTTCCGGGCGGCCCGTGCTGGCGGCGCTACAACCATGACGGCTACGGCCAGCGCAAGGATGGCGGTCCGTTCAAGGCATGGGGCCAGGGACATGCGTGGCCGTTGCTCACCGGCGAGCGCGGCCACTATGAACTCGCGGCCGGCCGCGACCCGGTTCCCTATCTGCGCGCGATGGAGAGCTTCGCGACGCCGACCACGCGCCTGCTGCCAGAGCAGATTTGGGACGGTCCCGATCGGCCCGAGTTCATGATGTACAGCGGGCGGCCGACCGGCGCGGCGATGCCCCTGATGTGGGCGCACGCCGAGTATATCAAACTGCTCCGCTCCGCCGCCGACGGACAGGTCTTCGACCTGGTTCCCGAGGTCGCCGAACGCTACCGCAAGCCGCATCCGCGCGCTCCAATCGAGATCTGGAAGTTCAACCGGCGCGTGCGCGCGATGAAGCCGGGACAGACGCTGCGCATCCAGGCCGCGGCGTCATTCATGCTGCATTGGACGAGCGACGAATGGCGCAATGTGTCCGACACGGAATCTGGCACCAATGCACTCGGTGTCCACTATGTCGAGGTCGCGGTGTCGGCCAACCAGCGCGCGCCGCTGCGCTTCACTTTCCAATGGGAGAACGAACGCTGGGAGGGGCGCGACTACCAGGTCGAGATGAAGTAGCGATCACGCGGGCGCATTGCGCGCGATCGCGTCATGGTTCGAGAATTCTCAGCGCCACCGTCTCGCCCAGCCATCGAAGCAGGTCCATCACCTCGGCTTCGAGCGCCGGGTCGAACCACATCCGCAGGATATGACGCGCCGGATCTTCGGTGCGCAGCGTGGCAAGATTGTCGTAGGACTCGAGCGCGGCCTTGAAGAAGGCGATATCCGGCGGCGCGACTGCAATCGCGATGCTTTTCATCCGCATGGCGATAAGTGATCCGCGCAACACTCGACATCCTAGATTAAGACAGGCTCTCTTTACCCCGCTTCTCCAAGGAGCCTTCGTCACTCTACACCGTGGACCGGGATTCTTCGCTCCAGCAGCCTATGCTCAGAATGACGACAAAGGCCTGCGCGCTCGTTGCCACAGCAGCCTACGCGCAGGACAACGACAAGGCTCGCCAACGCTCTTCGTCAAGCGCGCATTCTTCACCGCGCAGACTCGATCGGAATTTCGAGGGCGGGCGGCGGTCTTTGTCGTCATTCTGAGCATTCTTGCGGTGCCAAACTTCACCCGCAGATGACGAGGCGACTACCGGCCTATGTCGTCATTCTGAGCATTCTTGCGGTGCCAAACTTCACCCGCAGATGACGAGGCGACTACCGGCCTATGTCGTCATTCTGAGCGTAGGCTGCCGGAGCGAAGAATCCCGGTCCAACAATGTCTGCGAAATGGCGGAGGTACGCCCGCTCTGGTTCCGCGAAGCCACTCATTGCCAGCCCGGGATTCCTCGCATCGAAGAGTTCGCTCGGAATGGCCGGGCGGGGCCTGCTAGATTCTAACCGATGGGGCTGCCCAGGTTGATATTCGTGACCGGCAAGGGCGGCACTGGCAAAAGCACAGTGGCGGCGGCGCTGGCCAAGGCGCTCGCGCGCCGCTATCCCACGACGCTCGCCGATCTCGATCAGCGCGGATCAGCCGCGCGCCTGGTCGGGGCGCAACCCAACGGCCCGGAAGCCATCAGCGCCGGCAAGCGGCTCGAAGTGATGGCGCTGTGGCCGCGCCGCGAGCTCGAAGCCTTCATCGAGCGCATCGTGCCGCTGCGCGCAATCTCGCGCCGGATGCTCAACAGCCGCACGTTCACCTACGTTACCGCCGCGCTGCCGGGTTTGGAGGCGTTCCTGATGCTCGAGCGGCTGCGCCTGATGGCGGGCGACGCGGCACTGCGCGATCGCTACGTCGTGATCGACGCACCGGCGACCGGCACCGCGCTCGAACTGCTGTCGGTGGCGCAGGGCACCGCGCGCATCGCGCCCCGCGGTACGCTGGGCCGTATCGCCGCCGAACTTGAAGGCTTCCTGGGCGATGCGCGCCGCTTCGGGGTCGTCATCACGCTGCGCCCCGAAGAGCTGGCGCTGAGCGAGGCGTTGGAAACCGCTGCCCAGCTGCGCGATCGGTTGCGCGTCGATACAATCGCCGCAGTCCTCAATGCAGTTCCCGCCCCGCTTTTCACCGGCGATGAATTGCAAGCGCTGGACAACCTCGATGGCGGGGCGGCGCAACTCGCGATGCGCCGGCTCGAAATGGAACGGACCGCCGCGCGCGCACGCCGCGAACTCGGCGCGGCGGGATTGCGCGTAATTGAGATGCCGATGCTATTCAAGACTGCGATCAGCCGGGCCGACCTGCTCGAACTCGGCGCCGCACTTGCCGTGGTACTGGCCAGCTCATGAAGCGCACGACGGCTCTCAGTCTCCGCGGCCGGCGGCTTGCCGTGTGTCTGGGGCCGGGCGGCGTCGGCAAGACCACCATCTCGGCGGCGCTCGCGGTGCGCGCCGCGATCGATCGGCTCGCGGTCGATGTGATGACCGTCGATCCGGCCCCGCGGCTGCTCGACTCCCTGGGCCTCGACGCCGCCAACTCCGATCCGCAGCCAGTCACGCTTGACGGGATTGCGCCGCGTGGCGCACGCCTGCGCGCTTTCAAGCTCGACCCCAAGCGCACCTTCGACGAGCTGGTCGGACGCTATGCGCCATCGGATGCGGCGCGCTCAGCGATCCTTGCCAACCGGCTCTACCGCAATCTGTCCGATGCGCTGGCAGGCGTGGGCGACTACATGGCGATGGAGAAGTTGCTCGAATTGATCGCGGACCGCTCGACCGATTTAGTCGTTCTCGACACACCACCGGCCCGCGAGGCGCTTGATTTCCTCGACGCGCCGCGGCGTCTGCTCGAACTGCTGGGTTCGCGCGCGGCGACGCTGCTTGGCGCGAAGCGCGGCTTCCTCGGCCAGCGCCTGACCATGCTCGACCTCGCGGCACGCGCAGTGCTGGGTGCTTTCGATCGGCTGACCGGATTGCAGTTGCTTGGCGACGTGAAGGATTTCGTGCGCAGTTTTGACGGGATGTACCAGGGCTTTGCCGAGCGTGCCGAACGCGCGCAGGCCATGCTGCGTGATGAGCGCACGCTGATCGCGATGGTCACGACCGCCGAACATGAGCGCGTAGACGAGGCCCGCCGCTTCATCGAGGCGCTGCGCGCCTCCGGATTGCGCGTCGATGCGCTGATCGTCAACCGGGTGCTACCCGAAGTGCCGGCACCGTCGGTGCTCGCGAGGCTCGATCTACCGTCTGCGCTCAAACGCAAGCTGGCGCGCAATCTGCGCGAGTTCGCGGCGCTCAAACGGCGGGAGTCGAGCTCGCTGGGCGCGTTGCGCGACGCGCTGGGAGCAGGCGGCAAACTTCTGATTGCTCCCGACCTCGGCCGCGAGCCGCGCGGCATCAAGGATCTCGCGGAAATCGCGACCCAGATCGCTGTACCGCCGGCATGAGGTGGTCGCGTGCTGCTGGTTGCCCGCCATGGATCGCAGCGTTACTGTCGCCGATGAACGATCAGACGCTCTTGCGCGCGGGCCGCGCTGGATGGCGAGCGCGAGGAGACCGTTTCTTGCCGGCCAGAAGACGATCGAGCTTCATATTCAAATTCATGACTTGGCCGCCTAAATGGTCAAGCCGCGATTTGAGTTCACGCACATCGCGCATCGAGGGCAGATTGACGAAACCGAGCAGCGACTCGACGTTGCGATCGAAGCGTTCCTTGTTGGCCATGAAGCGCTCGCCGGCTTTGCCCAACGCCTTGCGCGTGGCATCGTTGGCCATCACATCGCTGAAGAATGCCGCAAGGCCCTCTTCGCTCATCTGGCGAAGCTTCGCGAACAGACTCTCGGCGTCTCCATCGGACATGAAATCCAACTATTACAGCTCGCGTAGTCGCGCAATCCGATGGCTATCCTCGCCCATCTCGTGAGCCTCGCCTCGGGATTCGCGCTGATGGGCTATGGCGAGCGCCCCGCCGCCGATCTGCTCGCCACCTCGCTGGCGATCAATGTGGCGCTCGCGCCGCTGACCGCGCTAATCGCGTATCGCCGCGGGCGCTCGGTGGCGCGATGGACTGTGCTCGGGTTCTGCTTCGGTGGGTGGGCACTGGTCGCGGAACTGTTACTGCTGACGAATGAACGCCGCACCAGCAGCCCGCCGACCGGCAACTATCCGCCTACTTCGCACGCTGCCTGAGCCAGTCCAGCAGCGGTCGATAGACCTGCGCCTCGGCTTTCTCGCCGCAGATGACATCGAGATGGCCCCAGCCATCGAGCTTGCTCACCGATACTTCGCTCGCGCCGGTCAGATGCGCCGACTGGGCAACCAGTTCCGGCCATCCCGGCGAGATATTGGTGCTGCTGAACGCGATTACGGGAATCGCCGAGTGCGCGAGCATCGCTTTCACGTCCGCGGTGAGCGCACTGCGCCGATCCTGCACGGTTGGCCAGTAGCGATCGTACTGAACCATCACATGGGCAAGGATCACCGGATCCGAGAATCCGCCCTGCGGATTCGCCAGACCACCCTTGGCGCCAAAGCCGGCCGCGTCGTAGACCACGTGCTCGAGATTCTCGCGCGCGGTTTTGTACTTGGGAATCGGCGCGGGCCCGTCGGGATTGCCGATCACCAGCTCGAGCAACGCTTTGCGCTTGTCGAAGGTTAGATGCTGCCCGCCAAGGTCGTCGGCATAACGATCGCCCGGGGCCGATCGGGTCGCCAGTGCGATCACCGCGGCCGCCTTCGGATCGAGGAGGAAACCGTCGAGGATCACCAGCCCGGCGACTTGTTTGGGATGCGCCGCCGCGTACAGGTATGCGAACGTCGCGCCGCGGCTGAAGCCAGCAATGAAGAGCTTCTTCTGATGCGTCTGCGCGAGGATGAACTTCGCAGCCGCCTCGATGTCCGACTCGAACAGCTCGTTGGTCCACTCCCGCAGTTCGCCGAGCTGCGCGGCCGGCGTCTGTGGCGGGATGAAATGCGTGCGGTAGTCCAGCGCCCAAGTATCGATGCCGTGCGCCGCCAGATACAGCGGCAGCACATGGCGCGGATCATCCAGCGGCACTTCGCCATTCATATTGGTGCCGGGCAGATAGAGCATCACGGCTTCGGGATGCTGTGGGGGCGTGGGGCCGTAGGAGAGCCGATGAAGGGCGATGCGATCGAACGGCGACCGGCCGCGTGTCTCCTCGTAGCGCCATTCGTAAACCCCGGGCGCGTTTTTGAACGCACGCTGCTCGCCAGCCGGCTTGAAGGCGGCCGCCGCATTTCCGGCAGCCAGTGCGATCAGAAGGATTACGGCACTTGCCGACGCCGCCAACCGGAGTCGCATTGTTAGGCGCTGCATAGCATCATGTTTACGGGCGGGGGCGCGGGCCGCAAGCCACGACGCGCCGGTTGATTCTTGCGCGCCGCCATGCGAAACACTGGCGGACAAAGTCCGATTCGGATCCGAATCAAACAGGAGCATTACGACGATGGCCCAGGACGGCAAGGTTCAGTTCGCACTTTTCTCGCCGCAGGCGGGACAGAATTTTCAGGGCCTACTGGCGCGCGCCCAGCAGTGCGAGAAGTTCGGCTACCACTCGCTATGGCTGGTCGATCACATGTGGACCCGCGGCATGCCCGACCTCGATCACGTCGAATGCCTGACGATGATGAGCGCGCTGGCGGCGCGCACCGAAAAGCTGCGCATCGGCACGCTGGTGATGTGCAACTCGTATCGCAATCCGGCCCTGCTGGCGAAATCGCTGACGACCATCGATCAAATCAGCAACGGGCGGCTCGAAGTCGGCATGGGTGCGGGCTGGATGGACGAGGAATATCGCGCTTACGGTTACGAGTTCCCTTCGATGGGCAAGCGGCTGCGGCAGCTTGAAGAAGGCCTCAAGATCCTCAAGCTGATGTTCACCGAGAAAGCGCCCAGCTTCAAAGGCAAGTACTATTCGATCGCCGAGGCGCTCAACAATCCGAAGCCCGTGCAGAAGCCCCATCCGCCAATTACGATCGGCGGCAGCGGCGAGAAGGTGATGCTGCGGCTGGTCGCGCAATACGCCGATCGCTGGAACTGTCCGGCGGGTTACGAGAGCTTCGAGCACAAATTCGGCGTGCTCAAGGATCACTGCAAGGCGGTCGGCCGCGATATCAAGCAGATCAACATCTCCGAGCAATTGCTGGTCTGTATCGGCAAGAACGACGCCGAGGTCGAAAAAAAGTGGGAGATGGCCAAGGGGCTGGTTCCGTTCTCCACCACCGGCATCAAGGGCACCCCCGCGCAGATTGTCACGGCGCTGAAGGATCGGATGGCGAAGGGCATCACGATGTTCACGATCTTCTTCAGCGACTTCGCGCCGCCGCCGACTGTCGAGCTGTTCGCACGCGAGGTGATGCCGGCGTTTGCATAGGGTGCGCTGCCAGATGTGTGCGCAGCGAGGAGCGGTCCGCGTCGCGCTTCTGATCGCGATGCTCGTGCTGCTCGGATGCGCGCAAAGCGTCGCCTTCAATATCGAGCTCAGCGATCGTGATGGACTGTCCACGGGCAATCCAGTCACGCTCAACGGCACGAAGGTCGGAACCGTCGGCGCGATCACGCCGCTTCTGAGCGGCAAGTCGGCGGTGAGCTTCGCCGTTGACAAGCCCTACGCCGGACAGGTGCATGTCGACTCGATCGCGGTGCTTCGCGCGAGCGATCTTCCGCCCAGCCTCGAACTGATGACGCCCGATTCCTCGAGTCCGGCGGCTTCGCCCGGCGCAGTGCTGGCGGGTGCAGCGAATCGCAGCGAGGAAACCGCGCTACTGGGTGGGCCATCCTCACTTGGCGATATCATCGATGATCTGGCCCGCACGCTGGGATCGATCAATGCGGGCGTCGCCACCGCGGGCCGCTCGGCGCAATGGGACAGCTTCCAGCAGAGCCTCCTCGAGGTCGAGCGCCAGAGTGCGGCAGCCGGCGCGCAGGGCCGAACGATTGTCGAGCGCCAGATGCCGCGGCTCGAACGACAATTCGCCGACCTCCAGCAGCAACTGATTCAGAATGGCAACAGCGATGAGGCCAGGCGTTTGCGGGCGGAGATGGAGCGCCTCTCGCGGATGATCGCGGCGCCACCAAGTCCATAGCGAACCATCCCAACGCCGCGCGCGCATCACGGGCAGGCGGCGGGATCGGGCCGAGCCGCGACGCGGTCCTTCAGGCGCCGCGCTTGTGATTGAACATCCGTTCCAGCACAGCCGGCAGCTCGGCCAGCGTATCTATCCGATGCGGGGCGTCGATACGCGGACCGACTCCGATAAAATGCGTGCCGGCAGCTTCCGCCGCGTGGCGATCGATCTGGCTGTCACCGACGTAGATCGCGGCCGACGGCTGCACTCCGGCGCGGCGCACGCACAATTCGAGGATGTCGGGCGCGGGTTTGGGCCGGACGCCCTGATCGCGCGCGGAGGCGACCGCATCGAGCAGGTCGGCGATGTTCAGATGGTGAAGAAGCGCCGGAATTGTCGCTGAGCGGTTGGTCGCGACCGCGATACGATAGCGGCTGCGCAGCGCAGTCATGAATGGGCGCAGCTCGACATGCGGGCGCAGCAGCGCAAAAAACGCGGAGAAGTCGAGCCCGGCGCCGGCCTGGTGCATCCGCTCGACCAGTGCGCGATCGCCGCCCGCCCGTAGCTCGAAGAGCTGCCCGGCGGAGTAGGAAATCGCCGCCTGCGCCTCATCACCGCTCAGCTCGGGCTCACCGAGCGCGCGGAAGATGGCGTTGTAATAGGCGATGTTGGATTCGTCGGACTCGAACAACACCCCGTCGGCGTCGAAGATCACCAGCTCGATCATCGAAGGGAGTCTAGCAGCGCGCCGCGCGCTCACGAAGCGCCGCCGGATGCAACCGGCGCGATATTGAATTCGCGCATCGTGCGCATAAGTTGCTCCGGCGCCGAAACCGGATTGGCGCAGGCGCTGCCCGCGCAGACGAATGCCATCGGCGCGCTGCGATCGCGCGTCGCATCGAACATCGCGCGCGCCGTCGCCGGCAATTGCGCTGCGACGCCGGTAGCCGCATCGAGCGGCATCACGACCTTGCCGGGCCGATAGGTACCGAGCGCCGCGCTGAGCAGCGCGTTGGTGCGCGGGTGGGTGGATGCGCCGACGATCGCTACGACCGCCTCGCCGCCAGCCTGAATCTCAAGCGCCAGCCCGAGCGTTGCGATCAGCGCCGCAGCCTGCGGGTTGACGCGTGTCGACGCGGGCGCGAGCAGCTTCGCGGCTTCTTCCGCGTAGCGCTTTTCGCCGGTCAGCGCAGCCAGCGTCTGCATCGCGCTTGCCATCACCGCCTGCGGCGACGGCATCGGCCGGTCGTAGAGCACATTGGAGCCGCCGCCCGATTGCGCAAGTACGGTGCCAGCTTCACGCGCGATGCGATCGCGCAGCAGGCCGCTTGCGGGATCGCGGTACTCCTTGAGCACCAGGTCGGCGAGTTTGCCGGCTTCGGTGAGGTACGTGGACCGGCCGGTCGATTGATAAGCGGCGAGCATCGCACGCACCATGAAGGCCTGGTCGGCGAGCAGCCCGGACACCGTCGCCTGCGAGTCGCTGATCACATGGAAGTAGCTGCCATCGGCATCGCGCGCGTGGGCGCGAAGATAGTCGAGGTCGTCCAGCGCGATCCGCGCGAGCTCTTGATCTTTGAGCGCGGGCGCGGCGGCGAGGAACGCGGCCGCCATCAGCGCGTTGCGATCAATCAGCACCGCCTGGTCGACTCGCGGACGTTTGCGCCGCTCGCGCGCCGCCAGCATCGTGGCCGATGCATCCGCGATCAGCGCGCGGGCTTTCTCAGGTGATACTTTAACTTGTAAAGCGACCAGATCGGGCTCCAGTGCTCGCCGGAGCACGATGCGGCCATCGGGCGCGCGTGCCGGACCGCGATCGATGCCGAAGTACGCGATCGCTGCCTGCAACTGGTCGCCCTTCAGCACGCGCGCGATCTCATCGCGGGTCCACGTGTAGTAGCTGCCATCATCGCCGCTGAAAGCGTCGGCATCCTGATGCGAGTAGAACGCATGCGCCTGCGCATCGAGCAGCGTGCGCCGGACATAGTCCGCGATGCCACGCGCGATTCGCGCATACTCCGGATCGCCGCTCACCTGCGCCGCTTGCGTGTACGCATCAAGCGCCATCGCCTGGTCGTAGAGCATCTTCTCGAAATGCGGCACGCCCCACGACGGATCGGTCGAGTAGCGATGGAATCCGCCGCCGAGCTGATCGTACACGCCGCCGCGCGCGATCTTGCCGAGACTGTCCAGCGCGAGCTTGGTGAAATCATTGTGGCCATGGAAGCCGTGTGCGAGCGCGAGTTCGAGTGCCGGAAAATCGTAGAAGCGCGGCCCGCCCCCTTCGCCGAAGCCACCATGCCGCGAATCGTAAGACTCGAGCAGCGCCGCTGCGATCTCGCCGTACAATGCGGGCGATCGCGCGATGCCCGGGTCGAGCCCGATTCGCGGCGGGGCAAGATCCTTCATAGCCTGCGCCGCTTCTTTCTCGAGCCCGGCGCCCCGGTTCGCATAGACCTGCGCGACACGTCCAAGCACAGCGGCCATCCCCGGTTCGCCGTGTTCGCCGTGGCGCGGCGGCATGTAGCCAAAGGCGAGAAAGAGCGCGCCGTTGGGCATCGTGAAACACGTCAGCGGCCATCCGCCTGCGCCCGACAGGCGCGACGCCGCATCCTGGTAGTAGCCATCGAGGTCAGGCCGTTGGTCGGAATCGATCTTGACCGGCACAAACGAAGCGTTGAGCAGGTGCGCCACCTCGGCGTCGGCGTAGGTCGTCTCGTCCATCACATGGCACCAATGGCACCATACCGCGCCGATATCGATCAGCATCGGACGATTGAGTGTGCGCGCGAGCGTAAGCGTCGTCTCGTTCCACGGCTGCCATCTGACTGCGCCTGCCGCCGCCTCGCGCAGATAGAGGCTCGGTGAGTTGGCGAGCGCCTTCGCCGGCAGCGCGTCGGCGCCGGATGTCTGCGGAGCTAAGGCCAACACGGGCATCGTGAAAAGGAGCATTGCGATCACTGCGCAGTTGCCAATCCGCCACCACGTTGACACTGTGGCTGGCGCGCGGTAGCAGAAAAGCGCCGAGGCCGCATGGCCTCGAGTCGCTGATCGATCCGTGTTCCCGATGTGTCTGAGCTGGATCTTCATGCCAAGCAGCGCCGGCTGTGAGCGCGCGACGCGGGCTGCGATTGCAGCGCTCCGATGAGCGGCACTCATTCGAGCGGCCGCGCTGCGACCCCGCGCGAGCGGAAAGTCGTCGCGATGCCCACACCCACAGTGGTCCGGCGGCGCCGTACGATCAAGCTTGGATTAGCCGCGCTGGCCCTGATGCTCGCCTCGTCGATCGCGGGCCGCATCTACCTGATCCGCACCGCGCGTCAGCCGCCCGAGCAGCTTGCTTCGATCACGCAGCAGGAGGCGCGCATCCTTGCGCTGGTCAACCGTGAGCGCCGCGCGGCCGGCGCGCCGGTTCTCGAACTGTCGCCGCGGCTGACCGTGATCGCGCGCGGCCACAGCTACGACATGGCGATCCGCCGCTACCTCGCGCATGACAGCCGCGACGGGCTGACGCCCGCGGATCGGCTGCACGGAGTTGGAGTCGAGTACCGCGCGCTCGGCGAGAACATCTTCATGGACGAGGGCGGCGATCCGGCGACGCTGCCCGAGCGGGCGATTGCGGGATGGCTTGCCAGCCCGCATCATCGAGATAACATGCTCTCGGCACATTTCGCGCAGAGCGGCGTCGGCGTCGCGCACACCGCCGACCGGCGCACCTACGTGACGCAGGATTTCATCCGCTGAGCGGCGCGCGGGCGCGGCGATGAAGGACTTCAGTGAGCTCGCGGCGGTCTCGGGCGCGCATGCCGAAGCGCGCGCAATTCAGGTCGCGGTCAAACTCCGCCTGTTTGAAGCGCTCGCCGCAGGTTCGCTTGATGATGGCGAGTTGGCTGCTGCGCTCCGATGCGATCGGCGCGCGGTGCGGATCCTCGCCGGTGCGATGACCGCGCTCGGCTTGCTCGAGTTTGACGCGGACCGCTATCGGCTCGCGCCGGTGGCGCGGCGCCATCTGCTCGAATCGTCCGATGAGTATCTGGGCGGAATGATTTTGTTCGATGAAGCGATCTTTCCGTACTGGTCGCGGCTCGAGGAATCGATCCAGTCGGGAAACCCGGCGCGCGTTCCCGACATGTTCCAGAATCGGCCGGAGGAAACCGCGCGCTTCATCCGCGCGATGGACGGCCTGACCCGCGCGCGCGGCGACGCGCGTTGGCTCGCTGAACATCTCGATCTCAGCGGCGTACGCACTATCGCCGACGTCGGCGGAGGTCCGGGCACATATCTGGCGGCCGTCATTCGTCGCCATCGCGCGATACGCCCGATTCTTTGCGACCTGCCGGCCACGCTCGAAGTCGCGCGGACGATCCTGCGCGAGCGCGACCCCGATGCGCTTGGGCGAATCGAGTTCGTGAGCCTGGATTACAACCGCGACGAGCTGCCTGCGGGATGCGACGCGATCTTGCTCGCCAACATCATTCATAGCGAGGACGAAGCGGCCAATCGCGCGCTCATCGCCAAGTGCTTCCGCGCGCTCAACGCGGGTGGGCGCTTGATCGTCAAGGATCACGTGATGAACCGCGAGCTGACCGCGCCGCGCGCGGGCGCGATCTTCTCGCTGTACCTGCTGATGATGACGCGTGGCCGCGACTACAGCTTCGATGAAATCAGCGAGTGGATGCGCACGGCGGGCTTCGCGCAGATCGCGGAACAGACCCTACCCTCGCCGCCGTTCAGTTCGTCGCTGGTAATCGCGCGCAAAAGCTGATCGCCCTGATTTGACGCTTGCCGGGCGCGAGGGCATCCTTGCATCTGCCAATGACAATCCCGCCCGTTCAACAGGCTTCGGCTGTACGCCCGATGAGGCTGCTGTGGCTCTCTGCGGCGTTGGCTCTCGGCGGATGCCTCGCCGCCGCGGCTGCCGCTACCTACGCCCCGCTTGGGCTCAGCGCCGTCAAAGCCCTCGGCGCGAGCGCCGGCTCCAACATGAGCGGCAAGGGCGATAACTTCGACGAGGCCGAGCAGGGCGCGCGATGCGATCAGCTCGTGCAATCGCCGCCGTATGTCGCCGAGGTGCGCGCCGAGCGCGACGGCACTCTTGTTCTGCGGCAATGGGCGATCGAGACTTCCGAAGGCGAGCAACATTGGAGCGTGGTCGGGGGCAAGGACGCCGACGGCGCCGGATGGCGCAGCGAATCGATCGCGAGCGCGAACTTCGACCCGCCGCTGGCAAAAATGCTGAGCGCGCGCGGGCGCAACTATCTCATCTCGGTACCGGCCGAGACGCTCAACATCGGCGACAGCGATCGCCAGATCTCCGCGGTGGGCGCCTTCGGCGCGAGCGCCGGCAGCTATCAGTGGAATGGCCGGCGCTATCGTTACACGATCGCAAAATCGCTGCCGTGTTTTGCAATCCGATCGTGAACGTAGCGCCGATGGACGCGCGAGCACGATCCGCCGATGCGCCCGTAGCGGGTCCGCTTGCCGGGCCGTTGTGACCGACGTAACTTGGAGAGCGAACGCACCATCCGCAGGGCGCATCCGATGGAATCGAACTCCGGTCCGCTTTCACAGCATCAAAAGGCAGCTGCCTTCCTCGCGCTCCACAAGCCGGGCAATGGAATTCTGATTCTGCCCAACGCGTGGGACGTCGCCAGCGCCCGAGTTTTTGCGATTTCCGGCTTCCCCGCGATCGGCACGACCAGCAGCGGAGTCGCCATCGCGCACGGCTACCCCGACGGCCAGAAAATCAGCCGCGACGAGATGATTGCCGCAGTCGGTGCGATCGCGCGTGGGGTTTCGGCGCCGGTCAGCGCCGATGTCGAAGGTGGCTACGGCCGTTCGCCCGAGGCGGCGGGCGAGACCGCGAGAGCCGCGCTGGCCGCCGGGGCGGTTGGAATCAATCTCGAGGATGGCGATCACGACTCTCCCGATGCACTGCTCGACTTGAGCCTGCAGGTCGAACGGATCAAGGCGGCCCGCGAAGCCGGACGCGCGATGGGCGTCCACCTGGTGATAAATGCGCGCACCGACATCTTTCTCCTGCGCAATGCGAACGATCGCACTGACATCGCCGTGCGGCGGGCGAACGCCTACCGCGAGGCGGGCGCCGACTGCCTGTTCCCGATCGGCGCGCGCGACGCCGATACGATCGCGAGCCTGGCGCGCGAGATTGCGGGTCCGATCAATATTCTGGCGATGCCCGGCGTCCCGCCCATCCCGGAACTCAGACGCCTGGGAGTCGCGCGCCTGAGCGTCGGCGGCGGCCCGATGCGCGCCACGCTCGGACTGGTCAAGCGCGCCGCGGAGGAACTGCTCGGTCCGGGCACATATTCGAGCTTCCTCGAAAATACGCTCAGCTCCTCCGACATGAAGAAGATCCTCGAGCGGCTCGCCTAGCCGATCGCCGCGACCACGGTGGACGATGCGAAACGCGAAACTGGAATGTTGCGATCAACGACAGTTCATCTTGCGGTCATCGCAACCGCGATGGTGTTGATGGCATCGGGCGGCGCCAAATCCAGCGATCGCGGCAGCGCGGCTGGCGATGACGCCCTGGTGCTCAATCCTGCTGCGTGGCGCGACGACTCGCTGACGCTGAGCAACCTCGGCCATGCGACGCTGCTGATCAACTTCTACGGCATGCGCGTCATCACCGATCCCTCGCTGTTCGAGGGCGTCGGCGTGTCGATGGGTGGGCTGTTTACGATTGGTCCGCATCGCTATAACCCACCGCCGCTTTCTCCTGAACAGATTCCCGCACCCGACGTGATCCTGATCACGCATGCGCACATGGACCATCTCGATATACCGTCGCTGCGCGCGCTGCCGAAGAGCGCGGTGGTAATCGCATGCGATCGATGCGGCGACCTGATCGCGCCGCTGGGCTTCAGCGAGGTGCGCGAGCTCAAGTGGGGCGAGAGCACGACGGTCAGCGGACTCACCGTAACCGCGATGGGCGCGAGGCACTGGGGCCGGCGCTGGCCGCCGCTGGGCAAGGATCGCGGCTTCAACAGTTATGTGCTCGACAAAGGCGGCCATCGGATGCTCGTCGGATGCGACAGCGCGCTGACCGAGGTCTTCACACCACTGCGGGCCAATCCGCCCGAGGTCGCGGCGTTCTCGATCGGCGCATACGACCCATGGATATGGAATCACGCCAATCCCGAGCAGGTCTGGACGATGTTTCAGCAGACTGGCGCGCAATGGCTTGTCCCGATCCATTGGGGCACCTTCAAACTCTCGCGCGAGCCGATGGACGAACCGCTCGCGCGTCTCAACGCGGCTGCCGGAGCGGAGCGCGATCGGATCGTGCTGCAGCAGATCGGCGGTACGTGGACGATACCGGCGCGCGCACAATCGGCGGCCGCCGCCGGCCGCTGAGTCTCAGCGCTCGGATCTCAAGCGGCATCGCCGAGAGCGCGCCGCGTGGCGTCGCCGGCGGGAGTGCGCTATCCGGAGGCGTTGATGAGTTCGATCAACTGCTAGGCGCGGAGGCTTGAGAGAAACCATATGAAGTATCGCGGCGGATGTCATTGCGGGCGCGTGGCCTTTGAAGTCGAAAGGCGAGCTAACGGAAGTCATCGATTGCAACTGTTCGATCTGTTTCCAATCGGGCTTTCTCCATTGGTGGATCGAGCCGGCTCAATTGAAGCTCCTCTCGCCGCGCGAAAAGCTCTCGACCTACATCTGGGGAACAGGAAAGGCGCGGCATTACTTTTGTCCCGTATGCGGCGTCAGCCCGCTGCGCAACCCAAGCTCCGATCCGGCCAAGTACACCGTTAACGTTCGATGCCTCGATGGCGTCGACGTATCGGCGCTGAAATCGCGCAAATTTGACGGCCGCAACCGGCTCAAGGTTCCGGACCGGAAACGCGATGAGCCCGGCTAGACGCGCTTGCGTTTCTTGGAGAGGTAGTCCACGAGCATGTACTCGCCCAGATGGTCGGGGCGGGTGTAGAGCGCGCGGCCGCGGTTGATCTGCGTCATCTTCTCGACGAATGCGCGCAGGCTCGGCGAGTCATCCAGCATGAAGGTGTTGATCGTGATGCCTTTGCGGGTGACGCGCTCGACTTCCTTGAGCGTCTCCTGCGCCGCTCGCACGCTGATCCCGCCGAAGCTCAGCGGCCATTCGCAGTAGAGCCGGCTCTTGAGGAAGTAGGCAGTCGGCTGCCCGTCGGTGATCACGATGATCTGCTGGTTGCGCGAGGGATGGCGCGAAAGCAAATCGCTGGCGAGTCTAAGGCCATCTTGCAGGTTGGTGAACGGATCGCCCATGTTCCACGAGGCTTCGGGCAGATCCTTGAGCTTGAGTTCGACCGCGCGCGTGAAGAAGCCGACGATCGAGAAGAAGTCGCGCGGGAACTTCGCGCGGATCAGCGTCTCCATCGCCATCGCGACCTTCTTCGCGGCGGCGAAGCGCCCCTCCCAGCTCATCGACCATGACATATCCAGGCACAGCACCGTGGACGACGAGCTGCCGTAGTCGTTCTCGTAGACCAGGAAATCTTCGGGGCCGACTTCCAGCGGCACGCCGGCCTTGCGCGCCAGCGAACGCTTGAGCGTCGAGACCAAGTCGAGGTTCATCGGGTCGCCGAACTGATAGGGCCGAATCTCGTCGGGGCGGATTTCGCTGACGCCGCGGAAGTCGGTGGTATGCCCGCCGGCGCGGTCCTTGAGCAGCCGCTGAAAAATGTCGCGTAGGGCGAGCTGGCCGATTTTGCGCACGCCCTTGGGCGAGAGCTGCATCTGGTTGCCCTTCTGGACCAGATAGCCCGAGTTGTTCAGCAGCATCACGACCTGGCGCAAATTCTGGAAATCCTGCAGCGCCTGCTGGCCGAGCAATTCGCGCAGATCATCCATCGAGATCGATTCGAAGTTTCCCGACATCAGGTCTTGTTCGAGCTGCTTGAGCCGCTCCATCTCGTGCATCAGGTCGAGCGCCTGCTGATAATCGAGGCTCTTGGGGCCATGGAACATCTGGCCGTAGCGCTCTTTGAAGTTCTCGAGATCGCGGATGTTCTCGTACTCCTCGAGCAGCGCGTCGAAGTCGGCTTTGGCGGCCTGGTCCTCGAACTCGTAATTCTCAAGCTTGCGCATCGCCTCGGAGAGCTTGCGCGGAACGCGCGCAAGCTGGCGCTGCTTCTCTTCAGCGCCGGGCTTGGCGCCCTTGAGCGACTCGAGCGTCTGGCGCTCGCGGCCGAGGATGTCCTCCAGCCGCTTCTCCATCTCGGACATCGAGTCGCGCAGATTGAAGTCGCGGTAGCGCTCGCGGATCTCCTGGCGGAGTTGCTCGAGGAACTCGTCGAGTCCCATCACGCGCATGCCGTCGAAGTCCATCCCCTGACGCGTCATCCAGTCCATCGCCTGGCGGACGTCGTCGGTGTAGGAGAGGTACTCCGAGAGCTTCTCGAAGACCTTGTCGGCGTCCAGCCGGATGCGCTGGGTGCCGTCCCATTGCGTGTAGCGCTGCGTCGCCATTGAAGCGCCGCCGGGCGTGCTAGGCGTGGTAGGCGAAGCGCCCGCCCTGCCGGTCCTTGTTGAGCTTCTGATGAAGGTGCATGCCCTCGAAGACCAGTTCGCTCGCCGCCGCCATCAGGCCCGGGCTCTCGAACGCCCCGATCGAGGCGATCGCGTCGCGCAGGCCGGGGATTTCGCGCAGCGGTTCGACGTAGTCGGAAGCCGGCGAGGTGTCGGAGACCTCGACGCCCCAGCCCTGCTCGAAATAGGCGACGATGGTCTTGAGATTTTCGAGCTTCAGGTAGCGATCGAAGACCTTGAGCACGGCGCGGTTGACCAGCCGCTCGATGAGGTCTTCTTCCTTCTTCTCTTCGCCTACGTATTCCAGCTCGATCTTGCCGGCGGTGGAAGCGTACAGCGAATGGAGGTCCGACAGGCGCGGCACGATCTCGTTCTCGCCGTTGCGTACGGCGCGCTTCTCGGCATTGGAGATGATGGATTCGTAGTTGTTGATCGTCACGCGCACCGAGACGCCCGAGCTCTGGTTGATCTCGTTGGAGCCGCGCGCCTCGAAGGTGATATGGGCAAGGATTTCCTTGAGGAACTGCGGTACCCGCAGCTCCATCGGCGTACCCTGCGGGTAGGCCGTTTCCTGCTCCATGATCGCGATCTCGTCCTCGATCGTCTTGGGATAGTGCGTGCGAACCTGGATATCGAAGCGATCCTTCAGCGGCGTGATGATGCGGCCGCGCGAAGTGTAGTCTTCGGGATTGGCGCTGGCGACGAAGATCAGATCGAGCGGCAGGCGAATCTTGTAGCCCTTGATCTGGACGTCCTTCTCTTCCATCAGGTTGAACAAACCGACTTGCACCTTCTCGGTCAGGTCCGGCAGCTCGTTGATCGCGAAGATGCCGCGGTTGGTGCGCGGGATCAGACCATAGTGGATGGTCTCCTCATCGGCGAGGTAGCGTCCCTCGGCAACTTTGATCGGATCGATCTCGCCGATGATGTCGGCGATTGAGACGTCAGGAGTGGCCAGCTTTTCCGCGTAGCGCCGCTCGCGCCCGATCCATTCGATTTCGAGGTTGTCGCCATGCTCGGCCGCCTTGCGCCGGCATTGCTTGCAGATCGGCGCAGACGGATCGTCGTTGATCTCGCATCCCTTGACCGCCGGCACGCGCTCGTCGAGCAGCAGCGTGAGCGTCCGGATGATTCGCGACTTGGCCTGGCCGCGCTCGCCCAGGAAGACCATGTGATGGCCGGCGAGCACGCCGTTTTCGATCTCGGGCACGACTGTCGCATCGTAGCCGACGATGCCGGGCAGGATACGTTCGCGGGCGCGCAAACGAGCGAGCAGGTTCTCGCGCATCTCCTGGCGCACGGATTTCACTTTGTAGCCGGCGCGCTTGAGTTCGCCGACGGTGCGGATCGCGAGCAGGTTGTTGTCCATGGATTTTGAGCGGGGGTTCCTCTTCTTAGGATAAGGCGGGGCGCAGCGCCTTGAACAGCGGCGCGAGCGCCGCGAAGCTCGCATCCAGATGTTGCGAGAGCACGCGCGTCGAGGCAAGCACCGTCATGAAGTTATTATCGCCATTCCAGCGCGGCACGACGTGCCAGTGCATGTGATCGGCGAAACCGGCTCCAGCCACGCGCCCGAGATTCATGCCGACGTTGAAGCCCTCCGGTTTGAGTGCGCGGCGCAGGATCGCGACCGATTCGCCGATCAGCTCGGCCAGCGCGGCACGCTCGGACCGATCAAGCAGCTCGGGTGAGGCGACATGGCGGCGCGGCGCGATCATCAGATGGGTGCTGGTGTACGGATAGAGGTTGAGCATCACGAGCGCGACCGGATTGGTGTGGAGAATCAGCCTGCGCCGGCGCGCGACCGCGGAGAGTTTGCCCACGCAGAAGATACAGCGGCGGGGCCGCGGGGTCCCGCCCCGCATGTAGGCCGCGCGCCATGGCGCCCATAGCCGCCGAAAGCCGGGGCCGGCCTCAGAAACGCTCCCGCCGCGCCCCGTTCGCCGCGCCATTGACCTCCAGTCTGAGGTCCTTGCCAGCGCGGAAGAACGGGATGCG
>JBGPUE010000058.1:0-23543 GCA_041491005.1 Binataceae bacterium (SeqCode) | reverse complement strand
GATAGTGATGGCCTGCCGGGGGCAGGCACGCGCCGCGCGCTCCACTTGCGCGCGCATCGACTCCGGCGGGCATTCTTTCAGGATATAGAGCTTGTCGTCGGCCCGGACCTCGAAGACCTCCGGCGCCGCGCGCATGCACAGGGCGTTGCTCTCGCAGCGGGCGAAATCGACAACCACTTTCATCGTTGTGCTCAGGACGATCCTGGCTGAGAGCCGTCTCCTCTCCGACGCTACGGCTTCACGCCCGTGACGATGCTCCAGTCGCCGAAGGTCCGCTTGACCAGAACCTTGCCGAAGCCCGCTTCGCGCAGCATCGTCCCAATTTCCCTGCCGGTGAATTGCCGCCCGGTCGTCCAAACCATCATCACCATCTCCATTGTTGCAGCGCCGACAGGGCCCGTCCTCGAATCGTTGTAAAACAGTTCGTGAATGATGATTCGGCCGCCCGGCTTGAGCGATGAGAAACTCTTGGCGGTCAGCTCGCGACACTTGTCGTCGGACCAGTCGTGATAGATTTGACTGTAAAAGTGGACGTCCGCGGCCGGGAACGGATCCTTCCACATGTCGCCGGCGCGCGCTTTCACCCGTGCCGCGACTCCATACTGCTTGGCGTATTGCGCCGCGACCTCGCAGACCGAGGAAATTTCGAACACCGTCGCGGAGAGGCGCTTCCAGCGTAGCGCGGCGCCGATCGCATGGACCCCCGAGCCGCCGCCGACATCGAGCATGGTCCGAGCCCGCGACAAATCGACCTTATCGGGCCACGCTAGCGCCGGCGCGATGCCCTGGGCGTGCATCATGCTCGTGAACTCCCGCGCGAAATCAGCTTGCTCAGTCTGAAGCTTGGCCCACTCGGCTCCCTCCATCCCATGAGGCGAGTTCGACAGGACGCTTCGCTCAATATTTTCGTATGACTCCGCCGCCGCGAATTTGACTTTCCATTCAATCTGGGGTCCCCGGTAGGTGGGGCTATCGGCCAGCAGATAGTCCTTGCCCGTCTGCGTGAGGCGAAACCCTTTCGCGTTGGCCGCAACAAAACCCAGCGCTGACGACGCCGATAAAAGCGCCAGTGCCGCGCGCGGCGCGAGCTTCGTACGCTGAGAGACTTCCGCAGCCGAACGATGGTGGTTCCCCAGGAATTCGTACAATCCTACTTTGTGGGAGATGAAGAGCGCGGCGTGAAGATACGGCACCTTGATCGCATTCATGATCGCGCGATCGTCTGTGCGCGGCCTGCGGAGCCGGCTCGATTGCGATGATTTAGAGACGTTCAATCCGACCTCCGGGAGTCTCGAGTTCGGCTACCTTCATCGTTGCGCCGCCGACGATCCTAACCGAGAGCCGGCGTTGGCGTGAAGCGCACGGGCATATGCTTGATGCCGGCGACAAAGTTCGAGCGCAGGCGCTGCATCTCGCCGGCCGGCTCGAGGTCCGGCATGCGGCGCATCACCTCCTCGATCATCACTTTCATCTCCAGCCGCGCGAGATTGGCGCCCAGGCAGAAGTGCTCGCCATAGCCGAAGGCCAGATGTTCGTTGGGCGTGCGTGCGATATCGAATCGATAGGGTTCCGTGAACTTCTCCTCGTCGCGATTGGCTGAAGCGTTCCAGATCACGACGCGGTCGCCAGTGCGAATCTTCCGCCCATGCAGCTCGACGTCGGCGGCCGCAGTGCGCATGACATGCGTTATCGGTGTGGTCCAGCGCAGGATCTCCTCGATCGCGGTGGGAAACAGCGTGGCGTCGGCGAGCAAGCGGCGGCGCTCGGCGGGGTGATCGATCAGGGCCCGAATGCCGCCTGAAAGGGCGTTGCGGGTGGTTTCCTGCCCGGCGACCACCAGCAGCAGACAGTTGAAGAGCACTTCCATTTCACCGAGCTTCACGCCATCGGCCTCGCCATGGATCAGGTCGCTGATGAGATCTTCGCCCGGAACATCACGGCGTGTGGCAAGCAGCTGCGTCATGTAGCTGAAGATCTCGGCGCGTGCATCGCCCATCGCCTGAGCCGATGATTGTTGATGAGCGTAGTCAGGATCGTTTGAGCCGATGAACACGTTGGACAGATTGAACATTAGCGGCCAATCGGCGCGCGGAATGTCCATCATCTCGCAAATCACGGCGGTGGGCAGGCGCGCGGCAACATCGACTACGAAATCGCATTGGCCGCGCGGCGCGACGTCGTCGAGGATCTCGGCCGTGATCGCGCGCATCCGCGCCTCGTAGGGCTCCAGCGCACGCGGTGTGAAGCGCTTGTTGACGATCTGGCGAACGCTCTGATGGCGCGGCGGGTCCAACAACAGCATCATCTGGCCCATCGGGCTGGGTCCCGAGTAGCCCGTAAGCAGCATGGCCTCGATGCGGAACCCGTGCGCGGAGCTGTAGTGATCCTGGTCGCGATAGACTTCGAACGCGTCAGCGTGGCGTGTCACCGACCAGAAGCCGGCGCCGCTCGACAGCGCGTTCCAATGCACCGGGTCGCGGGCGCGCAGCTCGCGCCAGACCGCATGCGGGTCGCCATGCACGAAGAAATCGAGGTCGAGAAGGTTCTGGTCGATGCCGCCGGTCGAAGGTGACGCTTCCAATGCGAGTCTTTCCCCTTGTTGTTGGCGATCAGCCGCGAGGCAGCTTGAGCACACGATCGCCGATGATGTTGCGCTGGATCTCGCTGGAGCCGGCCGCGATCGTCAGCCCGCGCGCCGCAAGCGTTCGGGTCATCCAGCGTCCGTCTTCGACCGCGCCCGCTGAGCCGCGCTCGAGCTTGCCATGAATCCCGAGCATCTCGTCGGCAAACATCGCGACGCGCAGATTTAACTCGGTCGCGTGCAGTTTTCCAAATGAGCTTTCAGGACCCGGGATGCGACCCTTGAGCTGCGAGGTCAGCGAGCGATAGCGGCCCAGCCGCATGCACATCGCCTCGATGGAGAATTGCGCCAGCCGCTGACGGACGTATGAATGCTGCGACGCGGGCATTCCGCCGAAGCTCGAATGGCGCGCCAGCTCGATCAGCTCATTGACGGTGCGCTCGACCGGATGGCGGGTGCCGCCTGAAACGCGCTCGTACATCAAGGTCGAGATCGACACCTGCCATCCTTGGTTGACCTCGCCGACCAGATTCCTGCGCGGCACGCGGACGTTGTCGTAGAAGACCTCGTTGAAGCCTGCCTCGCCCGTGATCTGGACCAGCGGTCGGATCGTGATGCCGGGCGAATGCATATCAACCAAAAGATAGGAGATGCCCTTGTGCTTGGGCGCGGCCGGATCGCTGCGCACCAGCAGCACCTGCATGTCGGCCCGATGGGCGAGGCTGGTCCATACCTTCTGGCCATTGACGACAAAGTTGTCGCCTTCGATTACAACGCGGGTTTGAATGCTCGCCAGATCGGAGCCGGCGTTGGGCTCGGAATAGCCCTGGCACCAGATCTCCTCGCCGGTGAGCATCTTGGGCAGAAAGCGGTGCTTCTGCTCGTCGGTGCCCCAATGGATGAGCGTTGGCCCGATGCGATCGATCGCGAGCTGATTGGCGCCATATAGCGGAAGCCCCAGACGCAGCACTTCATCCTGATAGATGGCCTGCTCGACCAGTCCCGCGCCGCCGCCACCCCATTCCTTGGGCCAATGCAGCGCGACATATCCGTCGCGACACAGCCGCCGATGCCATTCGCGCACGCGTGCCCATCGGTCGTCGTCAGCGGCCATCTCGGCGCTGCCCGTACCGTGCTTACGCTCGCCGCCGAAGACCTCGGCGACGTTGCGTTCGAGCCAATCGCGCAGCCGCGCGCGAAACGCTTCCTGCTCCGGTGTGAAACTGAAGTCCATCTATGCCTCGCGCAATAGTGGCAGTCGGGCACAGCTTAGCGCTTGAGACGGCTTTGGTGTTAGAGGGAGCGCATGCGATCCATCACACGCCTGGGGCCGGTCGCCGCCACACTACTCTTCGTGTTAATCGCTGCTGCCGGTGCCCGGATTGGTCGCTCGGCGGCTGCGCTGGATGCCCCCGGCAACCAGACCCTGCGTGAGCTCGCTGATCAATTCACCGAAGCCGAGATGCGGTTGTATCCCGAGCAGGCGACGCGCTGGGGCGACCATCGCTACGATGGCGGCGTAAGCGACCTGACGCAGGCTGGCATCGATGCGCGCATCGCGCACGCGCTGGAATGGAAGCGGCGCTTCGACCGCATCAACCCAGCGTCATTGTCGGCGCATCAGGAGGCAGACCGCGAGTGGCTGATCGCCAATTGCGATGGGGAGCTCCTGGGCGATCAGCAGATCCGCGCTTACGAGCGAGATCCTGGCTTCTACATGCCCACCTCGGGCGTGTATCGGCTCATCGAACGCAACTTCGCGCCCGCGCCGGAACGGATGCGCTCGGTGACGGCGCGCGAGAATGCGGCATTGACGAATCTGGCGGCCGCTCGCGCCAACCTCAAGCCCGCAAGCGTCGCCCGGGTTTCGATCGATATCGTGATCCAGCAGATGACGGCGACGATCGCGTTCTTCAAGAACGATGTGCCGGTGGCTTTCGCCGATGTGCCGGACGGCGCCGATCGCAAAGCTTTCGCGGTGGCGAATCAGAACACGATTACCGCGCTGAGTGAGTATCAGAAATGGATGAAAGAGAGCCTCGCGCCGAAGGCATCAGGGAGCTTCGCCATCGGCGCGGAGGCCTACAGGCGAATGCTAGTCGATGACGACATGGTGGATATTCCGCTCGCGCAGCTTGAAGCGGCTGGCGAACAGGAGCTGAAGCGCCTGCAGGGTCAATTCCGAGAGACCGCGCGCCAGATCGATCCGAATCGTACGCCGGCCGAGGTGATGAAGGCGCTGGCCGCGAAACATCCAGTGAGGGCCGATGTGATCCCGCATATCGGCGCTGGGCTCAAAGGTCTGCGCCAGTATGTGATCGACCATCGGCTGGCGAGCATCCCGTCAGACGTGATGCCGACGGTCGCCGAGACGCCGCCGTTTCGGCGCGCGACCACCTTTGCCTCGATGGACAGCCCGGGCCCGCTGGAAAAGTCCACCGAAGCGTACTTTTACGTGACGCTGCCCGATCCGTCATGGCCAGCCGAGCGTCAAAATCAGCTGCTGGAGTTCTACTCGGCGCCGAACATCTCGGATGTTTCAACGCACGAGGTCTTCCCGGGGCATTACGTGCAGTTCCTCAACAACCGGCTCAATCCAGACAAGGTGCGCCTGCTTTACTACTCGGGCGCCAACGTCGAGGGCTGGGGCTTGTATGTTGAACAGATGATGTTGGATGAAGGGCTGCATTCGGGCGAGCCCACCTACCGGCTGGCGCAAATCCAGATGGCGTTGCAGCGCGCATGCCGTTATCTGGCGGGAATCAGGATGCATACGCACGGCATGACGGTGGAGGATGCGGCGAAGTTCTTCGAGAGCGACGCCTACATGACGCCGCATAACGCGATGGTCGAGGCGCTGCGCGGCACTGGCGATCCGGGTTACCTGCGCTATCAACTCGGCAAGCTGATGATCCTCAAATTGCGCGAGGACGTGCGCGCGAAGCAGGTTGCTTCATTCGACCTGGGCAAGTTCCACGATGCATTCCTTGCGCAGGGGGCCGTGCCGATCAGGCTGATCCGCCGCGCGATGCTCGGCTCCGATGGCCCGCTGCTCTGACGCCGGGGCTGGCGAGACGGGAATCGTTTCCCGCGCGCAAGCGATCCGGGATTCCTCGCTGCGCTCGGAATGACAAGGACGGGCGCTGCGCTGCCGTGGAGCGCGCGGCGTCACTGATCGAAGCGGCGGGAACCCTCGATATTGGCCTGCGGAACTTCGCCCTTCTGAAGCACTTCCATCTCGAGTGCCTGTCGCTCGTCTTCGGTCATCGGGCGGAGCGTGCCGTGAAAGTCGACTTGAGCGATCGGATCGGGCGAGCCCTGGATGTAAAGATCGACATACTTGATGCAGTCCATCCGATCCTTGCCGACCAGCGCGAGGCTCAGCGATTCCACGTGTCGAATCGGCGGATCGTGACTATAATCGAAGCCTTCGAGACTCAGCTTGACGCGGCGCGGAGTCAGCACCTGCGCCGACGTATCGATGATACGCGCGCCGGGACCGGCGAACGCGGTCGTGCGCATAAACACCGCGCCATCCTTCTCGCCGAAGCCGACCGACACGATCGCATGGCGAGGCGGGCGCACGCCGCCCAGCACGGTGTTGAGCGTCAGCTTGCCGCCCCATTCGCCGATGAAGTCGCGGCTCGCCTGTGGAATCACCAGCACGCTGTTCGATGGATCGGCATGGATGAGAGGGCCCGCGGGTTGTTGCGAACGCAGCGGGGCGGTTGGGAGCTCGAGCGTCTCTCCCTCCTGGCTGGTGATGGACGGCGGCGACTGCGCATGGGCG
Organism: Binataceae bacterium (SeqCode); assembly: GCA_041491005.1. Classification (GTDB taxonomy): domain Bacteria; phylum Desulfobacterota; class Binatia; order Binatales; family Binataceae; genus JBGPUE01. Next base: position 17,172 of record JBGPUE010000058.1, on the reverse strand, counting down.
AAGGAAGGTATCGCCGCGAACATCAGCAGAAGAATCCAAACGCACGCCGCCATAGCATCTACGGTAGCATCGGCGCGGCGCAGCGACGATAGATATCGAAGATTCGCCGGCGGAAATTCCTCGCCGGCCGACTAGAATCTTACGCCGGCGCCCAGCATGAAGCCGCGAAAGACGAGTTGAGTATCGCCCGAGTCGATGATGATCGCGCGGTAACCGAGGTCGCCGCTAAAATATGAGCGATGCATCAGAAGCTTCAACTGGGTGTCGATCACAGCTCCGGAGTCTGCGCCGATTCCCACCGCCTGCGCGCGCACGTCGAGCCATGAGAGCGGCGAGGAGCCGAGATCGAGCCCAAGGACCGGGAAGAACTGCCGGTCCGAATTACTGGATGGCGTCACAATGATCATACTCGGCTTCTTGGGGACCGCGATTACGCTCCTCTCGATCACATCCGTGCTGGCCGAGGTGTATGAGACTCCGATCACCGGCGCGACCGAGAAGCGTCGGTCGCCAAACACGTAGCCATATGTCGCACGCGAGAGTCCCAGCTTGAAATGGCTGGTGAACGCGTCGCCCGCGGGAATCTTGTTGCCGTCCCAGGTGAAACCGCCCCTGCCGCTGCCGCTTGCGTCAACCTGTACCCAATCAGCCTCAATCTTGCTGTGGCGCACCGTGAGTGATCCATCAACAGAGGGAAGGGTACCGAGACTCGGATATTGAAGATCCTGATGGACTCTCGCGCCGGCGAGTTTGCCGCTCGATTGCATCAGCCACGCGGCTGATTCGAGCTCACCCTTGATCTCTTCACGAGAGATCGCGCAGCCATTGAGTGCGAGCGCCAGTCCGCACGAGATCGCCAATCCCGAAAGATGTCGCATGTCGCCACCCCAAGTCGTCCTTGGCCGCGCGGAACGACAAACCGCTCGGGGCGAGACTGCAGCGATGGCGGCGAAGAGGAGGCCCCTGAGCTAGCCTGCATCGGCGATAGCGCATTGCTGAGGTGAGCAACACCTTTAAGCCTGTTCTTGACCTTTGTAGATAGGAACCGCGTGTTTGTATCTATTTGTATCTAAAAGATGTGATCGATTTCTATCCATCTCCACCATCGCCTCGTGGCGTTCCTGATCAGTTCAGAATTGACAACGATAGTTAATCATCTCAACTTCGCGTTGAAGGACGATTATTCGCTCAGTCGTAATGGCCGTTCATTCATTCTGCGTCGAGCTGAGCAATCTTCAGACGTGTAGACTTATCTGAAAACGCTGTAATCATGTGCAAAAGCACCACAATTGCGTAAATTTCTCTCTAGAGAGATAAATTTACGTCCAAGCGGATAGATTGTCTGACCCTCTTTTGGGAGCTTCACGCGAAAGCCTCTCACTCGCCGACGTAAGTCACGATCAGACGTAAGTCGCGATCAATTGTGCGACACATCTCCGATGGGCGAGCCGAAGGAGTCCGGGCGCGATGCTCTTCGCGGGCGCATGGGGCACACGCTTGAGGCGAGCAAACTGGCTTGGGCGGCTTCACTTCCGCATAAGCGGCTGCTACTGAAGGCCGGGCGAGAGGATCGCCGGGGATCAGCACCGTTCGCGGGACGACGGGCTATAAGGCTTGAAATATTAACGATCCGAGAAGTATAAGCTACTCTTTAGGAGAGCGGGCCGGCCCGCGGCTCCTCAGCTGGGCACACGGTGGCTAGAAGGAAAATTGCATTTGTCGGCGCCGGCAATGTCGGCGCAACCTGCGCACATCTCTGCTTCCTCCACAGTCTCGGCGACATCGTGCTCTACGACATCATCGATGGCCTGCCGCAGGGCAAGGCACTGGACATGCTCGAATCGGCGCCAGTGATGGGCATCGATGTCAGCGTCACGGGCACGACCAAAATCGAAGACATCGCGGGCGCAGATTGCTGCGTGGTGACTTCAGGATCGCCGCGCAAGCCGGGAATGAGCCGCGACGACCTGCTCAAGATCAACGCTGGCGTGATGAAGGACGTGGGTGCTGCGATCAAGAAGCATGCGCCAAACGCCTTCGTGATTGTCGTCACCAATCCGCTCGACGCGATGGTTACGCAGATGAAGCGCGTCACCGGCTTCGCCAAAAGCCGCGTCGCAGGACAGGCAGGCGTGCTCGATTCGGCGCGCTACCGCACCTTCATCGCGATGGAGCTGAAGGTCTCGGTCGAGAGCGTCGCGGCAACGGTGCTCGGCGGCCATGGCGACGACATGGTGCCGGTGCGCAGCTACACCACAGTTGGCGGCGTGCCGATCGAAAGGCTGATCGCCGCCAAGCGGCTCGACGAAATCGAGCAGCGCACGCGGGACGGCGGAGCCGAGATCGTCAACCTGATGAAGACCTCGTCATATTACGCAGCGGGCGCCGCGACCTACCGGATGGTCGAGGCTTTCATGCTCGACCGCAGGGAAGTGTTGCCCGCGGCGGCGTATCTCGAAGGCGAATACGGGATCAACGGGCTATATGCCGGCGTACCGGTCGTGATCGGCGCAGGCGGCATCGAGCGGGTGATCGAGATCCAGCTAACGCCTGCGGAGGAGGCCGCGTTCGGGAAATCCACCGGGCACGTGCGCGAGTTGGTCGAGGCGATGGACAAAGTGCTTGCGGCAGGCGGCTGATCTGCCAAACGTTTTGCCAAGCAGCGGGAGCCCGGGGGAGCGCGAGTGACGCGGGAGAACTGGGAGTTTGCATTCTGTGACTAGGAGCGACTGATGGCGGTCTCGGGAATAGCAATTGGCCATACGCCGTTCTTCCGCACCGCGCGGAGCGACTACTGGTGGGCGGAATGGTTGATCCCATCGCTGGGACTTCTGACTTTCCTCGTCATCTATCCGACTTGGGCGGTGCTGCAGGGCGGCAACTACAGCTTCGGCAACTACCTGGCGCCGTTCGCCTCGCCGGAACTATTCGGCTCGGCCAAAGCGTGGTTTGGCGCCAAGCCGGCCTGGTATCCGAGTTGGCTGAGCGGGTCACCGGCGATGTTGGCGTTATGGGCGCCGATTGGCTTCCGCGTGACCTGCTACTATTACCGGGGTGCGTACTACAAGGCGTTCTTGCTCGATCCTCCGCAATGCACGGTGGGCGAGCCTCGTCACGGTTATTGGGGCGAGAACTTCTGGCCCCTGCTGTTGCAAAATTCTCATCGCTACTTCCTGTACTTCGCGCTGATCTTCCTGTTCATTCTTGGACGTGACGCGTGGGACGCGATGTGGTTTGCAGACCCGGCCACCGGTAAGGAAGTCGTCGGCATCGGCGTAGGCACGCTCTTCCTCACCGTCAACGTAACCCTGATCTCCGGCTACACGCTGGGATGCCATTCGCTACGGAGCTGGATCGGCGGCAACCGCAACCAATTCTCGAAAATCCCGCTTCGAGCCAAGTGTTACGACTGCGTCTCTCGTCTCAACGGACGTCACATGGCTTGGGCCTGGGCAAGCTTGCTGTGGATCTGCTCTACGGACTTTTACGTCCGGATGTGTGCGATGGGCGTATTCCATGACTACAGAGTGCTGTTCTGATGGCCGAGTACGAAAGCCGCGAACATGACGTACTGGTGATCGGTGCAGGCGGCGCCGGCCTGAGCGCCGCCATCGAGGCCTCGGCTCGCGGAGCCAAGGTTGGCCTAGTATGCAAGTCGCTGCTCGGCAAGGCCCATACGGTCATGGCCGAAGGCGGAATCGCAGCGGCAATGGCCAACGTCGACGACCGCGACAACTGGAAAGTCCATTTCGCCGATACGATGCGTGGCGGCCAGTACCTCAACAACTGGCGGATGGCTGAGCTGCACGCCAAGGAGGCGCCTGAGCGCGTGCATGAACTCGAAGCGTGGGGTGCAGCCTTCGATCGCACCGCCGACGGCAAGATCCTGCAGCGCAACTTCGGCGGCCATCGCTATCCGCGGTTGGTGCACGTCGGCGACCGCACCGGCCTCGAGATGATCCGTACGCTCCAGGATCATGGCATCCACCAGGGTCTCGATGTCTACATGGAGTGCACCGTAGTCACCCTGCTCAAGGACGCCGGCCGGGTGGTCGGCGCATTCGGCTACGACCGCGAGCGCGGCTTCTTCTACCTGTGGCGGGCCAAGGCGGTCGTGATCGCGACCGGTGGCATCGGCCGCGCCTACCAAATCACGTCGAATAGTTGGGAGTATACCGGCGACGGGCAGGCGCTGGCCTACGAGGCCGGCGCTGAGCTGAAGGATATGGAGTTCGTCCAGTTCCATCCGACCGGGATGGTGTGGCCGCCGAGCGTAGCCGGGCTACTGGTGACGGAGGCCGTGCGCGGCGAGGGCGGAATCCTGCTCAACAAGGAAGGCCGCCGCTTCATGTTCGACGACATCCCAGAGCTATACAGGAACCAGACCGCCGACAACGAGGAAGAGGGCTGGCGCTACTCCCAAGGCGACAAGAACGCTCGCCGCCCGCCCGACCTGCTCACCCGCGACCATGTCGCACGCAAGATCGTCAAGGAGATCCGCGAAGGGCGGGGCAGCCCCCATGGCGGTGTCTATCTCGACATCGCCTGGATCAAGAAGATGCTTCCCAACGCCGAAGAGCACATCAAGCGGAAGCTCCCCAGCATGTACAATCAGTTCCTCAAGCTCGCCAATGTCGACATCACCAAGGTCCCGATGGAGGTCGGCCCCACCACGCATTACATGATGGGCGGGGTCAACGTTGACGGCGACACTCAGAGCTCGACCGTACCGGGGCTGTTCGCGGCGGGCGAGGCAGCAGCCGGCCTTCACGGCGCCAACCGATTGGGCGGGAATTCGCTTTCCGACCTGCTCGTGTTCGGCAAGCGTGCAGGCGAATACGCCGCTAAGTTCGCCAAAGAAAACGACTTGGGCCGGGTGAACGAACGCGAGACCGACGAGGCGGCCAAGCTCGCGCTCAGACCCTTTGGCGACGGCGCGGGCGGCAAGGCCGAATCGCCTTACCAGATCCAACACGAGCTGCAGGAGATGATGCAGAGGTTGGTCGGAATCTCCCGACGTCGCCAGGATATGGAGGAGGCGCTCGAAGCTATCCAGCAACTCAAGCGGCGCGCCGACGGCGTTCGGGTCGTAGGCAACCGGATGTACAACAACGGCTGGCACACCGCGCTCGACCTGAGGCCTCTACTGATGGTGTCCGAGGCGATCACGCGCTCGGCGCTGGGAAGGCGCGAGAGCCGCGGCGCCCACTTCCGCGAGGACTATCCCGAGAAAAGCGACGAGTTCGCCAAGGCCAACAGCGTCATTCGTCAGCGCGCCGGCGCGATGGACGTGGTGCTGGAACCGGTCAAAGCGGTGCCGCCGGAGCTCAATCAGATCATCGAGGAGAACAAGTGAGCACGAATCCGGCAACCTTCCGCATCTGGCGCGGCGACGCCGCGGGCGGCGAGTTTCGGAACTACCAGACCGAAGTCGGCGAAGGGATGGTGGTGCTCGACGTCATTCATCGCATCCAGGCCGAACAGGCCAATGACCTGGCGGTGCGCTGGAACTGCAAGGCCGGGAAATGCGGCTCGTGCTCGGCCGAGATCAACGGCCATCCGAGGTTGATGTGTATGACGCGGATGGGCGATCTGCCGCTGGACCAGCCGGTTACGGTTGAGCCGATCCATACCTTTGCGAAAATCAAAGACCTAGTGACTGACGTCAGCTGGAACTTCAGGACCAAGCAGAAGCTCAAGCCGTTCAAGCCACGCAAACCCGACGCCGCTGATGGCAGCTGGCGCATCGCCCAGCAGGATATCGAGCGGATTCAGGAATTCCGCAAGTGCATCGAGTGTTTTCTGTGTCAGGACGTATGCCACGTGCTGCGCGATCACGACCTTCAAGACCAGTTCATGGGCCCGCGCCTGTTGGTGTATACGGCGGCGCTGGAGATGCATCCGCTCGACAGCGACAATCGCCTGGGCGCGCTCAAAGACGACTTCGGCATCGGTTACTGCAACATCACCAAGTGTTGCACCAACGTCTGTCCGGAGGACATCCATATCACCGACAACGCGATTATCCCGCTCAAGGAGCGCGTGGCCGACGAGTTCTACGATCCGCTGAAGGGACTATTGCGGCTCTTCCATCGAAGTGAAAAGTAGTCTCTGCGCGACAACCCTCTTTATTCTTTTGTTGCGGCATTGCGCATGAGGTTGGCGGCGCCAGCATCGTCATTCTGAGCGAAGCGAAGAATCTCATGCCAGCAGGGTCTCGCTCAGCTCCGGGCATCGCGACTCGGCCGCCATCGATAGTGTGAGTCTCTTCGTTTTGCTCGATATTTTTTTGCAGTCGCGGGCGTTCCGAGGCGTTGGTGGCATGAGATTCCTCGCTCCGCAGACTCCGTTCGGAGTGACACGAAAAAGAACGGAATGCGGCACGTCGAGAACCCGAATGCACAATTGCCCTCGCCCTTTGGTGAAGGGTAGGGTGAGGGGCTTATGAATATCCACGAGTTTCAGGCCAAGCAGATTCTTGGCCGCTTCGGCGCGCCAGTTCCGAAAGGACAGCCGGCTTCGACTCCCGATGAAGCCGCACAGGCGTTCACGGCGCTCGGACAACCCAAGGCCGTAATCAAGGTCCAGATCCATGCCGGCGGACGCGGCAAGGCCGGCGGCGTCAAGCTGATCAGTTCGGCGGCCGAGGCGAAGGATTTCGCGGCGAAGCTGCTCGGCAAGCCGCTGGTAACGCATCAGACCGGTCCGCAGGGACGCGTCGTGCGCCGCGTCTATGTCGAGGAAGCGAGCCAGGTCGCACGCGAGCTGTATCTTGCGATGGTCGTCGATCGCCACGCGGAATCGGTCGCGGTGATCGCGAGCACCGAAGGTGGGATGGAGATCGAGGAAGTCGCCGCCAAGACGCCGGGAAAGATCATCACCGAGCCGATCGATCCCGTGATCGGGCTGGCCCCGTTTCAGGCGCGCAAAATCGCATTCGCGCTGGCGCTCAAGGACAAGCAGGTCGGCCAGTTCGCCACGCTGCTCGCTTCGCTCTATCGCGCATTCCTCGAAACCGACGCATCGCTGCTCGAAATCAATCCGCTGGTCGTGACGGCGGACGGACGTGTGCTGTGCCTCGACGCCAAGCTGTCGTTCGATGACAACGGACTCTTCCGCCATCCCGAAATCCGCGAGCTGCGCGACGCGAACGAGGAAGACCCGACCGAGACCGAGGCGGCGAAGTTCGACCTCAGCTACGTGCATCTGGACGGCAACATCGGATGCATGGTCAACGGCGCAGGGCTGGCGATGGCCACGATGGACATCGTGAAGCACTACGGCGCGGAGCCAGCCAACTTCCTCGATGTCGGCGGCGGCGCGAGCACCGAGAAGGTCGCGGCCGCGTTCCGCATCCTGCTCAGCGACGATCGCGTCAAGGGCGTGCTGATCAACATCTTCGGCGGCATCATGCAATGCGACGTGCTGGCGCAGGGCGTGGTCGAAGCGGCGCGGCAGGTTAAGCTTAGCGTGCCGCTGGTGGTGCGGATGGAGGGGACCAACGTCGACAAGGGCAAGCAAATTCTCAAGGAGTCGGGGATCAAGGTGATCACTGCCACCGATATGGCCGACGGCGCGCGCCGCATCGTCGAAGCGATCCGCTAGTGTAGCGTCCCATTGATAGCTTGCGCACAAAGCTTCGTGCCGGTTTTTGGGGATGTCATTCTGAGCGCAGCGAAGGCATCGCCGGAGCGAAGTCGAAGAATCTACGCGAAGCGATTTTCTCTCTGTCTGCGGACGGCTTCCAGTCAAATCGCTCCGCGTAGATCCTTCGCTGCGCTCAGGATGACAAAAGAGCCGGGTCGCGTAGAGTTCATCAAGCTATTTGCGGGACGCCACACTAGAGGCCAAGCACGATGAGCATCTTGGTCAACAAGAACACGCGGGTGCTGACGCAAGGCATCACCGGCGCGACCGGACAGTTTCATACGCGCGCATGCCGTGAATACGGCACTCAGATGGTCAGCGGAGTTGTGCCGGGCAAGGGTGGCACGGATTTCGAGGGCATCCCGATCTTCGATACCGTCGAGCAGGCGCGCAAGGCGACCGGCGCGAACGCGAGCGTGATCTATGTGCCGCCGCCGTTCGCCGCCGATGCAATTCTGGAGGCTGCCGCCGCCGGCATCGAACTTGTGATCTGCATCACCGAGGGCATCCCCATTCTCGACATGGTCAAGGTCAAGCGCTATCTGCGTGGGCGTCCGACGCGGCTGATCGGGCCGAACTGCCCCGGTATCATCACACCCGGCGAATGCAAGATCGGGATTATGCCGGGCTATATCCACAAGCCGGGCAACGTGGGGGTGGTCTCGCGCTCGGGAACGCTCACCTACGAGGCGGTCCATCAGCTGACGCTGCTCGGCATCGGGCAATCGAGCTGCATCGGGATCGGCGGCGATCCGATCGTCGGCACCACTCATGTCGACGCACTCAGACTGTTCAATGAGGATCCGGCGACCAAGGCCGTCATTATGATCGGCGAAATCGGCGGCACGGCCGAAGAAGAGGCCGCTGAATATATAAAGCAATACTTTAAGAAGCCGGTGGTCGCATTTATCGCCGGACAGACTGCGCCCAAAGGCCGCCGGATGGGCCATGCCGGCGCGATCATCTCGGGCGGGCGCGGCACGGCGGCGGACAAGATCACGGCGCTCAAGGCCGCGGGCATCACAGTCGCGATGAGTCCGGCGGACCTGGGCTCGTCGATGAAGTCGGTGCTGGAGCAACGGAGCTGAGGAAGGACAGCGCGAGTCACGCGCCAAGAGGGAAGCAGCCCGCGATGCAACGCACACTTGCGATATTCAAACCCGACGCCGTCAAACGCAAGCTGGCTGGCGATATCCTCAAGCAGATCGAAGCCGCCGGGCTGCGCCCATGCGCGATCCGGTTGATGCGCCTGACGCGCGCGCAAGCCGAGCTGTTCTACGATGTCCACAAGGTGCGCCCGTTCTTCTCGTCGCTGTGCGATTACATGTCATCCGGGCCGATCGTGGTCGCGGTGCTCGAAGGCGAGCGCGCAATAGAGCGATGGCGCGAACTGATGGGCGCCACCGATCCGGCCAAAGCCGCACTCGGCACAATCCGGAAGCAGTTTGGAGTCAACGTCGAGCAGAACGCCACCCACGGCTCCGACGCGCCCGAGACCGCCGCCCGCGAGATAGCTTTCTTCTTCAGCGCGCTCGATATCGTATCGTAGCGCTCTCTTTGCAACATCTTCGGCACGCGCACGCATTGGTCTAGAATCAGGGCGTGCAGCGCGGCTCTACAATCGAATCGCATGTTCAGGCTGTTCCCGCGTCGCGTGACATCCGCGAGCTGCTCCCAGCGGAGCTCGAAGCAGAGCTCACCGCGATGGACGAGCAGCCGTATCGCGCGCGGCAGGTGCTGGACTGGATTCATCGCCGGCATGCGCGATCATTCGACGAGATGTCGAATCTGTCGGCTGCGCTTCGGATGCGGCTCGCACAGAACTTCAGGATCGGGTCGGCGCGCCTCGATCGCGTCTCGCGCTCAGCCGACGGCACGCGAAAGCTGCTGGTGCGGCTCGATGATGGCGAGGCGGTCGAGAGCGTCATCATTCCGGCGGGCCGGCGGGTGACGCTGTGCATCTCGAGTCAGGCCGGATGCGCGATGGGATGCACCTTCTGCGCGACCGCGCTGATGGGGCTGCATCGCAATCTCACGGCCGGCGAGATCGTCGGGCAGCTTCACGTCGCGCACGGCGAGTTGGGTGAAGGCGAGACACTGACGAACTACGTCTTTATGGGGATGGGTGAACCGCTCGCCAATTATCCGCGGCTGATCCGCGCCCTGACCATCATGACCGCGCCGTGGGGAATGGGGATCTCGCCCCGGCGGATCACGGTCTCAACGGTCGGCCTGGTCCCCATGATGCAGAAGCTGCTGGAAGAGACCTCGGTGCATCTGGCGGTCTCGCTCCATGCGACGACTAACGAAGTGCGCAACCGGATCGCGCCGATCAATCGCCGCTATCCCCTGGAGACGCTGCTTGACGCGTGCCTGCGATTGCCGCTGCAGCGCCGGCATCGGATCACGTTCGAATACGTGATGCTGCGCGGCATCAACGATTCACATGACGATGCGCGCCGGCTGCGCAAGCTGCTCGCGCCGTTGCGCGCCAAGGTCAACCTGATCTTCTTTAATCCCTTCCCGGGAGCGCCGTTCGAGCCGAGCCCGCGAGCCGCAGTGGAGGCCTTTAAAGCGATCCTGCTTGAGGGTAACTTGACCGCAACCATGCGCGAGAGCCGCGGAGGCGATATTGCGGCGGCATGCGGGCAACTGCTGGTGGGAGAGAACGCGGCGTCGCGCGCGTCGGCATGAAGAGAAGGCGCGGCAACCGGTAATCCATGGCGAAAACTGTTCTGGGCGTAATCGGCGGCAGCGGCTTCTACCAGATGAGCGCGATTGAGCGCCCGGAGCCGATCGAACTCCACACGCCGTTCGGCGATCCGTCGGATCTCTACTACCGGGGCAGCATCGGCGATGCCGAAGTGGTGTTCCTCTCGCGCCACGGCCGCGGCCATCGCATTCTGCCCAGCGAGATCAACTTCCGCGCGAACATCTATGGAATGAAACAGCTCGGCGTCGAGCATCTGCTTTCGGTCAGCTCGGCGGGCAGCATGCGCGAAGGATTGGCGCCGGGCGATCTGATTGTGCCGGATCAGTTCGTCGATCGCACCTACAAGCGGCCTGCGACCTTCTTCGGCAACGGTGTCGTCGCGCATGTCTCGCTGGCCGATCCCGTATGCGCGCATCTGTGCGCGGACGTAGCTGAAGCCGGACGCGCGGCGGGCGCGAAGATTCATCAAGGCGGCACTTACCTGTGCATCGAGGGACCGCAATTCTCCACGCGCGCGGAATCGAACCTCTATCGCAGCTGGAAGGTCGACGTTATCAGCATGACCGCGATGCAGGAGGCACGCCTCGCCCGCGAAGCCGAGTTCTGCTACGCGGCGCTGGTGCTGGTCACCGACTATGATTGCTGGCATCAGAGCCAGAAGCAGGTCGATATCGGCGACGTATTGCGCATCCTCGGGCAGAACGTCTCGACGGCGCAGCAGATCGTAGTGGAAACGGCGCGGCGGCTGGCGCAGCGTCCGCGCGCGTGCGCATGCGGGCACGCGCTCAAAGATGCGATCATCACGGATCGGTCGATCATCCCGCGCAAGACGCTGAGCGATCTTGGACTGCTGATCGGCAAGTACGTCCAACCGGCCGGATAGTTGGCGCAGGGAGAGCAGAGTCAGCCGGATGAGTATCGTGGTGGTGGGCTCGGTCGCCTATGACACGGTCGAAACGAACAACGGCCGCATCAGCGATGGGCTGGGCGGCGCGGCCACGTACTTCTCGCTGGCGGCGCGATTCTTCTCGCCGGTCAGCATTGTCGCGGTAGTTGGTTCGGACTTCCGCAGCGAGGATTACCAGCTATTTACGGATCGCAGCATCGATGTGCGCGGACTCGAGCGGCGCGAGGGCCGCACTTTTCGCTGGCATGGGCGCTATCACGAGGATCTCAACGTGCGCGATACGCTGGATCTTGCGCTCAACGTGTTCGCAGATTTCTCGCCCAAGCTGCTGCCCGATCAGAGGCGCGCCGATTACGTCTTCCTCGCGAATATCTCGCCCGAGCTGCAGGAGAAGGTGCTCACGCAGGTATCCAGCCCAAAGCTGGTGGGACTCGACACGATGAACTATTGGATCGAGAACTCGCGCTCCGGCCTGCAACGGCTGCTGCCACGCATCCAGATCCTGACGCTCAACGATGAAGAGGCGCGGCTGCTGTCTGGCGAGCACAACCTGGTCAAGGCGGGCCGCGCGATTCTCAAGATGGGGCCGAGTACGGTGCTGATCAAGCGCGGCGAGTATGGTGTACTTCAATTCAGCACCGAATCGATGTTCGCGGTGCCCGCCTATCCGCTCGAAGAGGTGGTCGATCCAACTGGCGCGGGCGACACCTTCGCCGGCGGCTTCATGGGCTACGTGGCGCGCAGCGGACGGCTGAGCGAATCGATCCTGCGCACGGCGGTCGTGTACGGCAGCGTGATGGCGTCATTCGTGGTCGAGCGATTCTCGCTGGAGCGGCTGGCGACGCTGACGTGGGAGGAAGTCGATCGCCGCTACCGCGCATTCATCGAACTGACCGACAGCCGCCATCCGCGATGGACCTCTCCGTAGTAATTCCGCTCTACAACGAGCGTGGCTCGCTGGCCGTGCTCCATCAGGAACTGGCGACCGTTCTCGCGGCGCTTGGCATTTCATACGAGTTGCTGTTTATCGATGACGGCAGCACTGACGGCAGCGACAAAATATTGAGGGCGCTCAAGGGCGCGGATGCGGTGCATGTGCGAGTGATCCGGCTGGCGCGCAATTCGGGACAAACGGCGGCATTGGCCTGCGGGCTCAAACATGCGGCGGGCGAGATCGTCGCCGCGATCGATGCCGATGGCGAGAACGATCCGGCGGACATCCCACGGCTGATTGACAAGCTCAAGGAAGGCTACGATCTGGTCAGCGGATGGCGCCGTGATCGTTGGCGCGATTCGGCGGTCAGCCGGCGCTATCCATCGATGGCAGCAAACGCGCTGATTTCGCGGCTGACCGGCGTCGAGCTCCACGACTACGGCTGCACACTCAAGGTATACCGCCGCGAAATCGCCCAGCACCTGATGCTCTACGGCGAGATGCATCGCTTCGTGCCGGCGATCGCGGCCCAACTGGGCGCGCGCATCGCGGAGGTCGAGGTCAACTTCCGTCCGCGCAAGCACGGCCGCTCGAAGTATGGCCCCAGCCGCGTCCTGCGCACGCTGCTGGACCTGATCACGGTACAGTTTCTCTCCAGCTATTCGACGCGGCCCATCCAGGTCTTTGGTGCGATCGGCGTGGTATTGGGGGGAATCGGGACCATCTGGACCGGTGTGCTGGTTTTCGAAAAACTGGCACTGGGTCGCGAACTGGGCGGACGGCCCGCGCTGCTGTTGGCGGTGCTATTGGTGGTCGTTGGAATGCAGTTCGTGAGCCTCGGACTGCTGGGCGAGATGCTGGCCCGCACCTACCATGAATCCCAGAACAAGCCGATCTATGTGATCAAAGAGGAGCTGTAGGCGGCGGATGAACATCACAATAATAGGGACCGGCTACGTTGGCCTGGTCAGCGGCACCTGCTTCGCCGAAAGCGGCAACGAGGTGATCTGCGTCGACATCGATGCCGCCCGCATCGAACAGCTCAAAGCGGCGAAGATTCCGATCTATGAACCGGGGCTCGAGGAATTGGTGCGGCGCAACCTCAAAGAGGGCCGGCTCAGCTTCACCACCGAGCTGGCGTCCGCGATCTCGCAATCGATGATCTCGTTCATCGCGGTCGGCACGCCGATGAGCGCCAACGGCGCCGCCGATCTGACCGCGGTACTGAAGGTTGCGGAGGACGTGGCAAAGGCCGTCAACGGTTACCATGTCCTGGCGGTCAAGAGCACGGTGCCGGTCGGCACCAACGATAAAGTGCGGCAGATCGTCAGCCGCAGCTCCAAGCATCAGGTGGATGTGTGCTCGGTGCCCGAGTTCCTCAAGGAGGGCTCGGCGATCGAGGACTTTATGCGCCCGGATCGGGTGGTGCTGGGTAGCGCCAGCGAGCAGGCCACCGCGATCATGCAAGAGCTGCACGCTTCGTTCGTGCGCACCGACAATCCGATCCTGGTGATGGATCCGCGCTCGGCGGAGCTGACCAAGTATGCGTGCAACGCGATGCTCGCGCTGCGCATCTCGTTCATCAATGAGATGGCGAACCTCTGCCAGGCGGTCGGCGCGGACATCAATCAGTTGCGGCGCGGGCTGGGCACTGATCGGCGCATCGGATCGCAGTTCCTGTTCCCGGGCGTGGGCTACGGCGGCTCATGCTTCCCCAAGGACGTACAGGCGCTGATTCACAGCGCGCGCGAAAACCGCCTCGATTTCGGGCTGCTCGAGGCCGCCGAAGACGTCAATCGGCGGCAGAAGGGATTGCTCGTCGAGCGCGTCAAGGCGCACTTTGGCGGCGATCTGAAGGGGCGCACCTTCGCGATCTGGGGACTGGCCTTCAAGCCCCGCACCGACGACATGCGCGAGGCTCCATCGCTGGTCGTTATCGAGGATCTGCTCGCGGCTGGCGCATCGGTGAATGTCCACGACCCCGAGGCGCTGCGGAACGCGCGCAGCATCTTTGGCGAGCGGGTCCGCTACTGCCCGATCAACTACGACGCGCTGAGCGGATGCGACGCGCTGTTGATACTTACCGAATGGAACGAGTTTCGCCATCCCAACTTTCAGCGCATCAAGTCGCTGCTCAAGCAGCCGGTCATCTTCGATGGACGCAACCTGTATGATCCGGCGCTGATGAAGGCGCTTGAGTTCCGCTACTTCTCGATCGGACGGCCTACGGTGTAGAGCGATGGCGGAGGCGCGCATACTCATTACCGGCGGCGCCGGTTTCATCGGCTCGAATACGGTCGATATGCTGATCGAGCGCGGCGGTTATCACCTTGCTGTCCTCGATGATCTCTCAACGGGCAAGCGTGGGCAGGTAAACGCCGGGGCGACGTTCTATCAGGCCGATCTCCGCGACGCTGCGCGGATCAGGCAAATCGCCGAGATCGAGAAGCCCGAAGTGATCGTGCATCTGGCGGCGCAGATGGACGTGCGGCGCTCAGTCGCCGATCCGGTCTTCGACGCGCAGGTCAATCTCATCGGTTTGCTCAATCTGATGGAGGCGGGGCGTGCCAATGGGTTGCGGCGCGTGATCTTCGCATCCAGCGGCGGCGCGGCCTATGGGGAGCAGGACGCATTCCCATGCGACGAAGATCATCCGTGCCGTCCGGTCAGTCCCTACGGCGTCGCCAAGCTCGCCAGCGAACGCTACCTGTTTTTCTACAAGGTGCAGTACGGGATCGACTACGCCGCGATGCGCTATGGCAATGTGTACGGACCGCGCCAGGATCCGCACGGCGAGGCTGGCGTGGTGGCGATCTTCTGCGGCCGGCTGCTGGAAGCAAAGCCGGTGACAATCTTCGGCGACGGCGAACAGACGCGCGACTATGTTTACGTGGGCGACGTCGCGCGCGCCAATCTGCTCGCGCTGGAAAAGAGCGCCAGCGGCCCGTTCAATATTGGCACCGGGATGGAAACCAGCGTCAATCAGCTTTCTCGGCAGCTCGCCGACGCGATCGAGGTGCGCATCGCGCCACAGTATGCGGCGGCCAAGCCCGGCGAGCAGCGCCGCTCAGTGATCTCGCCGGCCCGCGCGGCTCGCGAATTGGGTTGGCGCCCCGAAGTAGCGCTGCGCGAAGGGCTGGGGCTCACCTATCGGTACTTTCACGATTCGGTCCGCCGCTCGAGCTGAAGCAGAACGCGGGTTTCGGACCACGTACAATAGAATGCGGGCTCCGCGCATCATGCGGCCGCATCCTCCGGCTGAACTCGGGTGCTGCGTGAAATGACAGATAACGATACGTACACGGATTACGCGGCCCGGCGAAGAACCGGTAGTTTGAAGTAGAGTGTGCTGGAGGTTGAGCCGCATCGCTCATGACCAATCCAGAGTCGATTCGCAATTTCTCGATCATCGCGCATATCGATCACGGCAAGTCCACGCTTGCCGATCGATTGCTGGAACGCACCGGCGCGCTGACCAGCCGCGAGATGCACGCGCAATTCCTCGACTCGATGGATCTCGAGCGCGAACGCGGCATCACCATCAAGGCGCGCTCGGTGCGGTTGAACTACACTGCGAGCGACGGCAAGCTCTACATACTGAACCTGATCGATACGCCGGGCCATGTCGATTTCGCGTACGAAGTGTCGCGCAGCCTGGCCGCGTGCGAGGGCGCGCTGCTGGTGGTTGACGCGAGCCAGGGGGTCGAGGCGCAGACCCTCGCCAACGTCTATCTGGCCCTGGACCACGGCCTCGAAATCATCCCGGTGATCAACAAGATCGATCTGCCGGGGGCCGACATCGAGCGAACCAAATCGCAAATCGAGGAGCTAATCGGGCTCAGCGCGGCGGATGCGATTCTGACCAGCGCCAAGGAGGGTGTGGGGATCGAGGAGGTGCTCGAAGCGATCGTCAAGCGGATTCCGCCGCCCAAGGTGGCGCCCGGCGCTGCGCCGCGCGCTTTGATCTTCGACAGCTGGTACGACGCATACGAGGGCGTGATTGGCCTGGTTCGCGTGGTCGACGGCGAGTTTCACCCCGGGATGAAGGTGCGGCTGATGGGGACCGGGGCGCGCGGCGAGGTGATGCGGCTGGGCCACTTCACCCCGCATGAGAATCGGGCGGAGAGCTTGAGCGCGGGCGAGGTCGGCTTCGTGGTGGCCAATATCAAGACGGTCGCCGACATGCGGGTTGGCGACACTCTGACTGACGCCGACCAGCCGGCGGCGCAAGCACTGGCCGGGTTCAAGGAACTCAAGCCGATGGTCTTCGCGGGGCTCTATCCGGTCGAAGCCAATCAGTACGGCGCATTGCGCGAGGCGATCGAGAAGCTGCGTCTGAACGACGCGAGCCTGGCCTTCGAGCCCGAGAGCTCGCAGGCGCTCGGCTTCGGCTTCCGCGCTGGATTCCTCGGGCTGCTCCATATGGAGATCGCGCAGGCGCGGCTGGAGCGCGAGTTCGGCATCAACCTGATCGTCACCGCGCCGACGGTCGAATATCGCGTCCAAACGACCGCGGGGCAGACGCTGGCGGTGGACAATCCCGCGCAATTGCCCGACGAGAACGAGATTGAATCGATCCAGGAGCCGTTCATCCTCGCGTCGATCTATGTGCCCGATGAGTTTGTCGGCGCGGTGATGAAACTATGCGAGGAGCGGCGCGGGACGCAGCGCGACTTGCGCTATGTCGGTGAGAAGCGCGTGCTGGTGCACTATGAATTGCCACTGGTGGAGATCGTCTTTGACTTCTACGATCGCCTGAAGTCGATGAGCCGCGGCTACGCTTCGCTCGACTATGAGTTTCTGGACTTCCGTCCGGAGCATCTGGTTAAATTGGACATTCGGATCAACGGCGAAGCGGTGGACGCGCTTTCCGTGATCGTGCATCGCGACAAGGCCTACGACCGGGGGCGCGCGCTGTGCGAGAAAATGCGCGAATTGATCCCGCGCCAGATGTTCGACGTGGCGATCCAG
>JBGPUE010000057.1:0-23925 GCA_041491005.1 Binataceae bacterium (SeqCode) | reverse complement strand
TTCCCCGGCGCGGCGTTATGGGATGGACGCCAGCATTGGACCGTCGCTGACACGCCATGGGTCGCAGCTGCTGTGGGAGCTGGACTCACGCTGTTGGTGGTTTTGCTCCATCCGATGCTTTTCGGCGGCAATCCGCTCGGATAGCCCCGCGTCCTCAGTTAGTGGGCAGGCGGAAGAGCCGGCGCGCATTGGCGATGATCTGTTCGCCAAGCTTCGATGGATCGGTGTTGCGCACGCGCGCAAGCGCTTCGAGCGTGAGGCCGACGTAAGCAGGCTCGTTACGATGGCCGCGATGGGGCTCCGGCGCCAGGAACGGAGCGTCCGTCTCGACCATCACGCGATCGTCCGGGATTATTCGCGCCGCTTCGCGCAGCGCGCCTGCGTTCTTGAAGGTCAGAATTCCCGAGAATGAGATGTAAAAGCCCAGGGCAAGAAACTCGCGCGCCGCGTCCGCATCGCCGGTGAAGCAATGGATTACACCGCTGGCCGGCGTAAGTCCTGACTCGCGCACGATCGCAGCCAGGCGCGCCTCGGCGTTGCGGCAATGGATCACGATCGGCCGGTCGAGTTCGGCTGCGAGTTCGAGATGGCGCCGCAGCGATGCTTCCTGAGCCTCGCTCGGCGAATGCATGTAGTGGAAGTCGAGGCCGCTCTCGCCAATCGCCACGACCTTCGGCGATTGCGCCAGTTCGCGCAGTTGCGCGATGCGCGCATCGTCGCAGTCCGAGGCGTCGTGCGGATGCACGCCGATTGCGGCAAACACATTGTCATGGCGCTCAGCGAGCGCGACCGTCTGCCGGTCGGAATCGATCGGCCCGAAAGCGCCAACCGCCACGATCTGCCGCACTCCAGCTTCAGCGGCACGCCGAAGCACTTGGTCGAGGTCATTGGCGAAGCGCTCCTCGAACAGATGGCAATGCGTATCGATCAGCGGCGTCATTGCGAGATCAAGTTCGCAGAACCGCCGACGCGCTAGACCTTTGGCTTTTCGATGCGGGGGAAGAGCGCAACCGGCGGCTTGACCTGATAGCCAGCCTTGAAGTCGCCGAACGGCAGGGCGGCTGCTTCTGGAGCGACCGCGAGCATCTCCAGCATCCGGCCGGATGTTACCGGCATGAACGGTTCGAGAACGCCCGCCACGACCCTCAGCCCTTCGAGCAGATTGGCGAGGATCTGCGCCACGCGATCCAGCTTGGCTGCCGTCCGCATGACGACCGGCAGCCGTTGCTGTTCGTTGACCAGCGAGAACGGCGAGGTCGCGACCACGTACTTATTGGAGGCATCGAGCGCCTGCCAAATTGCTTCCAGTGCGCGATTGAACGCGAGCGCCTCGACCATCTCGCCGACGCGCGCAGGCAGTGCGATGAAGACCTCGGCAAGCGAGCGATCAAGCGCGCCACCACCGATCGCGGGCGCGGCCTGCACCTTGCCGTTGAAATAGCGTGCCGCCATCGACAGCACCCGGCTCGTCAGATTGCCGAGATCGTTGGCGAGGTCGGCATTGTAGCGCTCGATGATCCGCTCTTCCGAGAAATCGACGTCCAGCCCATAGACGGCCTCGCGCAGCAGGAAGTAGCGCAGCACGTCGGGCCCGAAAGCGCGTTCGTAGCTGACCGGATCGGCGACATTGCCCGAGCTTTTCGACATCCGAGCCCCGCCGTAGTTCACCCATCCATGCACATTGAGACGGTGAAATAGCGGCAGCCCTGCGGCCATCAACATCGCGGGCCAGTAAATGGCGTGAGTCTTCAAAATGTCCTTGCCCAGGAAGTGCTGCGTGGTGGGCCAGGCCTTTTCGCTGAAGGCCGGATCCTGCGAAGCCTGATGGCTCATGTAGGCCCAGAAGGCGTCGTACCAGACCCAGGTCACGTATTTGGAATCGAAAGGCAGTTCGATGCCCCAGTCCAGCCGCGACTTCGGGCGCGTGATGCACAAGTCATCCAGTGAGTCGGTCAGCATGTTCAGCGCTTCGTTGCGGTAGCGATCGGGCCGGATGAAGTCCGGATTGCGTTCGATGTGTTGGCGGATGCGGTCGCGGTACTTGTCCAGCCGCAGGAAATAATTCCCTTCGCTGATAAGCTCGACCGGGCGACTATGAACCGGACAGACGCTGCCTTCGAGCAGCTCCTTTTCGGTGTAGAACCGCTCGCATCCAACGCAGTAGAGACCCTCGTAGTTCTTGAAATAGATGTCGCCGCTCTCGTAGGTGCGAGTGAGCATCCGCTGCACGAACCGCTGGTGCTCGTCATCGGTGGTGCGAACGAAGGAATCGTATTTGATGTTCAGCCCGGCCCATGCCTTGCGAAACTCGGCGCTGATCTGATCGGCAAACTGTTTCGGAGCGAGCCCCACGGCGAGCGCCGCCCGGCGATTCTTGTCGCCATGCTCATCGGTTCCCGTGACGTACGTCACATTCGCCGCGCCGAGCTTTCGGCGCTGCCAGCGTGCGAAGGCGTCAGTCGCGATGACCTCGAGAGCGTGTCCCACGTGAGGGGCGGCGTTTGAATAGATGATCGACGATGTGATGTGAATCCGCTCGCTCATCTGTAGTCGTGGCTGGTACGAGAGCCGGCCAAATGCCTATCCTATATGGGGCTGCGAATGCTTTGAAATGCGGCTCGGGCCGGAGGTAACTTTGGGCTCCATCCTGCGTAGAAAAAAGTGATGAGAAACATGACAGTGCTCTTTACCTTGGCTGGGTTCGTAGTTGTTGGGATCGCTCTGTTCCGCAAGGGAGCATCGGGTGAATCAGCCGCTCCCGCACCGGCTGCCAGCTCGAAGTCGCCGGGGGAAGCCGCAGGCGAGTTGCGCAAGGTCGTCAAGTCGGACGACGAATGGCGCAAGCTGATGACGCCCGAGCAATTCAAGGTATGCCGCAAGAAGGGCACCGAGCGCGCCTTTACCGGCAAGTCCTGGGACGAGCATCGCGCCGGCATCTATCGCTGCCCATTCGACGGCACGCCGCTATTCAGCTCGGAAACCAAATTCGAGTCCGGCACCGGATGGCCGAGCTTCTCGGCGCCCATCTCACCGCGCAATATCGAGACGCCTGACGATCGCAGCTTCTTCATGCGGCGGACGGAAGTGGTATGCGCGGTGTGCGGCTCGCATCTGGGGCACGTCTTTGACGACGGCCCCGCGCCGACCGGCCTGCGCTATTGCTTGAACTCGGTCGCTCTGGAGTTTGTGCCGAATCAGTAGCCCGCCGCCTGTTGGCGCAGCGGTCAGGCGTCGAGAACTTCGCGCAACTCGCTGCCGGCGACGCCGCCGCTAGTCTGCCATACCGGGACTCGCGAAAGCCCGAATGGCAGCCGCGGGATCCCGGCGAAACCGAATAGCAGCAATATCAGGTTGATCGCGTTGACCAGCCAAAACGCGATCGTGCACAGCGCCCACGCCACCGTGAGATCAGGCGCGGCGAGTCCCTTCACCACCCATAGGGCCAGCGGCGAGCCAATCATCCCAGACAGATGCAACACGATTCGCGCCCATCGCGGCGCGGCGAGATACGAGCCGTAGCGCATCTTGAAGCGCGGTTCGTATCCGAGAATGTAGACATAGCTGTAGCTGATCCCAACGCCTGTACCGACCGCGATCTTCACCAGCGGCTGAAGAGTCGCCGTCAGGATCAGTGCTGCGAGTATCGCGAGCAGGTTTGAGGAAGTGTGCAGGCCGGCGGCCAACAGGGCGAGCCCAATCAGAGTCGCGATCCCTTCGAGGGCCAGGCCGGTGTTGAACGTGACGGATTTGTGGCCGCCGCGCCGATGGAGCTTGTCGCTGATCCGGCTGACGTCGTCGGCGAGCTGAGCGCGATCGGCGTCGGGGAGCTTACGCGCCCGGCGCAGCAACGCCTGCCACGGACCGGGCCGGTACGAACCACCATCGAGGTCGCGCTCGATCGACGAGAGCTCCGCGTGAAGTTCATCGACCATCGCGGTGCCGCCTCCTAGGGCGCGCGCTTCTCGACGAGATCCTCGAGTGTGACCTCGACCTCGGCGCCCAGCTCATCGGTCTGGATCATGACGGTTTGTTTGAGCACGTTGTGGCGGATGACCTTGCCGTCGCCCTTGACCGATTCGACCCGCTTGCCGAGCCCGGGTAGCGCACGCTTGAGCTCGATGTAAGTGGCGTATTCGTAGCGCAGGCAGCACTTGAGCCGCCCGCACATCCCGGCCAGCCGCGAAGGATTGAGCGCGAGCCCTTGCTCGCGCGCCATCTTCACGGTGACCGCTTCGAAGTCGCGCAGCCACGACGAACAGCACAGCTCGCGGCCGCAC
The DNA here is from genome assembly GCA_041491005.1 of Binataceae bacterium (SeqCode). Classification (GTDB taxonomy): domain Bacteria; phylum Desulfobacterota; class Binatia; order Binatales; family Binataceae; genus JBGPUE01. Next base: position 19,648 of record JBGPUE010000057.1, on the reverse strand, counting down.
GGCCCGACCGCACCGGTCAGCTTGCTCTCATCGCGCGCGCCGATCTGTTTCATTTCGATCCGCACGCGCAGCATGCTGGCTAGATCGCGCACCAAATCGCGGAAATCGACGCGGGTCTCGGCGGCGTAATAGACGATGGCTTTGCGGCCGTCCAGCGTGTAGGTCACGTTGACCAGCTTCATCGGCAGCCGCCGCTCCGCGATGCGGTCCAAGCATCCGCGGCGCGCGCCATCTTCGCGCTCCATGTGCTCGCTTTCGGCGCGCAGATCATCGTCGCCGGCGACGCGCATGATGGGCCGGATGCTCGACAAGTCGAGAGTTTGCGCGGCCTCATGCGGTGCGATCTGGACGGTGGCGGTGCGCAAGCCCGCTTCGGTCTCGACGATCACGCGGTCGCCGCGCCGGAGCTCGATGTCAGAGGCCAGGTAGTTGTAAAGATGGCCGGCTGGAACGAGGCTTACCGCCGCGATTTTCGGTCTTGGTTCCTGATGCGAATCGAAAGGGTCAGTCTGGTCCGCCACTATTCACCCCGCAGCGCCTCGCCCACCGCCATCCACCAATTCTCGGCCTGCAGCCGCGGATTGGCCATCGCGTCGATGGCGCCGGCCGCGGCCACCGCCTGCTTCATAGCTATTAGAATCGCGTCGAGACTGAAAGTAGCCGCCAGTTCGACCGTTAAGGCGCCCAGCTCGGGCGCGGCCGACTCGATGCGCGCGTTGAGCAGCTTATGGCAGAGCACTTCCTCCAGCAGACGGGCGAGCAGCTCGAAGTTGGCGGCTGCATCGTCGCGTCCATTAAAGAAGTTCTGCGCGAGCGTGTTGGCTTGCGCGAAATCGATCAATCGCGCGCCCTTGAGCGCCGTGAGCAACTGCTGGGCCGGCGGCTTGTCGCCGTCGACCATCGCGAGCGCCCGGGCCGCGCTACCGCGCGCCAGGCGCGCGATCGCATCGGCGGCATCGGCGGCCAGCCCGGCTTTGATGGAGAGAATCGCCGCAATGTCAGCGGCGGATAGCGGGCCGAAGCGAGCCGCGCGCAGCCGCGATCGTACCGTATCAAGCAGCGCGCGCTCGTTGCCCGCGATGAGGAAGATGATCGCGTGGCCGGGCGGCTCCTCCAGCGTCTTGAGCAGCGCGTTTTGCGCCGGGATGTTGAGCGTGTCGGCGTCGTCGATGATCGCGATGCGCATCGGCGCGCGCGCCGGCTTGATGCCGAGCTTCGCAATCAGGTCGCGAACCTGCTCGATCAGCACATCGGTGCGGTTGGCGGGCCGCGCGACATGGTTGAAGTCCGGATGAACGCGAAGCGCGACCTGCACGCAGGCTGCGCAGCATTCGCATGAAGGCGGCTGCGTGCCAGCGGCGCCGCGCCGCCCGCCCGCCGACTGCGCACGCATCGGGCATCGATTCGGCGTGCAGCAGAAATCGGCGCCGGGCGAGCGTTCGCAGAGCAGGCTGTGGGTCAGCGCCTCGGCGATCAGCTCCTTGCCGACACCGCGCGGCCCCGTGAAGAGGTAGGCATGCGACGGGCGCGTGGCGAGCTCCGCGAGCAACTGCTCGAAGGTCGCGCGATGATGCCGAAGCTCGCTCAGCGGCATCGGAGTGTGATCGTGACTGCGCTCATCGGCGCTCCAGCCAATCCAGGACCGTGCGCTGCACATCCACCGTCACGGCCGCGAGCGCACGCCCCGAATCGATTACGACGAAGCGTCCCGGCTCCGCGCGCGCGAGCGTCAGAAAGCCCTCGCGGACTTTGCGATGGAACTCGACGTGCTCGCCTTCGAAACGATCGGGGCGGTGCTGATCATTGCGGGAGCGCTCGCGAGTGCGCGCCAGCCCGGTCTCCACCGGGCAATCAAGCACGACCGTCAGATCCGGCATCACACCGCCACTCGCGAGCCGGTTGAGTTCCGTTATCAGGGCGAGATCGAAGCCGCGGCCGTAGCCCTGGTAGGCGGTGGTCGAATCGCAATAGCGATCAGAAATCACGATCTCGCCGCGAGCCAGCGCAGGCCTGAGCTTCTCATGAACGTGTTGCGCGCGATCGGCGAGGACCAGCAGCAGCTCGGTCTCGATGCGCAGCGCGACGTCGGGGTCCAGGAAGATGGCGCGAATCGCCCCCCCAGCGCGCGTCGCGCCCGGCTCGTGCGTGACGATTGCGTTCCGGCCGCGCGCCCCAAGCGCATCGGCGAGCAAGGCGGCCTGGGTCGTCTTGCCCGAACCCTCGATACCTTCGAGCGTGATGAACAGACCCTTCGCCATCAGCCGGAAAGATACCAGCGCGTGAGTTGCGGCTGAAAGAGCGTATAGATCGCTGCTGCGAACGACAGGAACGGCCCGAATGGCACCGTCGTTTGCAGCAATGGCACGTCGGCCTGGTTGGCTTCATCCGGTAGGGGTTGCGGCGACACGACGCTCTCGCTCGCGTGAGCCGGGTCGGCGTTTGCGCGACGGCCATACAGCCCCACGAGGACGCCCCCGACGGAGCCCAGGATCGATCCCACGAACAATGTGAACAACACCGCCGGCCAGCCCAGGAAAGCGCCGATCATCGCCATCAGCTTCACGTCGCCCATCCCCATCCCCTCGCGATTGCGCAGCAAGCGGTATAATTCGCCCACCCCGAACAGCACGCCGCCGCCCAGCAGAATTCCGTAGAGCGACATCTTCCAGCCGATCTCCGGCATCAGGAAGCTCGCGGCGAGGAAGCCGGCGGGAATACCGGGAAGGGAGATCGCGTCAGGAATGATCCGCCAGTCGTAATCGATCAGGCTCGCTGCATAGATCGCAGCGCACAGCGTGAAGCGCGCGATCGCGTCCCCCGGCGCAAACGCGAGATAGAGATAAAACGCCGCCGCAGCCAGCGCCAGCTCGGTTGCCGGATAGCGCATCGGAATCGGCGCGCGGCACATCAGGCACCGCCCGCGCAGCGCGAGGTAGGACAGGATCGGAATGTTGAGCCAAATGGGAATCGGATGCGCACAGCTCGGGCACATCGAGCCGGGCGTGACAATCGACAGCTCGCGCGGCAGCCGGTAGCCGACCACATTCACGAAGCTGCCGACACATGCGCCGCCGATGAAGGCGAAGACCGCGCCGAGTGCGCTCGGGGGCTCGATCATCGCGTCATTGTAGCAGCCGCCGCAGGCCGTGGCTCCATCATTGCGGCGGACCGCACAGTTCGATCGCGAGATCGTAAGTGGCACGCACCCCGCGATCGAGGTTCTCGACCGAAAGCCGCTCATCGACGCCGTGAAAGCGGCCAATCTCGCCCTGGTCGAGAACGATCGGAATAAAGCCGTAGGCCGGCACACCTTTCATCCGCATGAAGCGCGAATCGGTTCCGCCCGCGCCCATCGAGGGTACCGCGATCGCATCGGGAAATTCGCTCGTCACGATGCGTGCGATCGCGCTCCACGCCTCGCCTTCGGCGGGCGAAGGCGGCGGTGAATCGGGCCGCTGAATGTAGTCGATCGAGATGCGCTTGTCGTCGAGCGTTTTGCGCATGCGGTCGAGAAACTGGTCGGCGTCGGTGCCGGGCAGCAGGCGGCAATCGAGCGTCGCCTCGGCGGTCGATGGAATCACGTTGGCCTTGATGCCCGCATTCAGCATCGTCAGCGAGATCGTGTCGCGCAGCACCGCTTGCATCGACGGTTCCGCCAGCGGACCCGCCAGCGCGGCCTGCAGTTGCGCGGGATCGTTCAGATGTGCGAGTTCGGTCGAGGCTGGCGGCGACAGCCGCGGCACCATGTCCTTCATCGATCGCTCGATGAACTCCGTCAGCCGAATCGGTGGCTGCGAGGCGAGCAGGCGCTGGAGCGCGTTGACCAGCACGACGTTGGGATTGTCGGCAGTCGGCACCGAACCGTGTCCTGCTTTGCCATGAGCGGCCAGCCTCAGCCACATCACACGCTTCTCGGCCACGCCGATCGGAAACGTGATACCGCGGCTGCCGAGCATGTGCGGCCGCCCGATGCCGCCCTCATTGACGGCGAAGGCGGAATCGATCGCATCCCAATGGTTGTCGGCCATCCATCGCGCGCCTTCCTCACCGCCTACTTCCTCGTCCGCGTTGACCATCATCACTACTCCGCGCCGCAATGCGATGTTCTGGCGCTTGAGCGCAAGCATCGTCATCAGCGCCATGATCCCGTGCGCCTTGTTATCGATCGCGCCGCGCGCGTAAACGAAGCCGTTGGCGAGATCGGCGCCGAACGGCGGATGCGACCATTGTTCGGCGACCGCGGGTACGACGTCGGCATGCGACATCATCATGAAGGGCTTCAGGCCGGCGGGCCCGGGCAGATGCGCGACGAGATTGACCTTGCCGGGCTTCGCGGCGAAGGTCTCGGTCGCAATCCCTTCCTTTTCGAGGATCTGCTGCAGATACCCGATCGCATCGGCGGTATTGCCGAGCGGATTTGAAGTGTCGAACTGCAAGTAGCGCCGGAAATAATCGAGCGCCTCGGTGTTGAGCCGGTCCCAATCGGGCGCGGCTGGCGATGCCGCCGGGGCGGGCGGAGATTCGCCTGGCGATGGCTGTGCGCTCGCAACATGCGCGGCGACAGACAGCATCAAGATGGCAATCAGGCCTGAGGCGGTTGAGCGGCTGAGGTCACGAGCCATTGCGATCGCTCCGTGGCTTCGATCGCGGCCTAGCGCTGGCAGTGCGGACAGAAGAAGCTCGAGCGCTGGCCCACGATCGTGTTCCTGATCGGGGTTGAGCACCTATAGCAGGGTTCGCCTTCACGGCCATATACCTGCAGGCGGCGTGCGAAAGCCCCCGGCTGGCCGCGCGAATCGCGATAGCTGCGAAAGGTCGTGCCGCGGCTGCCAATCGCCGCGCGCAGAATCGCGGGCGTCGCAGCGACGATCCGGGCGAGCTCGGCGCGCGTGAGGCGTCCGGCGCGGCGCGTGGGGCGGATCGCGGCGCGGAACAAAATTTCCGCGGCATAGATGTTGCCGATCCCGGCGACGATGCGCTGATCCATTAACAGATTCTTAATTGCGACCCTGCGGCCGCGCGACTTGGCGCAAAGGTAATCGAGGTCGAACTTCCTGCCGATCGGTTCGGGGCCCAGCCCTCTGAGTTCCGGCAGCCGCTCGATTTCTCCTCGTGTCACCAGCTTCATCAGGCCGAAGCGGCGCGGATCGTTGAACACCAGCGCGGTACCATCGTCGAAGCGGAACTCGACGTGATCGTGGCGCGCGTCGAACTCGCTCGAATCGAAACCGGCATCGCGATGAGTCAGGCTGCCGCTCATCCCCAGATGCACGAGCAGAACGCCATCGCCCGCCAGCTCGATCATCAGGTATTTCGCGCGCCGACTGATCCGCTCGATGCGCCGGCCGACGATTTCCCGCTGCATCCTGGAGTCGACGCGCCGCCGCAAGCGGGGTTCCGCGATCCGCGCCGAGACGATCGAACGTCCCAGCGCCGAACGCATCAGGATGCGGCGCAGCGACTCGACCTCCGGCAGCTCGGGCATCGCCGGCTACTCCGGGAGCTTCGCGCCGGCAGCAGCGCCAAGTGCGCGAGTGATGCGCACGAAGTCGTCCAGTCCGAGGGTCTCGGCACGGACGGCCGGGTCGATCGCCGCGCGTTGCAGCGCAGCCTCTATCGCGTCGCGCGAAGCGCCCAGCGCGGTAGCGAGCGCATTGCGGATGGTCTTGCGGCGCGCCGAGAAGCATGCGCGAATCAGGCCGAGCAGGGCGTGCTCCTCGCTAGGTTCGTATGGTCGATTGCGGCGTGGGACCAGCACCAGCACTTCGGCATCCACTTTAGGGCGCGGATGGAAACTGCCGGCGGCGACACGGAAATGGTCGCTGACCTCCCAATACATCGCGCAGAACACGCTCAACGCACCATAAGCGCCGGAACCCGGACGCGCCCGGATTCGTGCGGCGACCTCCTGCTGGAACATCAGGACCATTCGCTCGATGCGATCCGATACGTCGCACAGACGCTGCAGTATCGCGCTTGCCACATTGAATGGAAGATTACCGATCACTTTCACCCGACCCGCGCCGATCACCGCTGCGACGTCCAGCGCCAAAAAATCCGATTCGATCACTTCGGCCCTCGCGTGACCTGCGAAGCGCTGGTGCAGCTCTGCCGCGAGCTTGCGATCGAGTTCAACCATCCGCAGGCGCTCGATCGGATGCGCGAGAATCCGTTCGCTGAGGATTCCGAGTCCCGGCCCGATCTCGATCACATCGTCGCCCGCCGCCAGCGCGGCGCCGGCGACTATTCGATCGGCGATCGCGGCCTGGACGAGGAAGTTCTGGCCTTTCGACTTGCTGGGACGGACGCCAGCCCGCCTGAGCCCGCGCGCCGGACTGGCGCCGGAAGCGGAGATGACGGTTCTCATCTCAGAGTGACAGGTTGGCCTCGGCGTCGAGATCCAGCGGGTCGCGCTCGCCGCGAATCAGCCGGCCGCCGCCAGCCAGCGCAATCATCGCCGCGTTATCGGTGCAGTATCGCACCGCCGGCGCAACCAAGTGGCATCCAATCTCTGCGGCCGCATCGGCCAACCGTTCGCGCAGCCGTTGATTTGCCGCGACGCCGCCCGTAAGCGCGATCGTAGCCACGCCAAGCTCGCTCGCCGCCGCGATCGTGGGCCGCACCAGCATGTCGACGACCGCTTCCTGAAAGCTCGCCGCGAGATCTTCAAGGGTCACTTCCGCCCGCAAGCCGTCGCGCGCCAGCATCGCGACCGCGGTCTTGATACCGCTAAAGCTGAAGTCAAGCGGAGCGTCGCGCAGCCGCGCGCGCGGCAGGCGGAGCGCGCGGCGATTGCCTCCGCGCGCCAAATCCTCGATCACGCGTCCGCCCGGATAGCCCAGCCCCATCAGCTTGGCGACCTTGTCGAAGGCTTCGCCGGCGGCGTCGTCGCGAGTGCGTCCCAGCCGCCGATAACTTCCCAGCGCCTCGACCATGAAGAGCGATGTATGCCCGCCCGATACGACCAACGCGAGGAGTGGCGGATCGATCCGATGCTCGAGCAGCGGCGCGAGCAGATGTCCTTCCAGATGATTGACGCCGACCAGCGGCAGGCTCGTGCTGTGTGCCAGCCCCTTGGCGTACATCAGGCCGACGAGCAGCGAGCCGACCAGGCCGGGACCGCATGTGACGGCGATACCCTCAATGTCGCCGAGCTCGCAGCCGGCGGTTGCCAGCGCACGTTGGACCACCGGCATCATCGTGATGACGTGATTGCGCGAGGCGAGTTCCGGCACGACGCCGCCGTATGCACTGTGGATATCGTCCTGGTTGGCGACGACACTGGCGCGCACGACTGCAATGCCGGGCGCGGAGACTTCGACCACCGCCGCGGCGGCATCATCACATGACGATTCGATACCAAGTATGAGCATCGCGAAGCCCGAACCCGCCGATCTTATTCCGGTCCGTGCACCACTTGAAGCCGCCGGGCTACGGCGGTGGAGGCGGTAGCGAGGGCGGCGCGGGCTGAGGCGGCGGCATGGCGGGTGCGCCGAGAATGGGGCCGGTTAGTGGAGCTGCGGGCGGACCCGCGCCAGCCGCGCCCGGGGGAAGTCCGCCGTTGGGCGCAGACCCAGAAGCATCCGCGCTCGGAGCAGCTCCGGCCAGCCGCGTGTATCCCGCGAGCGCTGTCAGGTTGCCCGGCGACGCATCGAGCGCGCGCTTGTAGGCCGCCAGCGCCTCGCTGGGGCGTCCGGCCAGTTCGAGACTGGAGCCTTCGAAGCCGAGCGCCTCGGCCAGCCACGCCGGATCCGGCGCGAAGCCGATCTCGGCACGGTGCAGGAAGGTCACCGCCTGCGAGTAGTTCTTCTTGGCGAAGTAGGCGCGTCCCAAATAGAAGTACGCAAAGGGATCGGAAGGATCGATCGAGAGCGCATGGGTCAGAGAGCGGATCGCACCGGTGGGGTCGCCGGCGATCAGCTCCGCGCGCGCGCCATCGACGATTCTAAGCGATGCGGCGCGCGCCGGCGCTGCGGCAGCCAGTAGCGGCGCTAGCGGCTGATCGCTGATCTGGACGCCCGGCGCGACGTTGCCCACGTCCAGCGCGGGCGGGATTTCGGTCGGAGTGGCCTCGGGCGTCGCGAGCGATGCGATGTCAGGTGTGACCGCCAGATCAGCAGAGGGCACAACAGCGGCCGGCGTCGCGGCGAAGCCCGCCGCTTCGCTGGCCTGCGGAGACGCACTCGGCGTTGGGGCGGGGGGCACGGCCGCGGAACTATTCTGCTTCGGCGACGGAGCGGTGGCAGCTGGCCCGCGAATGATCACCTCTTCGCCGTCGGTGGTGCGTCCCGGCGCGATCGATGGCATCTGCTGGATCGGCTGTACGGTGGATACACACGATCCGAGTGTCGCGCCCATCGCCAAGCCGGCCAGCGCCGCAGCCAGCCATGGCGGTACAATGCGCGCTTTCATCAATCGTTGGGGTCGGCGTCGGTCTCTTCTTCAGGTTCGGCAACGCCCACGGGCGCGGCCGATGTATGATACGGGCAGACTTGGGTCGGCTCCAGCCCCTGCGGGAAAACGCCGTCGATCGCCTTGGGGCAGAAGGGCCCGGCCTTGAAGCCGGTGAGCGGGTCGATCTTGACGACCACGATTCCCGGCGGCGGTGTGAATTCAATCTCCGGTCGCGATGCGGTGGCGGCCTTCATGAAATCAGTCCAGGTCGGCAGCGCTGCCTGCGCGCCAGTCAGACCCAGCTCCTCCTTTTTGTCGAAACCGGTCCAGACCACCGCCAGCAAATTCGGGGTGAAGCCTGCGAACCATGCGTCCTTCGAATCGTTGGTGGTGCCAGTCTTGCCGGCCGCCGGCCGCCGGAATCCCATCCGGCGCGCGCCCGCGCCGGTGCCGTGATTGATCACGAATTGCAGCATCGAGTCGATCGTGTACGCAAGCTGCGGCGAAAGCACCTGCTCGGCCTTGAGCTCATGGCCCTCGATCACCTTGCCGTCCTTGTCGACGACCTCGCTAATCGAGAACTGCGGGACCTCCAGTCCGCCGTTGGCGAGAATCGAATAGGCGCTGGCGACTTGCAGCGGCGTCACCTCGATGCCGCCCAGCACGATCGAGGGATACGGCGGCAGATCGCCGAAGCCGAGCTTCTGCGCCATTGCGCGGATGCGATCCAGCCCGACCGCGTTTGCCAGCCGCGAGGTCGCTGAGTTGAGCGACTCGCCCAGCGCGAATTCCAGCGTCACGTGGCCAAAGTAGCGGTTCTTGTAGTTGGCCGGCGTCCAACTCATGTTGTCCGCATACTCCCAGGTGAACGGCGCGTCCTCGATAAAGGTGGTAGGCAGGAACTTGTCGGGGCCGCCGCTTAGAGTCTCGTCGAGCGCCGCGAGGTAGGTGACCGGCTTGAAGACCGAGCCGGGCTGGCGCTTGGACTGGAAGACGCGATTGAACTGGCTGGTTCGATAATCGCGCCCACCCACCATCGCGCGGATCTTGCCGCTTTGCGGTTCGAGGGCGACCAGCGCAGCTTCCAGATGATCGTCGGCTTCCTTGCGCTTGAGCCGCGGATGGCCAACTTCAAGCGCGGCGAGGTTGTCGCGAATCGCCTTCTGCGCGAGGTTGTTCAGATGCACGTCGAGCGTGGTGAAGATCCGCAGCCCTTCGGCCGTCAGTACGTTCGGCGGATAACGCTCGGCCAGCTCGCGCCGGAGATAGTCGACGAAGTAGGGAGCGTCGTTGCTCTCGGTAAACACCTCGCGTGATCGCACCGGCTCCGCGACTGCCTGATCATAGGCAGGCTTGCTGATGTAGCCGTCGGCGAGCATCAGGCCCAGGATCTCGTTGCGCCGCGCGCGCGCGGCATCGGGATGGCGTAGCGGGTTGAGCCGGTTGGGTGACTGAATCATCCCGGCGATCGTTGCCATCTCGCCGATCGTCAAGTCGCGCGGTTCCTTGGAGAAGTAGTAGCCGGCGGCTTCCCAGACGCCGAAGATGCCCTCCTGGCCGCGCTGCCCAAGGTAGATGTCGTTGACGTAGTTTTCGAGGATCTCGTCCTTGGAGTACCTGCGCTCGGCGATGAAGGCCAGCAGCGCCTCGTTCACTTTGCGCCGCCAGTCGCGCTGCGAGCCGAGGAAGAAATTCTTCATCAACTGCTGGGTGAGCGTCGAGCCGCCCTGGCGGACGCTGCCCGAGATCAGGTCGACCCAGGCGGCCTTCACGATCCGCAGTGGATCGACTCCGTGGTGCTCGTAGAAGCGATGGTCCTCGGCGGCGAGGATCGCATCGATCATCGCGGGCGGAATCTTCCCCAGCGGCACCAGGCGGCGCTGTTCCCAGTTGCCCTCATAGATGCCGCTGATGAGCTCAGGCTCGAGCTCCATCGAGTAAACCGGTTTTTGCGAAACGCCGTCGCCCATCAGCAGGATGGTCTCGTTCGCGCCCAGGCGCGCTTCGACCAGTTGGCCCCCGAAGTCGCGGTACGGATAGGCAAACGCATGCAGGAAGACGGCGAGTCTGCCGTGCGTGGGGTCGTAGCTGAATTCGCCGCGCGTATTGGCCTTGTCCGCCCGATGATAGTTGAGCCGCGCCAGCCGCTCGAACAATCCGAGATCCTTCAGATTCTGGCCGGGGTAGATGATTAGCGAATCCGAGTAGATACGCGACGGGATATCCCAGCGCTTGCCAGAAAAACGCGCAACCAGCGTCTGTTCGAGCTCCTGATAGTAGCCGTGGAAGTAGTAAAGCGCGGGAGGGACGACGAACAGGACGATTGCGGCCATGCAGAAGGCCGCGATCTTGATTATCGTTCTAAGCCGCATCGGTGCAGGAGCGCAGGCCGGAGATATCGCCCCGCGCGCCGCAGATTGAGGTGTGCCGCCTAGGCCTCGGGCTTCAGCCCGATATAGATGGTGCTGTCGTCGCGCTTGACCAGCAGCAGCACGGGCTTATCCTTGCCGCCGGCCTTGACTGCGCGTTCGTACGCTGCGACGTCCGCGACCGTCTGGCGATTGATTTCAAGAATGACGTCGCGTTTGCGCAGTCCGGCCTCATCTGCAGCGCTCCCCGAGCGCACTGCCGATATCACCACGCCGCCAGCCTGGGGAAGGCCGAGCTGGCGGGCGAGTTCGGCGCTGAGGTTCTCCACATAGATGCCGAGCTTGGAGAAATCCTTGCCTTTGGGCGGCTCCTCCACCGGCGTGGATGCCTTCTGCAGTTCTTCTTCGTGTGAGGGCATGATCGTCACGGCAATCTCGCGCGCGGCCCTGTCGCGGACGACCTTGAGCTTCACGGTGTGGCCGACCGGCGTGCGGCCAACCGCACGCGGCAGTTCCTGCGAGTCACCGATTGGCTTGCTGTCGAATGCGAGGATTACATCGCCGCGCTGCAGCCCCGCGACCCGGGCGGGCCCGTCCTTGACCACTTCTGAGATGAGCGCGCCGCGCGCCTCGCCCAGCCCCATCGACTCCGCGATATCGGGCGTGACCTTCTGGATATAGACGCCGAGCCATCCGCGCATGACCCTGCCGTTGGTGCGAAGCTGATCGATTTCCTCCTTGACCAGGTTGGCCGGAATCGCAAACCCGATTCCCATGCTGGAGCCGGTGCGCGTGTAAATCGCCGAGTTCACGCCGACCACTTCGCCGCGCAGGTTGATTAGCGGCCCGCCGGAATTGCCCGGATTGATCGACGCGTCGGTCTGGATGAAATCGTCGTAGTTGCCCGGGATGAAGCGGCCGATCGCGCTGATGATTCCGGCGGTGACCGAATGGTCGAAGCCGAACGGATTGCCGATCGCCATCACCCATTCGCCTACCCGCAGACCGTCCGAATCGCCCAGTGGCGCGACCGGCAGGTCACGGCCCGCCTCGATCTTGACCAGCGCGATGTCGGTCTTCGGATCGTGGCCGATCAGCTTGCCTTTGAACTGGCGACCGTCCTGGGTGGTGACGAGGATCTCCTTCGCGTTGTCGATGACGTGATCATTCGTGAGCAGGTAGCCGTCGCGATTGATGATGAAGCCTGAGCCGAGGCTCTTCGCCTTGCGGGCTCCGAAGCGATCCAGCGGCTTGGGCGACTGTTGCAAAGGATCGCCCTCGGGCGAAAGCGGCGCATCGATATCGCGAGCTTCGCCGGGTTCGGAGGAGATGTTTACCACGGCCGGACTCAGTCTGGCCGCCAGCTCGATGAAGTCCGGCAGCGTCTGCGCTCGACTCGACTGGCTGGCCGATTCGACCGCGCCCGGCAATTCGCTCCAAAGCCGCTGGGCGCAAGCCGGATGGCTGGTGGTCAGCAGCGCAATCGCTACCGCGAAGGCGCTTGATATTGTGATCCTGGCTGACATCCGGGTGCGCAGTCAGCGAACCTGTGGCCGCGATGCTTCGACGAATTTCATCCGCAGATCGTACAGGGTCGATTCGAGCAATCCGGCCTCATCCTTGTCGAGGTTGCCGCTGGTCTTCTCCTGCAGCATTCCGATGATGTCGATGATCTGCTGGGCGGCGGGAAGGTCATGTACCGGTTCCCGCGTTGCCGGATCGGGAATCTCGCCGAGCAGGATCATCGCTTGGGTGTAGAGGCTCACGATGAAGGCGGCGAAGGTCGGCTCGTCTGGCGCTTCCGCATCACTCGCCAACGGCGATGCGTCAGCTGGCGCCGAAGAGGGCATCGGCTGCGAAGCGCGCTGCGGCTGTTCCCGCGCAGTTGAAGACGGAGCCGCGACCTCGTCCGAGCTGCCGCCCTGATCCGGCTTCAACTCGCCCTCGGTGGAGAACCGCCTGCGATCCTCGACCTTGAAGCCGCGCGGTTTGTCCTCGGTTTCTTCCATCGCGTAGTCGCTCAAACGGTGCGTCCAGACGCCATCTGCTCCAGCCGCTGGATCCGCTCTTCGATCGGCGGATGCGTCGAGAATAGCCTCATCAGGCCGGTAGCCGATAGCGGATTGACGATGAACAAGTGGGCGGTGGCGGGACTCGCGTCCAGCGGCATCCGCTCGTTGGCGGCTTCGAGCTTGCGCAACGCGCCAGCCAGGTAGAGCGGATTCCCGGTCAACCGGGCACCGCTCTCGTCGGCCTGGTACTCGCGCGTACGCGAGATCGCGAGCTGGATCAGGCTTGCGGCGATCGGCGCGAGAATCGCGATGAAAAGGAAGCCGAGCGCGCCGCCACGCTCATCTTCGCTGTCGCGGCCGAAACCGCCGAAGATTGCGCCCCAGCGCGCCATGCTCGCGATCATCATCACGGCGCCGGCCAGCGTCGCAGCGATCGAGCTGGTCAGGATGTCGCGATTGATGACATGCGACAGCTCATGGCCGAGGACTCCCTTGAGCTCCTCGCGGTCGCAAATCCGGATGATTCCGCGCGTCACTGCGACGGCGGCATGGCTGGGACTGCGTCCGGTGGCGAACGCATTGGGCGTGTCCGAATCGATCATATACAGGCGGGGCATCGGGATTGATGCGGCGACCGCCAGCTCCTTGACCATCGAGTGCAGCTCGGGCGCATCGGCGGCGGTAATCTCTTGAGCCCCGTAGGCGCGCAGCACGAGCTTGTCGGAGAACCAGTAGCTAAATAGATTCATCGCCGCGGCGAAGATGAACGCCATCTCGATGCCGCGCGAGCCGCCCATCAAGCCGCCGATGAACAGAATGAGGCCCGTCATCGCTCCCAACAGGAGCGTCGTTTTCAGCGCGTTACCCATTTCCCGCCTCCGGACCGACACTGGCAGACCGGTGTGGCGTATCGCACTTCATTACCTGATTATGGATCGCGGAAGAGCGCGTCCGAAGAGTGCCCCCTGCCATACGGAGCCGCTTTCGAAGCTACGCCACCCCGTTTTCAGAGTCAACGTAATCACTCCCCAGTCACCTAACATCAAGACGAATTAACGGCCCGCTTGATTCGATCCACCGCGGCGGCGACCTCAGCGACCTCGATCGTGTCGATGGGTTCCCTCGTAAGGACTTTGACGTCGCCCAGCGGCCGCCATCGCGCAGGATCGGTCGGGCCGAACATCACGACGCCGCACGCGCCCGCGGCGGCTGCGAGATGCGAGACGCCGGAGTCATTGCCGACGAAAATCGCCGCCATCCGGGCGAGCCCCGCGAGGGTGCTGAGTTCGAGTTCCTTTGCGATCGGCACGCTGTGCGCGGCGAAGAATTGATCCAGCCCGGCTTCGGCCGGGCCGAGGACGACCAGCGACGGCATATCGAGCCTCGCTGCGAGGTTGGCAAAAGCTCCGGCGGGCCAATTCTTGGCTGGACTGCCACTGCCCGGGAGCATCAATACGAACCGATTTTGCGTCAGCGAACGCGCACGAAGAATCGCGGCCGCGGCGTCAAGGTCGGAGTCGAGCACCGTCAGCGCCGGGTATGCCGCGTCATGCGCGCCGGTCTCGCTCAGCTCGTGCAGATAGCCGGCGGAAACGTGGCCGTCGCCATCTGGCCGGAAGCGATGGAACGAAACGCTACCACCCGCGCGTTCGAGATTGTGGCGATAGCCGGAGTCGCTAAATGCGAGGAACGAATAGATTCGGTCGAACAGGCCGAAAAAACGCCGTGCCTCCATGAGTGACTCGGGCGCGCTGTTGAAGAGCAGGCTCACTTCGCGGCGATCGATCGAATAGGCGCGATCAATCGACATCCGTCCGACCGCGAATCGCGCCAACTCGGCCTTCGCGATGAGGGCGACATCCGCTGCGCGATGCCGCGCTCGGATGGCTCCCAGCGCCGGCATCAAGCATATGAGATCACCCAGCGCGCCCGGAAAAATCACCAGCACGCGTGGCGGCTCGGACTCCATCACCATTCCACAATAGCGGCTATTGCGACGGAGCCCCAGTGCGTAAACTTGATCGTAGCTGGCACAAATATGGTCGCAAATGTCGCCTGCTTGCAGCTAGAATCGGAACCATGCCGGTAAGCGTCGCACGTTCACCGTTGGAGTTGATTGGTCACACCCCCGTCGTGCGCCTCAATCGTATCCCCGGCCGCAACGATGCCGAGGTGTGGGGCAAACTGGAGAACTTCAATCCCGGTGGCAGCGTCAAGGATCGCATCTGCCTTGCGATGGTTGAAGCGGCCGAGCGCGAAGGGCGGTTGCATCCCGGCGATACGATCGTCGAACCAACTTCGGGTAACACCGGGATCGGCCTGGCGCTGGTGGCGGCGGTCAAAGGCTACCGGCTGATTCTCACGATGCCCGATACGATGAGCGAGGAGCGACGCTCGCTGCTGGCGGCGTATGGCGCGCAGTTGGTGCTGACGCCTGATACGCGCGGAATGCACGGTGCGATCGCCAAGGCTGAAGAGCTGGTCCGCGACCATCCGAACTATTTTATGCCGCAGCAGTTCGCCAACCCTGCCAACCCGCTGGTGCATCACCAGACCACCGGGCCTGAACTAATCGAGCAGCTCGAGCGCATCGATGCGTTTGTGGCGGGCGTCGGCACCGGCGGCACAATCAGCGGCGCCGGCCGCTACATTCGCGAGAAGCTCGGCAGCAAGGTACTGATCGTGGCCGTCGAGCCGAAGAATTCGCCCGTCTTGTCGGGTGGCGAAGCGGGCTTCCACAAAATTCAGGGACTGGGCGCAGGTTTCGTTCCGGACAACCTCGACAGCAAGATCTACGACGAAGTCATCCAGGTCAGCGACGAGCAAGCGGCGGCATATACACGGCGGCTCGCGCGTGAAGAGGGACTGCTGCTCGGGATCTCGTCGGGCGCCGGCTGCTGTGCCGCGATCGAAGTGGCGCATCGGCTTGGCTCGGGAAAGCTCGTTGCGGTAATTTTCCCGGATACTGGCGAGCGCTATCTCACGACCGACCTGTTCCAGGCCGAAGGCATCTAGCGTTCCCCTGTAACGATCGGCCCGCGCGCCCGAAGAAGATGGTGAGGTATCACCATGGCGCGCGGCGGAATCAATCATCTGGACCTGACGGTAAGTGATCCGCGGCGATCAGCCGCATTCTACGACCGCATCCTCGGATACATGGGTTACAAGCGCTCACGATCCGATGACGGATCGGGAGGCGCCGATTGGTTCGCTCCCAAGACCAGCGCGACTCCAATGTCGATCGGCATCTATCCGGCGAAGCCCGAAAGCAAGGCCATGAAACACGACCGATACGCGCCCGGGCTGCATCACGTCGCCTTCCATGCAGACAGCCGGGCCGATGTCGATCGCTTCCACCAGCTACTGCTGGAAATCGGGGTGAAAATCCTCGACCCGCCCGCTGAATACCCTCAATACGGTGACCCGTACTACGCGGTCTTTTTTTCGGATCCGGACGGTCTGAAGCTGGAGTTCGTATACTGGCCCCAGCCGAAGTAGCGTCGGTGCGCCGTCAATCGATCGCCCGCGACGTAATCAGCGCTGTCGCCAGCTCGAGGTCCGCGAGGGTGGTGATTTTCAGATTGGATTCCGCGCCCTCGACCACTTCGACTTGACCACCGATTCGCTCAACCAACTCTGCGTCGTCGGTCGCGATCGGAGCTCTTCCCCTTGCTGCGATGGCGCGCTCATGCGCCGCGATCAGCAAACCGCGGCGGAAGGCTTGCGGCGTCTGCGCACGATAGAGCCCGGTGCGGGGACGAGTCGCCGTGATCATCGCTCCTTCGACCACTTTGAGCGTATCGGCCAGCGGCATGACGGCGATGGCGCCGCCGGATCGCGCTGCGGCCGCGATACAGGCTGAGAACAACGTCGGGCCGGCCAGCGGGCGCGCGGCATCATGAACTACAACGATCTCGGCTTCCACGCTGGTCAATCCGAGCCCGATGCGCACGGAATCGTGCCGCTCGGGACCGCCGGGCGTCAGCTTGACGGGTATGCCGAGGCCCGCTTCCCGCACCAATCTGCGGGCCGCAGATTCCATCCCGGGTGGCAACGCGATCACGGTTTCGACGATTTCGGGTACGGCCGCGATCGTGCGCAGCGAATAATACAGCATCTCGCGGCCCGCAATCGGCACGAATGCCTTGGGTTGGCTCATCCCGAGGCGCCTGCCTTCACCCGCAGCGACGATTATCGCGGAAGCTCTCATACTAGTGGCGCTCGAACCTCGAGACTGCCAGCCAGAGTGCAGGAGAATCGCGAAAGAGAAAAGGCCGACCATCGCGGTCGGCCTTTTCGCCAGCGTCGCTAGCGTCCTTCAGTTCGCGAAGATGGTCTTGAGTTCTTCCATGATTTTTTCTTCCGGATGAGCCCGGGCGATCGAGAGTTCCTTGACGAGCAAGTTGCGCGCCGTATCGAGCATTTTGCGCTCGCCGAAGGACAACTCCTTATCGCCCTTGAGGACCAGCAGATCGCGCAGCACTTTCGCGATTTCCAGCGGGGAACCAGTCTTAATTTTCTCCGTGTACTCCCGATAGCGCCGGTTCCAGGTCTGGCTGTCGACCTCAACTTTCTTCTGCCTCAGGATTTTGTAGATCTTCGTCACCATGTCCTTGCCGATCACGCGGCGCAAACCGACCACGTCGACGTTTTCGGTTGGGATCATGATGGTCATCTCGCTGTCGAGGATGCGGAGCATGTAATATCTGCGCTCCGTGCCGGAGATGAGCTTGTTCTGAATGTCGGAAATGACCCCGACGCCATGAGCGGGGTAGACAACCTTTTCGCCTTTCTTAAACGCCAACATATATTGATGCGGGACTTCGGGTGCTTCGATTTCGACCTGGTTGATGGCTCGGAAGGTTCATCACCGATCGAGATCCCGAACTTCTCAATTATGGCACAAAAATAGCTAACAGTTAAGCGCCTTTGGGCGAATTGTTGTTTGTTCGCATTGATGCAAAACAGCGTTCGAATCGCTAGGCTGACGCCTTGGACATTCGTAGCTCCATAACGATAGCATCCTCGCCGGGACCGTAGTAATTGCGTCTCAAACGTCGTTCCTCCAATCCAAACTTCCTATACAAGCCGCGCGCCGCCAAGTTTGATCGGCGAACCTCCAGCGTAACAAGCTCTATTTCCTTTGCGTGGGCTTCATCGATTGCTTCGCGAAGCAGCAACGCGCCCACCCCCGCGCGGCGGAGGTCGGGATGCACCGCGATATTCAGGATATGGGTCTCGTCGGCGACCAGCCATCGGCAAAGATAGCCCTCAACCCGTTCGTGACGGTCGGCACCCTCGGTTGCGACAACGAGGCGCGAAAAGGGCAGGGACAGCTCGCGGTTGAAGGAGGCCAGGCTCCAAGGTTGTGCGAAACTCAGGCGTTCGATATCGAGAATACGCGCCAGATCGTGACGAGTGGCGTCCCTGATCAGCACGATCCTCGACCCGCGGCGTGATTAATCCTTGACATCCGCAGTCGCCCGCCATCGCGCGGACGCAGCCTCGTTCGCCTTGGTTGGAGTTTATGCGGCGGTCTGCAACTGGGGAGCTTCGGATTTGAAGACGACTATGTCGAGGACCTTGTCGCGAAGCCGATGCTTGAATTCGCCGACCGGCTTGCCGAAGTCAATTCGGCTCGTAAAGTCCGCCGGGAAGGAAGGCGAAATGTATGACAAGCGCCTGAGGGCCTCGCCCCGCACGCTCGCATGAATCGAAAGCACGGAGTCTGCCAATTTCAGATCGTAGTCATAATCCGGCATCTCATCGGGTAGATTCCACAATCGCTTGAGCGACGACGCCGGAATTCGCCGCGGCATCTCCAATCGGACGAGATAGGCGTTGGCGTGCTCGGAGACCGTATAGACCGTGCCATAGCGGCGATCGCGCTCCGTCTTCTCCTCGTGCTCGTCGCTGCGATAGCCATCGAATGCCACTTTGCGCACCGTGCGCGTCCAGCGCTGCCCGCGTGCCAGCAATGCGCCCAACGGGGCCAGCACCACTCCATATAGGCATGCCCGATAGGTCAGCTCGGATGCCGGACGCGCATGGAGAATTCCCTCGCGCAGCCGCCAACACGCTTCGAGCACCGCGACTAGTGCGCCCAGCGTTATCCATCCGCGCGAATCCTGCGAGAACAGTCCGTTGCCGCGCGCCACAACCGAAAACGCCGTCAACGCCACCGGATACAGGACCAGGTTCAAAATGATGTTCAAGGCCGTCGACCGGGCGCGCGAGAACGCGGCCGGATTACCAATCGCTTCTTCGAGATTCGCTTTGGTCTGATCGGGCATCGCGCCCAGCACCGGCTCTGCAAGGCGCATCGCGATCTGCACCGGAAGCGGCGCGCTCGCCGCCGCCGACAAATCGACTTGGGTCAGAACCGTGTCGAAGTCTTCGGCGAGCTCGCCCTCAAAGTGCTTCTCCGGCAATGGCCCGGGCGGCGCGCCGATATCCTTGGGAAGATTCAGCATCGCGGCCGGTGCCGCCGCGATCGCTGCCGGAGCAGCCGGGGCGGCGGGGGCGGGAGCTGGTTTGGCCGCGGCAGCGGGTGGCGCAGCGGGCTTGGCCGGCGCCGCCGCGCCAGCGCTTGCGGCTGCGCCATTGGCCGCGGCCTTGGGCGCTGGCGCCTCGCTACCCGCGTCCTTGCGGAAGCGTGAGGGGAAATCATCGGTGAAGCTCTGCTCTGGATGCAGCTCGCGGGCCCGCGCGATCAACGCCTGCTCGTTCTCCAGGTTGTTGGGATCGGGGATGCAGCAATCCACCGGACAAACCGCGGCGCACGCCTCATGGTCGAAGAAGCCCACGCATTCGGTGCACTTGGAGGGCACGATGTAATAGATGTCCTGGGACAGCGCCGGCGAGGTCGCCCCA
>JBGPUE010000056.1:0-23971 GCA_041491005.1 Binataceae bacterium (SeqCode) | reverse complement strand
GCTGGTAACGCCTGTTCGGAGTTCAGCGGAGTGAAAACGATCCCGGAGTTGGGCGGCGCGGGATGAAGGATGACGCCGGTCTTGAGCCCAGTATGAAGCCCCTGCCCCGCCACTACCGTCGAACGCCCAATGGTCTGTTGCGGGCGGGCCAGCGCGCCCCCCGCAGCGGCACGCCGACTGCGCGCGAGGGACGGCGCAATCGAGGCCGATGCGGGAGCCGGCGAGCCGGCGGCGCCGCCCGCCAGCACGCGGCCGATCGAGGCGAGCAGTCCCGCGACCGAGAACGGCTTCTCGATAAAATCGGCGGCGCCCAGCTTGGTCACGGCCACCGCGCTGTGGATGTTGCCATGACCGGAGATCATGATCACTTCGACGCCCGGTTCGCGATGCTTGATCTCGCGCAGGATTTCGATGCCGTCGCGCTCGGGCATCCAGACGTCGAGCAGCACCAGGCGCGGCCGCTCGCGCGCGATCAGGTCCATCACAGCGGGCGCATCGCCGGTATCCACGACGCGAAAGCCCTCGTCACGCAGAATGCCGCGCAGCGAAGAGCGGATACGCTCCTCGTCGTCCACCACCAGAATGGTTTCTCCCACGATCTTCCCTTTCTGCGCGCTCGGCGCCGTTCAACGCGACCCGGTCAGGCCGTATATCGGACGGGATGCGGGCTGGTTGACGGAAACTCGATGATGAATCTACTCCCGCGCGGCTGATTGTCACGCACCCTGATAAAGCCATGATGGTCGGTGATGATACTGGAAACGATCGCCAGTCCAAGCCCGGTGCCGCCGGTTTTGGTCGAGAAATAGGGCTCGAAGATGCGCGTGCGCAGCCGCGGTTCGATGCCGGCGCCGTTGTCCGCGATTTCGAGCGCGACCACACCGGAGCGGGGATCGAAACGCGTCACTATTTCGAGGCGCGGGTGCATCCCTTTGCCATTCACCGCGATCGATGCGCTGACGCCGTTGTCGAGCAGGTTCACCAGCGCGCGCTTGAGCGCCTCGCGATCGAACGTGACGGGCGGCAGCGCCGGATCGAGGCTGATGGCAAACTCGACCTCGGGATTGGCATCGCGGAACTTGACGACGGTCTCCTCGGCGAGCGCGTTGAGGTCGCCGGCGATCGGGCTGATATGAGGCATCCGCGCGAAGGCCGAGAACTCGTTGACCAGCCGCTTGAGATCTTCAACTTCACCGATGATCGTGCGGGTGCACTCGTCCACGAGCTGCAGGCCGTTGTCCGCGCCGCCCGCGAAATGGCGGCGCAGACGTTCGGCGGAAAGCTGGATCGGTGTGAGCGGATTTTTGATCTCGTGGGCGATGCGCCGCGCGACCTCGCGCCATACCTCCATCCGCTCGACCTTGGCGAGCTGGCTTACGTCTTCGAAGAACAGCACGCTACCGAGCCGGTCTCCGCTCTCGTCGGCCAGTGCGCTGGCGGTCATCAGCAGCTCGACGCCGCCCGCCGCATCCTCGAGCTTGATCGACCGTTGCAGGTCGTGCCCGGATTCGTGATCGAGGCCGGACGCGAGCACATCGTCCAGGGTTCCCAGCTCGGGAAAAGCAACTGTGTAATGGCGTCCCATCGCGCGCTCGGCGGTCACTGACAGCAAGCGTTCGGCGTGGGGATTGATGGTCGTGACATGGCCTTCGGGATCCAGAGCGACGACGCCGGCAGAGACGTTGCGCAGGATGGTCTCGGTGTAGCGGCGGCGCCGTTCGAGCTCGGCGCCGGAATTGCGGAGATCGGCGGTCATCTGGTTGAAGGACGTCACCAGATGGCCGATCTCGTCGTCACCCACCGGCTCGATCTGATACTGCAGGTTGCCGGCTGCGACCGCATGCGTGCCCGCGGCGAGCAGCTTGATGGGGACGGTGATTCCGCGCGCCAGGTAGATTCCCAACCAGCTCGCGAGCAATACCACCACCAGGCCAATCAGCAGCAGCACCATGAGGTAACTGCGCAGGATCGGTTGCTTGAGGATCCGGAGTTGCAAGTAGTCCCGGAAGGTATGCGAGATCGCGCCCGCGCTCTGGGAGACACTCTTGGGCAGGAAATAATCGACCACCACCGCGCCGGCCACGGCGTCGGAATCGACGGCCGCGTAAATCGGAGATGTACCGCGAATGATATCGGCTTCGCCCAGCCGATCGGTGCGGGTCAGCGAGCGGCCCGCCAATGTCGCGGCCAGCAGCGGCGATTCCGGCGCCACGCCGACGCCAGTGGGGGTCTTGGGGCTCAGGGCCAGCACGATCAGGTTGCGATCGCGGCCGAAGACCTCGATCGTGCCGAGGTCGTATTCCTGCTGTTTCTCGGCGACCATCCGCTGCAGTTCGGCGCGCTGCGCGGGATCCATCAGGCGATGGCCGGAGATCTGCTGCGCGAGCACGCGCGCGAAATGCAGCGAGTCGTTGGCCGAATTCAGGTAGTAGGTCTTCGCGATCTCGAGCGAGTTGTCGAGCACCTGTGCGTATTGCGGGTTGAACCAGCTGTCGAGATTGGCGCGCAGGAACGATTCGGACACATAGAGCAGAAAGAGGGTCGGGAACAACGCCGCCGCGACGAACCCCATCACCAGCCGCACTTGCAGCTTCGACCCGATCAAGCCTTCGCGCCGCTCGAAGATCGCCTTGGCGAGATTGCGCCCGACCAGGAACAGCAGCAGCCCGACCAGCAGGAAGCTCAGATCGAAAAGCAGGATGACCGAGATGTTCGAGCCCAGCGAACTCTTGCGCGAAAGCGGTGGCAGCGCGGTCTGCGCCAGCGTGAAGATCACCAGCACCACCGTCGCGATCACCACCGCGACGAACTCGCGCCGCCGCCGCTTGATCTCGGCTCGCGCCGGCAAGGACCTCGCTGTTGGTTGTTCGGCCAAGCCCTACCAGCGCCTGAACAGCATCAGCAGGATTGACAGCACGATGCTCAACAGGATCGAGGTGGCGAGCGGGAAGTAGAAGCTGAAGTTGCCGCGCCGGATGAAAATGTCGCCGGGCAGACGGCCGATCCAGGGAACATCGGCCAGCGCCCACATCGCGGCCCCGACTACGACCAGGAGCGCCCCGAGCATCACGAGGCTTCTGCCAAGCGGCGCCATCAGATCCACAGCCATCAGTTTAGCGGCTACGCATGGTAAACCAAGCCGCCCGAATCGGCCGAATCCTCGCGCTTATGGCCCTTTCAGTGGGCCACCAACACCGTGCGCTACCCGGCGCTGGCGCGGGCCTCGCGGGCTTCCTTGGTCTCCTTGATGATCTTCTCGGCGATATGCGCGGGCGCTTCCTCATAGTGCGAGAAGTGCGACTCGAACGAGCCGCGCCCCGAGGTCATCGAGCGCAAATCGGGCGCATATTTCAGTACCTCGGCCATCGGGACCAACGCCTTGATCACCTCACCATGCCCCTTGCGGTCCACACCAAGCACCTTGCCGCGTCGCGAGTTGAGGTCGCCGATTACGTCACCCATGCATTCGTCAGGGCAGCTGACTTCGAGCGCGAGGATTGGCTCAAGAATGACAGGCTTGGCTTTTTCCAGCGCGCTCTTGAAGCCCATCGACGCCGCGATCTGGAACGACATGTCGGAGGAGTCCACTGCGTGGGAGGAGCCGTCGAAGACCGCGACCTTCAGGTCGACCAGCGGGCATCCAGCCAGGAGGCCATCCGTCAGCGTGTTGCGCACACCCTTCTCGACCGAGGGGATGAACTGGCGCGGAATCGACCCGCCGACCACCTCGTCGGAAAACTCGAAGCCGCCGCCGCGCGCCAGCGGCTCGACGCGCAGCCAGCAATCGCCGTATTGGCCGCGGCCGCCCGATTGGCGTTTGTACTTGCCCTGCGCCTCTGCCCGTCCCTTGATGGTCTCCTTGTACGGCACCTTGGGCGCGGCAAGTTCAACTTCTACATTAAATTTGCGCTTGAGCCGCTCGACCGTAACCTCGACGTGCATCTGGCCGGTGCCCGACAGGATCACATCATGAGTCTGCGGGTCGCGATGCATCTCGAGCGCCGGATCCTCTTCGACCAGCCGATGGAGCGCAAGGCTGGCCTTTTCGTCATCACCCTTGCTCTTGGGCCGGACGGCGAACGAGATGACCGGCGGCGATTTCGGGAGCGGCGGGAAGATCACGGGCAGTTTTTCGTCGGACAGCGAGTCGCCCGTGGCCGCATCCTTGAGCTTGGCGACGGCGACGATCTCGCCCGGAATCGCCACCGCCAGCGGCGCCTGTTTCTTGCCTTCAAGGCGCAGCAACTGGCCGAAGCGTTCCTTCGATTGGCGCGTGACGTTGAGCACACTCGTGTCGCTGGCCGCCCGTCCCGACACGACGCGAATCATCGAGAGCTTGCCAGCGAACGGATCGACGATGGTCTTGAAGATGAATCCTGCGAACGGCGCCTTGGGGTCGGCCTTGCATTCAGTCGGTTGCTTGGTCGAGGCGTTTTGCGCGGTGCGCGGCGGCCGTTCGGCGGGCGATGGCAGCAGGCCGACGATCGCATCGAGCAGCGGGCCCACGCCAATATTCTTGCTCCCCGAGCCGCATACCAGCGGTGACACCTTGCCCGCCAGCACCGCCGCTCGCAGTGCCGTCGACAGCTCGGCGGCTTCGAGCGCGCCGGTATCGAGGTATTTCTCCAGCAGCGCGTCGTCGGTCTCCGCCACCACCTCGCAGAGCTTGATGCGGCCCTGCTCGGCGCGAGCCTTGAGATCGCCGCTGAGTTCCTCCTCGCGCGGCTTGCCGGAATTGTCACTGTAGATCAGCGCCTTCATAGCGAGCAGATCGATCACGCCGCGAAACCCGGCCTCTTCGCCAATCGGCAGCGTCAGCGGCGCAACGGCCGCGCCAAGGGTCTTTTCCAGATCCTTCAGCGCCGAATCGAAACTCGCTCGCTCGCGATCAAGGCGGGATACGAAAGCGACGCGCGGAAGGCCGAGTTCGCTCGCGGTCTCCCAGATCTTCTCGGATTCGACCTTCATATCGGCGCCCGGCGATACGACGAAGACCAGCGCGTCGACCGCGTGCATCGTGTTGATGGTGTCCGGCAAGAAGGCGTTGTATCCCGGCGTATCGGCCAGGATCACCTCGGTCTTTTTCCAATTGAGATGGTGAAACGAAGTGTTGATCGAGACGTGGCGTGTGAGCTCTTCAGGCTCGAAATCCATTGCCGCCGTCCCGTCGTCGGGACGCCCAAGCCGGGTTATCGCACCAGCGGTAAAGAGCATCGCGTCCGCCAGTTGGGTTTTGCCGGTCGACCCCTGGCCGGTTATCGCGATTGTGCGCAGCCGTCCGATTTCCTCCACAGCCATAGCGTGTCACCTCGATGCCTCGAAGCGTCGCGCAGCGGCGATGCCCGCGCGGGCCGGGCGCCGTAGCCGATGCACGATGCGCTGTGATCGTGCGGTCTCTCAGCGGCGGTCGTAGGCGCCTTCGAGAGTCACATCGCCGGCGAGGATCCTGCGCTGCCCCGATGGCGTATCGAGCAGCAACGCCCCGTCGTCGTCGATCCCTGTGACTCTGCCGGCCTCGCGCGTGGCGCCATCCATCACGGCCACCCACTTGCCACCGAGCGCCGAATAGCGCTCCCACACGGGCCGAAGCGTCCCGAAACCCGACGCCATCATTTCCATATAGCGAGAGTGAAGCCGATTAAAAAGCGCTCGTGCGACCTCGATCCGGTCGCATGGCGCGCCGGTTTCGATTCGCACCGAGGTCGCCCGCTCGCGCAGCTCGGCAGGAACCTGGTCGGCGGCGAGATTCAGGTTGAGCCCGATTCCGAGCAGGACGCAGGTCAGGCGCTGGGTGTTGTCGGTCACGGCTTCAGCGATGATGCCGCCCGCCTTGCGCCCGCGCAGCCATACGTCGTTGGGCCATTTCAGTGCGACCAGCCCGGGCGCGACGGTTTCGATCGCCTCGGCGGCGGCGACGCCAGCTACCAGGCTTAAACGTGGCACCTCGGCCAGCGAAAGGTTGGGCCGCAGGATGATCGTGCAGTACAGATTGACGCCGGGCGGTGAATGCCATTGGCGGCCCATCCGGCCGCGCCCCGCGGTCTGGGTCTCCGCGATGACGGTGGTGCCTTGCGCTGCGCCGTCACGCGCCAGTGCCGCGGCGGTCTCTTGCGTCGAAGGTAGCTCGTCGAAGTAATGCACGCGCCATCCGATCGTGCCGGGAGCGCCATGCTCAATGGCCTGATACGGGTTGGCTGGCATATATGGAGCGCGATGCGCCGGGCCGCTCAGGCCGCTTCGATGCGCATGCTCAGGTCCATCGCGCGCGCCGAATGCGTCAGCGCGCCGACCGAGATGACATCAACGCCGGTCTCGGCGATCGCACGCACCGTCTGGAGCGAGACGCCGCCGGAGACTTCGAGCATCGCGCGCGTGCTCACAATCGCGCGCGCCCGCCGGATGTCGTCGAGCGCCATATTGTCGAGCAGGATTATATCCGCGCCCGCCACGAGCGCTTCTTCAACCTGAGCGAGCGTTTCACATTCGATCTCGATGCGCAGCGTATGCGGCGCAGCCGCTCGTGCGCGGATCAGCGCTTCGCTGACGGAACCGGCCGCGGCGATGTGATTGTCCTTAATCAGCACGCCGTCATCGAGCCCCGAGCGATGGTTGAAGCCGCCGCCAACCCGAACCGCGTACTTCTCGAAGACGCGCAGGCCCGGATGGGTCTTGCGGGTATCGACGATGCGCGCGCGCGTGCCTTCGATTGCGCGCACATATTCGTGCGTCAAGGTGGCGATGCCACTCATGTGCTGGATGAAATTGAGCGCGACCCGCTCACCGGTCAGCAATCCCGCAAGCATGCCGTCAATCTCGGCCGCGATTGCGCCCTGCTTCAGCTCGGCGCCTTCGTTTGCCAGCGAGACCATCTCGGATGCCGCCCCCGTCAACTCGAAGATTCGCGCGAGCAGCGTTCCGCCACAGAAGATCAAATGCGGCTCCTTGACGATGATGAGCGCGCGGCCGCGCTGATCAGGGCGGACGGTCACCGATGTCGTGATGTCGCCGCGGCCGATGTCTTCGGCGAGCGCCCGCCGCAGCGAGTCGTCGAGATCAATTTGCGCGAGCGGTTTCACTATCCGGCGGTGAGCTGCTCGAGCTGTTCGCGCAATTTCTCTTGCTCTGCGCGAAGCGCCACGTATTTCTCGGCGACCAGCCGTTGGGTCTCCGCATCGGCCTTGGCTTTGAACCCATCATCGTTGAGGCGCGCCTCGTGCTGCGTCACGAATTTCGTGACCTCGTCCAGATCCTTGCTGAGTTTCGCCGCGGTCCGTTCTGAATCGAAACCCGCCGGCTTTTCCAAGCAGATCTCCGCCCAGCCACAAGACCTGACCAGAAATTCAGTTGCCGCGGAGGGCGTGTATTGGAAGCTTTCCAACTTCGCGAGCGTCATCACATAGCCCATCCAGCTCGGAAACTCTTCCAATGCCAATTCAAGGCTGCGCGGCCGTCGGAGCGCAGCTTTCATTCTCTGACCCGGATGGTAGCCGAGCAGCGAGCGGAGGCTATTGATCGCCTCTGTCGCCTCCCGGCAGTGGTCCATCGCATCGCGTTCTTTTTGGGACAGCCACTCGCCTCCGTTCGCGACCGGAAACTCGGCGACGACGAGATGATCAGCGAGCTTCGGTTCATCGAAATATGGGCGCAGCGCTTGCCACAGCTCTTCGGATACGAACGGCATCAGCGGATGCAGCAGCCGCAGCATCTGGTCGAAGCAATGAACCAGCACCCAGCGTGTGCTATCGCGCTGCGCGCCGCTCGCCCTGAGCGGCTCCTTGGCCAGCTCGATGTACCAATCACAGTACTCGTGCCAGATGAACTGATAGAGCGTCAGCGCCACGTTGTTGAATTCGTAGCTATCGAGCGTTTCGCGGGTCTTTGCGATCGCTTCGTCGAGTCGGCTGAGGATCCAGCGATCGGCGAGGCTAAGCTTGTCTTGCGCGGGCCGCGGAATCGGTTGCGCAGCGCCTTCGAGATTCATCAAAACGAAGCGGGCCGCGTTCCAAATCTTGTTGGCGAAGGCTCTGGAAGCCGTCAGGCGTTCATCCGAAAGCACCAGATCGCGGCCCTGCACGGTCAGTTGCGCCAGCGTGAAGCGCACTGCATCGGTGCCGTATTTGTCCATCAATTCGAGCGGATCGACTACGTTGCCGCGCGACTTGGTCATCTTTTTGCCGTACTTGTCGCGCACCAGCGGCGTTATGTAGACGTCGCGGAACGGCACCTGCTTCGTAACCTTGAGCCCGATCATCATCATCCGCGCCACCCAGAAGAAGATGATGTCGAACGCGGTGACCAGCAGCGTGGTTCCTTCGTACTGCGTTCCCTCGTACTGCTTACGTTCGTTGGGGCGGTAGTAGAGCGCGAGGTCGCGAGTCTCCTCCGGCCAGCCCATGGTCGAGAACGGCCACAGCGCCGAGCTGAACCAGGTATCGAGCACGTCTTCTTCCTGCACGAGGTCGCGCCCTTCGCACTTCTCGCATTTCGCGGGGCGTTCGATCGCCACCATGAGATTTGCGCAGCGCTCGCAGTGATATGCGGGGATCCGATGCCCCCACCACAACTGGCGCGAGATGCACCAGTCGTGGATGTTCTCGAGCCAGTTGAAGTAGGTGTTTTCCCAGAATTTCGGATGAAACGTGGTGCGGCCGTCGCGCACAGCCGCAATCGCCTTCTCCGCCAGCGGCTTCATGCGCATGAACCACTGCGTCGAGATCATCGGCTCGATCACAGTGTCGCATCGCGAGCAGACGCCGACCGCATGGCGATGCGGCTCGATCTTCTCAAGCAGCTCTTCGCTTTTGAGCGCATCGACGACCGCCCGCCGGCACGCCTCGCGGCTCATGCCTTTGAAGGGGCCGGCCTCGGCGTTCATATGCGCGCGAGTGTCCATCACGGAGATCTCGTCGAGCTTATGGCGCCGGCCGATCTCGAAATCGTTGAAATCGTGCGCGGGCGTGATCTTCACCGCGCCGGTGCCGAATTCGCGATCCACCGCGTCATCAAAGATGGTTCGGATTTGCCGATGGATAAGTGGCAGATCGAGCAGCTTGCCATGTAGATGCGCATAGCGCTCATCGGCGGGGTGCACAGCAACAGCTGTATCGCCGAGCATCGTTTCGGGCCGCGTGGTCGCAACCGTGACGTGTCCGGATTCTTGTTTGAATGGGTAGCGGATGAAGTAGAGGCTGCCGTCGCTATCCTTGTGCTCGACTTCCAGATCGGACAGCGCGGTCTCGCATCGCGGGCACCAGTTGATCAAACGCCGATCGCGGTAGATTAGCCCCTCGCGATGAAGATCGACGAATACTTTGAGCACCGCGCGGGAGAGATCCGCGTCCATCGTGAAGTGCTCGCGCGTCCAGTCGGCGGAAGCGCCCAAGCGGCGCAACTGTTCGAGGATTCTCCCACCGTAGAGTTCCTTCCATTCCCAGACACGCTTCTCGAACGCTGTCCGCCCGAGATCGTGGCGGTTCGTGCCCTCTTTGCCAATCTCGCGCTCGACGACGTTCTGGGTCGCGATGCCCGCATGGTCGGTGCCCGGCACCCACAGCGTGTTGTAGCCCTGCATCCGGCGCGCGCGAACGACGATATCCTGCAGCGTAACGTTAAGCGCCGATCCGAGGTGCAAGGCCCCCGTCACGTTGTAGGGCGGGATGACCATCGAAAAGACCGGGCCCGGGCGCGCCGGGTCGGCGGTGAAATAGCCCAGCTCAAGCCAGCGCCCATACCAACGCTGTTCGGCCGCCTTGGGATCGAAGGTCTTGCTCAGCTCCAAATCGCTATCCGCTTCGCTTCTTGATTCGTGCGCGGTGAATCAGATCGGCCTAGCGTACAAATCGGTGCGCAGATCATAAGGAGATGCTTTCAGCGGTTGCAAGATGAGCGAGTCCAGCGCCATCTCACGGAGCGCGGAAGATTCGTGACCGGAACGGGCGGATTGAGTGATTGAACTTGTAATTGCCCGTTCCTTAATACTACCCTGCCGATGCTTAGCGGCAGAGGACAGTTGGGGCCGCGACGAAAGGGAGACGAGACTATGGGGATCAGACAGCTGCTGGCATCGACCCTGATCGCAAGCGGCGGATTGATGGCGCTGGGAATGGTCGGTTGTTCAGGCGCCAGGCCGATCAATTGCGAGGTGGTCAAGCTGCAGCGCGAAGGCGGCCTCAACGAGACCGAAATCGCAGCTGGATTCGCCGTCAGCGAGTCTGAAATTGCCCGATGCGCCAAGCCCGGAGCAACCGTGGGAACCTTCGCCCCGGCTCCAGCGCCGGCCCCAGCAGCGGCGGATGCCAGTGGCGCTCCTGCCGGATCGGCTCCTGCTGATGGAGGCGCTGCGCCGGCCGCACCCTCTTCCGGTGGCGGCAGTCCCTACTAGTCGCGCATCGCGGACACGCTGGTCAATCCAGCCCAAAGCGATACCGTCGCGATTCGTGCCATCGCGAAGTCATCGTGGGCTCGTCGCGGATCGCGGCAGCTCGCTTGTGCCGGCGATCGCATGGAGCCTGCTGATCGCTGCGAGTTTGGCCGGATGCTCGGCGCGTTCCGCCGACTGCAACGTGGTGAGACTTCAGCGCGAGGCGGGCCGCAGCGACGCCGATATCGCCAAGGCGATCGGCAGCAGCGAGCGTGCAGTGCGCAGGTGCCAAGGCACCGAGTCGACCATTATGCAGCCCGCCAAGTGAGCCGTCGCGGTCCTCAAGGACGCGTCCCGCTGGCGGGTCGCCCGGCCATGCGTCTATGGTGCGAGAGGGGGGACTTGAACCCCCACGAGCTTGCGCCCACAAGGTCCTGAGCCTTGCGCGTCTGCCATTCCGCCACTCTCGCCCAACAGTGTCCACAGGATTTAGCGAGCCAGCCGCGCTAATTCAAGTCACGCTAATGCCAGCTTGCCGGGGACCGCTCGATAGCAGAGAATCTCACGCCCGATGACCTTGCGCATCCAGGGCGCAATCGCGCTGATCGAGGATTTATCGCCCGGTTTGGCGCTTGACCTGAGCGCCGGCGATGGCGCTGCGAGCCGAATGCTTGCCGAGCGTGGATGGCGAGTAGTTTCAACCGAGCTGCGGCCCGCCGCACCGGGCTGGCTCGCAGCAGATCTCTCCGACGATCTGCCGTTTCGCTCCGCGCGTTTTGACTTGGTCGTGATGCTCGAAGTGATCGAGCATCTTGAAAACATCCCGCATGCGATGAGCGAAATCGCGCGGGTGCTGAAACCCAGCGCGACGGCGATTATCTCGACCCCCAACAGGCTTAATGCGGCCTCGCGGGTACATCATCTGCTGAGCGGGTTCTACAAGGGGCGGCGTGCTCCCCTGCCCTATCGTTATCGAGTCGAGGATGGCCGCAACTGGAACGTCATGGGTTTAAACGATTTGCACTGGATTGCGCATGGTGCAGGACTGCGGACGGAAGCGCTGGGCCGCAGCCGCCGCAAGCTGCGCACGCAAATCTACGCCGCGCTCCTGTACGTGCCGATCGCGGCATTTTCGTACTTCCTCTATGGACGGGGCGCACACGACGCGGAGCAGCGCGCGATCAATCGCGAGCTGTACGGCTTCATGACGAGCGCGAGCCTCTTGATGGACGAGAACCTCATAATGCGCCTGTGCAAGACTGGCGCCCCGCACGCGCAGACGCACGCAAGCAGTTGAAGACCTCGATCGTAATCGCGACTCATGCGCGGCCGCGTCAACTTGAGCGCCTGATCGCGAGCCTCGCGCCGGAGCTCGGAGATTCTGACCGCGAGCTAATCGTCGCCGAAAATGGTACGACATCGCCGCAGCAGCTTGAGCCGCGCGGCTTTCAGATCATTCACATCCACGATCCGCTTCCCGGGAAGTGCCGGGTGCAAAATCGCGCGATCGCCGCGGCTCGCGGCGAGATCGTCGGATTTCTCGATGACGATCTGGCCGTCGCGCCGGGCTACATCGCCGCGCTGGAGTCTTTCTTTGCCGGGCATCCGCAATTCGCCGCGATGAAGGGGCGCATCCTGGCCGCTGAAGATCCGGTTCGGACGACGGGTGCGATGGCGCCCTATCTCGATCTGCCGATCGTCGATCATGGTGATGAGGTGAGCGAGGTCCGAGGCGTGCTCGGCGCGAACATGGCCTTGCGCGCGAGCGTGCTGGAGAAGGTCGGCGGATTCGACGAGCGGCTCGGTCCGGGCGCATGCGGGCATGAGGAGGAAACCGAGATGTCGGCGCGGCTGCGGCGCGCAGGCTTCCGAATCGGATATGCGCCGCGCGCGCTGGTCTATCACGATGTCGATGCGGCGCGCGCGGACCGTGCGCGATTCATCCGGGTTTGCCGCGAGCGCGGAGCGTGCCGCATCCTACATGAGCGGCACGCGCGGGCGCGCGTTGCGATCGACGCCGCGATCGCAGCGCTTCGGCTTGTCATCGCGCGAACGATTGGCGCGTCGGTGGCGCGAATCGCGCGCGAGGAGAAGCGCCTCGCAATCGCGCAGGGGATGCTGGAGGGGCTGCGCCATAATCCCGGGCATCGTTCGTGATCGAGGCGCGGTCAGTGCGATGGGGCGATCGAGTCGAGCAGGCGATTGAGATTATCGCCATATGCGTCCCACGTGAATCGCTCGGCGGTGGCGCGTGCGATGGTTCCGAGGGCAGGAGCGGCCTCAAGCAATTCGTTCAGGCTGCGGGCGATCTGTTCGGTGCTGGAGGGATACTGCACGACGAAGCGCCTCATTTCGTCCGGCAGCACCTCCGCCACACCGCATGCCGAGGTGGTCAGGACCGGCAGCCCGGCCGCCATCGCTTCCAGTGCAACATTACCAAACGGCTCGAACATCGATGGCAGCGCGAGCGCGTCGCAAGCCTGGAAGAGACGTTCGATATCGCGGCGCGGACCGAGAAAGCGGACGCGGTCGCCGATGCCGAAGCGCCTCGCGTCCCGCTGATACGTGGCGGCGCTGCGATCGGCGCCGGCCACGAGCAGGATCGGCGCGCCAGCGAGGCTGGACCAAGCGCGCAACAGCACGCCCAAACCTTTGCGCGCGAAGCCGTTGCCCACGAAAATCACGGCGCGCTGTCCGCGCTCCAGCCCCAGCTCCCTTCGCAATTGATCAACGGACTCATTGCCGACGCGTGGCCGAAAGCGCTGCAGGTCCACACCGTTGTAGAGCACTCGGATTCTGTCGGCGGGCAGACCGAACGTATTTGCCAGGCTGCGACCAACCAGTTCCGAGACGCAGATCGTGATTTTGAGCCTAGGTGAGGCGAAACCGCGCCGCTCCACGAACGCCTGCGCTGCATGATAAGGGCTGACGCGCATCGCTGCTGCGGCGGCGCGGCCGCGCCATTGATGTGCGGCACGCAGGTAGCCAATATGCGCCCCGCCGCCGCTGCGCATCACGTCGGCGCCTATTACCCGCGCAAAGCTGAGAATCAGATCGCTTCCGGCGGCGCGTGCAACTCGCGGCGCGAGCGTCGCGAAGCACAATACTCTGGCCGCACGCCCCAATGGCGGCGTGCCGATACGCCGCATCGCGATACCCGCGCCGTCGCCACGGATCTCATCAGCATAAACTGTGACTTGATGGCCGCGATCGCGCAGGCAACGCGCGGTTACAACCAAATCCCGTTCGGTGCCGCCGCCCTCGGGATCGAAACGCCGCGCGAGCAACGCGATACGCACAATCGCTCCAGTGGCTCGCGCTCGCTCAACCAGCCACAGGCCCGGCGCAATGCATACGGCGCGGGCGTGTGCTAGCTTTGGCGCGGGGTAGTGGGGAGGAGTTGAGGCCATGATCGAGATTCAGTGCACGAGCTGTCACACCCGTTATCGCATCGACGAGCGGGTGCTGCCCGAAGAGACACCGACCTTCAAGTGCTCGCGATGTGGCCATGTCTTCAGCACCGAACCGCGCGGATCGAAGCTGGCTGCCCCGGCAAGTCCAGCTTCCTCGCCCAAACCGGCCATCGCGCGGCAGGGCAACCCGCCGCGGGTCGCACGCGCCGCGGTCAGGAGGGCTGTCGGGCAGGCCGAGCGCGCGTCCATTGCCCCCTCCGGGCAACAGGCCCCGCCGCCGGGTGATGAGCCCGCTCCGCCCACGCCATCGGAACTTCCTAAACAGCCGCCCTTCGTGTCGCGATCGCCGGCCGAGCAATACGAACCATCGACTGCTCCGGCGCAGTCCGCCGCCGGTTCCATGCAATTCGGCGATGAGCCTAGCTACGCCGAGCAACCGGAGACCCCGGCGGATGCACCAGAGGCGACGTCCGAACGCGGCCTCGACGCGGACTTCTCCGCGTTTCAGGCTGCGCCGCAAGAAGAAGATCCACTGGCTAAGCCTTTCGCCGAACCCGCCTTGGCGGCGGCTGGAGACAGTCTCAGCTTCGACTTCAGCGAGGAGCCAGGGCCGCAGCCGGTGGCGGAAGACCTCGAGGCGAGGCGTGCCGATCGATGGGAAGTCGGCGAGCCGCCTGCCGCTCCGGAAATCGATCCACCGCCGCGCGGCCCAAGCGAGATCGAGGCAGCCGAACCCGAGAGCGCCCGACCGCAAGCTGCATCTTTTGTCCGGCGCGGCACGGTCCAGCGTTTTGATACCGGCGCTCTCGACGACATGCCCGGTAGACTCCATTCCAGCGGCTTCTTTATCGCGATCTTCGCGATTGTCGCGATCGGCTTCGGCATGCTGAGCCTGCTGATCGCGGGTTCGCCCTCGGCCAGTGCCGAGATGCTCGCGAAATTGCCCAGCGCGGGCAAATACTTCGCCAAGCCGGTTACATCGGCCAGCCAGGTCGCTTTGCTCGACGTGAGTGCGGAGTACCGCAACCTCAAAGATGCCGACAAGCCGCCTGCTCTGATCGTCAGCGGCACGGCCCACAACGTAACGACCGCGCCTTTGCATACTGTCCAAATCCTGGTCCGGCTCGTGGACGCCGGCGGCCACGATGTTGCCGGCCAGACGGTGTACTGCGGCAATCCGATCTCGATACGGATGATTGGCGAGATGACGCGGCGCGAGCTGGAGTTCTTTCAGCGGCTCGACCCGCCGCGGGATTTCGTGCTGGCGCCCGACGCGACCTGGAAGTTCATGGTGGTGTTCTCCGAGCTGCCGCAGCCGGCGGGCAGTTTCCGGATTGCCGTGATAAAGGCCCAGCCGGCGCCGGCGGGCGCGGCGACGGCGGTTCCGCGCGCGTGAGCTATTCCTTTTCGGCGGCGACCATCTCCTCGTATTCCTCGCCGTCCATCAGGTCGTCGAGCTCGGAGTTGTCGTTGATTCGGATCTTGATCAGCCAGCCATCGCCGTACGGATCATCGTTGACGGTCTCGGGACTCTCGGGGAGCTCCTGATTGATCTCAATCACGGTGCCGCTGATCGGCGCGTAGATGTCGGAGACCGCCTTGACCGACTCTACTACGCCAAACGGATCGTCCTTGCTGATCTTGTCGCCGATGGCCGGCAATTCGACGTATACGACCTCACCGAGCTGTTCCTGAGCGTAGTCGGTGATCCCGATGGTCGCCACAGAATCCTCGGCTGCAACCCACTCATGTTCCTTCGAATACTTCAGTCCCGCCGGGATCTCCATAACCTCCTCCAGAAGAAACCTTACCGATACGGGCCGCCAAACGGCCGGGGGCACGCCCGACCATGCTCATGAAGCGCGGCAGCACCGGGCTTGTCAAGATTTGCGGGTCGGGTGTCCGATCGCCCTGGCCTTGCGTCAACGCGGGTAGTTCGCTCCATGTGGTGCAGATGGCGTCGCACGACGGATGCGCTGAGGCGGCGGAAGAGGACATAGGATGATCGTTGGAATCCCGGCCGAGATAAAAGCTGACGAGCGCCGCGTTGCGCTGACGCCCGCAGGCGTCACCGCATTTCGCGCCCATGGCCACCAAGTGCTGGTGCAAAGCGGCGCGGGCGCCGGCAGTGGCTTGGACGACGCAGCCTATCGCGAGGCGGGCGCGCGCGTGGTGAAAAGCGCGGGTGAGGTATGGACGCGGGCCGCAATGGTGTTGAAGGTCAAGGAGCCGCAGCCGGTCGAGTTCC
Organism: Binataceae bacterium (SeqCode); assembly: GCA_041491005.1. GTDB lineage: Bacteria > Desulfobacterota > Binatia > Binatales > Binataceae > JBGPUE01. The sequence goes on along the minus strand of JBGPUE010000056.1, from coordinate 7,950 downwards.
GCTTCATGCAGCCCGACCTGATTCTATTCACCTATCTTCATCTGGCGGCTGAGCCGCGCGTCGCACGTGAGCTGCTGCGCCGCCGCGTCTCGGCGCTCGCTTACGAGACGATTCAGCTCGAGGATGGAAGTCTGCCGTTGCTCGCTCCGATGAGCGAGGTCGCTGGCCGCTTGGCGATTCAGGCCGGAGCATGGTGCCTGCAGGCGCGCTTGGGCGGGCGCGGTGTTCTGTTAAGCGGCGCATCAGGCGTCCGCCCGGGCCGCGTGCTGGTGCTGGGGGCCGGTATCGCAGGCGCCAACGCATGCCAGGTCGCGACCGGTATCGGCGCTGAGGTCACGGTGATGGACGTAATGCCGACGCGCTTGCGCTACATCCACGATGTGCTGGGTGGGCATCTGACGACGCTGATGTCCAATCGGGCGACGATCGAGGAGGAAACGCGTCAAGCCGATCTCGTAATCGGAGCGGTGTTGGTGCCCGGCGCGCTGACGCCGCGGCTCATCACCCGGGCAATGATCCGGCGGATGAAGCGCGGCGCGGCGTTGGTCGATTTGTCGATCGATCAAGGTGGCGTTTCGGAGACATCGCGTCCGACCGCGCATGGACGACCGACATACGTGCACGATGGGGTGGTGCATTACTGCGTGACGAACATGCCCGGCATGGTGCCACACACCTCGACCTATGCGCTGACCAACGTGACGCTCTCGTATGCGATGGAGATCGCGGACCACGGGCTGCTCGAAGCCGGCGCGCGCAACCCCGCGATCAGGCACGGGCTCAACACCTTCGCAGGCAAGGTCGCGCATCCGGCGGTCGCCGAAGCATTGCGGACGCGAGTGCAGACGCCCTGGAGCGCGAGCGCCTGATCACGCAGGGTGTTGAGTGCGAAATCAACGTCATCCTGCGATGCACGCTCTTTCTCAACGCCCTGCTAGTGACCCAGCGGCCGGCCGGGCACATAACGCTGGCCGCCGGACTTCATACTCTCGTAGGTGCCCGCCTCGAAGCGCCGCACGCTGCTCTGCAGGTTGAGCTGTGAGTGAAGGTCACCGATCGCCAACTCGACACCTTCCAGCGCGATATCGTGGGCGCGCACCCAGCGCCCGCGGTTCTGCAGAAAGCTCACTACATTGAGCACGTTCTCGGTCAGCGCCTTCTGGGTGCGATCGAAATGCGCGTTCCAGATCACCTGCTTGGATGCGGCGTCGATGACCATGAGCGAGAACGCGACCGAAGCCGGGGTCTGCGCCGCATAGTCCACCCCCACCCGCTCGCGGTAGCGCTGCACCGTCCCATAGACCACCGCGTCGACCGAGAGCAGCCGCGCAAGTTGCAGCGCGTTCTGCTGGATATTATTGGCCGTGGTCGGCGGCAGTTTTTGCATCTGGTCTTCAACGTCCGACTCGGGCGTGAGATTCCACCCCGCCGCCAGTGACATTTGACTGTAGATCTCGGCGGTGAGGCTCGCGCCCGCGCCATCAGCGACTTCCTGGCCGGGCCCCGCCGCCTCCACGATCGGCATCACGGCGACCCGATCGACCTTGACCGACTTGATCGAACGCACCGACTGGGTATGGAGATCGGTGCCCGGTCCGACGATCGGAAGATTCGAGAGCACCGATGAGGTCTGCGTCACGACGCCCGTGTCGGTGGTTGCAGCGGGCTTCGAAGCCGAACATCCAGCGACCAGCAAGCAAAGCGCGAGCATCTCGAGCGCGGTACCGGCCAGATAGAACCGATTCGGGCGGACGTTGTTCATGACACCACCTTGATCCAGAGCTCCTTGAGCTGGCGCGGGTCGACTTCTGAAGGCGCTCCGCTCATCGGATCGATCGCCTTCTGCGTCTTGGGAAACGCCATCACGTCGCGCAGCGAATCTGTCCCACACAGCATCATGGCGATCCGATCGACCCCGAACGCAATCCCGCCATGAGGCGGCGCGCCGTAGCTGAGCGCATCGAGCAGGAAGCCGAAGCGCTCGATGGCCTCTTCGCGCGAATAACCGAGCATTTCGAGGATCTTGAGTTGCAGCTCGCGGTTGTGGATGCGGATCGAGCCGCCGCCCAGCTCTTCGCCATTGAGGACGAGATCATAGGCAAGTGCGCGCGCGCCCAGCGGCTCCTTGTCCAGGCGCAGCAAGTCAGCGGGCATTGGAGCGGTGAACGGATGATTCACCGGGCTCAGCCGCTTTGCGGCTTCGTCGTACTCGAAAAGCGGGAACTCGACAATCCACACAAAGCGCAACTCATCGCTCGTGCGCAGATTGAACTTCGTGCCGAGTTGCAATCGCAATTCGCCAAGCGCTGGACGGACTTTGCCGCGCGGCCCCGCGACCATCAGCAGCGTGTGGCCGGGCGCCAGGCCGACTGCCTCTGCCGCCAGCCGGCGCTCGCCATCGCCAACGTGCTTCGCGATCGGTCCCTGCCATCCGTCGGCCGCAATCTTCGCCCATGCCAGCCCGAGCCCCTGACGCGACTTGAGCAATTCGGCCATCGTGTCGAGATCGCGCCGCGCCAACTGCATCTCAGGCGGCACGCGGATTCCATAGATCACATCGCCACGCGCCAGCGCATCGGCGAAGACCTTGAAAGCGGTGCCAGTGAAGGCCGCGCTCAAGTCGCGTAGCTCGAGACCGAAGCGCATGTCGGGCTTGTCGATCCCGAAGCGCTCCATTGCTTCTTCATAAGTCAGGCGCGCAAAGGGGAGCGTGACCTTGACGTTCAACACGCGATCGTAAACCGTGACAAACATCCCTTCCACAAGCGTCATGATGTCCTCAGGACGCGGGCAGGTCATCTCGATATCGATCTGGCTGAACTCAGGTTGGCGGTTCGCGCGCAAGTCCTCGTCGCGGAAGCAACGCGCGATCTGGTAGTAGCGATCGAATCCGCCCACCATCAGCGTCTGCTTGAGCAACTGCGGCGATTGCGGCAACGCGTAGAACTTGCCCGGGTTGACGCGGCTGGGCACCAGATAGTCGCGCGCGCCTTCGGGTGTGGCCTTGAACAGAATCGGCGTTTCGATTTCCACGAAGTCGTGCGCATCCAGATAGTCGCGTACCGCCCGCAACGCCAGATGGCGCCGGCGCAGGTTGCGTTGCATCGCGGGCCGCCGCAGATCGAGGTAGCGGTACTTGAGCCGGACTTCTTCTGCGATCGCTTCGCCGTCATCGATCGGGAACGGCGGCGGCAGCGAGACGTTGAGTATTTCTACCTCGCTGGCGACGATCTCGATCTCGCCGGTCGGGAGCTGCGCATTGAGTGTCGCGGCCGAGCGCTTCACGACGGTACCCTTCACGGCGAGATAGAATTCGGCGCGAACCGCGCGCGCGATCTCATGCGCCGCGGCGTTCTTCTCGGGATTGAAGAGCAGCTGGACGATGCCCTCGCGGTCGCGCAGATCGACAAACAGCAGACCGCCGTGATCGCGCCGCGCGGCGACCCATCCCCACAGCGCGACCGCACGGCCCGCGTCGCCCGCGCGCAACGCCCCGCAATAGTCGCTCCGCTGCCACGGTGGGAGCGGCGAATAGAGTTCAGACTTCGGCATCGAGGAACTGGCTGACACTTAAACCTTCACTTGAGGATACATCCGCTCCGATGGGTGCGAAACCGGCGATCCAGGCGGGTGATGAAACAACCATGCCGGTCTAGTCCGGTTTGGCGGATGCGCTCAGCGCCGCCGCGATATCCTCCAACCTCACTTCGCGCTGCTGGCTCTGTGCGAGATCGCGTAATTGCGCCCCGCCGCGGGCCAGCTCATCGGGCCCGATGATGACGGCGTGGCTCGCCCCGATCTTGTCAGCGCGCTTGAGCAGCGCCTTGAGCCCGCGTTCGGGTGACAGCAGCGCGACGTTCAGGCCGCGACTGCGCAGTTCATGGGCCAGCTCGATACCGCGGCGCATCGCATCATCGCCCATCGTGATGATCGCAATCGGACCTTCTGCCGAGGTGGCCTTCCCGGTTGCTTCCAGCGCGAGCGCCATCCGATCGACGCCGATGGCGAAGCCGGTGCCGGGCACCGATGCGCCGCCGAGCGCTTCGACCAACCCATCATAGCGGCCGCCGGCGACCACGGCACTCTGCGCACCGACCGCGCTCGAAGTGACCTCGAAGGCAGTGCGGGTATAGTAGTCCAGCCCGCGCACGATGCGCGGATTGACGACATGAGGCACGCCGGCCTTGGCGATCAGGTCTACGACGGTGTCGAAATGCTTGCGGCATGCGGCGCAGAGATGGTCTAGCGCCTTGGGCGCGCCTTCGGCCAGCTTCACATCGATCTTGCAGTCGAGGATTCGGAGCGGATTGCGCTCCAGGCGCGCATGGCAATCCTTGCAGAGCTCGCCCAGATGCGCGCGGCCATATTCGAGCAGCCGCGCCCGGTAGGCGGGCCTGCACTCGCCGCATCCCAGCGAGTTGACCTCGGTCATCAGCTCGAGGGCGAGCTCACGGCGGAGATCGTCGATCATGATCAGCAGCTCGGCGTCGGTGGCGGCGTCGGCCCGGCCGAAGACCTCAACGCCGAACTGGTAGAACTGCCGGTAGCGGCCCTTCTGCGGGCGCTCGCGGCGGAACATCGGGCCCGTGTAGTAGAAGCGCTGCTCAGGATCGCTGCGATCCAGCCCGGCCTCGATATACGCGCGCACGACGCTTGGCGTGCCCTCCGGACGCAGCGCGATCATTGTCTCAGCTTCGTCGCGATCGGCGAAGGCGTACATCTGCTTTTCGACCACGTCTGAGGTCTCGCCGGTGGAGCGCCGGTAGAGTTCGACGTGCTCGAGCAAAGGCAGGCGGATCTCACCGAAGGCGTAGCGCGCCGCGATGCGCCGGGTGCATTCCTCGACGCGGCTGAACGCCGCGGCATGCGCGCCGTAAAGATCCTGAAATCCCCTTAGCCGGGTGAGCGTCAAAGTTCCCTCGCGTCAGGCTCGAGTCCAAAAAAGAAAGGCCGCTACAGAGAGCGGCCCTTCGTGCATCGTTCGGAGTCCGCGACCCTGGCCAATTTCCTCAGACGGTCAGGATATGGATCGTGCAGGCCGAACCCAACCCAATCACGTGGGCCTGGCCAGCCTTGGCGTTGGGTACCCAGCGATCCTTGGCCCGCTCATCCTGCGTCAGATGCCATGCGACTTCGCAGATGTTGGCGACGCCGGTCGCGCCCAGCGGATGGCCTTTGGAAAGCAGTCCCCCCGAGACGTTGACCGGCGCCTTGCCGCCGAGCCCCGGATGAACGCCGCCGCCTTCTTCGATGAACTTGCCGGCCTCGCCATCGCCGCACAGACCGAGGTTCTCGTAATGCACGAGTTCCGCAGTCGCGAAGCAATCATGCAGCTCGGTCAGCGCGATGTCCTTGGGGCCGATGCCGGCCGTCTCGTAGGCCTTCTTCGACGCGCGACGGGTGAGCGTGCTGACGTCGGGGAATGTGAGGGTGCGATCGGTCCAAGGATCGGAGGTGAGGATCGACGCCGCGACCCGGGCGCGCTTACGCGCGCCTGAAAGTTGTTTGTACTTCTCCTCGGAGCAAAGGATCGCGGCTGCCGCGCCGTCGCCGGTCGGGCAGCACATATACAGCGTGTTCGGATAGCCGACCATGCGCGCGTTCATCACGTCTTCGAGCGATACTTCGTTGCGGTACTGCGAGAACGGATTCTTGGTCGCGTGCTTGTGGCTCTTGACCGAAATCTTGGCGAAGTGCTCGAACTTGGTGCCGTACTTGCGCATATGCTCGATGCCCGCCTGACCGAAAACCGCTGGCATCAGGCCCGAGCCGAGACGGCCCTCAGTGGCGTAAGCCGGATCGCTGCCGCCACCACCGCCGCCGCCGAGCAGACCCTGCTTGCCCATCTGCTCGACGCCGACCGCCATCGTGATGTCATACATGCCGGAGGCCACCGACATGTAGGCTTCGCGGAACGCGGTCGAGCCGGTCGCGCAGGCGTTGGAAACGTTGATCACCGGGATACCGGTCTGGCCGATCTGCTGGAGGATACGCTGCCCGACCATCGCGTTGGACTGGTAGAGATTGCCGCAGGCGAACAACTCGACGTCCTTGATGCCGACGCCGGCGTCTTTCAGGGCGATCAATGCTGCTTCGCCGCCGAGTTCCGGAACGGTCTTGTCAGGATAACGCCCGAACTTGATCATGCCGGTTCCGAGTACGTAGACGTTTCTCATCAGCGATCCTCCTGCTGAATGCTGCTAAAGCTTTTCCTCGCTCGCACCCTGTCCTGGGCGGCGCGCTAGTTCTTGCTCGGCCGGAACGAGAACGCGACCACGTCGTGGCCCTCACGATCCTTGGCGACCACGCTCGTCACCATCTCGACCGGCAGATCGAACATGCTCTTCGGATCCTTCTGGATCTTGTCGACTTCAACGCCCTCAAGGTTGGAGCGTACGCTTATGCCCTCGGGCAAATCGACGATAGCCGTGACGTATGGAGTCTTGACGCCGGGGAACGACTGGTGAACCACGGAGAAGACGTAAACTTTGCCCTTGTTGGAGAGCTTCACTTCGCCGAACGGTCCGGTCGAGCCGCACTTCGAGCATGCAACCCGTTTGTCGAGATACATCGCGCCGCAGGACGGGCACTTCTTGCCGATCAGATGCGGCGACGGCTGCAGCTTCAGGAATGGGACGATCGGGCGCGGGCCAGTGTCAGTCGCTTGAGCCTGCTCAGCCATTAAATTCCTCCAAATGCGGGGCGCGGTAGGCGCGAGGAACAGCCCGATCTATGGGCCATCCCTAGCCGTGGCGGAGTTTCCCACAGCCATCCCAAGGCGTCAAGGATTGCACCGCGCCGCAGCTTTTACTGGGGCATCGCAAGGACACGCTGGGGACAGGAACATGTTACGGAGGCGGCGCGCGATAGGCGCTGAACCGCATGCGCTCGCGAGCCGCGTTGACCATCACTGCACCGACCTGATCCGTCCGAAGAACGCGAACTCCGGCATCGCGATAGCGCGCCATCACGCCCGCATCGGGCAGTCCGAATCGATTCATGTAGCCCAACGACATCAGCGCGAGCGCGGGATGGACCGCCTCAATCAATTCTGCGGTAGACGAGGTGTGGCTCCCATGATGGGGGACCTTGAGCAAGGTGGCGCGGAGATTGCCATGGCGACCGATCATCGCATGCTCGCCCTTGGCTTCAAGATCGCCGGTGAACAGGAAGCGGTTGAGGCCGAAGCGCAGCGCCATCACCAGCGAAGTGTTGTTGCGGCTCTCATGCCAGTCCGGGGGCGGATTGAGGAAATCGATCGCGACCCCGCCGATCGTCATCGGGGGCGCGCTGGTGTCAATTAAGCGCAGCCGCACACGGCGCGATGCGAGCGTTTCGAGCAGCTCGAGGTATCGCGCATCGGGGCTCGGCGCATTGATGGTCCAAAATTCGCGGGTACGGAAGTTGTTGGCGATGAAGATGAAACCGCCGAAATGGTCGAGCTCGGGATGGCTGGCGACGAGGTAGTCGACACGCATGATCTTCCGCGACCACAGGAACGGCGCGACGATGCGCTCGCCGGGATCGAAGCCGTCGCGCTGGCTGCCGCCCGCGTCGATCAGCATCACGCGCGAGCCGGGAAACTGGATCACCGCGCCATCGCCCTGCCCCACTGCCAGGAACGTGATGCGAAGATCGGGGTTGAGATAGCGCTGCCATAACCAGTAGCCGCCGTCGGCGATCATCGCCACAGTCAAGGCCGCGGCCGCCGCGAGGCGGACTCCCCGCGCCGTGATACGCGGCGAGAGCGAAACGGCGATCGCTGCGTGCGCAGACGGCAGCAAGAAGACCATCAGCGATCCGTACGCGAGCGCGATCTCCAGCGGCGTCGGCGTGAACGAGCGCATCCATGCGCCGGGCAGCCCCTCGAACCATCCAGCGAGCAAGGTCCCGAGTGCGAGCAGCTGACCGGCAAGCAGCATCAGGAGGCGCGCCGGCGCCATCCAAATG
>JBGPUE010000055.1:0-24135 GCA_041491005.1 Binataceae bacterium (SeqCode) | reverse complement strand
GTGGTAGTCGGACCGAGCGTGCTGTTTTGCGTGGTCGGGATGACGCGCGAGACTTCTTCATAGATGTCCATCTTGACGCCGCCGCCCGCGGTGATCTGCGGAACGATATCCAGCGTGATGCCGACGTTCTGGCGGTTGACGTTGCTGAAGATCTGGTTGCTGAGCGCGGAATTCGCCGTTGACGAAGCAAGGAACGGCACATTCTCGCCGACCACAATGGTCGCTTCCTCATTGTCGGTGGTCAGCAGGGTGGGCGCCGAGAGCACGTTTGAATGCTGATCGGTCTGCAGCGCCTGGATCAATGCGACGTCGCAGGGGACGGGAATCGTGCTGAGAATCGCCGTGCCGGTTGTAGTGGCGGTGTTGGTCACGGGCACGTTACAGGTCCCGCCCGCCGCCAGACCAAGGGCAAGTCCGCTGACGCCGAGCGGGTTGGTCAGCGCGTTTTGCAATTGGTTATAGTTCAGCTGTCCGACACCGATTGGGTTCCCGCCACCGTAACTCTGGAACGTGATCCCCAAGTCGCGTTCGCGCTGCTGGCTGATCTCGACGATCACCGCCTGCACGAAGACCTGGCGGCGCGGGATATCAAGTTCGCCGATAATCTTGCTCAGCGTCTCGTAATCCTGCGGCGCGGCGCTGATCACCAGCGAGTTGGTGGCGGGATCCGCAGTCACCTTGACCGGATTCTCGAAGTCGCCGCGCGGACCGCCCGGCGCCGTCGCGCTGGCCGCCCCGCCCAGAGAGCTGCCGGCGCCTCGACTGGAACGAAGCGAGCCGCCGCCCATTCCGCCCGTGCCGCCGCCGAAGGAGCCGCCGCCGTACGAGTTGCTAAGGCCGCCGTAGCCAACGCCACCCATGCCACCGCCCCCCATACCGCCGCCGCCCATTCCGCCGAAACCGAAGCCGCTGCCATAACCGGCATTGCGCCCCAGCGAGTTACGCCCGGTGGATGGCGAGAGCATCCCCGGCGCACCGCCCGCGCCGAGCAGCGAACCCAGCACTTGGACCATCTCAAGCGCATGCGCGTGCTTGAGGTAGTACACATGGATGCGCGAGGTGGCGTTGGGCGCGTGAACGTCGAGCTTCGCGATCATTTCCTTGATCTGGCGCATCTGGACCGGACCGGCGACCACGATTAGCGAGTTGGTGCGCTCATCGGGTACCAGCTTGAATGCTCCCTGCGCACCCTGCGCTGCGGGCGCCTGTACGCCGAAGCCTGGCCGCGGCACGCCGCCCTGCCCGCCCTGCGATCTGTCAGCGCCCATGATCGACTCGATCTCGGGCGCGAGGTCACCGGCATAAGCCAGTTTGAGCGGTATAACCGCGACATCCTGATGCATCCCTTCGGCGTCGAGACTGCCGATGATCTGCAGCAGGCGCTCGATATTCCACGCGTTGTCGGTAAGAATCAGGGTGTTGGTTTCGGGGAACGCCGCCACCAAGCCGTCGCGCGAGATCATCGGCTGGATGACACCGAGCAGCGAGTTCGCGTCGACGTTCTTGAGCCGCACCAGGCGCGTCACATATTCGTCGCCGTTGGTTTGCCCGGGCGACTGCGAGTCGGTCAGCGCCGCCGACTCGCGCACGGTGCGCGCCGGGACGATCTTGATGACTTTGCCGGCCTGGACAGTGGTGAAGCCTTTGATCTGCAAAACGGATTGGAAGATGCTGTACGCCTGTTGCGGCGTGACCTTGGTCGGCGCGATGACGCTGACCTTGCCGCGCACGCTTTCATCAACGACCAAGTTCTTGCCGGTAATCTGACTGATGAACTTGGCCAAGACCGAGATATCGACGTCTTGGAAGTTCATCGTGATCAGATTGTCTGGAGAATTGTTCCTTGACTCTGCCGGGTCGTTGGCCGCCCACGAGATCGCCGGGATCTGAGGAGTGGCCAACGTAGCCCAAAGGGCCACAGCTAGGCCTATCTTAAGGTGTCTCAAAGCAAACTCTCCCTACTTAATTGTACATACAAGGCGCGTAGCTGTAAACCGAAAACAGCTCGCGGCAAAGGCCGCTAACGCGCCGCTTTTGCAGCCGCTGAGCGGGATTTTTCCGCTCAACCCAAATTGGCGACATCCTCAGCATGTTACCGTTTGAATATCTGATCGGCCTGCGCTACCTCCGCGCGCGGCGGCAAGAGCGCTTCGTCTCGATGATCGCCAAGATCTCGCTGGGCGGCGTGATGCTCGGGACGTTCGTACTTACCGTCGTGCTGGCGGTGATGACTGGATTGCAGGAGGATTTGCGCCAGCGGCTGCTCTCCTTCACGCCCGAGATTACGATCGCCCGCTCGGATGGCGCATCGTGGAGCTCGGCGAACCTCGAGCGGCTGATCAGATCCATTCCTGGTGTGGTGGGCGTTGCACCGTTCATCTCATCACAGGTGATGGCAGTTTCCGGCGCCCTCGGCGGCGCTCCGGGCTACGTATCGGGCGCCGTCGTGCGTGGCGTTATGCCGCATGATAATCCAGTGCTCGCGGAATTGGGAGGAACGCTTACCGAGGGCGGCTTGGACGCGATCGGCGCCAAACGCCAGGTCGAAGTCACCGATCGCGGCGAGCGGCGGAAAGTCATGCTGGCGGGCGTTGTGATGGGGCGTTCGCTGGCGTTCGACTTGGGAATCCGCCTGGGCGATCCGGTGACAATCATCTCACCGACCAGCCTGGGCGCGGCAGCGTCGGCGCCGCGGCTTAAGCGTTTCGCAGTCGGCGGCTTTTTCTACTCCGGAATGGCTGAATACGATTCGTCGCTGGTCTTCATGTCGCTCGATGACGGACGCATCCTGCTGGGCAACGATCCACAGTTGCAAAGCGGACTCGAGGTGCGGGTCAGCGACCCGATGGCCGCGCCCGCCATCGGCCGCCAGATCAGGGCGCTGGCGGGCGCGGGCTTCGAGGTCAGCAACTGGACCGAGACCAACTCGAGTCTGTTCTTCGCGCTGGCGCAGGAGAAGCTGGCCTACTTCCTGATCACGCTGCTGATCGTGCTGGTGGCCGCCTTCAACATCGTCGCGACGCTCGTGATGGTGGTGATGGAACGGCGCAAGGAAATCGCGATCTTGCAGGCGATGGGCGCCCGCAGCCGCTCGATCGCCGCGATCTTCATGTTCGATGGCGCGGCGCTGGGGGTGGCCGGCACGGTGCTCGGGGTTGGCGCCGGCTTCGTGACCTCGTTTCTTATCGGCCGCTATCACTTGATCAGGCTTCCCCCTGAGGTATTTATCGTCAGCGCGGTGCCGGTGCGGCTGTATCCGCTCAACTTCCTGGCGGTAGCCGCCGCGGCGATCGCGTTGTGCCTGTGCGCCGCGATCTATCCGGCACTGCGCGCGCGATCGCTCTCGCCGGTCGAGGTCATCCGCTATGAGTGACGCGGGCGCGCAGCCGCTTGCGCGCGCCGCGGACCAGGCAGCACCGATACTGCTTGAGGCGCGCGGGGTCGACAAGAACTTCTACGACGGCGATCGCGTGGTGCGCGTGCTCGCCGGCCTCGATCTCGAGGTGCGCGCCGGCGAGCGCGTCGCGATCGTGGGCGAGTCGGGCGTGGGCAAGTCGACGCTGCTGCATGTGCTGGGCTCGCTGGAGCGGCCGACCGCCGGCACGGTGCTGTTCGAGGGGCAGGATCTGTTCGCGCTCGATCCTGATCGGCTCGCCGAGTTTCGCAATCGCAAGCTCGGCTTTGTCTTCCAGTTCCATTATCTGCTGCCCGACTTCAGCGCTGCGGAGAACGTGATGATGCCGGCATTGATCGCGCGGCTGGGCGCCGAAGAATCTCGCCGGATGGCCGCCGAAGCGCTCGAGCTGGTCGGGCTCAAGGACAAGCTTGAGCGGCGGCCGGCGGAGCTTTCCGGCGGCGAGCAGCAGCGCGTGGCGGTGGCGCGCGCCGTCGCGCTTCATCCGCGGTTGCTGCTGGCCGACGAGCCCACCGGCAACCTCGATCCGCACACCGCTGACGAGGTCCATCAGCTCTTCGCCGCGCTCAACCGCCAGCTCGGCATCACGCTGGTGGTGGCCACGCATAATGAGCGGCTGGCCGCGAGCACCGATCGTACGCTGCGCCTGCGCGAGGGCCGGCTCTTCCCGGAAGCGATGCGGCCATAGGCGGCGGCTGGCGCGCGTAAGCGCGCGTCCGTCGTTTGTCGGAGCACGCATCGATGTGGCAAGTTGATGCGCATTCAGCGGGGCGGCGCCGCGGGCGCGTTCGCTGAACTATCCACTGTTTCTCTGTTTACCACGACGACGGTTGCGCGTAGCTTGTTCAGGTTTTCTCCGGTGCTGGTGTGACGGCGGTAAGGTGCACTCTCCTGCGACTCGGCGCGATCGCCTCGAGCTGCGGATGGCGGGCGATGTTCGCCGGCGTCCTGCTCGGCGCGGCCACGGCGGCGCACGCCCAAGCCAGCCCACCGATCATCTCGGAGGTCCGTTTCGCCGGTAATCAGCGCGTCGAAGACAACGCGATTTTGCTTCACATCTCCTCGCGGCCCGGCGATCCGCTCGACGAAGCCATCGTCAATCGCGATATCAAGGCGATCTACGGGCTCCGGTTTTTCGACCAGGTCAGCGCCGATCTCAGCCGCCAGGGCAACAAGGTCATCCTCACCTACAAGGTCAGCGAGCGCCCGCTGGTCAGCGAAGTAAAGCTGGAGGGGATGAAGAAGATCCGCGCCACCGATGACAAGATCCATGAGGCGACCAAGCTCCACGTCCGCTCGATCCTCGATCCGGAGCGGGTTGACGAAACGATCAAGGGCATCAAGCGAGTTTATGAAGGCAAGGGCTATCTCGATGCGGCGGTGACTTTCCGCACGATCCCCCAGCCCGACAACACCGCGATCGGAATCTTCACGGTCAACGAGGGCGCGCGGGTCTCGATCAGCGAGATCAAATTCACCGGCAACAAGGCCTTCAGCGCGGGCCAATTGCGCACCGCGATGGCCACCGGGACGCACAACCTGCTCAGCTTCTTCACCGGCAGCGGCAGCCTCGACCGCACGAAATTGCAGGAAGACGTCGATCGGTTGACCGCCTTCTACTACGACCACGGCTACCTGAACGTGCACATCGCAGACCCCGCGCTGGACCGCAAGGGAACTTCGATCACGGTGACTATCGCGGTTGACGAAGGCGCTCCCTACAAGGTCGGCAAGCTCAGTTTCAGCGGCGATCTCAAGTACCCCGAAAAAGAACTACGCGACCAGCTAACCCTCAAGAGCGGCGAGCTTTTCCGCGGCTCAACGATGCAGCACGATGTGCTGACGCTGTCCGATGTTTACTCCAACCGCGGCTTCGCCTTCGTCAATGTTGACCCGCGCACCCAGCTCGATCCGGCCCGGCGCGTGATCGATGTCGATTTTGTGATCAATCCGGGGCAGGAAGTCCTGGTCGACCGCATCAAGGTCACCGGCAACGCCAAAACCTCGGACAAGGTCATCCGGCGCGAGTTGCGGATTCAGGAGCAGGAGCCATATTCGGCCGAGAAAATCCGCACTTCCAAGGAGCGGCTCGACCGTCTTGGCTTCTTCCATGAGACGCGAATCACGACCTCGCAGGGCCGTGACCCCAGCCGCATCAATTTGGACGTCGGGGTGACCGAGGGCAGTACGGGATCGTTCCAGCTGGCAGGCGGCTTTTCGACCGCGTCGTCGGTCTTCGGCAGTTTCCGGATCGGCAACAGCAACCTGTTCGGCGGCGGCCAGAGCGTGGCGCTGGACGCGTCGATCGGCTTTCTGTTTCAGAACCTCAGCATCAGCTACACCGAGCCCTGGTTGCTGGATATCCCGCTGAGCACCGGGGTCGACCTGTACGCCACCAAGCTGGTGTACTTTAACTTCAATCGCAGCTCGGCCGGCTTCGCGCTGCGCACCTTCTATCCGTTGGAGGAACTGGGCCTCAAGAAGATCGGTCCATTCTCACTGAAGGACGTCTCCGCGGGATTGCAGTACAGGTTCGAGAGCGTCGGCATCACGGGATTCTCGGGCCTCACGACCTTCGAGATTCGCCGCTACAAGGGCTACAGCACAACTTCGGAGTTCATCCCGAGCATCAGGCGCTTCACGGTCAATAATCCCACCGACCCGCGCAGCGGATCGGTGCAGAGCCTGACGGTGCAGATCGCGGGACTGGGCGGCGACAATGCGTTCATCAAGGGCGTCACGCACATGCGCTTCTACCTGCCGTTCATCGACAACCCGCGCTTCGGGCAATGGGTTTACTCAATCGGGGGCGACTTCGGCATCGGCACCGATCTGAGGAGTGGCAGCGGCGGTGAGCTGCCATTGTACGAACGCTTCTTCCCCGGCGGCATCGACTCGGTGCGCGGATATGAATTCAACCGGCTGGGTCCGCGCGTGACCCTCTTCAATCAGTTCGGGGACCCGTTCGGCTATGAGGAGATCGGAGGCAGCAAGGAATTGCTGCTGACGCAAGAGGTGACCTTTCCGATTCTCGAAGGCCTCGGACTGCGGGGCGTGGTCTTCACTGACGCGGGCAACTCGTTCCGCTTGCAGGACGCGCTCGACATCACGAAGTTGCAGGGCGATTATGGCGCAGGCTTTCGCTGGCGCTCGCCGTTCGGGCCATTGCGTATCGAGATGGCGATTCCGGTCAATCCGCGGCCCGGCGATCAGAGCACCAACGTAATCTTCGGGGCGGGCGCGCCGCTCTAGCGCATTGCTTTCGAAAATGGCTTAAATTGCGGGATACCAGCGGCCGGGCCGTTTTTCGCCTGCGCGCAGCGCCCAGTCCGAAGCCTTGGGAGGTATCCGGGTAACCAGTATGAAGCAAAGCGTGATGATCGCCGCCGCCGCGTCGATGTTGTTGTTCACGGCCGCCGCCATGGCCGAAGTGAAGATTGTCTTCGTCGACGTTCAGCGCGCGCTAAACGAATGCGATCTGGGCAAAAAGGCCAAGGGCGAGTTCCGTACGCGGATTGAGAACCTGCAAGGCCGCCTCCAGAAACAGCAGTCCGACGTTCAAACGCTCAAGGACGAGCTTGAAAAGAAGGGCATGCTGATGAAGGAGGACGAACGGCGCAACCTCGAGGATCAATATCAGAAGAAGGCGCGCGACTTCGAACGCGACTACAAGGATTCCCGCGAAGAGCTCGAAAAGCGCGACAATGAGGTCACCGGCGCGATCGTCCGCGATCTCGCCCGCGTGATACGCGATCTCGGCGAGAAGGACGGCTACACGGTGGTGATGGAGAAAGGCGCCATCCTGTGGGGCGCGCCGTCAATCGACATCACGGATCAGGTAATCCGCACTTACAATTCACGCGGCAGCAGTCCCGGCGCGCTGGGCGGGGGCCCCGACGCCGGAACCGCGGGCGCCCCAGCCGGCAGCAGCTTCGGCGAGACCGCCGCCAAGCGCTCGACGATCTCGAAATAGCCCACCTTGGCCGCCGAACTGAAAGTCCCCGATCTCGAACAGCTGCTGCGATTGCTGCCGCATCGCTACCCGTTCCTGCTGATCGACCGGGTGATTGAGATCAGTCCGGAACGCAGCGTTGCGCTCAAGAACGTCTCGGTCAATGAACCCTTCTTCGCCGGCCATTTTCCCGGCCGGCCGGTGATGCCGGGCGTGCTGATCATCGAGGCTTTGGCGCAAGCCGGCGCGGTGCTGGCGATGAGCCTGACCGGCGGCGCTGGCGGTGCGATCTTCATGCTGACGGGAATCGATCGAGTGCGCTTTCGCCGGCGCGTGGTGCCGGGCGATCAGCTCCGGCTCGAGGTCAACCTGCTCAGGCATCATCGCCCGCTGTGGAAGATGCGCGCCGAGGCCAGCGTCGATGGCGAGCTGGTAGTCGAAGCTGAACTGTCGGCGATGGAAGTCGACGGGGCGTTGCCATAGCCGGTCTAATTCATCCCAGCGCGGTGATCGACGCGCACGCTGAACTCGACTCGAGCGTGCGGGTCGGACCGGGCGCTGTGATCGGCCCACAGGTGCGGATTGGCGCCGACACCCAAATCGGACCGCACACGGTGATCGAGGGCGCCACCACCATCGGAGCGCGCAACCGCATCTTTCAATTCGCCTCAATCGGGGCCGAACCGCAGGATCTCAAGTTCGCCGGCGAGCCGTCGCGCGTCGAGATCGGCGATGACAACCGCATCCGCGAGTTCACGACGATCCATCGCGGCACGCGCGACGGCGGGATGGTCACGCGAATCGGCAATCGCGTGTTGCTGATGAACTACGTGCACGTCGCGCACAATTGCATCATCGGCGATCAGGTGATCCTCGCCAACTCCACCGAGCTCGGCGGCCACACGGTGATTGAAGAATGGGCTTCGTTGGCCGCGATGATTGGTGTGCATCAGTTCGCCCGCATCGGCGCGCACGCCATGGTTGGCGCGGGCTCGATGGTGTCGCAGGATGTACCGCCATTCGCGATGGTCGCCGGCGATCGCGCGCGCCTGATCGGACCGAACACGGTGGGACTGGAGCGCCGCGGCTTCAGCCCCGCGACCATCGCGGCGCTCAAGAGCGCCTTTCGGACGATCTTCTATTCGAAGCTGGCGCGCAGTGAAGCGCTCAAGCGGGCCATCGAGACTGACGGTCAATTCCCGGAGGTGCGGCGCCTGGTCGAATTCATCGCGGCCTCCGAGCGGGGCGTGGTCGGCCGCGAGCGTGGATAAACTCGGAATCATCGCCGGCAACGGCTCTTTTCCGCTCGAAGTGGCGGCAGGGGCACGCCGGCGCGGGCTGGAAGTGGTGGCTGTCGCCCACGAAGCCGAAACGCGCCCGGAACTGGGCGCACTATGCGGGCAAATCATCTGGATCAAGGTCGGCGAACTGCAGAAGATGATCGACGCCTTCAGGCAGGCCCAAATCACCGTCGCGGCGATGGCCGGCGGGATCTCCCGCGCCCGGCTGCGCGACAGTTTCGCACCCGATGCGCGGGCGATGGCGATGCTCATGCGGGTCGGCAAGCTGGCCGACGACGCGGTCCTGCGCGGCGTCGCCGCCGAGCTTGAAGCCGAGGGCATCGAGATCGTCGACCCGGTGTTCCTGCTCGACGAGGCGATTGCGCGGGCTGGCCGAATAGCCGGGCCGGAGCCGGCGGATCGCCAGCTGCTCGATTTGAAACTCGCATTCGAAATCCTGCGTGCGCTGGGCGGCTTCGATATCGGGCAGGCGGTGGCAGTGCGCGACGGCGTGGTGTCAGCGATCGAGGCCATCGAAGGGACCGACGCGGCCTTGCGCCGGGCGGCCGCGCTGTCGGGCAAGGGGCTGGTCATTGCCAAGGCGGCCAAGCCCTCGCAGGACCTGCGCTTCGACCGCCCCGCGATCGGTCCGCAGACCATCGAGCTGCTGACCGAGGTCAACGCCGCAATGATCGGAATCGAGGCTGGCAGCGCGCTGATCCTTGAGCGCGAGCGGACTGTGGCGCTTGCCAACGCGCGGGGTATAAGCATCTACGGCTATGAGTGAACTGCGCGCGGCGGTGGTTGGAACCGGGCGGCTGGGCGCCTTTCATGCGCAAAAGTACGCCGCCTTGCAGGGCGTGCGGCTGCGCTACGCGGTCGATATCGATCGCGAACGCGCCGGCAAGATCGCGTCCGGGTGCGGGGCGGCGCCGCTCACCGACTATCGCGAGCTCAAAGGCAAAGTCGATCTCGCCAGCATCGCGGCGCCGTCGGTGGATCACTTCCGCATCGCGGCCGATCTGCTCCAGGCAGGCGTCGATGTACTGCTTGAAAAGCCGATGACCGCGACCGTCGAGGAGGCGCGCGAGCTGGTGGGAATCGCGGCGCGCTCGGGCTGCATCCTGCAGGTCGGCCATCTGGAACGCTTCAATCCGGCCATCGTGCGGCTGCGCTCGATGCTCACGCAGCCGCGTTTCATCGAATGCCATCGGCTGGCGCCGTTCACCGAACGCGGCACTGATGTCGATGTGATCCTGGACCTGATGATCCACGACCTCGACATCATCATCGCGCTAACCGGCGCAGAGCTGCTTTCGGTCGAAGCCAACGGGGTCGCAGTGCTGACCGAAACCATCGACGTCGCCAACGCGCGGTTGCGATTCTCCAACCGCCTGATCGCAAATCTCAACGTCAGCCGTGTGGCGCCCCGCCGCGAACGCAAGATCCGCTTCTTTCAGCCCGACGCGTACATCTCAGTCGATTACGAGGCGCGCAAGATCCAGGCCTATCGCAAGAGCCCGCCGTCGCCGGGCAGCAACTATCCCCAGATCTCGGCCGAGCAGATCGAGCTTACGGAAAGCGATCCGCTCGGCGACGAGATCGCTTCGTTCGTCGCCACCGTGCGTTCGCGCGGCACGCCTGCCGTGACCGCGATCGATGGGCTGCGGGTAATCGAGATCTGCGAGCGCATCAAGCACGCGATGGAATCGGAGGCGGCAGCTTGAGTCTTGACGCTCCGCAGCCAGCCCGATAACGATCGATTCCGTATCCATGGCGCTTGGCAAGGCTTCAGTGTTGAAGATCGCCGCCGGAGTTGCGGTCGCGGCGGCGATCGCAGTTGCCGTCCTGCCGGCCTCGCGGCGCTGCGAGACGGTTGGCGCGCGCGAACTGTCCAACCTGAGCCTGGCCCATCTCGGGCGCGGCCAAGCGCAATCGTATTGCTACAACGATGATGCCGGGCGCCGAATCCGCTTCGTGCTCGCACGCGGCAGCGATGGCCGCGTCCGCTCGGTGCTGGACGCCTGCCGCGAGTGCTTCTCTTATCACAAGGGCTTCAAACTGGAGGCTGGCGCGCTGGTTTGCCGCTATTGCGGCAACCGGTATTCGATTGACGAGATGACCCGCGGCAAGGCGTCCTGCGTGCCGGTCGCCCTGCCAATCGAATCGACCGGGAACGGCGTCCGGATCAAGCTCGCCGATCTCGTCGCCAACCGCGGCCTATTCCGATGATCGATGCTGCGCCGCCACCTTCGGGCGCGAGCTTCAGGCCGTTGGTGCTGCTCGCGGCTGCGTCGATTTGCCTGGTCGCGATCGCGGTATTCGGATGCCGCTTTACCAGCGAGCACGACGGCTCCTACGCTGCGACCAATACCGCCGACTGCCTGCCGGCAATCACGCTTACCGATCAGAGCGGCCGCCAGGTCTCGCTCGCCTCTCTCAAGGGCAAACCCGTGCTGATCGACTTCATCTATACCTCATGCTCGGGTCCATGCCCGCGGCTGACCGCCAAGATGGCGCAGATCGCGGGGCGGCTCGGTCCCGAGCTCGGCGCGAGGATCGCGATCGTCTCGATCACGCTCGATCCCGAGCACGATCATTCTGCGCAACTGCTCCGCTACGCGAAGGCCCAGGGCGCCGACCAGCCCGGATGGCTGTTCCTCACCGGAGCGCCGGAGGAGATCGAACGCGTGATGGCCGGCTTCGGACTCAAGCGCGAGCGCGAGGCTGACGGTTCCGTGAGTCACATGGTGGCCGCGTACCTTGTCGGCCCTGACGGCCATCAGGTGCGCCAGTACAACGCGGTGGCAGTGAAGCCCGCCACTGTTGCGGGCGATATCAATCGCCTGCTGGGCGCCGGCTAGCCAATCATGCGTGCCAAGGCAGCAGCGGCGAGGTTCGAACGATCGTGCGCGGCGGCCAGTGCGGCGCGGTTGCTTGCGCTCCTGGTGATGCTCGCGGCCACACAGCCGCTGCTTGGGCTTGTCGTCGAACGGCCTGCCGCCGGCGACGGGCCGGAGATTACTCTCGATATCTGCCATCCTCTGCAGTCGATGGATTCCTCCGCACCGATCATCCTCGCCGGGCCTGAAACTCGACCCAACGCTTCGCCTCTGATCTGCAGTGGCGAAATCTACGATCTGGCCCTCATATTCGTGTCGGCATTCTTGCCCGCCCCTGATCCGCCTCCCCCCAAAGTGCGCGCCTAGCGCACAGGCCCCGTTTCCGTTTCGTCCGCTACGCCGCGCGCCGGCGCAATCGCGTGATTCCGGTGCGGCGGCTCGCTGATCGTCCAAGCTCGGGCAGGGAGGCATCGGTGGATCGAAAGTTGATTGCGGCATTGTCGCTGGCAGCCGCGTTTCATCCGCTGGCGGCATGGGCTCACGGTGTGGTCGGCCAGCGGACCTTCATCGAGCCGATCGTGGCCGAAGACGCCAATCCCAAGAATGAATTTGTGATCGCGCGTCCCTCATGGACGCGGACTGCTGAGGGCCGCCAGTTCTCGCTGGCCTTCTCGCTGGAGAAGAAAATCAGCGAGAACGGCAGCATCACGGTCGGCAGCGCCTGGCTGGCCGACTCACCCAAGGATTCCGACGAGCCATACGCATCGGGTTTCGCCGACCTGGAGCTCGCTTACAAGTATGCGTTTCTCACCATGCCGGAGCATGAGTTCCGCCTTTCCGGCGCGCTGGTGCTCGCTTTGCCGACCGGCAACCGGAACGTCGGCGAGGATACTCATACGCGGCTTGGGCCGGAATTGCTTTGGGCTTGGGGCTTCGGAGACATCCCCAACGAGGGACCATGGAAGTACCTGCGCCCCTTCGCAATCCAGGGCAATTTCCTCTACCTGACCAAGACCAGCGGCCACGCGAACGACGCGATCGAGGCCGCCAACGTGCTTGAGTATTCGGCTCCGTATCTCAGCAGCTTCGTTCGCGATGTTGGCCTGCCATGGCCGCTGCGCAATCTGATCCCGTTTGTCGAGATCGACTACGAGCAAATCGTCAACGGCCGCACCAACACGACTTTCCCTGATATCCGCCTGACTCCCGGCGTCGCCTACATGGACAACTGGATAGAAGTCGCCGCCGCGACTCAGTTCGCGGTCAATAACGCGACGATTCCCGAGAACCATGCGGCGGTGCTCGGACTGGTTGATCTGTTCATCGACAATCTCATCCCAGCGAGCAATTGGACACCCTTCTGATGAACCCTCAGCAGACCCTGAGAATCCTGGCGACGGCTTTGATGCTGGCCGTGGGAGCCGTGCCGCGCATCGCATCGGCTCATGCCTTTCCCGTCGGAGCCAGCCCGCGAGTCGGATGTACCCTGGACTCGCCTCCAGCCGAGGTTGTGATCGACTTCGACAGCCCGATCGAACCGCTGTTCACCAAGCTTGAGGTGCTCGATCGCGCCGGCCATAAGGAGACGATCGGCGACCCGGCGGTTAGCCACGACCAGTGTCAGCTCTCTGTGCGCCTCGGCCATCTCGCACCGGGCGAGTTCACGGTCAGATGGAGCGTCGTTTCGCGCGACGGGCATCGTACCGAGGGTTCCTACAACTTCACGCTGAAGGATGGTGGACCGTGAGTTCGCTTGCGAGCGATGTGCTGATCGGATGGCCTCTGCTCATCTGCGAGGTCCCCATCTTGGGGTTAGCATGCTTCGTGCTGGCCGTAGCGCCGCAAGAGCATTCGCAGGATCGTTCTGTCGAGCGGCGGATGACATCGCTGATCCGATCGATAGGGACGGTCGGCTTCTTGCTCTCACCGATCGCTCTGCTCGTCAGCGCATCGCACCTGGCAGGAGCCTCGCTACGCGATGCGGTCTCCCTGATTCCGCAGATCGTCCGCGAGACTCACGTCGGGCGAATCTGGCTCTACCGGCTTGCACTGGCCGGCGTCATCGCAGTGACGGCATGGATTCCGCTCGGACGTTCCGGGATTCGAGCAGTCGCATCGATGGCGCTGGCGATGCTTCTGCTCCAAGCTCTGGCTGGTCACGCGGTGGACAAAGGTGCGGCGTCCGTTGCGGTATATTTCGTCCATCAGGCCGCGGTGAGCGTCTGGATCGGGTCACTGGTGGGTCTGTGGCTATGCAGCGCCGGGACGCCGCGGCCGTCCGAGGATTGGTTGCGGCTCGCGGCGCGGCGCACCTCGCGGGTCGCGGGATGGTGCGTCGCGGTGATCGCGGCGAGCGGAGCCTATTTCGCCTACGGCGAGTTGGGTCTGAGCGCGACTGTGTGGCTCGGCTCATTATATGGCCGCACGCTGGCAGTGAAGCTCGTACCGGCGGCGCTCGCGGCAGGAATCGGCGGCTACAGCCGCTATCGCGTGGTAACTTCGCTAAGACCGACGTGGCGTCGAGAGCTTGTGCGCAACGTTTGCGGCGAGTGCCTCCTGCTGGCGGCAGTGCTGATGTTCTCGGCGGTACTCGCGGACTCTCCGCCACCCCATTTACCCGGTCCGCGACCGCGCCAAAACATCTTCAGCGACGCGAAGCCGCCGTCCGAACGCCGGATCGCCACCTATGGAGCAAAACCGGCTTTTGCCTCACAATAGCGGACGGTGCAGGCCGAGGTCACAGCGCAGGCGCTCGACGCCAAGCCCTTTGAGGCGCAACGCCGCCGCATCCTGATTGTGGCAGGCGAGGCCTCGGGTGACATGCATGGCGCGGACTTGGCGCGCGAGATCGCCGCGCGCGAACCGGAAGCCGAGATCTTCGGCATCGCGGGAGAACAGATGCGCGGGGCTGGTGTGCGCGCGCTCTATCGCATCGAAGACATCACCGCGCTGGGTATCGGCGAACTGGCCTCGACGATTCGCCATACAGTGGGCGCTCTGATCGCCTTGCGCACGCTGCTCAGGCGCGAACCGCCCGACCTCGTGATTCTGATCGACTTCGCCGAGTTCAACATGCTGCTGGCGGGCGCGGCCAAGCGCGCCGGTGTGCCGGTGCTCTACTACATTGCACCGCAGGTATGGGCATGGCGCCGCTGGCGCATCCGCAAGATCATCGAGCGCGCCGATCGCCTCGCTGTGGTCTTCCCGTTCGAGGCCGAATTGTATTCAAAGGCCGGATCGCGCGCGGCCTTCGTGGGCCATCCGCTGCTTGATCGCGTCGCGCCCGCGCAGGGGCGTCGCGAAACGCTGGCGCGCCACGGCATCGCGCCGGCCTCGCGGCTGATCGCGATTCTGCCCGGCAGCCGGCGCGGCGAAATTCACTACTTGCTCGCGCCGATGATCGAGGCGGCGAGGACCCTGGCGCGCGATCACAACCTCGTGCCGTGCCTTGGATTGGCGCCGACCCTCTCCCGCGCACAGCTCGATGCAGTAGCAGGAGTGAACCTCGACGGCATTCGTGTCATCGAACGCGACGCATACAGCATCGTCGCGGCCAGCGAGGTGGCGCTGGTCGCCTCAGGCACGGCGACGCTGGAGACCGCGCTGCTGGAATGCCCGATGGTGGTTGCCTACAAGATGACCCCGTCGAGCTATCTGGTGGCGCGGATGCTGGTGACCGGCGTCGACTTCATCGCAATGCCGAACATCCTGGCCGGGCGCCGGATCGTCCCCGAGTTGATCCAGGGCGCAGCCAACGCCACCAACATGGTGCGGGCCGCGGAGAACCTGCTGGTCGAGCCGGCCCGCAGCGAGACGATCGCGGCGCTGCGGCACTTGCGGGCCGGGCTGGGCGCGCCGGGCGCCGCCGGACGCGTCGCCGCGATGGCGCTGGACATGATGGCATGACGGCGCTCCCGCCCGCCTACCGGCGGCTGCTTGGGTACCTGCGCCGTTATCTGTTCCCGCAAATCACCCTGGCCGTCGCCTCGCTGCTGGTCCTGAGCGCGACCAATGGTGCGATTCCGTTCGTCGCCAAGGGCTTTCTCAACCAGCTTTCGGCGGTCGGGAGCATCACGCAGCTGCACGCGCTCTCGCTGGAAATCCTCGGCCTGTTCCTGTTGCGTGCGACGGCGAGCTTCGGCGCCAACTATGTCGGCGCATGGGTGCAGCAGCGGTTGGTGGTCGATTTGCGCTCCGACATGAACGATCGGCTGCAGCGCATGCCGCTGGCGTTCTTCAACCGCACGCCGAGCGGCACGACGGTCGCGCGCATGATCAGCGACGTCGGCTTGGCTGCATCAACCGCCACCGATGATGTCTTCTCGCTGGTCGGCGATGGGACTTCGCTGGTCGCGCTGCTAATTGCGGCTTTCTATCTCGACCCGCTGCTGGCGTTGATGGCGTTTGTGGTCTTTCCCAGCGCGATCGTGCCGATCCTGCGATTCTCGCGTCGGATGCGCAAGACTACGCGCAGCGCGCAAAAGCAGCTGGGC
This sequence comes from Binataceae bacterium (SeqCode), assembly GCA_041491005.1. Lineage (GTDB taxonomy): Bacteria > Desulfobacterota > Binatia > Binatales > Binataceae > JBGPUE01. Next base: position 8,152 of record JBGPUE010000055.1, on the reverse strand, counting down.
GGCCTGCAATCGTTGCTGCAGGAGACCATCCAGGGCAACCGCGTGGTCAAGGCCTTTGGCATGGAGGATTACGAACGCCGCCGCTTCAACACCGAGCTGCGCCGTCTCTTCCGCCTCTACATGCGAGTGGCGCGGATCAAGGCGTTCACCTCGCCGATGGTCGAGGTGCTCGCGGCGCTCGGCGTGGTCGTGGTGCTGTGGTACGGCACGGCCTCGGTCGTCAGCGGAACGCGCACGGTCGGTTCATTCGGCGCGTTTTTCGCGGCGATGCTGCTGGTCTACGAGCCATTCAAGCGCCTCTCGCGCACCAACAATTCAATTCAGCAGGGCATCGCGGCGGCCGAGCGCGTTTTCGAGCTGCTCGACGAACCTGGCGAGATCGCCGAGCAGCCCGGGGCAATCGAGTTGCCGCGCGGACGGCACGCTATCGAGTTCGAGTGCGTCGGCTTCCATTACGGGGATAGCTGGGTGCTGCGCGATATCAACCTGAAGATCGCGCCCGGCGAGGTTGTCGCATTGGTCGGGATGAGCGGCGGCGGCAAGTCGACGCTGGCCGACCTGATCCCGCGCTTTTACGACGTCGTCGAGGGACGCGTCGCGATCGACGGCAATGACATCCGCCGGCTGACGCTGCGCTCGCTGCGCGGCGAAATTGGCCTGGTCACGCAGCATACCTTCCTGTTCAACGATTCGGTGCGCGCCAATATCGCGTACGGCAGCATCGATGACCTCGATCGAATCGTGGCGGCCGCGCGCCAGGCCAACGCCGACGACTTCATCCGCCGCCTGCCGGAAGGTTATGACACGGTGGTCGGCGAGCAGGGCGTGCGGCTGTCGGGAGGCGAGCGCCAGCGTCTTGCGATCGCGCGCGCGTTGCTCAAGGACGCACCCATCCTGATTCTCGACGAAGCGACTTCCTCGCTCGATTCCGAATCGGAGAGCCTGGTGCAGGAGGCGCTCGAGCATCTAATCGAAAACCGCACTACGCTGGTGATCGCGCATCGGCTCTCCACTGTGCGCCGCGCCGACCGCATCGCGGTGCTCTCCGACGGGCGCATCGTCGAGGAAGGCAATCATGAATCGCTCTTCGCGCTGGGCCGGCAATATCGCAAGCTCTATGATCTTCAGTTCATGTCGCCGCCGCCTGCCGTCCAGGGCGAGCTGATAAACTAGCTGCTGAGGGAGACGGATGAGCGCAGGTGTTAGGCGCGCTCTATAACGCGATCTGGTATCCCAGCCTGCCGCTGGTATTGCTCGCCCTGTGCGGACGCGATTCGGATGCGCGCCGCCAGCGCATGGGGCGCGTTGATCCCGCTGTCAGCACAACCCGCGCGGCCTCGCGCATCTGGCTGCATGCGGCGTCAGTCGGCGAAATCGAAGGCGCCGCGCCGGTGGCCGCAGGCCTGCTCGCCGAGCTGCCCGATGCGGCGCTGTTCGTCACCACGATGACCGATACCGGCCGTCAGGCGGCGGCGCGGTGCCTGGCTGTCGCGCGATCCTGCATGCTCGCTCCGCTCGATCATCCGGCTGCCGCGCGCGCCTTTGTCGAATCGATCAAACCCACGCTGCTCCTGGTCGCGGAGACCGAGCTGTGGCCCAACTGCTTTTTTGAAGCGCGGCGCAATGGCGCGCGGATCGCGATCATAAATGGGCGCCTCTCGGCGCGCTCGCTGCGCGGTTATCTATTCGCGCGGCCGCTGTTTGCCCGCGCTCTGGCCAGCGTCGATCTGCTACTCGCGCAGACCTCCGACGACGGCGATCGTTTTGCGCGCTTGGGCGTGCCACGCCAGCGAATCGTAGTCACGGGCAATCCCAAGACCGATTCGCGAGCTGAAGCCGCCGCGCTGCGGCCGGAGCTCGCGCGCTTCGCGGCCGGCCGCCCGATCCTGGTTGCGGGCTCGACGGCGCCTGGCGAGGAAATGATCGTGCTCGATGCGTTCGCGACGCTGCGGGCGCGCTTTGGGAATCTCGCGCTGGTCCTCGCGCCGCGGCATCGAGAGCGCGGGGCGGAGGTCGCCGCAATGCTTGCGTCGCGCACGCTCTCCTTCACGCGCGCGAGCGGCTCCGCGCCGTCCAACGGCGCGGCCGACGTGCTGCTGCTGGACACGATGGGCGAGCTGCGCGCGCTCTACGCGCGAGCCGCGATCGCGCTCGTCGGCGGCAGCATCGTGCGCGGACGCGGCGGCCAGAACCTCGCCGAGCCAGCGTTCGCCGGTGTCCCGGTGCTGTTCGGGCCCTATCACGACAAGCAGCGCGACGTCGCATCGGCACTGCTGGCCGCCGATGGCGCGCGCATCGTGGCCGGCGCAGACGCGATCGCGGCCGCCGCCGCCGAATTGCTCTCTGACAGCGCGGCCCGCACCGCAATGGGCGCACGGGCCCGCATCGCGATGGCGCCGCTGGGCGGCGCCATCGCGCGCAGCATCGCTCATCTGCGCCCGCTTGCGGGGCTCGGCTAGCGATGGCTGCTGACGCCGCGATCGCTCGCGGCCTCAAGCGCCTTTGGCGCGCCGAACTCACTCCGGCCGGGCGCGCGATGCAAACGGCGCTGATTCCCGCCTCGCTACTCTACGGCGCGGGGGGCGCGCTTCGCTCATGGCATTGGCGGCGCGCTGGCGCAAAGTCTTCAAGCATCAAGGTTGTCAGCGTCGGCAATCTGACGGTTGGCGGCAGCGGCAAGACACCCTTCACGCTCTACCTGGCTCGCAAGCTGACCGAGCGCGGCGTGCGCATCGGAATCGTCAGTCGCGGCTATGGCGGCAGCCGGAGCGGCGGCGAAGCGCTGCTGGTCTCCGACGGACGCGGCGCCATCGCCGCCCCGGAAGTGAGCGGCGACGAACCTGCGATGATGGCGCGTTCGTTCGCCGGCCCGATCGCGATCGCGAAGCGCAGAATTGACGCACTGCGGCTGCTGGAGAATAGCGGCGGCGTGGATGTCGCCATTCTCGACGACGGCTATCAGCATCTTCGCCTGAGGCGCGACTTGAACCTGCTGCTGGTGAATCGCGAACGCGGATTTGGCAACGGCTGGATGCTGCCGGCGGGACCGCTGCGGGAACCGCTGAGCGCCATCGCACGGGCCGACGCCGTGCTTTTGTTGAGCTTCGCGCCCGGTGAGCCATCTGGATTAACGGCCAATCAAATGCGACTGCTGGAGCGTCTGCCCCTGTTGCACGGGACGGTTGTGGCGCGCGCCTTGATCTCGTGCCCCCGATGGCGCGAAGTACCGCTCGCACTCGCTGGGCGCCGCATCCTCGCAGTCAGCGGACTCGCCGACGCGTCGGCGTTCCATGCGATGCTGCGCGGGCTTGGCGCCAAACTGGCCGCCGTCCTGGAATATCCCGATCATCATCGATATACGGCCGGCGACGCGAAGCGCATCGCCGATGCTGCACGCGGGGCCGATCTGATCGTCACGACCGAAAAGGATCTCGTCAAGCTCGAGCAGTTTCCGTTCGCGGCCGATTCGCTGTACGCTTTGCGCGTTGAGGTCGCGATGGGCGCGGACGAGCAGCGGTTGCTGGAGATGGTCGAGCGTGCGATCGGCCTGCCGCGCGCGGCGGCGGCCCCCAACCAATCCAAGGAGGCGCTTCGCTGATGGCTCTGAGTCAGGACCTGCTCGATATCCTGGCCTGCCCCAAGTGCAAGGGTGAGCTGAAACTGACCGACAAGCAGGACGGGCTAGTCTGCCAAGCCTGCAAGCTGCTGTATCAGATCAAGGATGACATCCCGATCATGCTGATCGACGAAGCCATCGCGCTCAAGTAACGCCTCCGCAAGGCACGGGATTCTCACGCCTACCGGATCGAACGGCCCCAATTCCGCGACGGCCAGCGCGGCCACGGGCACGTCGTCTGAGCAGCTTGCGAATCGCAACCGGCGGATGGCGTGGCTCGCGGTCGGCGCGTATCTGATCGCGCTGGGCATCTCGGCCGCATTACGCACGCAGGGCGATTTCGCGGTTTACTACCAGGCTGGCCAGCGCGCGGCAGCGGGCTTGTCGATCTATCCACGCGGCGACATCAGCCGGTTTCTGTACGCGCCGATCTTTGCGATTGGCTTCATCCCGTTCGTACAGATGCCGCTTGGCGCCGCGCAGGTCGTCTTCTTCGCGATCAATGCCGCTGCTCTGATCGCGCTGATCATCGGCGCGGGACGCATGCTGTTCGGGGCGCGGCCCCTGCCGGCTTCCCTGATCATGGTGCCGCTGCTCGCGGTCGCGCGCTTCGTCAACAACAATGTGCAGCATGGCCAGATCAATCTGATCGCGCTGGCGCTGATCGTATGGGCCATCGTGCGCGCCCGCGAAGGACGGTCGCGCGCGAGCGGCCTGATGCTGGCGGCGGCAATCCTGACCAAGCCGTTCGCATTGCTGGCCGCGCTCTATTTGTTGCTGCGCCGCCGGTTCGGGGCGCTCGGATGGACCGCGCTGTCAGGCGCATTGCTGCTGGCGCTGCCGATGGTGGTGCTCGGCTTGCATGGCGCGCTGGCGCAGAGCGCGGACTACGTTCGCGCGATCGCCTCGATGGGCGCGCGGTATCGCACGATGCTCACCAATCAGTCGGCGACATCCGCAGCGGTTCGCATCCTGAGCGCGAATGGTGCGAGCCTCATGAGCGAGCAGGGCGCATTCATGCTGGGAATGGCGCTGGAGCTCGCGATGGTCGCCGCAGTCGTGCTGTGGATCAAGCGCGCCGAGCACGACGAGCGCGGCGATCGGCTTGCACTCTGCGCGCTGTTCGCGCTGATGCCCTCGTTCGCGCCGGTATCGTGGAAGAGTTACTACGTGGCGCTGCTGATCCCGTATATAGCGCTGGTCTCGGCGCTGTGGCTCGATCGCCCGCGCGATCGGCGGCCACCGATCGCGGCCATCACATTGGGCGCACTCTCGGTGCTGCTCAACCTCGCAGGCGGAAGGCGGTTCAATCAGCTGGCGCTCTTCTACTCGGCGCACTCTCTATCGTCACTGGCAGTGCTCGCCGCGCTTGCGATCGCGTGGCGCGATGAGCCGCGCGGCGCGGACAGGGCGGGGCGCGACGCGGTTGTCGGCGGATGATGCGCGCCCGCACGCAGGCACGACAGTCACCGAGCGCGCCCGACGGGCGCTTCGTCAGGCTGGCGGTCGGCCGCAAGCGGTTGTGTATCGATCGCGCTCTGGCGCCATTCGCGCCGCGAATCCTGATCGCGCTCGACGAGTTTCGCGCTACTCGCGGCCAAGGCGCGGGCAACCGTCAGAGCGCCTTCCGTCTGAAGCTCGAAGGCGCGCCGGAGATCGTCGCGCGCCAGGCGCGGCGCGGCGGGCTGATGCGCCTGGTCGCAAGCGATCTCTACTTCGGCATCAATCCGCGGCCTTTGCGGGAACTTGAAGTAACACTTGAAGCCCGGCGACGCGGTATTCCGGTCGCCGAACCGCTCGGCGCGATCTATCAATGGGCCGCGCCCGCCCTCTATCGCGGTTTTTTCCTGACCCGCGCGATGTCCGGAATGACGCTGTGGGAGTTCATTCGCACCGACGATGATGCGGTCGTGCGCGACCACGTGCTGGGACAGGCACGCGCCGCGATCGAATCGACGTTCGCCCACGGGCTGTTCCATCCCGATCTCAACCTGCACAACCTGTTCGTGACGTCCAGCGGCGAAAGTCTTGCCGTCATGATTCTTGATTTGGACAAGGCCCGTCTCTACGCCCCGCCGCTGCCGCAACGGATGCGTGCGTCGATGCTCGCCCGCCTTGCGCGCTCGGCGCACAAGCTCGACCCGGGTGGACGCTTCATTGACGCCGCAGCGGCGGCCCGGCTCGGTATCGGCTGAGGTTAGCGGGCGCGCTCAGGGCGGCGCGCGATCGCATCGATCTCGATGCGCGCGCCGCGCGGCAGCGCCGCGGCCTGCACGGTCGCGCGCGCCGGGTATGGCGGCTTGAAGTGCTCGCCGTAGATCAGGTTGACCGCTTCGAAGTCCTTCAGATCGACCAGGTAGATCGTCGTACGCACGATGTCGTCGAAGCCGAGTCCGGCAGCCGCCAGCACCGCGCGCAGATTGCCGAGTGTGCGATGGGTCTCCACCTCGATGCCGCCCTCGACCAGTCTGCCCGAGGCCGCATCGAGGCCAATCTGGCCCGAGCAGAAGATCAGATCGCCGGACTCGATTGCCTGTGAATACGGACCGATTGCCGCCGGCGCGCCACGCGACTCGATTTTCTTTTTCATGATAGTGCAAGCGGCCGCCTCGCTACGGCCATTGCGCCGCGCTAGGCCGCGCGCGCGCCAATACTGCTCAGCCGCGACACGCGCATCACGCCCTCGATCGCGGCGATCGAATGCATGAGGGTGTTGAGCTGGCGTGCGCTGCCGACGCTCAGCTCGAACACGGATAGCGCGCGGCCGTCGTTACCCGAGCTCTTGACCTCGGCGGTGGAGATGTTCACGCCGACCGCCGCGATCGCCTTGGTCATCGAAGCCAGCAATCCCGGCTGATCGACGCATAGCACTTCCAGCCGTATCGGGCGGGGCGTCTCCTCGCCGTCCTTCCACACCACCGGCACGCGCCGCTGCGGATCGGATTCGAGCGCGCGCGCGCATCCAATCAGATGCACGGTGACGCCGCGGCCTCGGGTAATGAAGCCGGTGATGCGCTCGCCCGGCAGCGGATTGCAGCATCGCGCGAAGCGCACCAGCACGTCGCCCACGCCGGATACCACCACGCCGCCCGACGACGCTTTACGCGCCTCGCGCGGCGCGCGCTCCTTCGGTCCCCCGGGTGCGGGCTGCTTGTCGGCGCGATAGGCCTTCAACTCATCAGGCGTGAGGATGCGGGCGATCAGCTGCCCGACGGTGAGAATTCCGTAACCGACCGCCGCCAGCAGCGCATCGGGATCCTTGTAAGTCAGCTCCTTGAGCGCGCCGTCGAGCCGGTTCTCGCGCCGCAGTTGGGCGATGGTCAAACCGAGCGGCTCGAGTTCATGATCGAGCAGTGCGACCCCGAGCTCGATCGAGCGCTCAGCCTGCTGTTGTCGCAGCCATTGGCGGATCTTGCTCTTGGCGCGCGCGGTGGCCACCGAGTTGAGCCAGTCTTTGCCGGGCGTCTGCCGCTCGGCAGTGACTACTTCGATGGTGTCGCCCGATTGCAGACGATGGCGCAGCGGCACCATCTTGCCGTTGGCGCGTGCGCCCACCAGATGGTGCCCGACCTGCGAGTGAATCCGATAGGCGAAGTCGATCACCGTCGAGCCGGGCGGGAAGTCGAGCAGGTCGCCTTTGGGCGTGAAGACGAAGACTTCCTCGGGGAACAGATCCTCCTTGACGGTGGAGAGGAACTCCTGCGGGTCCTTGAGATTCTGCTGCCATTCGATAAGCCGCCTGAGCCACGCGAACCGCTGGGCGTCGCGCGACTCGCCGCCGCTGTTCTCCTTGTAGCTCCAATGTGCCGCGATGCCTTCCTCGGCGACCTTGTGCATCTCATGCGTGCGGATCTGCACTTCCATCCGCTGCCCGCGCGGCCCGATCACGGTGGTATGCAGCGACTGGTACATGTTGAGCTTGGGCAGCGCGATGTAATCCTTGAAACGGCCCGGCACCGGCTTCCAGTTGGCATGCACCACGCCCAGCGCCTCGTAACATTCGCGCACCGAGCCCACGATGATCCGAAACGCAACCAGGTCATGGATCTCGTCGAAGGTCAGACTCTCCTGCTCCATCTTGGTGCTGATCGAGTAGAAGTGCTTGGGCCGGCCAGTGACTTCCGCCTTCACGTCCGATTCCGCCAGGCGCTGCGAAAGAATCTCGATGACCGCCTTGATGTACTCCTCGCGCGAGATGCGCGTACGGGCGACGAATTCATTGAGCGAGCGGTAGGCGGCCGGGTTGACATAGCTGAAGGCGGCGTCTTCGAGCTCGGACTTGAGCCAGTAGATGCCGAGGCGATGCGCGATCGGGGCGTAGACTTCGAGCGTCTCGCGCGAAATCTCGATCTGCTTGTCGGGCGACAGATGGCCGAGCGTGCGCATGTTGTGCAGGCGGTCGGCGAGTTTGATCAGGACGACGCGGATGTCGCGCGCCATCGCGATGATCATCTTGCGGAAGTTCTCGGCCTGCTTCTCCTCATGGCTCTGGAAGGTGATCTTCGAGACCTTGGTGACACCATCGACCAGTTGCGC
>JBGPUE010000054.1:0-24585 GCA_041491005.1 Binataceae bacterium (SeqCode) | reverse complement strand
GTTAGCGCCCCGGGTCGCGCGGATGAAAGCCGCCACACCGCTGTCGAACTTCTTTGACGCCACGCGCAGCGGCGTCGCCGATCACGAGTTGCGCCGCAAACTCGAGAACGCCTCCGGGCGCCATCTCGAACACGTTGCGCATGCCGCCGATGAGTTCCCGCCGTATGATGCCGAGCGCGACGCGGCGCGCCGCGTCAAAGAAGACGCGATCGCGCGCCTCGATGAACTGCTGATCGAGCTCAAGCGCCGGCTCGAAGCACGCGGCAGCAAGGTCTTCTTTGCCGCCGACGCCGCCGAAGCCCGCGACTACATTGTGCGGCTGGCTCGCGACAAGGGTGTGAAGCTCGCGGTTAAGGGCAAGTCGATGACCACCGAGGAGATCGAGCTCAACGCGGCGCTCGAGCATGAGGGCATCGAGGTGGTCGAGACCGATTTGGGCGAATACATCGTGCAACTGCGTGGCGAAAAGCCCTCGCACATCATCACGCCCGCGATTCATTTGTCGAAAGAAGACATCGGCGCGCTCTTTACGGAGAAGCTCGGCGTCAGTTACACGGCCGAGCCCGCTGCGCTGACCGCGATCGCGCGCGCGCGGCTGCGCGACAAGTTTCTGAGCGCCCAGATGGGCATCGCCGGCGTCAACTTCGCGATCGCGGAGACCGGCACGCTGGTGCTGGTCGAGAACGAGGGCAACGGCCGGATGACCTCCTCGATGCCGGAGACGTTCGTCGCCGTGATGGGTCTGGAGAAAGTGATCCCGCGGCTCGACGACCTTAGCCACTTCCTCGAGATTCTCGCGCGCACCGGCACCGGCCAGAAGCTGACGACCTACACTAATTTCATCAACGGGCCGCGCCGTCCCGGCGAGCTCGACGGGCCCGCCGAGATGCATGTTGTGATTCTCGACAACGGGCGCAGCCGGATGCTCGCCGATCCGGTGTTGCGCGAGGCGCTGTATTGCATCCGGTGCGGTGCGTGCCTCAACGTATGCCCGGTCTATCGGCGCATCGGAGGGCACGCATACGGCTCGACCTATCCCGGGCCGATCGGATCGATCGTGAGTCCGCCGCTGTTCGGCGCGAAGGCCGCCGGTCATCTGCCGTTCGCTTCGACGCTGTGCGGCGCATGCAAGGATATTTGCCCGGTGCATATCGACATCCCGCGCATCCTGCTCCATCTACGGTGGAAGGCGAGCGAGGGTGACGAGCCGATCGCATGGCCGCGCACGGCGGCCGGAGTGCGTTCCGGCGCGGCGCGCTTCGCCCGGATGGCGCGTCATCCGATGTTGATGCGCGTTGCGGGGCGCATCGCGCACCTCGCGCTGCTGCCGTTTTCGCGCGGCGGTTACATCCGGCGTTTGCCGCCGCCGTTCAGCAGCTGGACGCGCAATCGCGACTTCCCGCTGCCTCGTTCCAAAGCGCGATCGAGCGGCGCTGCGCGCGCTGATTCAACACCATGAGCGAGTTTCAGCAACTGCTCGCGACCGTCCGTAGCGCGCTCGAAAAGGCGGCGCCCGCTGACGATGGCTCTGTGCTTGCTGAAGCAGTGCTGCCAGTCGCCCCCGCGGCGCGACGCGCCGAGCTGAGCTCGCGATTCGCGCGCGAGCTGGAAGCCGTCAGCGGCCACGTGATCGATGTCTCGTCACTCGAGCAGGCGGCTGCGGAGATCGAGCGCCTTGCCCGCGCGCATGAAGTGAACAGCATCGCGATCGGCGAAGGCTCGCGGCTGAAGCTCGGCGAAATTGCGGCCGCGCTCGGCCGGGATGGCCTCGCGGTGACGCAGGCGGGGCCGGTGCCCGCCGCTGATCGGGCCGAACTGCGCACCCGCCTGGCGCGATGCGAGATTGGCATCGCGGAGGCCGAATGCGCGATCGCTTCGAGCGGCACGCTCGCCGTGCTTGCCGATGAGTCGCGGCCGCGCGCGCTGACGCTGCTGCCGGCCATCAGCGTGATCCTCGTCGATGTCGATCGCATCGTGGCTGACCTGGCGACGGCGCTCGCGATGCTCGGCAAGGAGACGATCGCCGGCTTTCAGCTGACCCTGATCACCGGACCGAGCCGTACCGCCGATATCGAGAAGCGGATCGTGATGGGCGTGCACGGGCCGAAAGAGCTGTACGCGATCGTCGTCTGGCCGGAGCGCGGCTAGCCCCGTGTTGCGTCTCCTGACCAACAGAAACGATGTCATCCTGAGCCCGAGGCGAAGGATCTCGAGCCGCACTTTCTTGCGGCGTGATGATTCCCGTTGGAGCTTGGAAGACCGCGTCACGGCCGCAGAACAGCGGCCGCGAGATTCTTCGCTGACGCTCAGAATGACAAATCTGAGCAAACCTCTTGTGACTGCGGCTTTCGAGACTTGGCATCAGGGGAAGAGCGCGCGATGACCAACGCCAGCATCTTCTGCACCTGCCTTGCCGAGGAGTTCTACCCGCAAGTGCCGGCGGCGGTCGAAACGGTGCTTGGCCGGATGCATATCAAGACGCGGCGCGTGCGGCGTGCGTTCTGCTGCGGCCAGGCCGCCTTCAACGAGGGAATGCGCGATGAGGCCGCCACGCTCGGGCGCAAGCTGCTGGCGCATTGCGAGCCGGGAGCGCCGATCATCGTGCCGTCGGGTTCGTGCGCCTCGATGATTCGCATCTTCTACCTCGATCTCTTTGCGGGCGAGCCCGCGATGCTGGAGAAGGTGCGCGCGATCCGCCCGTGGGTGTTCGAGTTCTCGGAGTTCCTGGTCCGTGTGCTGAAGGTGACCGATGTCGGTGCACGCTTCGAACGCGCCGTCGCCTATCATCCGTCATGCCATCTGATGCGCGAGCTCGGGCTGCGTGACGAGCCGCTGCGGCTGCTCTCGGCGGTGCGCGGAATCCGGCTCTGCGAGCTGGCGCGCCGCGACGAATGCTGCGGATTCGGCGGGCTGTTCTCGGTCAAGTTCCCGCATATCTCGGGTGCGATGCTCGAGGACAAGCTCGCAGCGATCAAGGCCAGCGGCGCCGAAGTTGTCGTCGCCAACGACCCGGGATGCCTGATGCAGATTGGTGGCGGCGCGCATCGCGCGGGCATCAAAATCGAGACGCTCCATCTCGCCGAAGTGCTCGCCAGCAAATGACCGCACTACCGCGAGCATCGGTTCAGCGTGTCGGCGCGTTCGCTTTCTAGTGGCCTAGCAGTTCGAGGCCGTGTTCGAAGAGTAGCGGCGCGGAGAGCGCGACGTCTTCCCAGGTCGGATCGACGCGCTTGCCGCGCCGATGCAACATCAGGTTGAACACCGTGATCACGCCGAAACGGTAGCCGGAGAATGCGCGGAACCATCGCACCTCGTCCAGTGAGACCGGTGAGCCTGCAAGCTCTGCATAGAGATCGCAGATCTCATCGGGCGCGGGCAGATGGCCCGGGACGAGCGAGCCACCCACCCAGCTTTGCGGATCGGAGAACAGGCAAAGCCAGCCGAGGTCCAGCAGCGTCGCGCCGATCATCGAAATTTCCCAGTCGATCAGGGCGTTCAGCCGGCCCTCATGAAATAGCGAGTTCGACCACTGGAAGTCGCCATGCACGCATCCGATGCGCGGCGCGGCGGGCAGGCTCGAACGCAGCCGTTCGCGCAACTCGGGTGCGCGCGCGACCACCTTGGGATCCAGCGTCGGACGATCGAGCAGATAGTCAAGCCGCTTGAGTTCGTCGCTCAGCGCGAATGGCTCGCCCCATGCGGCCGTGCGCGATCGCCAGTCCACCGCATGCAGCGCCGTCATCGCGGCGAGCAGGCTGCGCACGAGTCCCGGAATCTCGGCGGCGGAGAACTTCGTCTCGCCCATCGCGAGCTTCTCGCCAGCGATGAAACCGACGACGAAGTACGGACGCCCGAAGAATTCTGCTTCGTCGCCAAACCATTTGACCGGCGGCACGGGCACTGCGGTATCGGCGAGCGATTGCATGACGCGCGCTTGGCGCACGACATCGGCCGGACCCGAGATTCGCACGCCGGGCGGCGCGAGCCGCACCACCAGCTTCTCGACACCGTCGCGATGCGTCAGAACGAAGCTGTAGCTGAAGCCGGCATGGCCCGGCAGTGTCTCGATCTGTGCGACCGACGCGCCAGGATCGCCGGTCTTCGCGCGCGCCAGCGCGGTCAGCTGGCGCGCGATCTCGTCGAACTTCTCGGGCACGTCGGGGCGATATGCGCTAGGCGCGCATGCCTTGCTGGGCCGCCGCCGGATGGAGGCTTGCGGTTGCGCTGGGCCGCGCGTTGACGCGCTCGAACCACGCCTTCAAGTTGGCGTGCGTCAGGTCCGGCTTCTGGCCGACGCCGGCGCCAAAATCGAGCGCCGCGTACAAGATGATGTCGGCGATCGTGAAGCGGTCGCCCGCGATGTACTGTTTGCCCGCGAGCTGTCCGTCCAGCCACTTGAGCTTGTCCTGCACGATTGCCTTCAGCCCCGGCGCAGCCTCCGGGATGATGCGCATGCGATCCTTGAACAGCTGCGCACCCTCCGCGTAGCGGAAGCCGTTGTAGAGATGCTCGGTGATGTTGAGCTCGATGCGCCGCTGCCATTGGCGCGTCTCGGCGCGCTCCTCGGGCGTCGAGCCGATCAGCGCGGGCTTGGGATTCTTTTCTTCGAGATACTCCCAAATCGCGACGGTCTCGCCGATGCACTTGCCGTTGTCCAGTTCGAGCGCCGGCAACTGGCCGCCCGGGTTACGATCGGTGTAGGGCGGCTTGCGATTCTCCGCCCCCATCAGGTTGACTTCCTTGGTGGGGATGGTGATTCCCTTCTCGGCGAGGAACATTCGCATCGCACGTGGATTGGGTCCCAGCGAATTATACAGCAGCATGTCTTCGTCTCCTCCGCAGGTATGCCTTCGGGCAGGCGCACTATAGCCCAAGCCGCCGAAGAGTTGGAAATCGCGAAGCGATGGCTGGCGCCGATGCTGGCGAGGCGTTGCGCGCGCCATCCGCGCTGGATAGGAGAACTGGTGTGCGACTTTGTCCGCAATGCGGGGCGGCGCTCGTCGTCAGCGCGAAATTCTGCGTCGAATGCGGCGAACAGCTGGCGCAATCGGCCACGTCGCCAGCCCGTGCAATACGAAGTTTCCGCGTCACGCCATCGGCGCTGGCGATCTTTACCGGAATCATCGCCGTCGGGATGGTCGGAATCATCGCGCTCGCTCCGCGAACTCCGGGCGACAAGATCGCGGCGGGATCGGCCGCCGCGCCCTCCGTTGGCGCGGCGAACAACAAGGAATCGCTGCCCGAGGGCCATCCGAAGATCGAGCTGCCGCCCGAGGCGCGCAAGCTGATCGATGAAATCGAGCAGACCGCCAGCCGCAAGCCCGGCGATATCGCGGCATGGAACCGGCTCGGCGAAGTCTCGACACGCGCCGCGATGTTCGATTCGTCCTATTATCCCAAGGCGCTGGCTGCGTATGCGCATGCGCTCAAGATCGATCCCGACAACCTCGAGGCGCTGCGCGGCGTCGGCAACGTGAACTACGATCGGCAGCGCTACGATCAGGCAATTGCCGCATACGAGCACTACCTGAACAAGAAGCCCGGCGACGAGGAGGTGCGCACCGACCTCGGCACGATGTACCTCTACACCGGCAATCCTGATCAGGCGGTCGCACAGTACAAGCGGGTCATTGGCGCCAAGCCCGACTTCTTCGCGGGTTATTTCAATCTCGGCATCGCATACCAGCAGATGCGCAAGAGTGCCGAGGCGAAGGCCGCGCTCGAAAAGGCGATCGCGCTCGCGCCGGATGATAAGTCGCGTGCCCGCGCGCGAGAGTTGCTCGCCAAGCTCAGCGGCGCAACGGCTCCAGTGAACGGATCAACGGGACTGGCATCGGGCGCGCCGTCCGCAAGCGGCGCCGGATCGTTCGAGAGTGCGATCGAGCAGATGGTAAAGGCGGTGCCATTCGCCGGCCCCAAGGTGAAGTCGGTTGAATGGACTTCGCGATCGCGCGCGCGCGTGATGATGCAGGATTTCCCGATGGGCCAGATGCCCCCGTTTGCGCGCGCCAAATTCCTCGGCGATCTGCGTTCGGGGATCGACGGCGCTAAGACTTCGCACAAGATAACCGGTAAATTCGAGCTTGAGATCGCTGACGCTGCCAGCGGCAGGGTGATGGAGACAGTCAGCCGCTAGCTTCTCGCAATTCGCAAATCGCCGTCTCGTTCAGCTTCGCGATCCGCAAATCGCGAGAGGAAATCCGGCATGCAGTCGTCTTGCTGCATCGAGCTTTTCAAGCGCGTTTGATCCCAAAATCCAAGTCTTTTTAGATAGTTAGCTTACATCTTCGTTCGACTGCTTGAGATATCGGTCTCGCCAGATCAGCTGGCACCGATGTTGCTTTACCCACTTGCGAGCGTAACAGCTCAACGGAGGGAAGGAAGATGGAAGCAATCAATCGGGCCGAACTGACGGGTTTCGCGAGTGCTGAGCCGACTGTCACCGCAGAGGCAATCCGTGTGGCGCAGTACAACTCACTCAATGAAGCGCCCGGGCTGGTGTTCGCGATCCTGACGCTGGTGTGGGTGATCGCTTCCTTCGCTCAGCTCTTCTAGGAGCCGAAGCGAAGCAGCGCGCAAGAGGATGATGCGATGAACATGATCATGATTCAGATGTCTTTGGACATCGTGCGCGCGCTGCGTAGCGAAGGGCCTGCCATGCTGCTCGAGATCGTCGCACCTGAGGGCTGGCAGGAGTGGCTTGCTGGACTGATGCATCGCCTGTCGCCGTCGGCGCGGATGGCGGAGCTGGCTGGATAACGAGTCCGTTTGCCTTATCCCGGAGCGCACAGCGAATCGCGCTCCGATCCTCTAAAGCGAATCGAGATTGAATGAGCACGGGCCGCGCATCGATGCGCGGCCCGTGCTTTCTTCTGCGCAGCTTGAGCAAATCGCTTCGCGTCGATTCTTCGCTCCGGCGGCCTCCACTCAGAATGACAAGGCTTCTCTGTCATCCTGAGCGAAGCGAAGGATCGACGCGAAGCGATTGTAGCGTGGGGGAAAAAAGATGTGGAGGGCTGGGATTGCTCCCAGCCCTCCTGCCGTCCCCACATCCGCCACCCCGCCACCACACCTAAGGCGGAGGTCCCTCCGCGATCCTGATGGTCGTCGCCAGTTGCGCCCCGGAGGAAATCATCGTGCCGGCCGCCGCCGGCTCAACTCGGTGCAAAACATCCCCTCATCATCTTCATCCGCAAAACGCTTTGCCCATCCTCCCCGGCCCGACATTCCCCCGGGGCAGCAAGCCTTTAGGCGCTCCCAAAGCCATCGCGCGGCTTACGAACAGCCGCTGGTAGTACCACAATTCATGCACTTGTAGCAGGAGCCGTTGCGCACCATGATGCATCCGCAATCCGGGCACGGCGGCGCATCCTGCTGATTCAGAAAGGTCTGCCGCCATGCGCTGTCCTTGCCTTCGCGCAGGCTGACGACATTCTCCACGCGCGGCGCTGAGAGCGATGCGGCAGTCTCGGGCGATGCGCTTTCCGTTGCGATCGCCATGCGCTCGCTATCGAGTATCAGGCCGACTTCGCGCTTGGCCTCATCGTCGAGGAACTTGGAGGCCATCCAGCGGAACAGGTAATCGACGATCGATTTCGCATACGGGATTTGCGGATTCTTGGTGAAGCCCGACGGCTCGAAGCGCATATGCGCGAATTTGTCCACCAGGAACTGCAGCGGCACGCCATACTGCAACGCGTACGAGATCGCCGTCGCGAACGAGTCCATCAGGCCCGAGATGGTCGAGCCCTGCTTGGACATATTGACGAAGATTTCGCCGGGCTTGCCGTCCTCATATTTGCCGACCGTGATGTAACCCTCGTGGCCGGCGATATCGAACTTGTGCGTGATCGAGTTTCGCTCGTCGGCCAGCTTGCGGCGGATCGGCCCATATCCCGGCGCCATCGGCAAGGGCGCGGCGGCGGCTTCCACAGCCTGCGCGCTCTCCTTGCGCTTGCCGGTGCTGAGCGGCTGCACGCGCTTGGATCCATCGCGGTAGATCGCAACTGCCTTCAGCCCAAGCTTCCATGCCGTGATGTATGCCTCGGCCACTTCTTCGACGGTCGCTTCCGCCGGCATGTTGATGGTCTTCGAGATCGCGCCAGAGACGAACGGCTGCACCGCGCCCATCATTTTGAGATGGCCGAGGTAGTGGATGCTGCGCGAGCCCGAGCGTGGGCGGAACGCGCAATCGAAGACCGCAAGGTTCGCGTCGTCCAGATGCGGCGCGCCCTCGATCGTCTCGTGCTCTTCGAGGTATTCGACGATCTCCGGGATCTCTTTCGAATCGTAGCCGATGCGTTTGAGCGCGCGCGGCACGGTGTTGTTGATGATCTTGAGCATCCCGCCGCCGACCAGCTTCTTGTACTTGACCAGCGCGATGTCGGGCTCGATGCCGGTGGTGTCGCAATCCATCATGAAGGCGATCGTGCCGGTGGGCGCGATCACGGTGGCCTGCGAGTTGCGATAGCCGGCCGCCTGGCCAAGCTTGAGCGCCTCGTCCCATGAGTCGCGCGCAGCGCGCAGCAGTTCCAGCGGCACATGCGATGGCTCGAGCTTGTAAGCGTAGCTGCGATGGCGCTCGATCACCTTGAGCATCGGCTCGCGCTCGGGCGCGTAGCCGGCAAACGGCTCGATCGCATGCGCCAGCCGCGCCGATTGCAGGTACGCCTCACCGGTCATCAGTGCGGTAAGCGCGGCGGCGTAGCTGCGGCCCTGGTCGGAATCGTAGGGCATCCCCAGCGCCATCAGCGTTGCGCCGAGATTCGCGTAGCCAAGCCCCAGTTCGCGATACGCGTGAGAATTACGGGCGATCTCCTCGGTCGGATACGAGGAGTTGTCCACGACGATGTCCTGCGCGATGATCATCACATCGACCGCATGGCGGAACGCCTTGACGTCGAATTCGCCGCGTTCGTCGAGGAAGCGGAGCAGGTTTATCGAAGCGAGATTGCACGCCGAGTTGTCCAGATGCATGTACTCGCTGCATGGATTGGACGCGTTGATTCGACCGGCGGTGGGGCAGGTGTGCCATGAGTTGATGGTCGTATCGAATTGCATTCCTGGATCGCCGCAAGCGTGCGCCGCCTCCGCGATCATGCGCATCAGCTCGCGCGCACGATACGTGTCGGCTGGCTCGCCACCCTTGACGAAGTGGGTGCGCCACTCGGCGTCGTTGAGCACCGCCTGCATGAAGTCGTCGGTCGCGCGCACCGAGTTGTTGGCATTCTGGAAGAAGACCGAGCCATACGCCGGGCCATCGAGCGAGGAGTCATAGCCCGCGTCGATCAGCGCCCACGCCTTCTTCTCCTCTTCCTGTTTGCACTTGATGAAATCGACCACGTCGGGATGGTCGGCGTTGAGCACGACCATCTTCGCCGCGCGCCGCGTCTTGCCGCCGGACTTGATTACACCTGCCGAGGCGTCGGCCGCCTTCATGAACGACAGCGGCCCGGATGCTGTGCCGCCGGCGGACAGCCTCTCCCTGCTGGAGCGCAGCGCCGAGAGATTTACGCCGGCGCCGGAACCGCCTTTGAAGATCATGCCCTCATTGCGGTACCAGCTCAGGATCGATTCCATGTTGTCATCGACCTTGAGGATGAAGCAGGCCGAGCATTGCGGCTTCGCCTCGATACCGACATTGAAATAGACCGGCGAATTGAACGACGCCTTCTGCGTCAGCAGCAAATGGCTAAGCTCGGCGTGGAATGCTTCGCGGTCCGCCGTGGAGCGGAAGTAGGCTTGGCTCATACCCCAGCCGGTGATCGTATCGGCCACGCGTGCGACGAGTTGGCGCACCGAGGTCTCGCGCTTGGGAGTGCCCAGCATGCCGCGGAAATATTTCGAGACCACGACGTTGGTCGCGGTCTGCGACCATCCGCGCGGCACTTCGACGCCGGTCTGCTCGAACACTACGCGGCCGTCTTCGCCCGCGATCACGGCCGAGCGCGTATCCCACTCGACCTCGGTCATCGGATCGATGCCCGCGTGTGTGAAGAAGCGCGCGATTGAGACGCCATGCCCCTCGGCGGCGTTCTGTTCGGTGCGTTCGGTCAGCTGCTTTTCTACGTTCTGCGCCATTGTCCTGTCCCCACCGCCTCGTCCGCCTCGTTCAAAGATCGCTCGTTCACCGGCTGCTTTGAAAGCAGCTCGGAAGGCCTCTGGTCTAATTCCAGCTATAAGTCAGGCTGCCTCATGTTGAAAAAGCGATCAATCAGCGAATTATTATCAACACCTCTTTATAATGTATCCACACCCTGTGAATAACGCCACCTGTTGTGGTGCAGGCGTTTTTAGACCACTGCGCACGCGATGTCAAACTGCGGCAATCATCGATTCACAAAACCCGCTTCCAGACGCCTTGAATTGATTCTGATGCCGCTATGCCTCCATCGCCCCGATCGCTAAGGTGCTACAAAAGCATCGATGAAGGCCCCTAAACGTCATCCTGAGAAGCTCTCCACGACGTTGGAGGCGTTACTCAAGAAGCTTGATCCGGATGGTCGTTTCGATATCGCCCGCCTGATCAGGCTATGGCCCGAGTTGGTCGGCCCCGACATCGCGCGCCGCACCGAGGTCGGCGATCTCAAGTTCCATACTGCGGTAATTCGCAGCTCGAGCGCGATGTGGATCCAGGAGCTCAACCTGCTCAAACCGCAAATCCTCGCGAAGCTCCGCGAGCAGATGGGCGATGATTCGGTGCGCGATATTCGCTTCGTGCGCGGCGCGCTCAGCCGCCGATCGCATCCTCGGCCCCGCGCCGTACGGCGCGAGATCCGCTCGGCCATCAAGCTGCCCGAGATCAAGGATCCCGAGCTCAAGCGCGCGATCGAAAGCCTGATCGAATCGTGGGGCCGGGCGTCCCGCTAGTGTCGTGTTGCCCACCGTCTAGGTCGTCATTCTGAGCGGCAGCGAAGAATCTCGCGGCCGCCGTCTTTGCGGCCGTGATGCTCAGTTCGCGGGCGGCCAGCAAAATCACGCGGCAACCGATCGCCGCGCGAGATCCTTCGCTCCGCGGAGTTCGCTCAGGATGACAGAGTAATTCCAAGTTCATTCGTGGGGCGACCTCACTAGTTTCGTTCACGTTCACCTCCATCTAAGCGGCTGTATCCTCGCGCGATGGGCGCCGTATCGTATGGAAGCGCGTATGCGAGCCATCGGGAATCAGCGAAGGCGGACAATCCGCTGCCGCTGCGCGCGGCGCTGATTCTCGGCAGTTCCGCGTTCATGGGACTGGGGCCGCCGCAGATCGATCAGGTGCTGCCCGGCCATCCGACCCCAAGCGGATCACTGGGCCGCCTCGTCGGGTAGTCAGCGCAGTGATATGCTCTGGACCACGCATGAAATACAAGATCGCGCTGCACAAGACTGATGAAGGCTACAGCGTTTCGGTTCCCGGCCTCCCGGGATGCTGGTCGCAGGGGGACACCGAGAAAGAGGCGCTGCGCAACATTCGGGACGCCATTCGGGAGTATTTGGCCGCGCGGGACGACCTGCTGAAGGGAGTGGTGATCCGCGAGGTTGAGGTCGCCTCGTAGATCGTGCCGAAGCTCCCCGGGTGTCAACCACCTGGATGCTGTGCGAGCGCTCCAGAAGGCCGGCTTTCGGGTGATTCGCCAAGGCAAGCGCGTTGTCATGACCGATGGCGTCCGAATTCTCACAATCCCGCGCCACAACCCCATGAACGCATTCACGATAGGCGGTATTGTTCGGGACGCTGGCCTGTCGATCCGCAGATTCAAGAACCTCCTCTGAGCGAGCCGCGACGAGAGCGCAGTTGCGCTAACGCGGCTGCGCGCGCGACTATCGCCGCGCCATGGAATACGACCTACTGATTCGCGGCGGCACGGTCGTCGACGGCAGCTGCGCGCCGCGCTTTCGTGCCGACGTTGCGATCAAGAGCGGCAAGATCGCCGCGATCATGCAGCCGGCCGAAGCGGAAGTAGCAACCGCCGCGCGCACGATCGAGGCCGTCGGCATGATCGTCGCGCCCGGCTTCATCGACTTGCACTCGCATTCGGACTGGGTCGCCCCGCTGGCGGATCACGCATCGATCCTGCGGCCGTTCCTGCTGCAGGGCGTGACCACTTTCGTCGGCGGCAACTGCGGCTTCTCGATAGCGCCGGTGAAGCGCGAGAGCTACCGGCTGCTCGATGAATCGAGCCAGATGCTCTGCGAGCGGCGGCTGGAATGGAAGTGGGAGAGCGTTGCCGAGCTGGGTGCGCATTTCAGGAACAACGGGCTCGCGCTCAACGTCGCGCATCTGGCCGGCCACGGCAGCATCCGGCTGTGCGTGATGGGGATGTCCGGCGCCGAGCCGTCGCTGGAGCAGCTAGCGGCGATGCGCGCGATGGTCGAACAGGCGATGGACGACGGTGCAATCGGCGTCTCGACCGGCTTGGGCTACTTTCCCGGGATGATCGCGAAGCCTGCCGAGCTGGCGGCGCTGGCCGAAGTCGCGGGCGCCGCAGGCGGCGTGCTGACCTCGCATCTGCGCGCGTATTCGGTGCGCTCGGCCTTATACGGCGAGACGACGCCGCACAACATGCTCGCGATTCGCGAGATGGCCGACGTCGCGCGCATCGCGCGCGTGCCGCTGCAAGTCTCCCATCTGATCTTCGTGGGCCGCCGCACCTGGACCACCGTGCGGGAAGTCCTCGCCGATCTCGAACGCATTCGCGACAGCGGCGTCGATATCGCTTTCGACACGTTTCCATACACCGGCGGCAACACGACGATCCGCGTACTGTTCCCGGCATGGTCGCAGGACCGGATGATGGTCCATCTCACGAGTGCCGAGGGGATCGTGCGGCTGCGCGAGACGTTTGCGCCGATGGACCGCTTCATCCGCGACTCGGCGCAACTGCTATGGGGCGTGAAGCCGGAGCTGGCGCGCTATGAAGGCAAGTTCTTTGGCGAGATCGCGTCCGCGATGGGGCTCGAGCCGCATGAAGCCTACCTTGCGGTCGCGCGGACGAGCGAGGGACGCGCGCGCGTGATGCTCCATCAGTACAGCGGAGATGCCGAGGACGAGCACGCACTGCGTGCCGCGATGGCCCATCCGCTCAACGCATTCGAGATGGACACCATCCTGACCTCGCACGGCCATCACAATCCCGCGAGCTTCGGCACGTATCCCCGCATTCTCGGCCATTACGTGCGCGAACTGGGGCTGCTGACGCTCGAGGCGGCAATCCACAAATTTACGGGCATGGCGGCGGAGCGGATGCGCCTGGGCGATCGCGGCTTGATCAGGCCGGGCTATGCCGCCGACGTAACGATCTTCGATCCCGAGAAGATCGCAGGTCCCGCCGGCTTCCGCGATGCCGATATTCCGCCGCAAGGAATCATGCATGTGCTGGTCAATGGGCAGAGGGTCATCGCCGACGGCGAATGGCGCGGCGACGGCGTGATGGCGGGTCAGTGGCTCAAGCGGTCAAGCCGGGCCATCTGAGCGGGGCTACGCTGAGCGAGTAACAACGAGCGGTTTCAGCGGCCCCGCTGTTCCTGGAGTTTTTCGTCGAACTCGCGCAGCTTGGAGAGCTTGACGTCGGTGGGGACAAAACGCTGGTCGGCGTCCTTCTTTTCTGCGAGTCGCTCCGAGTGCTGGGTCGGAATCTCGCCCTGCAGCTTCTCGACCGCCTCCTGCGAAAGCCGCCGCACCATCGGGCTCGGATCCTCGGCGGCAGCCTGGGTGAGCGCGTCGAGCGCGCGGCTGTCACCAATCTCGCCCAGCGCGAAGACCGCGGTGCCGCGCTCGCGATCGTCCTCAGCGCCATGCATGTACTGCATCACAGGCAAGGCGGCGCGCGCATCGCCGATTCGCCCGAGCGCGGCAACCAGATGGAGCCTGACCACCGGCTCGGTCGAACGCAGGAACAGGAACTGCGACATCGTCGGCACTGCACTGTTCGCCTGGCGCGCGCCGAGCAAATCGATAGCCTTGATCTTGACGCGCGTGTCAGCATCGACCATGCCGTTGATGAGGATGTCGTCGACTTCCGGCTGTTGCAGGTAACGAAGCTTGGTGAGCCCGGCGACCCGGACTTTTGGATCCGCATCGAGCATCGCCTTCTTGACGTCCTTGACGATGCGCGGGCCGCTTTGCTTGTCGGCACGCTCGCGAGGATCGTCGGTGCCGGCGCGATTTTGGCCTTGATGAAGTAGCGGATTGTTGCCCAGCGCGCTACCGACTTGGGCTTGCGCGCGCGGAACCGCGAGGAGCGAGAACAGCAGCATCGCAATGAGAACAAGGCTTTGCCGCATCATGCTTCGCTCCTTCGCCACAATTGGCGATGATCGACCTTTGGGCGCGCGATTTCAAGGCAAACGAAAGCGCCGCTGGGCGCCAGCCGGAGCGGTCGCCGGCGTGTCCGTGATGCTGGCCGCTATACTGGCTCTGGCCGATGTCTTTGCGGCCGCCCCGAGCCCTGCTCCCGCGGCTTCCGACGTGGTCCAGGCCCTTCCCAAGGAAGTCATCATCCCGCGATACAAGCTTGGGCCGATCCCGCGCCGCAGTCCGCGGCTGCTCGTCTACCAGGCCTCTTGGATCGGAATTCCCGCCGCGACTGTCACCATCGAGCTCCATGCCAATTCCCGCTTGCCGGGCCACTTCGTTGGCGAGGCGACGGCGCAGACCAACCGGCTGGTCGATTTGTTCTGGCGGATGCGCGATTACTTTCGCGAGGACTTTGACCTGCGGAGCCTGTCGTTGGGCGAGGCTTATGTTCGGCAGCAAGAGAACCGGCGTTTCAATGAATACACGCTCTTGTTCGATCCGGCCTCGCACATCGTCACCGGCTCCAAGCGCAACCGCAAAGGGGTCGAGACTCACGCCTTCCTTTCCGACAATCCATATGGCTTGTTCTCAGGAGCCGTGATGGGCTTGCTGCAGCCGCTCGAGGTAGGCCAGAGCTACACCTTCGATGTCTTTGCAGCGGTCAATCGCTGCGTGCTGCATGTCGAGATAACGGGGCGCGATCGCTTGCGCACACGCCTGGGCGTATTCGAAGTCTTCCGTGTCACGCCGACGGTCACCTACGTCAAGAATGATCTGGTACAGCGCACCGCGCGCGCCACTACGGCGTGGGTCACCGTCGACCAGCCGCATCTGCCGATCCGCATCGAGGCCGCCGCGTTCGTTGGCTATGTGCGCGTCGACCTCGTCCGCGTGATCGATGCGCCTGAAAGCCCGGCATCGGTGACGACGCCAGCCGCTTCCGCAGCGTCGCAGTGACGCGTTCGCCGCTTCATGGGCCGCGCCGATGCGTGCTAGAAACTCCTTGGAGCGTTAGATGGGCAAGAAACTGGAGTTCTTCTACGACTGCTCGAGCCCGTGGACCTATCTGTGCTTCACGAAGATCGAGGAAGTCGCCACGCGCCACCACGCTGAGCTGATATGGCGGCCGATTCTCGTCGGTGGCTTGTTCAACACCGTCAATCCTTCCGTGTACGAAAGCCGCAAGAATCCGGTCAAGGTCAAGGCGCGCCACTATGGCAAGGATCTTCAGGACTGGGCGCGCTTTTACGAGATCAAGATCGGCCAGCCGACAGTGTTTCCAGTCAATTCGGTCAAGGCGATGCGCGGGGCCTTCGTGGCGCACGAGCACGGAATCATCTCGCCCTACTCGCGGCGCGTCTTCGAGGCGTATTGGGGGGAGAATCGCGACATCAGCCAGGATGCCGAGCTGAAAGAGATTGTGGCCGCGGTCGGACTCGATCAGGGTCAGTTTTTCGAGAAGATCAATTCGCAGCCGTACAAGGACAAGCTGCGCATCAACACCGAAGAGCTGATCGAGCGCGGCGGCTTCGGCTCGCCGACGATGTTCGTAGACGGCTCATCGATGTTCTTCGGCAACGATCGCCTGCCACTGGTTGAGTACGAGCTCTCGCGCTAGCCGCAAGCGGCCATCGCTGGGACGAGGCCGCGCTGCGGCGCACGGCCGTCCGCATCCGGCGCGCAAGCCCCGCAAGCGAGGCAGAGTGAGCCTGCCCGAATCGCTACCCGATCGCATGCGCGCCTTCGTGGCGATTCGGCTGGCGTCGAAGGTCAAAGATGCACTCGCGGGGCTGATCGAAGAACTGAGCCGCACGGGGCGCGGCATCAGCTGGGTGCGCCCTGGGAACCTGCATCTGACGCTGCGCTTTCTTGGCGGATCGGTTCAGACGCAGAGGCTGCGGTCGCTGCTCGCATCGCTGGAGAAGATCGCCGCGGAGACCCCTCCCTTCACGATGAAGGTCGGGGGCGTCGGCGGCTTCCCCAGCCTCAACCGCCCGCGCGTGATCTGGGCCGGCCTCGAGAGTCCTGAGCTGGTCGAGCTGGCCCGGCGAGTCGAGGCCGCCGCAGTCCGGCATGGCTTCGAGCCCGAGGAGCGCCCCTTCGCACCCCATCTGACCATTGGTCGCGTACGCGATCCGCGCGGATTCTCGCACGTTCGTGGCATCGTCGAGGAAGCGCGCGATCGCAAGTTCGGCGCATCACGCACCGAATCGATGACGCTCTACCGGAGCATCCTGTCGCCGGCCGGTGCGAACTACGACGCGCTCGCGAAGCTCGGCTTCACGCGCTGATGTCGATCCCATGCGACGGTATTGTTGAGCACGCCGTCGAGGACGAGTTCCTCCGCGCCCGCCAGCTGATAACCGAATCCCAGAAGCGTCGCTGCGGCTTCCTCGGGGCGACCGACCGCCGACGATTTGTAGCAGCTAAACACCAGCCTGCCGCGCGGATTGAGATAGACGCGCGCGATCCGTTCGACCATCGCAGCGCGGTGATCTGGCGGCACGCAATCCGCGATCACCGTCACATAGTCGAAGCGACGTGGTGGCGTCCATTCCATCACGTTGCCCGCCCAGATGCGGTCGGCCCAATGCGGCAAGCGCTGCCGGGCGCGCTCCGCGATTCGCGCGGAGAGGTCCAGTCCGTACGGCTCGATGCGCCAGCCAGCCTCAGCCACCCATCCCGTGAGAGTTTCCATCAACAGGCCGTTGGCGCATCCGGCGTCGAGCCAGTCGCCGTCATGATCGAACGCGCGCGCGATTACGCGCCGCTTGCACTCCCATCGCGCCAGCCCGCCACCAGAGCCGGAGCCGCCGGCGACGTCGCCGCGCGCGTCGGCTTCGAGGCAGGAATCCTCCAGCAGCTCAAGCGTGCGCTGGTAGTAGGCGCGATCCGCGTCGGCCATTCATCCAGACTACCATCGGATCGCAGCATGCGTCATGGCGTCCGCGAGCATGAGACTATCCGCTGCGGTTTGTGGCAAGATGCCCGCTGAACGCACTTCAAAGGGGGCGGCGCAGCAAAGCCGCGGGTCTGAGGTCATGGCAGAGATCAAATCAAAGGCGCTCGATCTGGCGCTCAGCCAGATCGAGAAGCAGTTCGGCAAAGGCTCGATCATGAAGCTCGGCGAGGATGCGATCGCGAGCGACATCTCGGTCATCTCGACCGGCTCGCTCGGACTCGATCTTGCCCTCGGCGTGGGCGGATTGCCGCGCGGCCGCGTGGTCGAAATCTACGGCCCGGAATCGTCGGGCAAAACCACGCTGGCGCTCGAATGCATTGCCGAGGCGCAGAAGGCCGGCGGAGTCTGCGCCTTCATCGATGCTGAGCACGCACTGGACGCCGCCTACGCGCGCAAGCTGGGCGTCAAGGTCGAGGATCTGCTGATCTCGCAGCCCGACAACGGCGAGCAGGCACTCGAAATCACTGAGACGCTGGTGCAATCGGGCGCGATCGACGTGCTGGTGATCGATTCGGTCGCCGCGCTGGTGCCGCGCGCGGAGATCGAGGGCGAGATGGGCGAGCCGCAGATGGGCTTGCAGGCGCGCCTGATGTCGCAGGCGCTGCGCAAGCTCACTTCGATCATCTCGCGCTCGCGCACCATCGTGATTTTCATCAACCAGATCCGGATGAAGATTGGTGTGATGTTCGGCAATCCCGAGACCACCACCGGTGGCAACGCGCTGAAGTTCTATTCGTCGGTGCGCATCGACATCCGGCGCATCGGGACCATCAAGAACGCCACCGAAGTGATCGGCTCGCGCACCAAGGTCAAGGTCGTCAAGAACAAGGTTGCGCCGCCGTTTCGCGAAGCCGAATTCGACATCCTCTACGGCTCGGGTATCTCCAAGGAAGGCGAGCTGATCGATATCGCCGCCGAGCACAACATCATCGAGAAGCTCGGCGCATGGTATTCCTACAAGGGCGAGCGCATCGGGCAGGGGCGCGAGAATGCGCGCGATCTGCTCACGGCCAATCCGTCGATCGCCGACGAGATCGAGGCCAAGGTGCGCGAGAAGCTGGCGCACAAGCCGATTCCGCTGACGACGCCGGCGCCCGCAGAGCCCGAAGCCGACGACGCGCCGCCATCTGCCGCGCCCAAGCGCAAGTAGCGGATCGCAGCTCTCAGGCGAACATCAATGGTGCAAGCGAGGGCTTCGCACCTTCACCCCGTGATGAATTTGCCTGGCAAATTCACCGCTAGCCTCTCCCGATTTGCGCCTTCGGCGGAAGCCTCAGGCGCGGGAGAGGCGGCGCGACGCGTACTCCGCGATGCTGCTCGGAATCGCGATCGCGGGATCGCAACGTGCGTCGCGAATTGGCGCGGCGGGTGTGAGTCGCAGCGGCACGACGCCCGCCCAAATCGGCAACGTGTAATCCGCCTCGTCATCCAGCGCCGGTCCGGTTCGAATCTTCGCCGACCCTTCCGTGATCGGAAGGGCAAGCACGGTGGTCTGCTTCAGTTCGGCCTCGCTGGGCTGGCGCACCTCGTCCCATCGTCGCGGAATGATGTGGTCGACGATCGTCCGCAGCGCTGCGAGCTTTTCCGCAGGCTCGGTGACCTCGACTGCGGTGCCGAGGATCACGACCGAGCGGTAGTTCATCGAATGGTGGAACGCTGAGCGCGCGGCCACCAGCCCGTCGATCAACGTAACGGTCAGGCAAACTACGGCGCCGGCGCGGGTCACGCGCAGCATCCGGCTCGCCTGCGATCCATGGATGAAGACGCTCTCGCCGCCGCGCGCATGGATGGTAGGAATCACGAACGGCTGGCCGTCGGCGACGAAGCCGAGATGGCAGATCAGCGCTTCATCGAGGATCGCGTCGATCGTGGCGCGGTCGTAGGCGGCGCGTTTGGGCAGCCGATGAACGGTGGTGCGGGGGGTGGCGAGCGAGGGCTCCATCTGTTGCGCTCCTGAGTTTGTTACAGTACAATACTAACGACGTGACAGCACAATATCCGATCCGGGGACGCAACGCCAGCGAAATCGCGGGCTCGATCGAGGAGGGCATCATGCGCGCGCGGCTGCGCCCCGGCGATCGCATCCCCACCGTGCGCGAGCTGGCGGTCGCGCTGCGTCTCAGCCCGACCACGGTCGCGGCCGCCTACCACAACCTCCGCACGCGCGGCCTGATCGTTGCGCATGGGCGGCGCGGGACCGCGGTCAGCGCCCAGCCGCCGATCGTGTCGCGAGCGCGCGTCGTGATTCCTGCAGGCGTGCGCGACCTGATTACGGGCAGCCCCGATCCGGCGCTGCTGCCGCCGCTGGGGCCCGTGCTGTCGCATGTCAATCTGCGCCCGCGCCTGTATGGTGAGGGCACCAACATTCCGGCACTGGTCGAAGCGGCCGGGCGCGAGTTCGCCGCCGACGGGATTCCATCGGCGCCGATCGCGGTCGTCAGCGGCGCGCTGGACGGGATCGAGCGCGTGCTCAACGCGCATCTCAGACCCGGCGATCGCGTCGCGGTCGAGGATCCCGGCTACGCCGCGCTGCTGGATTTGCTCAAGGCGATGGGACTCGGCGCCATCCCGATGCGGCTTGACGACTTGGGCGTGCTTCCCGGCGAGCTCTTATCGGCTCTGGAAGCAGGCGCGCAGGCATGCGTGCTGACGCCGCGCGCGCAGAACCCCAGCGGTGCGGCCTTCGCCGCGCGCCGCGTTGCGCAATTGCGGCGCATTCTCGGGGAGCATCCGCGTGTGCTGGCGATCGAGGACGACCATGCGGGCCCCATCGCGGGAGTGCGCGCGCTGACGGTGATGACCGCTGATCACCCGCACTGGGCGATTGTCCGCTCGGTTTCGAAGTCGCTCGGCCCGGATCTGCGGCTGGCGGTGATGACCGGCGATGCGATGACGATCGCGCGCGTCGAGGGTCGGCAGAGCCTCGGCGCCGGATGGGTCAGCCACATCCTGCAGCAGGTCGTCCTCAACCTCTGGAGCGATCCCAAAGTCGCAAAGCTGCTCGACAAGGCGTCTGCCGCTTACACCGCGCGGCGCACAGCGATGGTCGCGGCGCTCGCGCGCCATGGCATCGCGGCGCACGGCCGCTCGGGACTCAACGTCTGGGCGCCGGTGCCAGAGGAGCAGGCGGTGGTCCAATCGATGCAGGCCGCTGGATGGGGTGTGATCGCGGGTGAGCGCTACCGAATCAAGAGTCCGCCCGCGATTCGAATCACGATTTCGCGGCTGGGGCCGGGCGATGCCGAACGGATTGCCGCCGATCTTGCGCGCAGTCTCCAGCCTGAACGCCGCCGCAGCCATCTGGCCTGATGCCCCGCCGTCTTGATTGTCATCCTGAGGCGAACGCCGAAGGATCGACGCGAAGCGATTTGCCCCGGATTCTATCCTCCGGGTGAGGACAATGGGCGCGGAGACTGGCGGCGGCGGTTCGCGATGGCCAAATTCTAATTGCACGCCCGCTGGGCTAAGATAAATCCGCATGCAGTGGACCACCGACCGAATCCGACAATCCTTCCTCGACTTCTTCAAGGAGCGCGGCCATGTGATCGTGCCCTCCGCGCCACTGGTCCCGCAGGGCGATCCGACGCTGCTGTTCACCAACGCCGGCATGGTCCAATTCAAGGACTACTTCCTCGGCGTGCGCACCGCCCCCTCGCCGCGCGTCGCCGATTGCCAGAAATGCCTGCGCATCTCGGGCAAGCACAACGACCTCGAAGCGGTCGGCCGCGACACCTACCATCACACGTTTTTCGAGATGCTCGGCAACTGGTCATTCGGCGACTACTACAAGGCCGAAGCGATTGCGTGGCATTGGGAGTTGCTCACCAAGGTCTGGGGCATCGATTCGAAGCTGCTCTACGCGACGGTCCACAAAGACGACGACGAAGCCGAGCAGCTTTGGCTCAAGCTCGGCGTGCTGCCGCGCGAGCGCATCATGCGCTTCGGCGACAAAGACAACTTCTGGGAGATGGGCGCGACGGGCCCGTGCGGTCCGAACTCGGAGATCTCGATCGATCGCGGCCCGGCGGCATGCGACGGCAAAACGCATCCCGGGGACAAGTGCGGCGTCAACGTTGACGGATGCGAGCGGTTCATCGAGCTCGGCAATCTCGTGTTCATCCAGTACAACCGCGACGAGTCGGGCAGTCTGACGCCGCTGCCGAAGAAGCATGTCGATACCGGTACGGGCCTGGAGCGCGTCGCCTCGGTGCTGCAGACGATCGGTCCGAAACCTCTCGGCAACTACGACACCGACGTGTTCAGGAAGATAATCGGGAGGATCGAGAGCGCCAGCGGAATCTCGGGGCCGAAGCCTCGTTACGGATTCGATCAGAAGGCCGATGTTTCCTTCCGGGCGATCGCTGATCATGCGCGAGCTATAAGCTTTCTCATCGCGGAGGGCGTGAGACCCGGCAACACGGATCGCGAGTATGTGTTGCGGCGCCTAATCCGTCGAACGGTTCAGCACGGCCGCAAGATTGGCATGTTCGAGGGAGCCTTTTGGCAGGTTTGCGACGAAGTTGTGCGGGCGATGGGTGGCGCGTACCCGGAGCTGAAAGAACACTCCGGGGAGATAACGAGTGTCACGAGCAACGAGGCAAGGAAGTTTGGCGAGACGCTTGGTCGCGGACTTGAGCTGCTTGCGGAGTGGCGCGAGCGGCAGAAGACAATCAAGAGTTCCCGTTTTCCCGGCGACGTGGCCTTTCAACTGCACGACACTTACGGATTTCCGCTCGACCTCACCCAGGATGTGCTGCGGGACGACGGCTTTACGGTGGACGTAGCCGAATTCAACCGCCTGATGAGTGAACAGCGTGACCGCTCACGCTCCGTCAGGATCGAAATGGCCGTCGCTCCTACTATATCGGCAGACGTCCAGATAGTAGCCCGTCCATCTCGATTCGTCGGCGATCACCTCTACGTGTCCGAATCAAACATTCTGTCGGGCGGTGTCCACGAAGTTGACGGGAGCGCCACAGTTCGGATTCACACGGCCGAAACACCCTTTTACCCTGAAGGGGGAGGGCAGGTCGGTGATCGGGGCGTGATCGAGGCGTCTACCGGAGGGATTGTCGAAGTCATTGACACTATACGACTCCATGGCTCAATCGTTCACATCGGAAAGGTGCTGCGCGGCGACGCCGGTGAATTCGCGAAGGGCAAGGGGGTAACACTCAAGGTCGATCGCACTCGCCGCGATGCCGCGATGCTCAACCATTCCGCCACGCATATCCTGCATTACGCGCTGCGCGACGTGCTCGGCGCGGGCGTGCGCCAGGCCGGCTCGCTGGTCGCGCCCGATCGGCTGCGCTTCGATTTCTCGCACACCGGCGCGATCGCCGAAGGCGACCTGCGCACGATCGAAGAGGAAATCAACGCGCGCATCCGCGAGGATGCCCCCGTCGCGACCGACGAGATGGCCTACGACGACGCGATCAAGGCCGGCGCGCTGGCGTTCTTCGGCGACAAGTATGGCGACCGCGTGCGCGTGGTTCGGATGGGCGATTTCTCGGTCGAGTTGTGCGGCGGCACGCATGTCGATCGCACCGGCCAAATCGGGATTTTCAAGCTCGACGCGGAGTCGGGCGTCGCCGCGGGTGTGCGGCGCATCGAGGCGACGACGGGGCAGGGTGCGCTGGAAGCGATTCGCCGCCGCGAGGCAATCCTCGCGCAGATCGGCGATACGCTTCACGCGCGCGATGAAGCTGCGCTCGAACGCCTGCAGCGCGTGCTCGCACACGAGAAGGAGCTTGAAAAGAAGCTCCGCGCGCTGGAACAGAAGCTCGCATCTGGCGACAGCGGCGGCGCAGCCAGCGGCGAGCAGGTTCGCGATATTGCGGGCATCAGGCTCGTCACGCGCAAGCTCGACGGCGTCGAGCCGAACGCGATGCGCGAGATGGCCGATCGCATCAGGCAGAAGTACGGCTCGGTAGTCGTCGCGCTGGGCTCGAACCTCGGCGACAAGGCGACGATCCTGGTCGCGGTGACGGCCGATCTCACCGCGAAAGTGAAGGCCGGCGACATCATCAAGCAGATTGCGCCCATCGTGGGCGGCTCGGGTGGCGGACGTCCCGATATGGCGCAGGCTGGCGGCCGCGACCCGTCGCGGCTGGATGAGGCGCTGGCCAAGGTCGCGTCGTTGCTGAGTTGATGCGCGGTCGGGCCTCGACCGCTTTGAAAACTGCCCCTGAATAGGACTACCATTGACGAGCGCCGGCCCGGCAGCACGCGCGGGTGAAGGTGAAATTCGGCGAGGTTTACACACACCATTTCTCAGCCAGCCACTGACGACGCTCTCGAACTGCACTTCGACGACCATCGCCTGCTGACCGATCTGCTGGGGCTGCATGACGCGCACATCCGCACGATCGAGCGCTCGCTCGGCGTACGAATCGCGGTAAATGGCACCGGACTGCGCATCACGGGCGAGCACGATGAGCAGGCGCTGGCGAGCAAGCTGCTGGGCGAGCTCTACGAGCTGCTCAAGGGCGGCTACCCAATTTATCCGAGCGACGTCGATTACTCGATCCGCATCCTGCGCAATGATCGCAACGCCGATCTCAAGGACATTTTTCTCGACACGATCTATATCTCGGCGCACAAGCGCGTTATCTCGCCCAAGAGCATCCATCAGAAGCGCTACATCGATGCGATCCGCGCCCACGACATCGTCTTCGGCATCGGGCCAGCCGGCACCGGCAAGACTTACCTCGCGATGGCGATGGCGCTGGCGGCGCTGATGAAGAATCAGGTGGCGCGGATGGTACTGTGCCGACCGGCGGTGGAGGCGGGCGAGAAGCTCGGCTTCCTGCCCGGCGATCTGGCGGAGAAGGTCAATCCGTATCTGCGCCCTCTGTATGACGCGCTGCACGACATGGTGGACTACGATCGCGCGCGGCGGATGCTCGAGCGGGGGACGATCGAGGTCGCGCCACTGGCCTTCATGCGCGGGCGCACGCTCAACGATTCGTTCATCATCCTCGATGAGGCGCAAAACACGACCTCCGAGCAGATGAAGATGTTCCTGACGCGCCTGGGCTACAGCTCCAAGGCCGTGATCACCGGCGACATCACGCAGATCGATCTGCCCAGCGGCAAGCTCTCCGGGCTCAAGGAGGCGCGCACCGTGCTGGCGGGCACGCCGGGAATCTCGTTCGTGTATTTCGATGAGACCGACGTCGTGCGCCATCGGCTGGTCCAGGCGATCATCACCGCATACGAGGCCGCCACCGAGCAGCCGACCGTCACCAAGCTCACCACCAGCAACGGCGGCGGCTCCGGCGCCGCTTGACGGTCGAGGTTCGATGCGCGCTCCGGCGCGACCGCGGCATTTCTGACATGCTCG
>JBGPUE010000053.1:0-24657 GCA_041491005.1 Binataceae bacterium (SeqCode) | reverse complement strand
CTGCATCCGCGCGGCGAGGCTGGTCGCATGACCCACCGGCACGTACTCCGCGTGCTCGCCAGTGCTCACCGAGCGCATCACCACCTCGCCGGTGTTCACGCCGACACGGGCCTGTAGCGGCTGGCGCCCCTCGGTCCGCAGCCGATCAGAGTAGCGCCGGATCTCTTCCTGCATGCGCAATGCCGCATACAGCGCGCGCTGTGGATGGTCCTCGTGCGCCACCGGCGCCCCGAACAGCGCGAAGATTCCGTCGCCAGTGGACTGTGCGACGAAGCCCTCGTAGCGATGGACCGCTTCCATCATCAGCTTGAGCGCGGGATCGACGATGGCGCGGGCTTCCTCCGGGTCGAGGTCCTCGATCAGCTCCATCGAACCCTTGATGTCCGCGAACAGTGCCGTCACCGTCTTGCGCTCGCCCTCGGGCGGTGCGCTGGCATCAGACTCGAGATTCCTCGCGGCGCTCGGAATGACGGAGGGGTTGATTGCCGTTTCGATTGCCGAGCGGCGTGGCGCAGGGCCGGGAGCCCGCGCACTCAGCGATGCGCCGCAATCGCCGCAAAACGCCTTGCCCGCCGGGTTCGCAGCCCCGCACTTGGGACAGCGCATCGGCATCGCGGCTCCACAATCGCCGCAAAACGCCTTGCCATCCAGATTGTCCGAGCCGCAGTTCGCGCAACGCATCAGTGTGTGCCCCAAGGTTTCACGCTTATAGCACGGGACTAGTGGCAGAGCAGTCCCGGCGAACGCTCGCAGCGATTCGGTCGCACCGCGCGCCCGCCTTGTGAGCGATTGACGGTGCACGGTAAGCTCGATCGATTCGACCGTGATGAAGCCGTTTTACATCTACAACACGCTCAGCCGTTCGGTTGAGGAATTCAAGCCGATCAAGCCGGGCGAGGTGAGTTACTACTCGTGCGGACCGACGGTCTATCTGCCGCAACATCTGGGCAATATGCGCGCGTATATCTTTGTCGACACGCTCAGGCGCGCACTGGAGTTCAACGACTATCGCGTCAAACACGTGATGAACATCACCGACGTCGGCCACATGACCTCAGACGAAGACGCCGGCGAGGACAAGATCGAGAAGACCGCGCGCGAGCAGGGGCGCACGCCGAGAGAGATTGCAGACTATTACATCGCGCAGTTCAAGCGCGATTGTGGGTTGCTGAATATCAAGCTGCCAAAAGATTCGCGCGAGGATCCGCTGGAAAAGTGGCCGCTCTGCCGAGCGACAGATCACATCGAAGACATGATCGCGCTGATCAAGCGCATCATCGCACACGACTTCGCCTATCAGGTCCCCAGCGGCGTCTACTTCGATGTCGAGAAATGGCGGGGAGCCAATCGAGCGGGCCGGCTGTCGCGCCAAAGCCTCGACGAGCAAAGCGTCGTGCAGCGCCTCGAACATGCCAGCGACAAGCGCTCGCCGCATGATTTCGTGTTGTGGGTTCTGGAGCCGCAACACATCATGCAACGGCACAACCGTGCCGCGGCGGCCATCTCCTCGGCTTCTCGTAAGGTGCTGGGTCAGCCGCAACACATTCAGCAATGGGACAGCCCGTGGGGCCGCGGCTACCCGGGATGGCATATCGAATGCTCCGCGATGTCGATGAAGTATCTCGGCGAAACCATCGACATCCATTCGGGTG
This sequence comes from Binataceae bacterium (SeqCode), assembly GCA_041491005.1. GTDB lineage: Bacteria > Desulfobacterota > Binatia > Binatales > Binataceae > JBGPUE01. Next base: position 23,005 of record JBGPUE010000053.1, on the reverse strand, counting down.
GGCTCGACCACGTGCCGATCCATCATGAGGATGAGATCGCGCAATCGGAGAGCGCGACCGGCAAGCCGTTCGTCAGGTACTTCGTGCACAACGCATTTTTGACGGGGCTGGATGGCGCGAAGCTCAGCAAGAGCGCGGGCAGGTTCCCTCTGCTGGATGATCTCGTCAACGAAGGAACTAATCCCCTCGCGTTCCGGCTCTTCTGCCTTGGCGCGAAGTACCGATCTAGTCTGACGTTCAGCGAGGATGCGGTGCGCGCAGCAGCGAAGTCGCTCGAATACTTCCATGAGTTCGCACGCAGTTTGCCGGGCGGGGTAGCGCGCGCCGGTGGTGCGGACGGCGAGTGGGCCACGCCGTTTCGCGAGCGCTTCAACGAGGCGATCAACAACGACCTCAACACGCCGCAGGCGCTGGCCGTCGCGCTCGAACTCGTGGCAGAAGCGTACCGACGAGAGGACAGGCGGATCTGGAACGCGCTGCTGGCCTTCGACGGCGTTCTTGGTCTTGGTCTCGAGGAGATCGAGCAGCGTGCGTTTCTGGGGGAACAGTTCCCCCCCGAAGTGAACGCTCTGATTCATGAGCGCAAGCTCGTCCGCGAGCAAGGAAACTTCAAGCGCGCCGACGAGATTCGAGCGCGGCTTGAAGCCTTGAACTACATCGTCAAAGACACTCCAGAAGGCTCGGTCTACATGAGGAAGTAGAGGCCGGAGTGGCGCAACCTTCCGCGTTCCCGCGCCTTGAACCGCGGACCATAGCTCCCCTACAATCCGCTGACGATTGTCGCACGTGCGAAAGGTAACCGATGCCCGTTGAACTGAAGAAATTCGACACCCGGATGCAGGTGGATGCGGCCCCCGAGGTGCGCCATCTCGATCCCTCCGCCAAGCCCTTTTATCTGCCAATCGGCGACGAGGTCGAAATCTTCACCGCCGCTTACAAAGCGCGGCTGCCGGTGCTGCTCAAGGGCCCGACCGGATGCGGCAAGACACGCTTCGTCGAGCACATGGCGCATCACCTAGCCGAACTGGGCGATCAGGGGCCGCAGGAGCTGATCACTGTCGCATGTCATGAAGACCTGACCGGCAGCGACCTGGTCGGCCGTTTCCTGATTCAGGGTGACGAGACGGTGTGGGTCGATGGCCCACTGACCCAGGCGGTGCGCCGCGGCGCGATCTGCTACCTCGACGAGGTGGTCGAGGCGCGCAAGGACACCACCGTGCTGATCCATCCGCTGTCTGACCATCGGCGTATCCTGCCGATCGAAAAGCGCGGCGAGATCCTTGATGCGCATCCGGGCTTCCTGCTTGTGATTTCCTACAATCCCGGCTACCAGAGCATCCAGAAGAACCTGAAGCACTCGACGCGCCAGCGTTTCGTGACGATCGAGTTCACCTATCCGCCGGCCGAAAAGGAAGTCGAGATCATCGCGCACGAGGCGGGCGTCGATCGCGACTGTGCCGGGCAGCTCGCGTTGCTGGGCGAGAAGGTGCGCCATCTGAAGTCGTCCGGGCTCGAAGAAGGTGTCTCGACCAGATTGCTGATCTATGCTGGCGAGCTGATTCGCCAGGGGATCGCGCCGCGCCGCGCGGCGACCGTCGCGGTGACCTGGTCGCTGACCGACGAGCCTGAGAGCAAGCGCGCGATCGATGAAGTCGTCAAGGCAATTTTCCCGTAGCCTCGCGAGGCGCCACGTTCCTGACAACCAAATGGGAGAATGTGATGATGGCTCGTAGCCGATGCCTGGTTGTGATTGCTGCTTGCGGATGGCTGATCGCAGCCGGCGGGCTCACTATTGCCGCCGCGCAGGAAGAAGCTCCGGCCAACGTCGCGCAAACCGGTCCGCGCCTTGATTTCCCGGCGGGCGTGGCCAGCGACGGGGTGGCGGTTTATGTCGCCAACAGCCGCAACAATACCATCGTCAAGATCGATATCGGCTCGCATGCGATATCGCTGGTGGCCGGCAAATTGTTCACCAAGGGCAGCAACGACGGCAAGGGCGACGGCGCCGCATTCTCAAGCCCCGACGGGCTCGCGCTGGTCGAAAACGCGCTCTACGTCGTTGATGCGGAGAACTCCGATATTCGCAAGATCGAGCTGGGCACGCAGAACGTGACGACGGTGTTCGGTACTGCGAACATCTCGGGCTCGGAGAACGGAGCGGGCGCGGCGGCGCATTTCAACCTGCCCACCCAGATCGCGAGCGACGGCAAGTCGCTCTATGTCGCCGACACCGGCAACAGCACGATCCGCAAGATCAATCTAGCCGACAAGGTCGTGACCACGATCGGCGGACAGGCGCAGAGCGAGGGCAAGGATGACGGCCCGGCCGCCAAGTCGAGCTTCTCGCGTCCCCGCGGCATCGCGACCGACGGCAAATTCGTCTACGTCGGCGATACCGCCAATCAACTGATCCGCAAGATCGATCTCTCCAACAAGACCACTTCGACCCTGGCCGGCCAGGCGGGCGTGGAGGGTATGCAAAACGGCACGGCCACCGAAGCCACTTTCAGCAATCCCGAAGCGCTCGCCACCGATGGAGCCTTCCTTTACGTCGCCGATGCCGACAACCACGCGGTGCGCAAGATAAGTCTGGCCGATGGCAAAGTCAGCACCATCACGCAGGTTAACGGTCACATCGGGTCGGGCCTGGCCTTGAGCAAGGATGGGCATACGGTTTTCTTTTCCGACACCACCGAGAACGCCATACAAGCGCTCGATATCGCCAGCGGCAACTTCATGCCGGTCAGTCCCACCGGCGCCGCGCCTTGATCGATCTGCGCAGCGACACAGTCTCGTTACCCTCGCCCGCGATGCGCGAGGCGATGGCGCGCGCCGAGCTCGGCGACGACGTCTACGGCGAGGATCCGACCGTCAACCGCCTGGAGGAGATGGCGGCCGAGCGGATGGACAAGCAAGCCGCGATCCTGGTCGCCTCGGGCACGATGGGCAATCTGGTCGCGATGCTGGTGCATTGCGCACGTGGACGTAAGGCGATCGTCGGCTCGCAGGCGCATACGTGGCTCTATGAAGCGGGTGGCGCGTCGGCGTTGGGCGGCGTCGTGCTCGCGCCGGTTCGCAATACTCCCGAGGGCGAGCTGGATCGCGAGCAACTGGATGACGAGCTGAACACGCCGGCCGACGCGCATTTCGCGCAGCCGGCGCTGCTCGCGCTTGAGAACACGCACAACCGCTGCGGCGGCGTGCCGGTCAGCCTCTCGCATTGCGACGACGCCGCATCAACCGCGCACCACCGCGGCCTCGCGGTGCATCTGGATGGCGCGCGGATTTTCAACGCGGCGCTCGCCCTTGAGACGACGCCCGCGCGATTGGCCGCGAGCGCCGACTCGGTTTCGTTTTGCCTGTCGAAGGGACTGGCCTGTCCGATCGGGTCACTGCTATGCGGCGAGCGTGGCTTCATCGAGCAGGCCCGGCGCGTGCGCAAGATGCTGGGCGGCGGGATGCGCCAGGCGGGAATCATCGCGGCGTGCGGAATCGTCGCGCTCGAAACGATGGTCGATCGGGTCGCCGAGGATCATCAAAATGCGCGCGCCCTGGCGCAGGGCCTCGCGCTGATCGCGGGCATCAACGTGCAGATGACGGCGCGCCGGACCAACATGGTGTTTTTCGACACCGACGGTGACGGCTACGCGGCTGGCCGCTTCCAGAGCGCCATGCGCGAGCGCGAGGTGCTGATTTCGCCGCGCGGACCCGGGCAGTTCCGCGCCGTCACGCACTACGGCGTCAGCCGCGCCGACATCGATCGCGCGGTGTCGGCGGCGGCCGGGGCCGCCGCCGAGGCCTTCGGCGACTAGCCGCGATGGATTCGCTGGAGGCGCTCTTCTCACTGCGCGGCCACGCCGGATTGGTGACCGGAGCATCCTCAGGGCTGGGCGCCGAATGCGCGCATGCGCTGGCCATCGGCGGCGCCGACGTCGCGCTGGTTGCGCGCCGCGGCGAGCGGCTCGAACAGCTTGCGGCTGAACTCCGCAAGCGTTATGGCGTGCGCGCCGTTGCGGTCGCCACAGATATCACGGTCGAAGCTCAGCTCGATGCGGCGATGGCGCGGACCATCGACGCGCTGGGCAATCTCGACATCCTCGTCAACAACGCTGGCATCGCACCTACTGGCCGCGCCGAGCGGCTTGCCCGTGACACGTGGGACGCGGCCTTCGCACTCAACGTGACGGCGCCGATGATGCTGGCGCAGCGCTTTGCGCGGCGGCTGATCGAGCGCAAGCGGCCCGGCCGGATCATCAACATCACCTCGATCCTCGCCTACGTCGGCAGCGCGGTCTATCGGCTGGCGGCCTACACCGCGAGCAAGGCGGCGCTCGCGAACCTGACCCGCCAACTGGCGATCGAATGGGCGCCGTACGGGATCAACGTCAACGCGATCGCGCCCGGATGGATTCCGACCGAGGCCACTGAAGTGGGAATCGGCAATCCCGAAAATCGCGAGCGGATGGAGCGGCTCACGCCGATGGGGCGGCTGGGACGGCCCGAGGAGATTCGCGGCGCGGTGATCTTCCTTGCGGCTGCGGCCTCCAGCTACGTCACGGGTTCGGTCGTGTCGGTCGACGGCGGCTATCAGGCGTGGTGAAAGCGCGCCCGGACCGCACGGCCGCGGGGACCGCGAAAATCATCGCCAAGGTTGAAGCGGGTCAACTCGGCTGATCGCGCACGACGCCGCGGAGCGGCTTGGGGAGCGGATGAGATGAGCATCAGGGAGCAGATGCTGCGGCGCAAGCCGATCGCGATGCTGATGGCCGACGCGGCGGGCGGGAGCGCCGGGCTGAAGCGATCGTTGCGCGCGATCGATCTGACCGCACTGGGCATCGGCGCGATCGTCGGCGCGGGAATTTTCGTGCTGACCGGCGTGGCGGCAGCCGAGCGCGCCGGCCCGGCGATCGTCCTCTCCTTCGTCGTGTCGGGCTTTGCCTGCGCGATGGCGGCCCTGTGTTACGCCGAGTTCGCAGCGATGATTCCCGTCGCCGGCAGCGCCTATTCTTATTCCTACGCCACGATGGGCGAGTTGATCGGCTGGATTATCGGCTGGGACCTCGTGCTCGAATACGCCGTCGGCGCGGCCGCGGTCGCGGTGGGATGGTCCGACTACCTGCGCGTGATGCTGGAAGGGCTGGGAATTCATCTGCCTGCCGCGCTGAGCCGCGCGGCAGGCTCCGCGCCCGGCGCGCTCATCGACCTGCCGGCGCTAATCATCGTGCTGCTCGTCACCACCGTGCTCTACATTGGAATTCGCGAAAGCGCGCGAATCAACTCGATCATCGTCGGGATCAAGCTGATCGTGATCATGATGGTGATCGTGGTCGGCGCTTTCTTCATCAAGCCGGCCAACTGGAGCCCTTTTGCACCGTTCGGCATGATCGGCGCGATGAAGGGCGCAGGCGTGATCTTCTTCGCTTATATCGGTTTCGATGCGGTCTCGACGGCGGCGGAAGAAGTGATCGACCCGGCCCGCGACCTGCCGCTGGGAATTCTCGGCTCGCTCTTCGTCTGCACCGTGCTCTACATCCTGGTTGCGGGCGTGCTGACGGGCATGGTCCCCTACAATGAGATCAACGTGCATGCGCCGCTCGCTTCGGCATTCGTGGCGCGCGGCCTTAATGCGCTGGGTGGCGCCATCTCGATCGGCGCCGTCGCGGGGCTGACCTCGGTGCTGTTGGTGTTGCTGCTGGGCCAATCGCGGGTGTTCTTCGCGATGTCGCGCGACGGGTTGCTGCCGCCAGCCTTCTCGCGCGTGCATCCGCGCTTCCATACGCCATACATCCCGACGCTACTGACCGGAGCTGCGGTGGGCGTGGCTGCGGCCCTGCTGCCAATTGAAGAGATCGCTCAGCTCACCAATATCGGCACCCTGTTCGCCTTCGTGCTGGTATGTCTGAGCGTGTGGATCCTGCGGGTGCGGGAGCCTGAGCGCCATCGGGCTTTCAGCGCTCCGTTGGTGCCGTTGGTGCCGATACTGGGTGTGATCGCATGCGGAGCCGTGATGGCCAGCCTGCCGATACTGACATGGATCAGATTCGTCGTCTGGCTCGCCATTGGACTGGCGATATACTTCGCGTACGGGCGTCGTCACAGCCGGCTCGCCGCGCTCGGCCAGCACGAGATTGGAGCCTCATCGTCGGTGGGCTGAAACCGTTCGCGCTTAAGGCTCGCGATCGAGCCGGGGGAAAGCGGGCGCTACGGGTTGCCGGTCTTCTGGTTGAGCGCCTTCTGCATCGCTTCCGCCCGCGCCTTCATCTTCGCACGGTCGGCCTTGATCTTCTCGGCTCGATCGGCGGCAGCCGTCATCTTCTTACCCGCCGCCGCACCAAGGTCTTGGCTCTCCCATTTGGGCTTCTTGTATTCGATCCACTTGCCGTTTTGCAGAGCGTAGGTGAAGACGAGATACTTGAGCTTGCCGGTCGCTGCACCCTTGTCCGACTTTGCCGGTTTAGCGGGATTGTATTCAGCACCGCCGAGCTTGGCGCTCACGACAGTGGTCCCGCCCGGCCCATAGGTGGGAAGATATTCGAATTTCGGCTGCAGGTCGGTGTAGGGTTGGCCTTTCCTTTTCTTGTCCTCTTCGGCTTCGAGATATGGCTCGACCTTCTCGGAGAGCATATCGCTGAGCTGATTGCGGACCGCAGGGGGGAGGTCCTTCGGCTGCCGCCGCTGACGCATATCGACGGCGTATGCCGCCGATGAGCACAGGCTGAAATAGAGCGCGGCGGCCGTGATCAACGCCGCCGCGACTGCGCTTGGCTTGCCAGCGATCACACTTGATTAGACGGCGATCATGCCCGCCGGCTTCAGTTGCCGGTGCTGATGCCGCGGCCGAAAGCGGAAACCTGCGACTGCCATTGCTCGCCGAAGGCCAGGATCAACACCTGTTGGTTGATATGCGAATCCTTGGTCAGACTCTTCATCGCGCCGCCACCCGCCGCGGCCAGCACCTTATAGGCCTGCCGCGTCTGCTGATAGAACTGCGGCAACGGCGAAATCGACGGCGGTTCCTGCCGATGCACTTTCAGCCAGAACTCACGCTCGAAACGCTCATGCTCCTCCGCCGCCACATCGACCGTATTGAAAGTCCCATTCTGGCCCTTGAACTTCTGGATCAGTGACATCAGCGGCCCAAAATCATCCTTCTTGGGCGGCGAATCGCCCACCAGCACGATCACCTTCTTGGCGTAAGGCTTGAAGTCCATCTTGTTGACCGCCGCCTCCACCGCCCCCAGCGTGTCTTCTTCCCATTCGCCACCGCCGACCGCCTTGACGGTGCTCAAGAAGGCCTCCAGCTTGTCCGCCGACAGCGTCAACGCCTGAACCTGCATCGGCTCGCCATGCCCGCCAAAGACCACTATCCCGATGCGTGCGATCGGCACCAGCCGATGTATCGCGCGCGCCAACTGCACCATCTTGGCCTTGACATCGTCGATGATCAGTTTCATCGAGCCGGTGCCATCGATGACCAGCACCACATCCAGCCCCTTGCGCCGCAACTCGCCGATGAAACCACCAAAGCCGCTGCCGATACCGTGCCCGTAGCCTGAACCGATGCCGCCGCCGCGGCCGATACCGATGCCGCCGCCGCCCGCTGCCCGCACGTAGTCGCTGGCCAAGCCGACCGCTTGCGAAGTATCGGCCGCCTGCGGCTGATCCATCGCGGTCGGCGTATCGGGCATCGGCACTTCTGGCATGTCGAGATCCTGCATCTCATCCCCGCCGCCACCGCCGCCACCGCCTGCCTCCAAGTTGACCATGATCAGCTCGCGCCCGCGCTGCTGATGCACCGTCACGATCAACGCGATCAGGATCACCGCATGGATCGTCACCGACAGCGGAAACGGCCCCAACATGAACTTGAGCCCGCTCTTGATGCGCGCCATTTGGCTGGCTTGCGCGGTCGCTTCTGCGGCTGCTGCCGCGGGAGCTGCATCTGCTTTGCCACCGCTCATAAAGCGGTACAACAGGGCCGCCACAACCACCGTAGAAATGACGACCAGGATTAGTATGAGTGCCATAGTCGAATCTTGCCCTTAGTCAGCGTGGTCCGCGCAAACTCCATTGCCCCCTACCAGCGGGCTTGGAGTATCGCGGCCTGGAAGCCTCATCATATCACGATCACGAGCCGCTGGCCGGCCCACCGCCCGGCGCGCCACCCGGCGCTGATTTGGACGCCGCGATCGCAATCTGTTCGGCGCCGGCCCGCTTCGCGACATCGAGAATTCGCACCATATCGCCAATCAGGACTTTCGGGTCCCCTTGAAATACGACGATCTTGTCGGCGGATTTACTCAATACGTCGCGCAGGGCGGGCTCCAAGTCCCGCTCAGATACGTTGCGCTCATTGACGAAGATTTGGTGCTCCGAGGTGTAGGTAACGATCACGCCCTTGGGCGTCTGGTTGGGATTGGGGTTTTCGGCCTTGGGCAAATCGACGTGCGCCGCAGATTCGATGGTCACCGCCGTGGTCACCATGAAGATGATCAGCAGGACCAGAAAGATATCGGTCAGCGGCGTGATGTTGATCTCGGAGAAGACGCCGTCGTCCGAGCCACTGCTCATCGCCATCGGGGTCAGCCTCCAGCGCCTGCGCCTGATGCGCCGGTGATTTTCTGGGCCCCGATCGCGATTTGGGTCGCGCCGGCGCGCTTTGAAATATCGAGCACCCGCACCATATCGCCGAGCATCACCTTGCGATCACCCTGAAAGACCACGATCTTGTCGTCAACCTTGCCCAGCGCCTCGCGGAGCACGCCTTCGAGCTCACGCTCGGGCACGTCCTTCGAGTTCACGAAGATCTCGTGTTGCGTGGTGTAGGTGACGATTACGCCCTTGTTCTCGGGGGCGGTGTTCTCGGCCTGCGGCAGATCGACGTGAGCCGCCGACTCGATGGTGACCGAGGTGGTCACCATGAAGATGATCAGCAGCACCAGAAAGATGTCGGTCAGCGGCGTGATATTGATGGTATCAAAGACACCGCCGCTACTCATGCTGCTAATGGCCACTGCCGGACCTGCTTTGTAGCGCCGAATCGATCAGGCGCTCGGAGTTGATCTTCAGCATGCCGTCGATGTTGGAGATCTTCACGCTGAAATAATTGTTGAAGATAACCGCGATGATCGCAACCGCCAGTCCGAGCGCCGTCGCGATTAGCGCCTCAGAGATACCTGCGGCGACGACCGAGAAACCGCCGGTGCCCATGATCGCCATCGACTGGAACGACCGCAGGATGCCGACGACCGTGCCGAACAGCCCGATAAACGGGGCGGAAGCGCCGGTGGTGGCGAGCACCCAGGTGTACCGCTTCAGCTCCAGCCCTTCCTGGAAGCGCCGCTCCTCATCCAACTCGATGAGCTTGCCGCGATCGAGGCTCTGGGCTCCCGACACGACTGCGTAAAACACGCGCTCGGCCGGGTTACTGCGCGCCTGAACCATCTGCATCGCCTGGCTGAAATTACCTTGCCGCAGCGGTGCTACCAGCGAGTCCGCGATCTTCGCCGCCCGGGGCCCGATGCCGCGCAAGGCCAGCGAACGCTCGAAAATGATCGCCAGACTGACCACCGAAATAAAGAGCAGGGGATAGGTGGCATAGTAGCCCTGCTGGATCATCGCCCAAATGCCGAAACTTTGTTGCATCTTCTGTCCTCTCAGATTTGATCGGGCGGCCGCATCCGCGGTCCTAACCCAGCTTCACAAAGCCGCGTACCCCTGCGTGCAGGTTCCTTTTGCAATCCCCCAAGCTCCCCCTGCCAGACCGATCCGCACTACCCGCGCTTAGCGCCCAAAGGAGCGACTGGGAGAGATACAAAGCGCGGATGGCCTGAATCCTACAGAAGGCACCCGTTGTCAAGAGGAAGGCACTCTTCATGCGACTAGCGCATCGATTCCCGCGAAGTCAAGCTCCGGCACCGGTTCTGAATCAGTGCCCAAGCTCCGATTACTATCCCCTGCAGGGACGTGCGAGCACAACGCTTTTGATCAAGCGTCAAACCGCAGCGCGCGAAGGCTTCATGCGATGCACCGGCAACCGCGCGGGCGGGCGGCCTCTGCTTAGCTCGTGAAGCCATGCCGACGCGGGGCAGCGTGGCAGCCTCGGCGCCGCTGCTTCCTTCATGATGCGATTGGGGTCGCCTTGACTTCACGGTCCGTGGCGTCTATCCAGAGTCAGGCCGCTTAACAGCCTTCGTCTCTTGCGTTTTTCGTTCATAATGAGTTCCGTGCATCCGATCCACCGCGCGGCCCGGGTCATCGGCGCGATTGTGCTTTGCATGGGAATTGGCTCATGTACGCGCCATGAAGCGCCAAAGCAGGCGGCTGACTGGGCCGCGAGCGGTGGATTGAAGAAGGCTAGCGCTCCAGTCGACGAGCCGACCAAGGACCTCCCGCCTGACTTCTCAAAGACCATGCCGATCTATCCAGGCGCCAAGACTGAAAGCGTACGTAGACCCAAGGGCGCAATGCGCGAGATTTTTTTCAGCACCGACGCGCAGATGGATCAGCTGATCGCGTTTTACAAAAGCGCTCTGATCAAGGGCGGCTACGAGGTCACGGCATCGCTGAAGATGGCTGCGCGCAAGACCTGGTCATGCGATTTTCACAAGCGCGACCAACAGGCCAGCGTCATGCTCTTTCCCATGGACGAGGACAAGTCGCGCATGACGATCGACCTGATCTACGAGATGCCATCGGCCGAGGTGCAGCTCGTGGATCCGACCAGAGAAGACTTTGATGTCGTAGGGCCGGGCGAAATTGCCCAGCACAACGCCGAACAGGCAAAGAAGAAGGACTGAACACCATGGCATTACTGGACGGAAAAGTCGTAGCCATCACCGGTGCCGGACGCGGCATCGGGCGCGAGGAAGCCCTGCTGATGGCCAAGCATGGGGCAAAGATCGTTGTCAACGATCTGGGCGGACACTTCGATGGCACCGGTCAATCGCGCTCGCCGGCCGAAGACGTCGTCAAGGAAATTCGCACTGCGGGGGGCGAAGCGGTCGCCAACTTCGAGAGCGTCACCGACTTCAAGTCATCCAAGCGCATCATCGAGTGCGCGCTGGATAACTTCGGCAAGCTGACCTGCATGGTCAACAACGCCGGCATCCTGCGCGACCGAATGATCTTCAACATGAATGAGGAGGACTTCGATGCGGTCATCGCGGTCCACTTCAAGGGCACTTTCAACGTCGCGCGCCATGCGTGCAATTACTGGCGCGAGCAGCACAAGACCGGCAACCTGATGGGCGGCCGTCTCATCAACACCAGCTCCGACTCCGGCCTGCTCGGCAACGCCGGCCAGGGCAACTACGGATCGGCCAAGGCCGCGGTCGCGACGATGGCGATAATCATCGACCGCGAGATGGCCAAGTACGGCGTCACCGCCAACGCGATCGCACCGCTCGCACGGACCAGACTGACCGTCGAAGCGACTCCGCAGACCGCCGGTGGGATGGCCAAGCCCAAGGAAGGAGCGTTCGATCCTTTCAGCCCGGCCAATGTCGCGCCGCTGGTCGCATGGCTGGCCAGCGATGATGCCAAGGATGTGCACGGCGAAGTCTTCCGCGTCGGCATGGGTGCGGTGTGGCTGATGAAGGGTTGGCATTCGGTGGGCAAGGTCTCCAAGCAGGCGATATGGGATCCTGCCGAGCTTGGCGTCAAGCTCAAGGAAGAGCTGGCGAAGGGCGCCACCAAGAAGGAAAGCATGGGTCAGGTGATGGCGGGGGTCGTATAGCGCGTGGCGGTCCATCGCGATTCAAACAGCGCGGCCCGCAAGCGGCCGCGCTTTCGTTCTGTGCTGTTTATCTGCGCCGCCAACACAGCGCGCAGCGTGATGGCCGAGCATCTGCTGCGCCGCGAGCTACGGAATCGCGGACTACATGAGGTCGTCGAGGTGCGCTCAGCGGGAATCGCCGCATACGCACGCGACGGCTCGCTGGTCTCGCTGGATACGAAGTTTGTGCTGCGCGACGAAGGAATCCATCTGGATGACGAAGCGACCTCGACCGCCTTGAAGCACCATCCGGAGATGCTCGAAGCGGCCGACTTGATCATCGCGATGACCGAGCAGCAGGCTGCCGATTTGAAGGCGCGTTTCCCGGGCGCGGATGGCCGTCCGGTTCACACTCTGCGCTCGTTCGTCGGGGAAGCGGGCGATATCGAAGATCCCTACGAGCAGGGCGACGAGGTCTTCGCCGCATGCCGCGAAGAGATCAAGCGGCTGCTACCGCTGATGATCGATCGACTGCTCGAAGATTGACCAGCCGTGCGGTGTCCATTTGATCGTCAAGCCGTCGCCGCTTGGTTGCAGGAACTAACCGCCGATGGAAAAAGTCAATCTTGCGGAAAAGTTCGGCGTCTTCAACGACTACTGGAGCCCCCGGATTGCGGGCGAGCTCAACGATTCGTATGTCAAGCTCGTAAAGTTGAAGGGCGAATTTGTCTGGCACCACCATGATGCCGAAGACGAACTGTTCCTCGTCCTCAGGGGCAGCTTGTTGATGAAGCTGCGCGATCGCGAGATCCGCGTCGAGGCCGGCGAGTTCCTGATAGTTCCACGCGGAGTCGAGCATCTGCCAACGGCCGAAGAGGAAACGCATGTTCTGCTCCTCGAACCGAAATCCACTCTGAATACCGGCAACCTCCGCGATGAGCGGACCGTCACCGATTTGCCACGCATCTAGCCCAGACGTAAGAAGATAGCGGGTCCAGCCTCGATGGAGTTCTCCAATCCGCCCGATTCCGAAATCCGCCGCATTCTGAGCCTGCCTGCGACGGTGGCGGTGATCGGATGCTCGGGCGATCCATCGCGCGACAGCCTGAGCATCGCGATGCTGCTGCGGCGCAAGGGCTTCCGCGTGATCCCGGTCAATCCGAATCTCGCACCCGACGCGTTGCGTGATCGGCTCGGCGAGCGATGCTATCCCGACCTCGCATCGATTCCTGATCGCGTCGAGATAGTCGATGTGTTCCGGCGCCCCGAGCATCTACCCGAGATCGCGGAGCAGGCGATCGGCATAGGAGCTCGGGTCCTCTGGTGCCAATTGGGCGTCATCAATCTCGAAGCCGCGGCGCGTGCACAAGCCGGCGGGATGACGGTGGTTATGGATCGCTGCCCGGCGATCGAGTATTCACGGCTGTTCTGATGCTCTCTTCCCTCTCCCTTTCAGGGAGAGGGCGAGGGTGAGGGTCAAATCCCAACCAAGAATAGTAATTTGAAGCCCCTCAAGTGGAAGACGGTTCACAGCGCGCGGGTCTATGACACCCCGATCTTCGACTTGCATCGCCACCGCCGCGCGCATCCCAGCCGCGGCCAGCGCGATTTCTTTGTCCTGACCTTACCGCACTGGGTGAATATCATTCCGCTCACCGCCGCGGGCGAGATCGTGATGGTGCGGCAATGGCGGCATGGCGTCGAAGACTTCACCCTTGAGATTCCCGGCGGGATGGTGGATCCCGAAGATCCGAATCCGATGAGCGCGGCGCGGCGCGAGATGATCGAGGAATGCGGTTACGATTCCACCGATATCGTCGAGCTCGGCCGCGTCCATCCCAATCCCGCGATCCAGCCCAATTTCTGCTACTCGTACCTCGCCCGCGATGCGACGCCGGTTGCCAGGCCGGAACAGACGGGTTCGGAAGAGACCGAGGTCGTCAGCTATCCGTTATCGCAGATCGGCGGGCTGATCGCCTCAGGCGCGATCACTCATGCGCTGGTGATCGCGGCGTTCTCGTTCTTTCACCTCTACAATCCGCCGCGCCGCTGAGGCGTCTCAAGCGCCGCGTGCGAACGCGTCAGGCGGTGCGATCGCGCACGAACTTGCCGACCACGTCGATCGCGCGCTGGCCCTCAGGCAGCAGCGGCGCGAAGACGTGCCAGACATGAATCATGTCGTCCCAAACCTCGATCTTCACGTCGACGCCGGCGGACCGGGCGCGCTCGGCGAGGCGCGTGGAGTCATCGAGCAGAACCTCGGCGGCGCCGACATGAATCAGCATCGGCGGCAAACCGCGCAGGTCCGCGTACAAGGGTGATGCCAAAGGCGTGCGCAGATCGCGCTCACCGATGTAATGCTTGGCCATCGGGAGGAGCGCGTTTCCGCTCACCATCGGGTCGATACTTGCCTTGGTCTTGATCGATTCGCCGGTGGCGGCCAGGTCGGTCCAGGGTGAGATGCATACCGCTGCCGCCGGCATCGCGACCCTCGCCTCGCGCGCAGCGACCAGCGCCGCTACCGTAAGCCCGCCGCCGGCCGAATCGCCCGCGATCACGATCCTGCCAGGCGGGATCCCCTGATCGAGCAGCGACTGGTAACCGGCGACCGCATCCTCGACCGCTGCCGGAAACGGATTCTCAGGCGCCAGCCGATAGTCGAGCGCGAGCCCGTATGCGCCCGAGGCGCGCGATAGCCGGCCGACCAGTTCGCGATGCGTCTTGAGCGAACCGCCGACGTAACCGCCGCCGTGCAGATAGAGGATAACGCGATCGCGTGAAGCGCCCGGCGCGCTGACCCATTCCGCATTAACGCCGCCCGCTTTTGTCGGCTCGAGCTTGATGTCGGCTGAGACGCGGAAGGCCATGTTATCCATCGCGGCGCGCATCTCCTGCACCGAAACCGCGCGATTTGTGCGCTGACCGCGCAGCGAGTCGATTATCCTCTGCAGCTCGGGACTGGCCATCGAGGTCGCTCCTTGTGAGTGTTGGTCACGGACTCTCGCCGCATAGCGCGATTGCCATGCGCCGGCAAACCAAAAGAGTCAGTGCGCAGCTGGCTGCTTCGCCGCGCGCCGCCACATGATGAAATGATCGGTGAGCAGTTCGGGCCGGAATCCCTGCTCGAGCAGCACCTTGTCACTGAGCGCGCCGGCGACAGCCGGGCGCGCGACCGGCAACAATTGCAGGCGCGAATCCGGCACCACAACGTTGACCCGGCCCGTTCGGATCGCGTCTTTCATCTCGTCGTTCCAATAGTGCGAGGTGGTTGCGATCAACTTGAAAAAATCGCTCTGGCCGAGCTCCCGCCGCGCAGCCGCCAATCCCTCGCGCCGGTAGGCCTCCCGGGCCTCGCGATAGACGCCGTAGGTCTCGGGATAGCGTACAAGCGCGCGGCGATTCGCCTCGAAGCAAATGAAGGCCGGCGCAATCACCGGCTCATCATGGGCAGTCGCTGCATCAACCGCATCCGCCAGTTGGCGGATCTCCTCACGCGGCACGAAGCCGAATCCATAGATGCTGTCGCGCACCCAGTTCTCGTTGACCAGCGGGACGACGGTGACAAACGCGAGCATCGTCGCACCCATGCCTCCCGCCACCCATCCCAAATCGGACCAACCTCTCTCCCCGCTGATGAGCTCGCGAGCCGCGGCCATTATCCGCTCTAGGCCGAGGCCCGCGATGATGGCGACGTAGGGCAGGAAGTCGAGATAGTTGTGCGCCCATGCGGTAGGACTCATCAGACCGAAGAAGATGTAATTCGCGGCGACCAGGACGAGCGTCAGAGCGATGCCGTGTTGCGGCCAGCGCCCGCCGCGCCAATCGGCAGCAATTCGCACGCATCCAATCACGAACAGCGGGATCATCAGGTCGAGGATGTCGCGTGGATAAAGCGCGAGGCGCATCGCGAGGTCGCGTCCCTTCATCAGATGGAACAGATAAGTCTGGAAGATAAATTCGAAACCATAGAGCCGATAGAACAGCGCCGTCAGCACGCACAGTCCTGCGGCAAGTCCCAGCCCAGCAGCGAGCGCATGGCGCCATCGCTGGCGACCCATTGCGATGTAAGCAATCAGCACCACGCACGAAATCCCCGCCGTAAGCTTGACCGCGCATGCCGCGATCATCAGCAGCGCCATCGCGGCGGTGCGCAACGCCGCCGGCGGACGCTCATCGATCGCGATCAGGGCCGCGCCAAGAATCAGGACACCCACGAAAATCTCGCGCTCGAAAACATGGTAGCGAAAGACCAGCGCGCCGAAAGCGTATAGAATCGCCGCGCACAGGGCGCTGCCACGGCCCGCGATGCGCTGGGCGAAGCGCATCAGGAGCAGGCTGGTCAGATAGATCGCGCCCTGGTTGAGGACTTCGATCGAGCGATGACTCGCGCCGAACACTCGCATCCAGCCCGCAATCGCGAACTCCAGTACCGGCATATGCGGATGCACGAAATCGAGGTACGGGCGCATCCCGTCGCGCATCAGGTAGGCGCTCTCGAGATAGAAGTCGTCCTCGACCCACAGCTCGGGGTAGAGCATGCGGATCAGCCGCGGCGCCAGGAGGATGACCATCACGCCGCCGCCGATTCCGAGGATGCGCGATTGCGCCAGCGGCGGCGATTTGCCTGATGAGCGCGTCGGCATCGAAGAAGCGGCGCGCGTCAAACGAGCCCGCGGCGCAGCCGCGGCTTGGCATCGCTGACGCCGGGTTGATCGCGCTTGTGATGATGATCGCGCTGGCGCAGATGAGTGCGAGCGGAACCCGGCGCGGCACGGAGTTGTTGCCATGGCCCGACGGGCTGGAATACGCGGCAACCGCCGTCAATCTCGATCGCGGTATGGGACCGGTACTTCATTTCGGAGGCTATTCTTACCCTTCGCGCTACACTCTCGGCTACCCGCTGATCTTGGCCGCTGCGTTTCCGCTGGTCCGATGGCACGTCGAGCGCCTCGAACTGGTGACCATCGCGACCGGCCTGGGAGCCCTCGCCGCGCTCTATATCCTCGGGTTGCGGATCTTCGGGCGAAGCAGCGCATTCTTCGCCAGTCTGATACTGGCCGCGTCGCCGGTCTTCATCACTAACTCGACGCTGGTCTTAAGCGACGTCCCGACGCTGGCGGTCGCGATACTCGCGGCGCTCGCTATCGGTGCCGCCACCGACGCCGAGGATGACGCCGCCGCAGGCATGCGCTGCGTGATCTGGTGGAGCGTGTTCGCGATGCTCGCAGGCTTCGCCATCATCATTCGGCCAACCAACGCAGCCATGCTGATCGGGCTGGGAGCGGGCCTGATCGCCGCGCCGCCACGGCGAATAACTCTGACGCTTCGCACGATCGGCGCGCTCGCCGCGATGGCGGCGGCGTTCGCAATCATTCCCGCATGGCAAGCGTGGCAGAACTACGCGCATCTGGGGAGTTTCGCGGCGAGCGGCTATGTCTTCTGGGTGCCGGAGGTTTACGGCTCATTCTTCAAGACGTTCAACACCGCTTTCCTCGCCGGTCCGACGATGCCGCGCAATCCGCATGGCAATCTCGCGATCTACCTCCCGATGCTCGCAGGACTCGACGGTCTGGTGCTGCACGGATGGTTCGGCGAGACGACCATGCCCACATTCTATCTCTATCCGTTCGCGGCGGCAGCGTTCGCGATGAGTGGATTCATCGCGTGGTGGCGGCAGCCGGCGGCGCAACTGACGCGAGCATCGCGGCGCGTGGTCTTTTTTGGGCTGGGCTTCCTGGCCTCAATCCTGGGCGTATACGCGCTCTACTTCTTCAACGATCCGGTCTTTCTTCTGCCCGCCAGCTTCGTGCTGTTCCTGATGGCGGGTCATGGCGTCATGGTTGCGAATCGGGCCTTGTTCGCCGCTTCGTCATCGCGCCGCGAGCATCGGGCGAATTCGCTCCGCACGGTCGCGGTAGTCGCGCTTGACGCAATCCTTGCGCTGTCGATTCTCGCGACGGTGGCACGCCGCATCGAAGCCACGCCCCGAAAATCCGACATCGTGCCTGCGCTCGCCGAAATCGCCTCGCGGCTGCCCGCACATGCGATCGTCATGAGCAATCTTTCGCTGCAATTCCTCGAGCTATATGTCCCCGCGCCGGGGCGGCAATTCGTCGGGATGCATTCCTTCGAATCGGACAGCGAGCACTCCGATTATCATTTGAGCCGGCTATACGCGCGCCGCGATCAGGGATGGCGCGGAGCACTACCCCAAGTCGCATTCGATGGTGACCATGAGAACACGCATACGACCGCATGGCTGGCGGATGAGGCTCGGGCCGGTACGCCGGTTTTCATGCTGCTTCGCGCGCCGGTTTCATCCGACTACGCGCACACGCTCGGCGATGAGACGCGAACGCTCGAAAAGAGCTTCGATGTAGTGACCGATGGCACCGCGGGGCCGTTGGGGCTTTTTCGGCTGCGGCCGCGTCAGGCGGGTGGACCGCCATAGCGCCATCGGCAGATCAAATACGCCGGCGCCACCAGAAACATTAGCAGGATCGCAACAACGAAGTCGGCCTTGCTATCGCCGTGGCCCAGCGCGAATCCGAAGGTGAGAATCCATACGGCGAGGGGCGCGGCAACGACCAGCGCAAGCATCGCTGCGCCGCCGGGGATCTTGAAGAGGCCTGCGCGATTGGGACGCAGCTTGCGCAATCGCACCAGCGCGGCCATCTCGAGCGCCAGCCCCGCCATGTAGAAGAAGACATCGACGACGACCAACGCGGTGAAACCCAGCGGCACCAGCATCGTGAACACCACGCAGCACAGCACAATCGACGCGCGCGGCGTGTCGGTACTTTGCGACAGCATCGCGAGCCGCTCAGGCAAATAACGTTCGCGCGCCAGCACGAACGGCATCCGCGATACCCACAGCATCCCGGCCGTGAACAGCGCGAAGGCGCTCAGTGCGCCGCCGATCGCGAGCGCAGCGGCCAACCATGGGCCGCCCAAGCCGCGCGCCACTATGGCGAAGTAACCGACGCGCCATTGCGAAGTGTCCCTCGCGCCGCTCAGCGCCACGCCCAGCGGCAGGAGATAGCTCAGCGTTACCATCGGAAGCACGATCCAGATCGCGCGAACGTAATTGCGCCGCGGCGCTTCGATCTCGCCCGCCACCATGCTCAGGTTCTCCCATCCGCAATAATTCCAGATCGCGACCGTCAAGCCGCCGGCGAGCGCGGCCGGGATCGATCCGCCAGCGAGCGGTGAATACGCGGGCATCTGCCAATGCACGAGCTGCGGGATGCCGATGATCACCAGCGCGGCGAAAGGCGCCAGCAGCGCGGCGGTCAGAACGATCGACGTATTGCCCACCGGCCTCACGCCCATCAGATTGAGGCCGCCAGCCAGCCACACCAGTGCGATACCAATCGCAACTTGCGTCGCTGGAGTGGTCGGGACCAGATAGCCGAGATAGGCCGCGAACAGTACCGGGTAGAGCGCCATGTCCACGGTCGCGTAAAGCGTCGTGAAGAACGCCTCGGCGAAACCCGCGAACGGACCCATCGCCGCCTTGACCCAGAGATAAAAGCCGCCCTCCTCCGGCATCAAGCTGGTCAGCTCGGCGGCCATCAGCGCCGATGGCAAGCTGAGCGCAAGCGGCACGATGAGGCATAGCGCAAGCGTGATGCGCGCTCCGGCCGCGCGCACCGCCTCCTCCATCCCGTAGGCACCGCCGCTGATCGTCAGGTACATCACGGCCACCAGCCCGATCAGGCGCAGCCGATGCTGTCGCGCGCCCAGCGGATGCTCAGCGCGCGGAACACCTATACCGGGTGATTGTCGGGGAATCGCTGGGCGGGAAATCGTCAACTAATCGATGCCGAGCGCAAGAGATGTGGCAACGCCAGCCATGCAGAGCGTCTAACGGACGAGCTCCTCGCACGCAAGCTCACGGCGTCTGCTGTGCGAACTGCGGCCCGGTCGAGCCCGTCACGGACGGTTGACCGTCATCCCGCGCTGCGTGTTAGGTAGCCTTCGATGAAGTGCGGAGTCGAAGCGAGCCACCCGTGCGCCGCAAAGGCCTTCGGAGCCATGGTCTCGGTCCTGTGCCTGCTCGCCGCGGTCGGCGCCGCGCACGCCGCATCCGCGCCCGGAACCGAGGCTGGCGCGCCCACGGCGGCATCAGCGCTGCCGGGGACGACGATCGATAGTGGCAACCTCGCCAGATTTGCTTCGCTCGTGCCGTCAGCGCTGGCCTTTGCGATCGAGCACGGCCTGACGGTGCATGTGGTTCCAACCCGGCGCATCCAATGGCCGCAAGCATATCAGCGGGCAACCGAGCAGTACTCGGCTCAAGTACGGCTGGACGCCCGCGATGCGATACAGAACTACGTCGCCGGACTGCCGTTTCCGCTTATCGACCCGGCGGACCCCAAGGCCGCGGTCAAAATTGCGTACAACTGGCATTGGGGACCGTTCATCCCGCCGCAGGTCACTCTGCTGGCGATGCAGAAGACGAGAGCATGGGCCATCGATCCCTCCGATCCAGCAGCGTTGATCGACGATGACGCCCGTCGCGACGTTCGCAACGAGGGCAGCTGCGAGCAGATCACCATCGTGCGCTACTCGCATACTTTGAAAGGGCTGGCCGAGCGGCCTCATCGCGATTCCCCGGTCGAATACAAGCAGCGCGGCGACTATTGCGGACCCGATCCGAACGCTTACATCATGGTTCAATACCTCGACCCGGTTCGCAGCAGCGACTCATGGTTTTTTCCGCACGCGGTAAGGCGATGGCGCCGAATGAAACTGCGGGGCGGCTACCCCCATCAATCTTGCACCTACGCATGCGCCCAGTTCTGGTGGGAGTATGTACCGCCGAAGACCGAGGCTTACACCTATCGGTTGGTGGGCGAACAACCGCTGCTGGCGTGCATGGACGCGAAAGGGATACGGGCGGGGATTGAGCGGCATCAGGACGCCGCCCGTTTCGGCCATATCGATTGTGAAGTCCGGCCGGCCTATGCCCTCGACATGACGCCCGTGGCCGCTCCAGAGACCATCCTCGCGGCGAAGGTCTTCCTCGATAAGGAGACCTACCTCCTGCTGGGAGCACAGTTTTATCGAGAGGCGATTCCCGACGCGTTGGTACCGCTATGGAACCGTCAGACGTCCGACACGGAAGAGGTCACGATGGTCCTGGCTGACGACTTTTACATCCCACGCGATCAGCCCTTGTTTTTCCTCTCTCTGAACATGGCCGAGGAGCCGCATGTGCTCGACGCCGACCGGCCGTCCAACAACCTCTTTAACGCGAAAGCGCAGGGCTACGAGCCCCGCTGATCAGTAAGGCGCTGGTTGCGGCGTGTTGCCCGCTCGACTCGATCAGCGGCTCGAAGCCTTACGCTCGGCCCCGTCGATCACCCGCCCAGGCCGCGATGTGCGCGCAATTCCTTGCGGTAGACAGGGAACTTCACGCAAGTCCGCAAAAGCGATATGTTGTATTCACTGAGGCGGCCGGGCGTTATCTTCTTGTTTCCAATGAAATTCCAACGTGCAGGCAGGCTGGTATCAGTCGGTACAGCAGCTCTGATGCTGTTGGCCGGATGCGCCGGCGTCGCGCGCGAACAGCCCGCTTCGTCCGCCGCCCAAGCCAGCGCGCCCGTCCTTCCCTTCGGCGGCGTACCTCCGGTCCGCATTCCGGACGAAGCCCACGCGATGGGGGATTTCCTCAAGGCGCAAGTCGCTTCGAATGAAGGCGATCGCAGCGAGGCATTGGCCAGCTACGAAGCCGCGGTCCGAGCCGATCCAAACAGCGCCTTGCTGCATACGCGGCTCGCGACGCTTTACGTCCGCCAGGGTCGGCTCAAGGAAGCGCTGGACAATGCCCAAGCCGCCGTCGCTTTGCAGCCCAAATCAGTTGAGGCGCGGCTGCTGGCGGCCGGCGTCGAATCCGCGATCGGGCAGGAGGCCGAGGCTGAGGCGCAGTACGCCGAAGTAATCAAGCTGGATCCGCGCAACCAGGAAGCCTACCTCTATCTCGGCACGCTCTACGCCAAACGCGGCAAGACCGACGATGCGGTCAAGACCTTTGACCGCCTGATCGCCGCCGATCCCAATTCGTTTCTCGCCAACTACTATGCGGGCCGGGTCGCGGCGGCGGCGCACAACTATCAGCAGGCCGAGCAGTACTACAATCGGGCGCTCAAGCTGAATCCGCAGTCGGAGCTGGTGCTGCTGGATCTCGCCGTCATCCGCGACGCGCAAGGCAAGAGCAAGGAAGCGGCTGTCTTCTACCAACGGATCGTTCAGACCAACCCGAACAACGAGCTGGCGCGCAAGCGTCTGGCTGAAATCAATGCGGGCAGCAAGGAACCCAACCCGGCGGTCGCCGAGTTCCAGCGCGTCGAAGCGACGGAAACCACGCCCGAGGACACGCGCATCAAGATCGGGCTGATCTTCTTCGAACGCGGCGACTTCGACCGCGCGGCTACCGAGTTGAATCTGGTGCTCGGCGCACAGCCTAATAACTATCGCGTCCGCTACTACCTGGGCGCGGTCTATACCGAACTCAATGAGCCTGAACGCGCGATCGACGAGTTTTCGCAGATGCCGGACAGCGCCGACCATTACGTCGAATCGCGCCTGCAGCTCGCCTACCTCCACGACAAGCAGAAGGACTACGACCGGGCGATCATGGCGCTCAACCAGGCGCTCGCCAAGCGCCCCGACGATACCGAGTTCATGAGCTTCCTGGCCGGTGTGTACCGCGAAAAGAAAGAATTCCCCCAGGCCATCACGATCGTCCAGAAAATGATCGAGCTCGATCCGCGCAACGACAAGTATCATTTCACGCTCGGCGCCTTATACGACGAGAGCAAACAGCGCGACCTCAGCGTCCAGGAGATGCGCCGCGCGGTCGAACTCAATCCGGGCAACGCCCCCGCACTCAACTACCTGGGTTATACGTACGCCGAGCAGGGCGTTCATCTTGACGAGGCCGAGAAGATGATCCGCCGCGCGATCGCGATCGAGCCCGAGGATGGCTTCTACGTCGACAGCCTCGGCTGGGTCTACTACCAGAAGGGCCAGTACGCGAAGGCCGTCGAACAGCTCGAACGCGCCGTCGATCTGGCCGGCGACGATCCCACGATTACCGAGCATCTGGGCGACGCCTACGGCAAGCTGGGCAAAGTCCGCGAAGCGCATCAGGAGTACCAGGATGCGCTGGGCAAGGCCAAAGAATCCGATCAGGTCGAACGGCTGAAGGATAAGCTGCAGGTCATGCGCGCAGATGGGCAATCCGCCCACTAGCAGCGCATCCGCCGCTTGCTCTGTGCGCAT
>JBGPUE010000052.1:0-24916 GCA_041491005.1 Binataceae bacterium (SeqCode) | reverse complement strand
GGGGTCGTATTTCGAGCGGGCTGGCGGGGCGGGTGGCGCGCTTCGTGCGCGCTGGGTTTCGCTAGAAGTTCTTAAACGTTGTGGGGGGGGTTCGGGGGTGGTCCCGCTAACCCGCCGTTGCATTTTGTCTGGTCGGATTGGACTGGATCGGGCGGCGGCAGGCTAGCCTTGGCTGGCGGTCTTGCGCCGCTGGGAAGGCGTGCTGATTCGCCCACTACGCACGACTGGTGAACGTCGAGCGAGCTTGCGGAGTGCGCCGCCATTGAGCTGCTGGTTGCGCCAATCGATAAGGCCACGGCGCAGGAATTGGGGCTCGATACCCAACGTCTCGCATACCGTGTCGAACGAAAAGGGGCCCTGTCCACCGCTCCCGCATAGCCATTCCTCGGCTTCCTTGAACAGCCGCTTGCGGATACCGCCTACAGCAGTAGCGTTGTTCTGAAAGCAACGCAGCGCGTCCTCGAGCACAGCAAGCATCAGTCGCTTGACCGGCCGAATTTCGCTATCGTCGCGGCGACCATCGTAGAACTGCTCGGGCGTTACCACGTCGGGCACGAACAGCGAGCCAAGTGCACTATTTTCCCATTCCATGATTCTGGTTCCGTCCCGTTGCCGTCCGCTTATACCGGCTCCCGCTGCGGAGCTCTTCGACAACTCACCGAGTTAAGCGGGCTACGAAGTTTACATATGTATCGGAAGCAATGACTGTGCCGGGATGATACAGAATGCGAGCTGAGCGACTGCTTATCGGCCGAGCAGCGCAAATTGAGAGGCTCTTATATTGATTTCAGGCTCTCGCAGGCTGACTTTGGCCTTTTGCGAACAGTTTCTTCTGATCGCGCGAAAGCGGTTCTTTACCGCCAGTCTCGTTCAATCGTGCGCGTTTTAGGACATGCACGCCCTGTTGATGAGACATGCTGTCTCTTTTTTGATTCTGAGAGACAGCCGCCGAAGAATCGCGGAAGAGCCGCAATCAGTGGATCAGGAGGTCAGTCGCTCGGTGGAGGACTCGAGGGTCCATCGAGCCGCTGCTAACTTCCGATTGCGCGTGCTTTCAGGCGACAGCAGCTTCAGGGGAAAAAGAAGGAAGGCCTTCGACCCGAAGCCAAGGCTGCGAAGGGGGGGGACGCATCCTAGCACAGGCCTTGGGCCTTCCGTCTTTGCCTTGGGCTCGCCAAAGCCGCCCTGCTCCGGTATCGCGGACCGAATGCGCTGAGCAAGGGCGCTAACCTGACTGGAAAAGGATCGTTACCATCCGATGGGTCAACTGTCAACGCAACCCAAGCCGGATTGTGAGCAAGTCGCCGGGGAGAGAGCGACGGACGAACGCCCCCGGTCGACTGTCCTCCCGCGCGACTGAATTCGACCGGTTTCAGGAACCTGAACGCGCGTCAGTCGGGAGCGTCGAAAGAACGTCCCTGTCGTGCTGGACGTTCAGGAGGCGCTTGTATATAAGGTCGGCACGAACCACCAGATGGATTGAAGCCAACTGCACTGTGCGGTCTGCGCAACGCCAAGAGAAAGCAGGCACTGGCGCGGCCGCAGACTATCTCCGGAGGAAATACAAAATGGAGTTCAAAGAAGTAGTTGGACGACGGCGGACGATTCGTTACTTCCAGAGCTGGCGCCCCGTCGAGCGTGAGAAAATCCAGATCATGCTTGAAGCGGCGCGCCTGGCGTCATGCGCGGTCAACGCGACCTTCTTGAAGGCGATCGTGGTTGAGCGCGACAAGCTCGACCGCGCGACACTGGAGGCCATGAAGACGCCGGTATCGGGGCTGAACATCGAACTGGCGCCGGTGCACATTTATACCTACGCCGATCCGACCGCATACGTCGGCGCAAAGGATCGGCTCAAGAAACTGGTCGATGTAGGAGCGCTGAACATCACCCATGGATGGAGCCACAAGTTCGTCGACGACTTCGTGTGGCCTAATATCCTGAAACCGCTGGCGCAGAACGTCTCGGTCGGGGTGGCCGCAGCGATCGGCTCGGATGCCGGCATCGCGATCTGCCAAGCCATGCTGGCGGGTGTCGATGAAGGCTTGGGCGTATGTCTGTCGGCGTTCGTCCCCGAACCGGTCGCCAAGGTGGTCAATCCGCCCAAGGAATGGATTCCTCTGTGGGTGCTGCTGGTCGGCTACCCGGCCGAGAGCTGGGAGGCAGGCGGACAGCGGCCGCGACCGCCGCTGGAAGAGATCTACTTCGAGGGTAAGTATGGCGTCCCATTCCTGCCCGACCCGGACGTCACCAACAAGATGAAAGAAAAGAAGATGATCCAGGCGCAGGCGCCGCTTCCGTGGCGCAAGGAAGAGATCCGGGCATTGGCGCGGATGTTCGGTCTGCCCGAGTAATCTGAATCAGGTACAGCGGCCGCGCGCGACCCGCGCGGCCGGCTCAATTGCTCGATCGGGGAGAGTTTTCGACCATCGATGTCATCGCTGAACGGCTCGCTCGGGGACTACGAAACCGTCAAGGTCTGGTTCAACGGACTGCGCGAACAGTCCGCGATCGATCCCACCGCCGATCCGTCGCGGTTGAAAGTGTTGGAGGAGTTCTGCCGGTTTGTCGAGCTCGATCCCGACGAGGTGTTGAAGGACTGCCTGTTGGAGAAGGAAGGCAAGGAAACCAAGATCAGCATCAAGGGACGGCGCCGGATGGCTGAGAAGATTTCCGAGTTCCAGGCGCTAGGCGAAGGGCTGAGCTCGCGCGATCGCGCGCATCGCGGCAACACCATCCGCAGTTTCCTGATTCATAACGGCATCCTGCTTCAGGCCGGGGTGCAGATCTGACCGGGCTTTACGGTTGGCGGTCGGACGGCGGCGCACGGCCTCGTCCTTGAAATCTCCCTTTGAATGGCGAAGATTAGCGTCTCAACGGCTGTTATTGCCGCTCAGCGCACAGCGTAACCCCCGGGATGTGGCGGGGCTGATTGTTGGAAGGAGGATCGCATGGATGGGTTCTTGATGCTCTTGCGGTTCCTGCATTTCCTCTTCGGGATTGCGTGGATCGGTCTGCTCTACTACTTCAACCTGGTCCAGACCCCATTCTTTGCCGAGACCGATCCCGCCGTGCGCAGCGGCGCGATCCAGAAGTTGGTCCCGCGCGCGCTGTGGTGGTTCCGATGGGGCGCAATGGGCACGGTAATCGTCGGCGTCCTCTACATGCTCATCTGGTGGGCGCAGCTGGGATGGGCCGTCAATTCCTGGTCGGTTGCGATCATCACGGGCGGCACGCTCGGCATCATCATGTTTCTTAACGTGTGGCTGGTGATCTGGCCCAATCAGAAGATCGTCATCGGGAATGCCACCGCCATGGCGGGCGGCGCGCCAGCTAATCCTGCCGCAGCGCCGGCAGGACGCCGCGGCGCGCTCGCTTCGCGCACCAATACGCTGTTTTCGATCCCGATGCTGTTCTTCATGGGTGCAGCCAGCCACTACAATGGCCTGGTTGGCGAACATGGATCCGGTGGAACTGCGGCCTGGCTAATCCTCGGCACGATCATCATCAGCGCGGTCGAGGCCAACGCGCTGGTCGGTACGCAGGGCACGACCAAGAAGCCGCTGGACACTGTTGCCGGCACGCTGTGGGCAGGATTTGGGCTGTGGATCGTGCTGCTGCTGCTGATCAAGATCGTTCTTGGCTAACGGACAGTCGCGGGCGAGCGCTCGCGGCCCGGAAAATCGCAAGGGCGCGGCTTTGATGCCGCGCCCTTCTACTTTGCGGGCGCGGAAGTACTAGGTTTCGCTGAAGCAAGGAAGGCGGCCAAGTTGTCGATCTGGCCGGCGAGCTGCGGAAGCGCCCGCATCGCATTGGTGGTGCGCTGTGGCTTGTAGCCCGGCGGGTACGACAGATGCAGCACGCGCGCCTCGATCAATTCACGCGAGGATGCCGCGATCGCCGGCCCCTGGCTTCCGGGCAGGCTGGGATTTGGATTGTGGCAGATGACGCAGTTGGTCATGTACACCCGCCGCCCGATGTCCGCGGGCGTATCAGGTGTCGACTTCCCGCATCCCGGGATTGCGGCCATCAGAGCTGACGCCAGAAGCGAGGTAGCAACTCGCCGTATACTGAATCTCACCGCACCATTCTTGCCGACACACTGGGCACTGGCAACTTTGCACGGGTCATGCGAGTCGTAGTGTCGCAGTTGATCTCGGAGGGGGGAAATGCGGCGGCCTCGTCTGCTGGCGGTAAGTCCGGCTGATTCGAAATCGCGCGAGTATCGGTTGCGCGCGCGCGAAGTCACCATCGGCAGTGCCGATGGCAACGATCTCGTTTTACGCGATACCACAGCGTCGCGCCGCCACGCGATCATCCGATACACGCGCGGGCTGTATGAAGTAACCGCCCTGCCCTCGACCAACGGCACCCTGCTCAACGGCAAACGCATCAGCAAGCCGACGGTCCTCGCCGACGGCGACGAGCTGCGCTTCGGTAGCGCCCGCTACATGTTCGTCGATCCGCGGCGGCGTGCGCGCGCACGTGCCGCGCGGATGCGCCGGATACGCCGTGTCTCGACGCGCACGGTGTTGGAAGCGCTCGCGCTGCTGTTCGTGATCGGTTTCATCGTCGCCGAGTACCTGCTCAATCGCGACGCGATCGATCGCATTGTGCGCGGCACAGCTGCGCAACCATCTCCCGAAGCGATGGTGACTGCCGGGCCGCTCGCAACGCCCGTCACTACCTCAACACCGGCCCCATCAGTCGCATCAGCTGCATCAGCCGCACCGCGCCCCGTGGCTACCGTTGCGCCTGCGATCACGGCTCCGCCAGCCCCGCCAGCTCCTGCGAAGTCTTCAGCGCCCGAGCCCAAATGGCTCGCACGCGTGAATTATTATCGGCGGCTGGCCGCCGTCGCGCAGGTGGTCGAGGACGACACTCTGAGCGACGGCGACCGCAAGCACTCAGTGTATTTGGTTGAGAACCACATCGACGTGATCCGACGCGGCGGTCGCGTCGGCGCTGCGGGTCACAACGAGGAGGAAGGGCGCAAAGGGTACACCGCCGAAGGATTCGCCGCGGCAAAGAATAGTGATGTCTATAAAGGCTGCGGGCCGCCCAAGCCTCCGGTCGAACAGGTTGATGACTGGGTTGCCGGACCGTTTCATCGACTCTCCATCGTGGAACCGGGACTGAGACGGATCGGCTACGGACGATTCGAAAGAGGTGACTGTTGGGCGTCTGCGCTGGACACGCATCTGGTCGAGAGAGGTATTCGCCCGGCGGGACCGGTCATGTTCCCCGGGGATCAAGCCACGATCGAGTCTCCGTCGTTCGCCGGCAATGAATGGCCCTCGCCGTTGAGTGCCTGCCCAGGGTACGCGGAGCCAGTCGGATTCCCTGTAACGCTATCGCTGGGAAGGACGGCAACGAGGGTTTCAGCCCATTCACTGACCAGCGACGGTGACCCGGTCGCGCATTGCATGTTCGACACGTCCAACTACGCAAACCCGAGTGAATTCGAACAAGACTACGGGCGCAAAGTCCTGGCGAGCTGGGGCGCAATTGTGCTGATACCGCGTGAGCCGCTGACGCCCAATGCGACCTACAACGTCGAGATCGGCGTCAACGGGCAGGCGTACAAGTGGTCGTTCAAGGTCGCCGCGAGATGACAGCGCGACGCTGAGCGCCGCCTATTGAACCAGATCCGATCCGCCCTTCGCCCCACCCGGTCCAAGCTTGCGCTCTTCGATGCGGAAGGTGAGGACGTCGAGCAGGCATGCGACGCGCTCATCGCGCGCCTCAAGCAACGTCTGCTTCTCGATAGGATTCAAATCCAGATGGAAGCATAGAAAGTTGATCAGCTCCGCGCCGCGCAGCCCGCGTTCCTCGACCAAGCTGTGCCATGCTTCCTGGGCGGGCTTGCCAACATAGGTGAAAAGCAACTGGCGAAGTTTCTCCATCGCCACGAGATCAAAACTGAGCGCCTCGGCGTCGGTTGGGCACCAACGGACATCGGCCTGACGATACGAGCGATCGCGCAGTTCGCGTTCGATACGGAACTCGCTGAGACCATTGAGGATCAAATTGAAACGCCCGTCGGGAAGCTGCACGAGGCGGGTGATTTTCCCCGCACATCCGATTTCGAAGAGATCGGGATGGCCGTAGTAGTCATGCTCCCAGTCGCCCTTGAGCAGCACCATGCCGATTAGCCGATGATCTTCGGCGATATCAGTGACCATCTGGCGGTAACGAGGCTCGAAAATATGCAGCGGCAGCTCGACGTCGGGAAACAGCACCACGTTGGGCAGCGGGAAGATCGGAATGATTTCGGGCAGGCCGCTCACTGCCCGATACTACTTCGCATACAAATTAGCCGGCAATACGCATTAACCGATCGCGCACGACGGCCGGCCCGTGATTCTGCTAGAACTATCGGACCCGCGCCCCGGGCAATCCGAATCAGCCAGGAGGCTCATCACGTGAACGGAGCAGAAAGTATCATTGCGAGCGCGCTCGCTTCCGGCGTCGAGGTCTGCTTCGCCAATCCCGGCACGACCGAACTGCCGCTGGTCGCTGCGCTCGATTCGGTGCGCGAAGGCGGCCGCACAATGCGCGCGATCCTGGGCTTGTTCGAAGGCGTCTGCACCGGCGCCGCGGATGGCTATGCGCGGATGGCCGACCGGCCCGCCCTGACGCTGGTGCATCTCGGGCCCGGTTTCGCCAACGGAATCGCGAACCTGCACAACGCCCGGCGCGCGCGTTCGCCAGTGGTGAATGTGATCGGCGATCAGGCGACGTGGCATCGCGAGTTCGACGCGCCGCTGACCTCGGATATCGAGTCGCTCGCGCGCCCGGTCTCCGGATGGATCCGATCAGTTCGTGATGCGAAGCAGGCTGGAAGCGCGATCGCCGAAGCGATCGCGGCCGCGGGGCGAATGCCCGGCCAGGTTGCAACGCTGATCGTGCCATCCGATTGCCAGTGGGATTCCGCGGATGGCGCCGCTCCGCCGGCCGCTCGATCGGCATTACCGGCAATCGCGCGGAATGCGGTCGATCATGCGGCAACGATCCTGCGCCGCGGCGGGCCGGCTGCGTTGATGCTCGGCGGGCTCGCTTTGCGCGAAGATGGGCTCGCAGCCGCCGGACGCATCGCCGCTAGCACTGGCTGCCGCCTGATCTGCGAAACTTTCTTCGCCCGCCTGGAGCACGGCGCCGGACTGCCTGCCATCGAACGGCTGCCCTACTTTCCCGATCAGGCGCTCAAGATGCTCTCGGCATACCGCGCGGTCGTGCTCGCCAGCGCGGGCGAGCCCGTGGCCTTCTTCGGCTATCCGAACGTTCCAAGTAAGTTGATACCAGACGGCATCGAGACCGCGACGCTGGCCGGCCCCATGCAAGATGCCGCAGCTGCGCTGGAAGCACTGGCCCACGCGCTCGGCGCCGGAGTCAGCGCAGGAGGAGCGAGGACGGCCGTCTCGCGGCCATCGCGACCAACCGGCGCATTGACGCCTCCAGCCATCGCCGCGGCCATCGTCGCGCTGATGCCCGAACGGACGATAGTGATGGATGAGTCAGCCACCACGGGCGGACCATTTTTCGCGGCCGCTGCGGCCGCGCCCCGCTTCACCTATCTGAGCCTCACCGGCGGCGCCATCGGCCAGGGATTGCCCGCCGCGACGGGCGCCGCTGTCGCATGTCCGGATCGCCGGGTGATCGCCTTCCAGGCTGATGGGAGTGCGATGTATACGGCGCAGGCGTTGTGGACTCAGGCGCGTGAGCAACTCGATGTCACTACCCTGCTGTGCAACAACCGCAGCTACCGCATCCTCCAAGTCGAGCTGGCGCGGGCGGGAATCGCTGAGCCGGGACGCAGCGCGAGATCGCTGACCGATCTGGCCAATCCCGAGATCAATTGGACCAGCATCGCTCGCGGCTTGGGGGTGCCGGCGGTGCGGGTGGAGAGCGCCGATGCGCTGGTCAAGGAACTCGAGCGGGCGCTGGCCGCACGCGGTCCAAATTTGATCGAGATGATGCTATGACTTCCGCCGCCCGGGAGGCATCGCCGCCAAGCGAGGCGCCCGCGATGCCGCCTGCGATGCCTGCCGATCCGGGCGCGGCGTGAGGGAGGAATCGCGATGGCCGTGACGATCGAACGCGTGGGCACGACATTCGATGATCTCGGCGAAGGCCCGCTGTGGGATACCGCCGAGCAGGCGCTGTACTGGGTAGATTCCGAAGGGTGCGAGATCTTTCGGCTCGATTCGCAAATGCGCGCGTTCAAGTCATGGCGCGTGCCGGGCAGGATCGGCTCGATGGCGCTGCGCGAGAAGGGCGGCGCCGTGGTCGCGCTCGAGACCGGCTTTCATCTCTTCGACTTCGCCACCGGGATGGCGAGCAAAATCGCCGATCCCGAAGCGGACGAGTCTCGCACCCGCTTCAATGACGGCAAAGTAGACGCACGCGGAAGATTCCTGGCCGGCACGCTGCATCACGAGCTTGCCGAACCGCTGGGATGGCTTTACCGCCTCGATCCCGATCTCAAGGTGACGAAGCTTCAGGATAAGGTGGTCTGCTCGAACGGACCCTGCTGGAGCCCTGACAATCGCACCTTCTACTTCTCCGACAGTGTTCCGCGCACGATCTTCGCGTTCGACTACAACCTCGATAGTGGCGCGATCTCGAATCGGCGCGTGTTCGCGAATACCGAGAAGATTGGCGGTGCACCCGACGGATGCACGGTCGACGCGGATGGGCGCGTTTGGTCCGCGCTGTGCACCGGCGGCAAGATCGCATGCTTCAGCCCCAGCGGCGCTCTCGAACGCACAATCGAGATGCCCGCGCGATTGGTCTCCAGCGTGATGTTCGGCGGTCCGAACCTCGACGTGCTCTATGCGACCTCGATCGGGCGCACGACGGCCGGCGTCGATCCGGCTTCGTCAGATGGCGCGCTGTTCGCGATTCGCGGGTTGAATGCGCGCGGCAAGCCCGAACCGCGCTTCAAGGGCTAGCCTTTTGGGTGGTCGCAACGATCCTCGACCCGCCGCCGACCGGGCTGGTCGAACAGTCGCTGCACGGGGATTCCTCGCTGCGCAGACTCCGCTCGGAATGACATCGCGGCCCGGCGAGCCTTACTGCCACTACGGGCGGCCGCAGGTCGGGCCATGGTACCGGCAGCCCAGCGGCGACTGTTGTCATTCCGAGCGGAGTTTGGGCAGCGAGGAATCCCGGACCAAACACATCCGGAGCGGCAGCGAGGTCCCGCCTCAGTTAGAATCGTGCTCCTCGTTCGCGCCGCCAACCCGCCAAGGGTTGGCATAGCCTCATGCTCTGAGACTACGATCGGGCCAGCATGACGGAATTCTGGACCGAGCCTAAGCTGGTATGCGTGACATATGGCGAGGAGAGCCGCGATGGGTGAAGTGGTCGCGGCGATCTTTACCACCCATGTGCCGCGCCTGATGATCTTCGACGATGAGGCGCGCAAGGCCTACATGGGCGGGAACATCTCGACCTTCTATGATGCTATGGAACGCGTCGAGCGCGAGCGTCTGCGCGGTATCGAGTTCGACACCTTCGTGCTGTTCGACACGCATTGGTTCACCACGCTCGAATACGTGCTCAACGCGCACGCGCGGCTCAAAGGCACCTACACCTCCGAAGAGCTGCCCGCGATGCTGCACGAACTCGACTACGACTACGCTGGCGATCCGGATTTGGCGGCGGCCATTGTCGAGACAGCCGGGCGCGCCGGCATGCGCGCGACCGCGTCGGCCCATCGCGGACTGCCGATCCATTACCCGACACTCAATGTAATGTATTACTTTAACCCACGCGCGAACCGGCGCGTGCTATCGATGGGCGTGTGCCAGATCGCATCGGTTGAGAACGACCTGACAATGGGCGCCGCGGTCGGCGAAGCAATTCGCGCGAGCAACCGGCGCGTGGTGCTGATCGCGTCGGGCGGGATGTCGCACAAGTTCTGGGACTACGATCGCATCCTTCAGCACGCGTCGGCGTCGCCCGACGACATCACCACGCCGGCCAACCGCGCATACGACGAGAAGCTCATGGAATGGTTCAAGGCCGGAGAGCATCGGGCGGTGCTCGACGCCGCGTCCGATTACCGCGCGCGTTGCTCGCCCGAAGGCCGCTTCTCGCATTACCTCTTGATGGCCGGTGCGATGGGCGGGCGCGAGTGGGAGTGGCGCGGCGAGCAGTTCGGCCGCTACGAGGCCGCGATCGGCACCGGTCAGGCGATCTTCTACTTCGCACCCCAGTAGCCGCGACGCGCGCGAATCTCCGCAACGGAGGCATCAAGTGAAACTGGCGCATGGAATCCTGGCGATGCTGGTGACGCCATTCGATGACAACTACCAGCTTAACGAAGCGGCTCTGCGCGCGGAAGTGCGATGGTGCATCGACAGCGGCGCTGAGGGCGTGGTAGCGACCCCAAGCATCGGCGAGTTCCTTCATCTCAGCGAGAAGGAGCGTGTGCGCGCGCTCGAAGTCACCCTGGAGGAGGCGCGCAAGCGGCCCGGTATCTGTGCGATCGCCATGACCTCGGGCGCAACGACGCTCGAGGCGCTGCATTTCGCGAAGATCGCCGGCAAGATGGGGTACGACGCGCAGCAGTTGATACCGCCGTACTACTGGCGATGCGGCGAGCTGGAAGTCGAGCGCCACTACCGGATGGTCGCGGAGGCGGGCGATCTGCCGGTGATCGTCTATCACAACCCGGCGCTGAGCAAGTTCACCATGACGCCGAAATTCTTCGGCAAGCTCGCCGCGATTCCGAACATCGTCGCGATCAAGGAAGTGCTCACCGACCTGCAGCATCTCGAAGCGCTGTACGACGAAGTCGCCGGGCGCATCGATATCTACAATACCTTCCGCGCACTGCTCAGCGGCCTGATGCTGGGCGCGGCGGGCGGCTTTATCAATGTGTTCGCGGTGCCGGCTTCGGTCGCTCTGCTCAAGGCGTTCAGGGCCGGCGACATCACGCGCGCGCATGAGATCCAGCGCCGGCTCAATCGATGCTTCCCGCGCGGCGGCGAGGAAACGCTGGGCCATCTGGGCACCACCAAGGTCACGGCGTCGGTCGTGACAGGAATCGAGATGGGCCCGGCGCGGCCGCCGTACATGGCGCCTGATGACGCCGCTGATCGGCTCCGCAAGCGGCTGCCAGCGCTCAAGGAGATGCTCTGATGGGTGCGCGCTCGGGCACCAACTATCTCTCGTCGTTGCGCAAGCTCGCTGCGGAAGTCTGGATCGCGGGTGAGCGCGTCAAGGACGTCACGCAGCATCCGGCTTTCATTCGCTGCGGGCGTTCGATGGCGTCGGTCTACGACCTGCAGATCGAGCATCCGGCCGCGATGACGTATCGCACCGACGACGGCGATCGCATCGGGCTCTCATTCCTTCAGCCAGCAAGCACGGACGAGGTAGGCAAGCGAAGCCTGATGATGAAGCGCTGGGCGGACTTCTCCGGCGGCATGATGGGCCGGACGCCCGACTACCTGAACTCGAGTATTGCGGCGATGGCCGCCGCACATCGCTTCTTCGCCGACAGCGATCCGCGTTTCGGCGACAACATCGTCAATTACTACCGCACCGCTCGCAAGAACGACTGGTGCGCGACGCATACTCTGGTCAATCCTCGCGCCAGCCGCGCCGCCGGCTGGGCGGGCGAGACCGACGGCGACCTCGCGCTCAAGCTGGTGCGCAAGACCGCCGACGGCATCATCGTCAGTGGGTGCCGGATGCTGGCGACGCTGGCGCCGCTCTCCGAAGAGTTGCTGGTCTTCCCCTCAACTGTGCTCAAGGCTGAAGCGGCTGCGGAACCATTCGCGCTCGCCTTCGCGATCCCGTGTAATGCGCCGGGCCTCAGATTTCTATGCCGCGAGACGTTCGATCTGGGGCGCTCGCACTTCGATCATCCGCTCGCTTCGCGTTTTGAGGAGATGGACGCGGTGGTCATCTTCAACGACGTGCTGGTGCCATGGGAGCGGGTGTTCCTGTGTGGTGATGTCGCGCGCTGCAACGCGCTGTATGGCGAGACCGACGCGGTCGTCAACATGATGCATCAGGTGGCGATCAAGGACGTCGCCAAGGCCGAGTTCATGCTTGGACTGGCGGCGCGGATCGCAGAGGCGAGCGACGCGATGGGCTTGCAGCACGTGCAGGAGCGGCTGGCCGAGATGATCATGACTACCGAGACGATGCGCGCATGCTTGCGCGCCGCCGAAGCCGATGCGCACATCAATAAGTGGGGCATGTTCGTGCCGGCGCGCGCGCCGCTCGATACCGCGCGCAACTTGTTTCCGCGGCTTTACCCGCGGATGGTTGAGATCATTCAGCTCAACAGCTCCAGCGGCCTGATGGCGATACCATCCGAGGCCGACTTCAAGTCGGGCATCGCACCTGATATCGAACGCTACTTCGGCGCGGCCAAGGCCGGCTCGCGCGATCGCGTGGCGCTCTATCGCCTCGCGTGGGACGTCGCGTGCAGCGCGTTCGGCGGCCGGCAAGTGCTCTATGAGCGCTTCTTTTTCGGCGATCCGGTGCGGATGGCGGGTGCGCTGGTAGCGAATACCGATTTGAAGCCACTCATCGATCGCGTCAACGCGTTCCTGGCGCGCACGGATTCATAGGCGTCGCGATCGGCATTTGGTGGCGGTTGCGCCTCGATTGCGCTCACGCTCCTCTTTTGCGGCCGTCGGCAATGCGGCTATCGTCTGATCGATGGCCAGGATTCGAAAGTCCTCGCGTATCTGGCGCGATGATCAGGCGGTCGCAGAAGCGCGCGGCGCGATGGTCATGGGCGACGAGACGTGCTTCGCGCTGGATCTCGCGCGATGTTTCGAACGCCGCGCCCCAATCGAGATCGAGCTTGGCGCAGGACGCGGGAGCTTTATATTGTCGCGCGCTGCGGCTTGCCCGGATCGGAACTTTCTTGCGATCGAGATCTCGCGATCGGTCGCGATGCTGCTCGCGGTCAAGGTCGCGCGCAGCGGACTGGATAATCTCAAGGTGCTGCGAGCGGACGCGCGCACGATCGTCAATCTGATGCTGCCGGCGCACAGCGTGCGCGCCTTCCACATCTACTTTCCCGATCCGTGGCCCAAAGATCGCCACGCCAAGCATCGGCTCTTCTCGCCCTTCTTCGTCGCAAGCCTTGCACGCACGCTGAGCGCCGACGGCACGCTTCATGTGGCGACCGATG
Organism: Binataceae bacterium (SeqCode); assembly: GCA_041491005.1. GTDB lineage: Bacteria > Desulfobacterota > Binatia > Binatales > Binataceae > JBGPUE01. The sequence continues at coordinate 11,748 of JBGPUE010000052.1, read as the reverse complement.
TGTACGAGTACGCGGCTCGCATCGTCGAGCTGATCGAGGCGGCGGGATTCCGGCGCCGCGATGATACGGTCGAAGGCGCGCTGGGCTCGAACTTCGGCCGCAAGTACGCGGCAGCCGGGCGCGTGCTGCATGCGGCCAGTTTTGCGCCGCCGCCGGCGGACGGCCGAAATGCGCACCCCGATGGTGTTGCGCCATCGCCACACATCCGTTAGCGGCGGGTTGCGGTCCGCCGCGCGAGCTTGCGATTCTGACAGGCAAACTCTACCCTCTACGGCAGTTCTCGCCATGAAACGTGTGCTCGCAATCGTGCTCGGATGCGCCCTGGCAGCGACTGGCTGCTCGCTGCGCAAGGCTCCAACCGGCGAGGACTTTTACGCTCAGGGCGAGCTGATGTTCTCCGACCACAACTACAACAACGCGATCGAGAACTACCAGCACCTGATCGATCAGTTCCCGTTCAGCCCCTATGCCGAGGATGCCGAGCTGAAGATCGCGCTGGCTTACTACCAGATGAAGGAGTACGCGGAAGCGATCAACTCGTTCAACGACTTCCAGCGGATGCATCCGACCAACAAGAACCTCGGCCTGGCAACCTACTATCTCGCGATGTCGTACTACGATCAGATTCAGCGCGCGGACAACGATCAGTCCAACACCGAGAGCGCGCTGGAGCAATTCCAGATCCTCGAGCGGCGCTTTCCCGAAAGCCCGTTCGCCCAGCTCGCTCATGAGCACGTCGAGGTATGCCGCGAGATGCTGGCGCGCAACCAGCTCTTCATCAGCGACTATTATTTCGAGCGCGCCAACTTCCGCGCCGCGGAATCGCGGTTGGCCGAGCTGATGCAGAAGTACGCCGACACGCCGGTCGGCCCGCAGGCGCTTTACGAGCTGGGACTCACGCTGGAGAAAGAGGGTAAGAAGTACTCCGCCGCGCAGGCCTTCGCGGCGGTCAAGCGGCATTTCCCGAAAACGCCCTACGCCAAGGACGCCCAGCGGAAGCTCGACAAACTCAAGCAGCCAATCGACAACGAGGAAGACCCGCTGCGCCTGGTGCTGGCCGAGAGCGGATTCGGCTCCGACAGCGATCCCAGCGGCCCGCGGATCGTCGTGCGCCAGCGTTCGGCGCTGAAGACCGCATCGGCAGGCGCATCCGCCGGTTATGGCGCCGATGGCCTGCCGCTGCTCGATCGTTCCGGGGGCAAGAAGCAAAAGGATGCACCGGCGCAGGAAGCCAGCGCTCCGGTCACGCTCCGAACGGTCCGGCTGGCGTCATCGGATCCGCCGCTCTCGGTAATTTTCGACATCAGTGGACCGGTCAAGTTCGACAAGCACCTCGAGAACGGATCGGGATTCTCCACGCTGACAGTTCATCTGGACAAGACCACACCCGATTCCAAACTGCAGAGCCATCTAATCTTCGATCGCTCGATCTTCAAGGATTGCGACATCAGGGCCGAGAATGGCGGGACGACCGTGATCGTCAATACTGTGCCGGTCGAGCGCTTCGCGATCATTCCGCTGGAAGAACCGCCGCGGCTGCTGATCACGTTCACGCCGCGCAATCACGAACTCGGCGAATCGGCCGGCGTTTCCGGCCTATAGCGATTCGCGCCGCTTCGTCGCGCGCCTGTCAGCCGCCTCTCCGGTTTGTTCGCGTGCAAATCGCGCGCTGCGTCGAACGCCGCCGCTCACTCGAAGACCTCGTCAAAGCGCACGCCCAGGAAGCTCAGCACGACCTCGGCGTAAACGCGCATCCCCCACAGGAAGCCGTCGATCGGAATCCGTTCGTTGTTGCCGTGAAAGAGCGAGCCGAAAGGCAGACTCTGATTGAGCTTGACCGGCGAGAATCCGTAGCAGACCGCGCCCAGCCGCGCATAAAACTTGTTGTCGGTCGCGCCCGGGATCATCCATGCGAGCGCGCGCGCGCCCGGGTCAGCCGCTTCGACGCGTTGCGCAATCAGCCGGAACAGTGGCGTGTCGGGGCTTGCCTCGGCCGGCGGCGCGGTCTTGAGCAGCTTGAAGGTTGGTCCGGACCCCACGATCGCGCGCAGCTCGGCCATGAAGGTCTCCGGATCTTCGCCCGGCACCGTGCGACCGTCGAGCACCACCGAAGCCTCGCCCGGAATCACATTGTCCTTGTAACCCGCGTACACGATGTTGGGCGAGACGGTGTTCGCCAGCAACGCCCGCATGATCGCGGGTGGCGATTCTTCTGGGACGCCGAGACTGGCCATCAGATCGCGCACCAGCGGCGTGATCCGCGGGCGCATCGGCGTTCGCGCGATCTTGGTAATCAGCTCGGACAGCCGCACGATCGCGCTGTCTTCGCGCGGCATCGAACCGTGCCCGGGCCTCCCATGTACGGTCATCTCGACTGTGACGTAGCCCTTCTCCGCGACCTGTATCGGATAGAAGCGACGCTCGCCGAAGAACAGCGTAAAGCCGCCCGCTTCGTTGAGTACGTAACCCGCCCGTACCAGCTCGGGATGGCGTTCGACCAGAAAGCGCGCACCGAGGTCGGAGCCGGCCTCCTCATCGGCGACCGCCGCCACGATCAGATCGCGCTCGGGCTTCGCGCCAGCGCGCGCCATCGCGGTGACCAGGACGAGGTCGATCGCGGTCTTGTTCTTCATGTCGAGCGCGCCGCGCCCCCATACGCATCCTTCGGCCATCTCGGCCCCGAACGGCGGATGAGTCCAACTGTGCTCCTCGACCGGAACCACATCGGTGTGCGAGGAGAGCATCAGCGGCGGCAGCGTGCGATCCCGGCCTTTGAGCCGCGCGACCAGACTGGCGCGCGTCGGCATACTCTCAATCACTGTGAACTGGATATCGTGCTGGCCGAGCAGGCCGCTCAGATATTCGGTGGCGATGCGCTCGTTGCCGGGCGGATTGGTGGTGTTGAGCCTCAGCAGATCGCGCAAGCTGGCGACCGCCTCGCGCTCGGCCTGATGCCATGGAACTTTCATCTTCTTTTTTATCTCCGGGCTGCAGCTCGAACGCGCTATATTAGTCTGTGATGGCATCAGCATTGTAGTGCGTTAACCGGCGGATGACAGAGTCGACATGAACTCCGGCGTCCCGTGCTTCCTGTGCGGCCGCCGCCGCTTCGAGCATCTTGTTATCGGCTATGATCGGATGCGCGCGAGCGTGTCGGACTACGAATACGCGCGTTGTGCCGCGTGCGGGCTGGTTGCGATGCGTCCATTGCCCACCGCTGAGGAGATACCGGGATTCTATCCCGACGGTTACGAACCACATGCGGCGCCGAGACCGCTGCGTCGCGATAAGTTCATCAATCGGGTCGCGATAAGATATTTCTATGGCGTGCAGAGTCTGACGCGTCCACCGGCCGTGCGAAAAGCCCTTCGGATGCTCTCCGGACGCATCATGCGCGATCTCGTGGAGCCGCGCGGCTCATGCAGGTTGCTCGACGTCGGATGCGGCGCCGGGGAGCTACTGGTGCATCATCGCGAACTCGGATGGGAGGTCACCGGCATCGAACCAGATGCGCGCGCGGTGGCGGTATGCCGCACCAACGGTCTGCAGGTCCATCAGGGAACCGTATTCGACGCGCCATTTGACGGCCGCCAATTTGACACGATCCTGCTCAGCCAAGTGATCGAGCATCTGCTCGACCCAATCGAGGCACTGCGCAAGGTCGCCCAATGGCTCGCGCCCGATGGCAGGATCATTGTGATGACGCCCAACATCCGCAGCATCTGCTTCGCCTGGTTTCGATCGTGCTGGTTCCCGCTCGAAGCGCCACGCCATCTTTTCCTGTTCGATCCAAACACCATCCGCTCGCTGGCGCGGCTGGCGGGACTCAGGGCGTTGCGCGTCGTCACCCGCTCGGCGCCATGGATCACCTACAGCGTCCACTACTGGAAGACCCAGGGTCAGATGCTACCGCGCGACTTCGCCGCCCGCCGCGGGATTGTCGAGGCGTCGGCGCGTTCGATGCGCCCCTATCAGGCGTGGCGCAAACTCAGTGCGCCGATCCTCGGATTGTATGCGCTCGCCGGCCGCGGCGACCTGATGCGTGCCGAGTTCGCGTTGCCAACGGCGTCATGAAGACTCCGCTCCGGCGCGGGCAAATGCTCGCAGCCTGGCGCGGGCCACCATCGATCCGGCTTGCGCAGATCGGTCCGATGTTAAAGGATCGCCTCTTCGCGGCGCGCGGAGAGGTGGCCGAGTGGTCGAAGGCACCAGATTGCTAATCTGGCGTACTGGGCAACCGGTACCGAGGGTTCGAATCCCTCCCTCTCCGCCAGGGTCCAAACCTTAGACGGTCCGAAGCAGTGGAGTGCGACAGCATGTCGGTCGGACAGGAAGTCACGGCGGTACGCGAGAATCATCGCTTCGATGAGGCTCGTCTGGAGCAGTATCTGACCGAGCACTTACCGGGTTTTCGTGGACCGCTAAAGATCCGGCAGTTCGTCAGTGGGCAATCGAACCCTACCTTTCTGTTGGAGACGCGCGACGCCCGATTCGTAATGCGCAAGAAGCCCCCCGGGCCGCTGCTGCAATCAGCGCATCAGGTCGAGCGCGAGTTTCGAATCCTGACGGCGCTTGCGCCCACCGATGTTCCAGTCCCGCAGACGCGACTGCTGTGCGAAGACGCGAGCATCATCGGAACCCCGTTCTTCGTCATGGACTTCGTCGAGGGACGCATCTTCACCGACCCGCTGCTGACGGGCCTCGATCGCGATCAGCGCGTGGCGGTGTACGACTCGATGAACGACACGCTGGCGCGGCTGCACAAGGTGAACTACGCGGCCGTGGGTCTGGGCGACTACGGCCGGCCGCAGGCGTACGTCGCCCGCCAGATTGCGCGCTGGACCAAGCAGTATCAGGCGTCGGTGATCGATCCGATCCCCGAAATGGATCGCTTGATCGAATGGCTGCCTCAGCACGTACCGCCCGGCGATGAAACAACCATCGCGCACGGTGACTTCCGGCTGGGCAATCTGATCATCCATCCCACCAAGCCGCGCATTGTGGCTGTGCTCGATTGGGAGCTGTCAACGCTGGGGCATCCACTGGCTGACCTGGCGTGGAATTGTCTCGGCTATCACTACCCGCCTGACGTCGAAGATGGCGGCAGCCTCGCGGGGCAGGATCTGAAGTCGCTGGGAATTCCGAACGAAGAGGAATACGTCGCGGCCTACTGCCGGCGAACCGGCCGTGCGAACGCTGGCGATTTCATGTTCTTCGTGGCGTTCTCGCTGTTCCGTGGGGCGGCGATTGCCCAGGGCATCGCGATGCGCGCGAAACTTGGAAACGCATCAGGCCCGGACGCGGAGCAACGCGGACGCCGGGCGGCGCTCAGCGCGCGTCTGGGATGGGAGATCGCGCGGCGGCAGTGACGCGCGAACCCGGTGCCGAAGCCTCGCTTCATGCCGAACATGGACGCCAGCGCTTCCGCCCGCGTGCCGGGTCGAATATCCTGTGGCTCGCAATGACCTGGCGTGTTAGCAGCATTCTCATCAAGATGGCGACCATCGCCGTCATGCTCGCGCCGTTTGCTTCGCGAGCCAGCGCTCAGGAGCAGCCGGCTGTAGACGGCCACAGGTACTACACGCGCTACTGCGCCTCATGCCACGGTGCGGCTGGCGACGGTCACGGACCCGTTGCGAAGGTGCTCGCGACCCCTCCGGCAGATTTGCGGCTGCTCGCCGAGCGCTTCGGCAATCCGCTGCCAGCTGCGCGGATCGCGCGTTTCATCGACGGACGCGATGCGGTTGCCGCGCATGGCGATCGCGAGATGCCGGTTTGGGGCGAGCGTTTTTATGATGTCGCCGCGGGCCGCACTCGCGAGGCGAAGATCAAGGAAATTATCGACGACATCATCGCCTGGCTCGGGACGATCCAGACCGTGCGGGTTTCGCGCTAGGGAACCTCTGCATAAGCGAGGTTGTCATTCTGAACGGAGTCTGCGGAGTGAAGAATCCCGGGATTCTTCGCTGCGCTCAGAATGACAGGTGGGGCTTGCGCAGAGCTTCCCTAGGGCACTTGGCGCGCACTCAGAAGCCGAACTGAACGATCCCGGAATGCGACTCGGCGTAGCGGCGCGCGAATTCGAGCTGAGCCGCGCTCTGCGCATGAATCTCGAACAGCGGTTCGCCCTTCGACACCACATCACCAATCGCACACAGCAGCTTCACCCCTGAGGAGGCGTTGGCGGGCGCACCCGCGCGTTTTGCGACGCGCGCGATCTCCCAGCAATCGATCTCGCGGATGCGTCCGTCGGCGGGCGAATTAACCGTATGGCGGCATGGCGCCTCGGGCGGCATTTCGCGCCGCCCCTGCGCGGCGATGATCCGCTCCATCCGTTCGAAAGCCGCGCCCGAATCGAGCGCACGTTGCGCCGCCCGGTAGCCGGCGGCGGGTGCGACCGCCCCGGTCATCTCCAGCAGCCGCGCGGCAAGGTAGAGAGATTTCTCGCGCAGATCTGAAGGCGCCGCAGGCTCGCCGCGCAGTACGGAGAGCACATCGAGCGCTTCGAGCCGCGGGCCGATTCCGCGTCCAATCGGTCCTCGCGCCTCGGTGATCACGACCTCCAGTCGCAGCTCGATCTGGCCGGCGACCAGACGGAACGTCTCGGCAAGCTTATGCGCCGCATCCATCGAGCGAACCTTGGCGGTTGGCCCGACCGGAATATCGATCAGCACGTGCGTCGCGCCCACCGACTTCTTCTTGGCTAGAATCGAGGCGATCAGCTGCGCCTCGGTGTCGATTTCCATCGGGCGCTCGACCGCAATCAGGATGTCGTCGGCCGGCGCGAGCTCCAGCGCCCCGCCCCATGCGATGCAAGCGCCGGCTTGTTCAACCACCTGATGCAACCGATCGGGCGAAAGCGCCACTTCGGCCAGCGCGGCCATCGTGTCGGCCGTGCCCGCCGGGCTGGTAATCGCGCGCGATGAAGTCTTGGGCGTAATCACGCCGAGAGCGGCGAGAATCGGCACGACGATCATCGTGGTGCGATTTCCGGGCACGCCGCCGATTGAGTGCTTGTCCGCGACCGGACCCGCGCCGAATTCGAGGCGCTTGCCAGTCTCGATCATGGCGCGCGTGTAGTCGACCAGCTCGCCGAGATCGAGTGTTTTCAGCGCGCACGCCAGTACGAACATCGACAGCTCGACGCGCGAGTAGCGATGACGCACGATATCGGTGAGAATCGCGTCGAAGGCGGCGCGATCGAGCCGCGCGCCGGCCAGCTTCGTGCGCACCAGATCGACGCTGCGCGGCGCCGCCGCCAGGGTCGCGTTGACCGCGGCGCCCTCTGGCAGCCCGAGATCGTGAAACGCCTGCTCGGAAAGGCCGATTTCGTCGTCCGCCACCAGCGCGTCGGAGCAGAAGTTGAGCACGCCGGTGACTTCATGCCGCTGGCCGTTTACATCGATGCCAAAGAGATGCGCGCGATCGAGCGGATTGAAGCCAAGATTGCCCGTCCGCACGGTGTTCTGATGAATCACGATCACGTGTTCGCGCAGCGTGTCGATCCTGAGATGCTTCAGCCGGAACACACCTTACCTCCGCTAGTCGAGGCGGACTTGCTCCAGGTATTCTGGCACAACCGCGTGCCAGCCGAATTCGCTCTCAATCGCGCGGCGAAGCGACTCGGCTGCGGCGCCATCGCCATGCACGACGTACACTGCTTGCGGCGGCCGCTTCGCACCGGCCAGCCAGTCGAGGATCTCGCGCTGGTCGGCGTGTACAGAAAACGCCGGCACTTCGACTACCTCGGCCTGCACTTGCACATATCGCCCCAGCATTTTGACCGAGCGCGCGCCGTCCAACAGCGACCGGCCGCGCGTCCCCTCGGCCTGATAGCCAACCAGCATCACCGTGTTGCGCGGGTCTGACAGCCGCCGCGCCAGATGATGGAGAATGCGCCCGCCGGTCGCCATTCCGGAGGCCGAGATGATCACCATCGGTCCTTCGAGATCGTTGAGCGAGCGCGATTCAGCGATGGTACGCACTTCGCGCAGATGGCCTGAATCGAACGGATCCGGCCCATCCTGCGCTACCGGCTTCATCTCCGGACTGTGCTCGGCGAGCGCCCGGCGATACAGCTCGAGCGCCGCCAGCGCCATCGGACTGTCGACGTACAGAGGGACCCCGGGAATCGTTCCGGCGGCGATTAGACGATGCAGATGGAACAGCACGACCTCGGTCCGATCGACCGCAAACGAAGGAATCAGCACGACTCCGCGGCGCTCGATCGTCCGCCGAAGCGTGGCCTCGAACCGCGTGAGGGACTCCTCGTCGTCGTGGCGCCGGTCGCCGTATGTGGATTCGACCACGATGACGTCCACGGGAGGGATCGGCGCGGGGGGCCTGAGTAGCGGATGCGCGGGGCGGCCGAGGTCGCCGCTGAACAGCATCGTGCGCGCCGCGCCTTCTTCGATATCGAGCGCGACATGCGTTGATCCGAGGATATGCCCGGCGGCACGAAAGGTCGCACGGACATCGGGCGCGACTTCGATCGGCGATGCTGTCGGCGCGGCTTGGAATTGTTCAAGCGCCCGCCAGGCGTCATCTTCGGTATAGAGCGGCAAGGCGGGCGAATGTCTCGAATAGCCGGTCCGGTTGGCGTAGCCAGCCTCTTCCTCCTGCAAGCGCGCCGAGTCGGGAAGCAGAATGCGGCAGAGATTCCCTGTCCCCTCGCTGGCATAGATGGGGCCGCGGAAGCCGTCTCGGCAAAGTGCCGGCAGATAGCCGCTATGATCGAGATGCGCGTGAGTCAGCACAACCGCGTCAATCGACGCCGGCTCGACTGGCAGGCGATCCCAGTTGCGCAAGCGCAATTCCTTCAAACCCTGGAACAGCCCGCAATCGATCATGACACGCGCCCGCGCGGTGCTCACCACGAAGCGGCTGCCGGTCACCGTTCGCGTTGCGCCCAGAAATCGGAGCAGCGGATAGGTGCCGGGCTGAAGGCGTGGCTGATCTGAACCGCTCATCGCTCGCGCCAAAGGCGCTGGATTGCGCGGGACTCACCGTCCATCGATGGCTACCGCTCCCATAGTATGTGGGCGTCTTCCAGCGGGATTTGCGCCTCCGGATAATGTGGAATAATCCGCGGCGTGTAGTGGCCGGTGGGCCGCGAAGCGGGGACTGTCGCGCTAAACAGGTGACCATTGATTGCGGCGGGAACCGCGCCGATGTGTCGCATTGGTATGCGGGCGCCGTCATGCTCCCTGGTCGGGTCGGCGTACAATTCGACCGCGACCGATTCGCGCGCAAGCTCGCCGAGATATACCTGAACGTTGAAGGTATCGCAGCCGGCGCCGTGCTCGATGCGCAGATCACCGAAATGAACACCGCTCCATTTCCGTGCGGTATCGACTAGTGAGGCGTGCAAATCGGTCGCCCGCCTGGCGCCATCGGCCGTGCGGCGCGAGAGTGCAGCTGCCGCCGGAATGTAGCTCTCGACCACGTATTCGCGGAGCATCCGGTTGCTGCTGAAGCGCGGGGCAAGACGCGCCATGCTGGCACGGATGCGAGCGATCCAGGCGCGCGGCAGGCCCGCCGAATCGCGGTCGTAGAACTCGCGGATGATCTGCGATTCGAGCAGTTCGTATAGCTGATGAGCTTCGTAAGCGTCCCACGCGGGATCGTGGTTATGTTCGCGGCGATCGCCGAGCGCCCAGCCGACTTCGGGCTGGTATGCTTCCGCCCACCATCCGTCGAGTTCAGACAGATTCAAGCCGCCATTGACCAAGACCTTCATCCCGCTCGTGCCGCACGCCTCCCATGGACGGCGGGGAGTATTGATCCAGACATCGACGCCCTGAACGAGGTTTTGGGCGAGCGCGATGTCGTAATCTTCGAGGAAAACGACGCGGCCGCGGATTTCGGGCTTGTCGGCGAACGTGGTCATTTCGCGAACCAACTGCTTGCCCTCGTCGTCTTGCGGATGCGCCTTGCCGGCGACGACCAACTGCACGAGATGCTTCGGGTCGCGCAGGATCTTTTCCAGCCGCGCCTGATCGGTGAGCAGCAGGCCGGGGCGCTTGTAGGCCGCGAACCGGCGCGCGAAGCCCAAGGTGAGGGCGTTCGGATCAAGCACGTGACTGGCTTGCTCGACCAGAACGGGATCCGCGCCACGCTGACCCAGCTGACGTTCCAGACGCTCGCGCGCGTACGAAACCAGCGCTTCGCGTCCTCGCGCACGCATCGCCCAGATATCAATGTCAGTGACGCGCCCCAGCGCCTCAGATAGTTTTTCAAGCGTGCCAAGCCAGCGATCCTTGCCCGCCGCACGCGTCCAAAGGTCGTCGGCCCATTCGGAGTCCCACGAGGGCATGTGAACTCCGTTGGTGACATATCCGACCGGCACCTCACGCGCCGGCCATCGCGGGAAGAGCGGCTGAGCGAGATTGCGGCTCACTTCGCCGTGCAATTCGCTCACACCGTTGATTTCGATGCTGCCGCGGCCGGCGAGAAACGCCATGTTGAAAGGCTCGTCGGGATCGTTTGGGTTGGATCGACCCAGCGCGAGGAGAGCGTCCAGCGATACCTCCAGCTGCTCGGCGTAGTCGCGAAAGTAGCGAACCATCAGCGCCGGTTCGAAAACATCGAACCCCGCTGCGACCGGCGTATGAGTAGTGAAGATATTACCGGCGCGCGTCGCGCACAAAGCTTCTTCAAACGAGAGACCGGACTGTTTCGCAAACGAGCGAGCACGCTCCAGCACCACGAACGCGGCGTGACCTTCGTTGAGATGGCATATATCAATGTCGAGATTCAGCGCCTGACATGCGCGCCAGCCGGCGATTCCAAGCACCATCTCCTGCAGCAATCGCACGTCGCTCTGCGCATCGTACAATCTTGAAGTGATTCCCCGATCAGCCGCGCTGTTCAGCGGATCGTTGCTGTCCAACAAATAGAGACTCACTCTGCCGACGTGGGCATGCCACAGCCGCAGCAGGACGGTTCGGCCGGGCAGCTCCAAATTCACACTGGTCCAACTCCCCTCCTGGCCGAGGACCGGGAAGATCGGGAGGCTGACCGGATCGTTATAAGGATAGGCTTCGCTCTGACGGCCTTGCGCGTCGAGGATCTGTCGGAAGTATCCCTGCTGGTAGAGCAGCCCGATCCCGACCAACGGGATGCCCAAGTCACTCGCGGTCTTGAGGAAGTCGCCGGCGAGCACTCCCAATCCTCCGGCATATAGAGGAAGCGCGTCGCCAAGCCCGAACTCCATACTGAAATAAGCGACGTTGCGAAGAGGTCTATCCGGGAACGACTCGCCGTACCATCTGGGCGCCTCAAGATAGGCTCGCCGCTCATCGGCCAGCCACTGGAGTTCCGCGCGGAAGCCTTCATTCTGGGCGAGTTGCTCCAGCCGTCCGCCCGAGACGCTCTCCAAAATCAGCCAGGGGTTGCGAGTGATCTCCCAAGCCGGCCTGTCAATTGCCTGCCACAAACGATCGCTGGCGTGGCTCCAGGTCCAACGCAGATCGAGCGCCAAGTCCTGCAAGGCTTCGAGGCCGGCCGGCAGTTTGCGCGGCAGGAAGGCATGCACCAGCCCAGTGGCGGCTTCGCGAGGAACGTTGAGTGCGGTCATGCGAACAGCACGCCATGCGGGGAGCGCCTGTGATCGAGCGCTTCGAGCTCAGGTTCGGACAGGAGTTCGGCTCGCGGAACTCCAATGAGTCCGCACACCGCATCCACGCAATGCGCCCAGGTCTGGCGGTTGACGAACAACATACCGTCAACGTCGAGCGTGCCACCCCG
>JBGPUE010000051.1:0-25306 GCA_041491005.1 Binataceae bacterium (SeqCode) | reverse complement strand
GGCGGGAGCTTCGGCTAAGATGACCCGCGGCGTGTTCATCCTCGGGCTCAACCATCGCACCGCGCCGGTGGCGGTGCGCGAGCGCCTCGCATACGGCGAAGACGAGATCGTCGCGGCGCTGGGGCGGCTCAAGACCGCTGCGCAAGCGATGGGCGAAGTCGCGATTCTTTCAACCTGCAATCGCGTCGAATTGATTGCGGTCGCGGCTGATACGCTCTGCGCGATGGACGATCTCACCGCGTTTCTCGCCCGCGATCGCGCGGTCGACGCGGCGCTGTTCGAGCCGGCCCTTTACCGGCTCAATGGCGATGAGGCGATCCGCCATCTGTTCCGGGTGGGCGCGAGCCTCGATTCGATGGTCGTGGGCGAGCCGCAAATCCTCGGCCAGGTCAAACTCGCTTATGCGCAGGCGGCGGAAGCGGGCACGGTCGGCGTAGTGCTGCATCGCGCATTCCACAAAGCCTTTGGCGTCGCCAAGCGGGTGCGACGCGCCACGCTCATCGGGCATGGCGCGGTCTCTGTCAGCTCGGCGGCAGTCGGGCTCGCCCGGCAGATCTTCGATGCGCTCAACGACAAGACCGTGATGCTGCTCGGCGCGGGCAAGATGGCCGAGCTGACCGCCCGCCAGCTCGCGCGCCAGGGCGTCGAGTCGCTGCTGATCACGAACCGCACTTTCGATCGCGCGGTCGAACTCGCGCGCGATCTTGGCGGCACCGCGGTGCCATGGGATCACTTCAGGCCTTACTTGAGAATCGCCGACGTCGTGATCGGCTCGGTCGCGACCACCCGCCCGCTGCTCGGGGCCGAGGACTTCGAGGGGATTCTGCGCGAACGGCGCTACCGGCCGATGTTCCTGATCGACCTGGGAGTGCCGCGCAACTTCCACGAGGGCCTCAACTCGCTCAACAACGTCTACCTGTACGATATCGATGACCTCGGCGCGGTGGTCCTGGACTCGCAAGGCGAGCGCCAGCGCGAAGCCCAGCGCGCCGAAGCGATCGTCGAGCTCGAAGTCGATTCGTTCCGGCGCTGGCTCGGCGGGCTCGAGCTGGTGCCGGCGATCAAGGACATCCGCTCCGGCATCGAGCGGATGCGCGACGCGGAGCTGCAGCGCCATCGCGCATGGCTGGTAGGCCTCGAACCAGATTCGCGCGCGCACATCGAGTCGCTCACCCGCGGCATCGTCAACAAGATCTTTCATCAGGTGCTGACCGAGCTGCGCCGCGCCGGCCGGGGCGTCGATGGACTCTACGCCGCCGAGGTCGCGCGCCGCCTGCTCGGCGCCGAGTTGGTCGCCGAAGGCGCGCCGCTTGACGATGACGATCCATTCGGCGACGACGAGGACGAGAGCGGCATCTGATCCGCGGAGCGCGTGGTGGCATCCAAACTTCGCATCGGATCGCGCGGCAGCCGGTTGGCACTCGCCCAGGCGGATATCGTCAAATCGCTGATCGCGCCAGTACTGCCCGCACTCGCGATCGAGATCGTGACGATTCGCACCAGCGGCGATCGGCTGACGGCGGGGTCGCTTGCCGAGGTTGGCGGCAAGGGGCTCTTCATCAAGGAAATCGAAGAAGCGCTCGCTGCCGGTGAGATTGATCTCGCTGTGCATTCGATGAAGGACATGCCTGCCGCGCTGCTTGCGCAGTTCAGATTGATCGCGGTGCCGCGGCGCGAAGATCCGCGCGACGCGCTGATCTCTCGTTTCGAGGGTGCGCTGCACGGACTTCCTGCCGGCGCGCGGCTGGGCACATCGTCGCCGCGGCGGCACTTCGAAGCGATGCGCATCCGGCCCGATCTCCACTTCGCACCACTCCGCGGCAACGTCGACACGCGTGTAGGGCGGTTGGCCGCCGACGAACTCGATGCGATCATTCTCGCACTCGCCGGTCTCAATCGGCTTGCGCTTCCGATCCCGCCCGGGCTCGCGGTCGAGCATTTCGACGCGGGCGAGTTCGTGCCCGCGGGCGGGCAGGGCGCGCTTGCGATCGAGGCGCGGGCCGGCTCGATGGTCTGCGGCTCCGCGGAAATCGATGCGGCGCTTGCGGCGCTCAGCGACCCGGTCGCGGTCACCGAGACCTCCGCCGAGCGTACATTCCTCGCCGCGATCGGTGCGTCATGCACGTCGCCAGTCGGAGTGCATGGCTTGCTCGCAGGCGACCGCCTGATGCTCCGAGCAATCCTGTTCTCTACAGACGGGCGCCGCGAACTCGCGGATTCAATCTCGGAGACCGTTAGCCCCAGCGATCCCGCTAAAACCGGCCGCGCGATTGGCGGCGCGCTGGCGCAACGAATGCTCGATCGCGGCGCAGCCGAACTGATCGGAAATGGTTGAGCGTGCCGGCAGAGTCTATCTGGTCGGCGCCGGCCCCGGCGCTCCTGATCTGATCACGATGCGCGGCGCGGACGTGCTGCGCTCCGCCGAGGTGGTGATTCACGACTATCTGGTCAGTGACGAGCTGGTGCGGATGGCGCCGGCCGCGGCCGAGCTGATCTATGCGGGCAAGCGCGGCGGTTCCGGCGAGCGCCACGATCAGGAAGAGATCAACCGCGTCATGATCGAGCGCGCGCGCGCGGGCCGGGTCGTGGTAAGGCTCAAGGGCGGCGATCCGTTCATCTTCGGACGCGGCGGCGAAGAGGCCGACGCGTTGGCGGCGGCCGGTATCGACTTCGAGATCGTACCGGGTGTGACTTCGGCGATCGCCGCGCCAGCCTTCGCAGGAATCCCGCTCACTCATCGCGAATTCGGCTCGTTCGTCGCATTTGTCACGGGCCATGAGGATGCGGCGAAGGGTATCGAGTCGGCCGTGCCATGGGACGACTTGGCGCGTGCCGCCCGAAATCGCGGCACCTTGGTGCTCCTGATGGCGACTGCCGCCATGCGCGCCACACTCAACCGCCTGATCGCCGGCGGACTGGATGCGTCGACTCCGGCGGCCGCGATCCAGTGGGCGACGACCGCATCGCAGCGCACGGTCGCATCGACGATCGCATCGCTCGCTGATGAAGTTGAAAGGGCCGGGCTCGGCGCGCCAGCGATCGTGGTGATTGGGCAGAGCGCCGCGATGCGCGATCGGCTCGCATGGTTCGAGCGCCGCCCGCTCTTCGGCCGGCGAATCGTGATCACGCGCAGCGCCGAGAGCGCCGGCGCGTTCGCACGACGCTTGCGCGCGCTGGGCGCGGAGGCGATCGAGTTTCCGGCTATCGAGACCGCCCCGCCCGACAGCTTCGATGCGCTCGATCGGTCGCTGGCCAATCTCGGCTCGTTCGACTGGGTGATCTTCACCAGCGCCACCGGCGTCGATGCATTCATCGCACGGATGCGCGAACGGGGCCGCGATATCCGCGAACTTGGACGCGCGTCGCTGGCCGCGATCGGTCCGGCGACCGGCGCGCGCCTCCGCCGCTATGCGCTCAATGTCGCGGCGCTCCCCGCCGAATATAGAGCCGAGGCGATCGCTGATGCGATCGGCGCGGATCGGATTCGCGGTGCGCGGTTTCTGATTCCGCGGGCTCAGGTCGCACGTGAAGCACTACCCGAAATTCTTGCGGCGGCCGGCGCGCGCCAGGTTGAGATCGTCGCCGCGTACAAGACCGTGAAGCCCGCGGCTGTTCGGACCGATCGGGTCCGCGAGCTGCTCGAGGCGGGCGCAATCGATCTGCTCGCATTCACCAGCTCGAGCACGGTCAAGAACTTCTGCGAACTGATCGGCGACGTTCCGCGCGGGCTGAAGGCAGCGGCGATCGGCCCGATCACCGCCGAGACCGCCCGCAGCCTCGGCATGGATGTGGTAGTGACGCCCTCTGACTACACAGTCGAAGCGCTGAACGACGCCATCGCCGCCTACTTCGCCTCACGAGCGTGAGGCGGCTGGCCCGATTCCCTCTCTAAGCATGACGCGATAACGTGAGGCTGCGATGGCTTTTCCGCTGAATCGGCTCCGCCGCTTGCGCCGCACCGCGACGCTGCGCCGGATGGTGCGCGAGACGCGTCTTGCGCCCGACGACTTCATCCTGCCGTTGTTCGTCTGCCCGGGGCGCGACGTGCGCAAATCGATCGAGTCGATGCCGGGAGTCGCGCAACTGTCGGTCGATCATGCGGTACGCGAGGCGTGCGAGACCTTCGCTGCCGGCGTGCCCGCCGTGATCCTGTTCGGCATCCCTGAGCGCAAGGACGCGATCGGCTCCGAAGCGTGGAGCGATTCCGGTGCGGTCCAGCGCGCGATCCGCGAGATCAAGGAGCAGGTGCCCGAGCTCGCGGTGATCACCGACGTCTGCATGTGCGAATACACCGACCATGGGCATTGCGGCGCGATCAGCGGCAATGACGTGGACAACGATGCGACCCTCGAATTGTTGGTCCGCGAGGCCCTCTCGCATGCGCGCGCCGGCGCCGATATGGTCGCACCATCCGACATGATGGACGGGCGCGTCGGCGCGATCCGCAAGGCGCTCGATCAGAGCAGCTTCGCCAATCTTCCAATCATGGCCTACTCGGCCAAGTTCGCTTCGGCGTTCTACGGCCCGTTCCGCGAAGCTGCCGAATCGGCGCCAAAGTTCGGCGACCGCCGCTCCTACCAGATGGATCCGCCCAACGCCGAGGAGGCGCTGCGCGAGGTCGCCCTCGATCTCGAAGAGGGCGCCGACATCGTGATGGTCAAGCCGGCGCTGCCGTACCTCGATTTGATCTGGCGCGTGAAGCAGCGCTTCGGATGTCCGGTCGCGGCCTATAATGTCTCGGGCGAGTACGCGATGATCAAGGCGGCTGGCGGCAACGGTTGGATCGATGAGCAGCGCGCGATGCTCGAAGTGCTGATCGCGATCAAGCGCGCCGGCGCCGATCTGATCCTGACCTACTTCGCGAAGGACGCCGCCCGCCTGCTGCAGGGCTAGATTCGTTCAGAGCGTGTCTTCCGGCAACTCCGCGATCTTCAGCAGGTGTTTGAGCAGACCGACCTTCAGCGGTTTGTTGGCGTGAATCGGGACGGAGAGACGAACGACGCTTCCGGGCTTGCAGAATATGTGGTGACTGCCGTGGGTGCGAATCAGGTGCCAGCCGTGTTCCTCAAGCAGCTTGGCGAGCCGCTTGCCGGACACCGACTTCATACGGCGATTTCGAGAATGCGATCCTTACCAGTCACCTTCGCCGAATCGATCTGAACGGAGAGGCAACCTTCGATTGCCTCGTAGAGGTTCTTGAGTAACTCCTCGAAGCTTTCACCTTGAGTGGCGCAACCAGGTATCGCAGGCACCTCGGCCCAGTATCCGCCTTCCTCCGCTTCGTGGACTACCACCTGAATCTTCATGGTCTGCCGCTCCTCACAGCAGTCTAGTGTTTTGCCGACTCCCGTTGAAGAGCGTTGCGCGGGCGCGATCAAGAGCGCTTCGGCTTGATGTGCTCGTCGTAGTATGGGCGCATCGCGCGCAGTGCGCGCATCTGATGGTACGCGAGCTCGTCGTCAGGATAGCGATGCTCCGGGCCTAGGACGCACGCAGCTCGGGCATGGCATCCAGGCGCGCAGTCCGGCTCGCGCTCGACGCGGTAGGTCAGGCATCCGACGATATCCCATCCAGCGGGATGGCGGACCGCGCCGGTGGGACAAGCGGCGATGCAACTGCGCGGGATGCAACCCGGGCATGGATCGAAGCCGGCGGCGTCGCCGGGCGCATCGAGAGCCGCATCGATCAACAACGCGGCGCGAAACGCGACCCAGGGACCATAAATCGGATTGACGAGCACACCGACGATGCTCGGCCCGCCCAATCCGGCGATCCTCCCGAGCTCGACGAAGTTGAGTGTAGGCGCGTCCCCCACGAATGGATAGGTCGTCGTGCATCGGGCGCTGGCGGCGCGCACGCGGGGCGCGATGTCGCGTTCGACGACTTCGCGCGTGAAATCATCCAGCGGATTGTCGCGCGCGCGCCATCCCGGACGGGCTTCCGCGAAGGCGCGATACGCGCACCAGAAATCGCCGCCCCCGTTGGCCAGCACGACGATCGAGCGAGCCTCGCGATCGATCGCATCGGCACGCGCGGCGGGCTTGACGGCTGAATCGTAGCGATCTGCGGGAATCGCGGCGATCAGGTTGAGGCCGTAAGGTGCGGCGGCTGCACGGACTTCGTCGAGTAGTGATGCTTTGGTCAATGGACGATCTGCGGACTCTGCGCTACGCAATCTTGTAAGTCACGACCGCATCGGCGATCAGCATTCCCGGCGCGTCGCGGACCTCGACGGTGAGGCTCGCGATCCGCTTGCCTTTGCTGCGCACGCGCGCCTCAGCGATCAGATCGGTCTTCAATGCGGCTGCAGCGTAGTTGATGCTTATCGCCACGGTCGCGCTGCGCTGTGTTTCGGGCATACTCCAGACCGCGGCGCACGCGGCGACGTCGACGAGCGATGCGATCGCGCCGCCATGCACCGGCGCCTGTGGGCCGCCGTCGTTGAGCAGGCGCAAGTCAAAAGGCATCCGCACACGCGCGAAGCCACCGGCGGCTGATTCGATCTTCAGCCCGAGCGCCGCGGAGAACGGCGCTCTTTCGATCGTATCGATCTCCACCGAGCGCTGCGTTTTGAGAGCCATCGCACTATCTCCGCCTGCCGGCTTTGCCGGCCAGCTTGAGCGCGAGCAGCACGGCCGTTGCGGGCGTTCCAGCGCGACGCAGCCCGGCAATCTGATCCCATGCCTGCAGTGCCACCACCGGTCGCTTGAGCCACAACGAAAACCCGATCTCCGACAGCGTTCCGCCTTCGCCCGCCAGTGCCACGACGGCATCGGCGCTCCCGATGATAATCGCGTTGCGAGCCTCGCCCATGCCGGTTGCGATCGGGAATTCGATGAAGCGGTTGGCGGATTCGCGGTTGTAGCCCGGCAGGATGCCTATCGTGTGGCCGCCATGCTCTCTCGCGCCTTGCGCCGCCGCCTCCGTGACGCCGGTTAGTCCGCCGCATACCAGCACTGCGCGATGCGCGGCGATTTCGCGGCCGACATCGAAGGCGAGCTTTCGAACATCAGCCGGCGCATCGCCGCCGCCGATCACCGCGATCATCGTCACGTGCTCGGCCGCGGCAGTCTTCATATCCCGAGCACGGCGGGCAGTTCTGCCAGATCGCGAATCATGAAATCAGGCGGGGCTAGCCCGGCGGGCAACGGCGCATCCTTGGGATTAATCCATGCCGTGCGCATCCCGACCCGCTGCGCACCCAGCACGTCGTCACGGGCAGTGTCGCCCACGAACAATGTCATGTGGGGCTCGATGCCGAGTAAGCGAAGCATTTGCCGGAAGATCTGCGGATGCGGCTTGCGCACGCCAGCCTCGGCCGAGATGATCACTGCTTCAAACGAATCGGCGACGCCCGTGTCATGCAGGACCCCGCGTCCCGTAACCGCGTCGTCGAAGTTCGAGAGCAGGCCGAGCCTAAAATGCGGGCGGAGCCGCCGGACCGCATTGACGCGTTCGGGCGGCGCGAACGTTACCCGTCGCACGTTAGCCATATGCGTGCGCGTCAGCTCCTCGGCCAGTCCCGGAATGCTCTCGCCGCTCCGCAACTTCATCCGCGCAAGCGCCCGGACGAAACGCTCATTACAGGTCACCTCGAGTGGCTCATCATGATGGCGCTGAGCCATGATCTCTTCGGTCACCGCCAGATACGCGGCGATGCCGTCGTCCAAGGTTGATTCGCCCTCCAGCGCCTCGCGCAGGCGCGGGATTAGCAGGGGTATCGTGCTGCGGAATTTCCGTCCCTGCCAATCCATCTCGGGCAGCCGATTCGGCTCCCACTTGACCAGTGTGTCGTACAGATCGAGTACGACCGCCTGAAACTCAGCTGCGGGCATGATGGGCGAGCGCGGCGGCGGTGCTGGCGAGCGCCAGCAGGTCAAGCGCGAGCACCGCGCCATTGAGGATGACCGACTGATGATGGAGCGAATCGAACTCTGCGAGCCGCGCCGGATCGGGATTCTGTTCCTCCTTGACGCTGCGCACCGCCGCGATTCGTGGTCGCACGACGGCGCCCGCCCAAACGGTCAGGCCAAGCGAAATCGCCAGGGTCAGCGCTGCGCCGGCCCAGTACATGCGCGGGCTGCGGTAGGCGGCAAAATAAAGCGCGAGCACCACCGCGATCGCGCCGGCCACATATCCCAGCTTGTAGTAGAGCGGAAAGAGGCCATTGAGAACGTTGCCGGCCTCGGGCAGCGGCAGACGCTTGAAGACGATCGGCGTTACAAAGAACGAGAAGAACACAATGCCGCCGAGCCAGCAGGCCAGCGCCAGCAAGTAGATGAAGGTGGCGATAATCATCGTTTTCGCTCTGTTTCGACCGGACTGTGCGGTCGCTTGATTCAGTTCAGATATGGCTTGGCTGCGCCCTGCAGCGGGTGGCGGCTGGCGAACCCGCCATCGATACTGTGCCAGGTGCTGATATGCGACTCGCCTATCTGCCAGCATAGGAACACTGTTTCGTTGTCCACATCGGCCGGGAAATCGATGAGGCCCAGATCGATGTCTTTGAGGAAGCAGCCCAGCGCTTCGATCTGCGAGGCCAGCTCCGCCATCTGATCCGTGAACTGGCGTAGCTCGGGATGGAGTTTGATGATCTGTTCAAGCTTCATCGCGTCGATCTCAGATGCGGGATCCGACCGCGCGAGCGAGCTGATGCGCTCCCGAAGGGTGTTCGCGTGCAGTTGCAGGTCATGGACCATGATCTCGAGTCTCGGGATGAGTTCGTTGGCCTGTTCGACGCTGAAGAGCCTGTCAAATTGATACATTGCGGCGTTCCGACCCGACCAGTGGCGTATGCGCAAGACCGTGCTTAGCTTAATAGTTGAGGAACGTTATCTTGTACGGGTCACACCCATATATTACGGTAATCGCCATCGGCGAAGAACGTGGGGTGAGGGGTTGGGCGGTCCGTCGGCAAGTGTATCAGCGATAAAATGTCCGAAAAATCAGGCTCTGCGAAAGAATCGCGTGGCGAGAAGCGCTTCGAAGTCGAAGAGGATCTCAAGGATGTCGAGATCCCCAGCCTCTTGCCCGTCTTGCCCCTGCGCGGCATCGTAATCTTCCCCAGCCAAATCCATCCGTTCCTAGTCTCGCGTCCAGCCTCCTTGAAGCTTATCGAGGAAGTCGGCAATCCGGAACGGATAGTCGGTCTTGCCACGCAACGCAATCCCGAAGACGAAAATCCACAGCCCGAGCAATTGTACAAGCGCGGAACCGCGGTCCGCATCCTGAAGATGCTCAAGTATCCGGACCAAAGTATCCGTGTTCTGGTGCAGGGGCTGGCGCGGATCGAGCTGGCCGACTTTGTGCAGCGTGAACCGTACTTCATCGCCCAAGTGCGCAAGCTCGTCGAGATCGTGGCTACCGGCAAGGAAGTCGAGGCGCTGCAGGCTCATCTGGTGAGCCAGTTTTCGAGGTTCGTTTCGCTGGTGCCCTATCTGCCTGATGAGCTGCAGGCGATGGCGACGCATGTGCGCGAGCCCGGACGGCTCGCCGACTTGGTCGCCTCGTACCTGAAGATCGCGACCGAGGAGGAGCAGGATCTGCTCTCGACGCTCGACGCCAAGGAGCGCCTGGAGAAGCTGACCGCGATCCTCAATCGCGAGATCGAACTGCTCGAGCTGGGCCACAAAATCCAGTCGCAGGTCCAGACCGAGCTCAGCAAGAACCAGCGCGAGTTCTATCTGCGCCAGCAGATGAAGGCGATTCAGCGCGAACTGGGGGAATCCGACCCGCGCACTGCCGAGATCGAGGATCTGCAACGCAAGGTCGAAGCCGCCAATATGCCGGAGGAAATCCGCAAGGCTGCCGACAAGGAGCTCGAGCGGCTGCGCATGATTCCGCCCGAATCAGCTGAGCATACCGTGGTCCGCACCTATATCGATTGGCTGGTTTCAATGCCGTGGAGCGTGGCGACCGAGGATAACCTCGATATCAAGCACGCGCGCGGAGTGCTTGACGATGACCATTACGACCTCGAAAAAATCAAAGAGCGGATCCTGGAATTCCTCGCCGTGCGCAAGCTCAAGAAGGACGGCAAGGGGCCGATCCTGTGCTTCGTGGGTCCGCCCGGCACAGGCAAGACCTCGCTCGGCCGTTCGATCGCGCGTGCGATGGGCCGCAAGTTCGTGCGCTTATCGCTGGGTGGAATCCGCGACGAGGCCGAGATTCGCGGCCATCGGCGCACCTATATCGGATCGCTGCCGGGCCGGATCATTCAGGGCTTGCGCAATGCGGGCTCGAATAACCCGCTTTTCATCCTCGACGAGGTCGACAAGCTCGGCACTGACTTCCGCGGCGATCCAGCATCAGCGCTGCTCGAAGTGCTCGATCCTGAGCAGAACAACACCTTCGTGGATCATTACCTCGACGTCCCGTTCGATCTATCCAAGGTGATGTTTTTGACCACGGCGAACCTGCTCGATCCGATTCCGCATGCGCTGCGCGATCGGATGGAAGTGCTGGAGCTCCCGGGTTACACCGAGGAGGAGAAGATCCAGATCGCGATTCGCCATCTCCTGCCGAAACAGTTGAACGAAAACGGCTTGCAGGACTTCAAGCTTGACTTCGCCCAGGAAGCGATTCTCGAAATCATCCGCAGCTACACGCGTGAAGCGGGCCTGCGCAACCTCGAGCGCGAGATCGGGCGCGTCTGCCGCAAGATCGCCCGCGCCTACACCGAGGGCGAAACTCCGCCCGAGCGAATCGACGTCGAAGCGGTGCATCGCTACCTCGGAGTGCCGATGTTTTACTCGGAGGTCGCGGAACGCACTCAGGAACCCGGCGTCGCGACCGGCTTGGCATGGACGCCCAACGGCGGCGATATCCTGTTCATCGAAGCGACCCGGATGAGCGGGCAGAAGGGTCTGATGCTGACGGGATCATTGGGCGACGTGATGAAAGAGTCGGCGCAGGCGGCGCTCTCTTACATCCGCTCCCGTGCGGATCGGCTCGGAATACCACCCGACTTCTTCGAGAAGTCGGACATCCACGTACACATCCCTGCGGGCGGTATCCCCAAGGACGGCCCATCAGGCGGCGTCACGATCGCTGCTGCCCTCGCCTCGCTGCTGACCGGGCGACCCTGCCGTTCCGATGTGGCGATGACGGGTGAAATCACGCTGCGCGGCAAGGTCTTGGCGGTGGGCGGTGTCAAAGAGAAGGTTCTGGCGGCCCGGCGGGCCGGTATTCGTACCGTAATTTTGCCACGTCGCAATGAACGCGATCTCGAGGACATTCCGGAGGAGCTGCGCAAAGAGATGACCATGCTCTTCGTCGATACGGTCGACGAAGTCTTGGCCCACGCTTTGCGCAATGGTGAGGAGGATCAGGAGGCGCAGGAGGGTAGGAGTCGCTCTGAAGGTACGGTTCTCAACTAGATCGCCGCTTTCAAGCAGTTTCACCACCCTTTGGCTCATCCTACGGATTTGTGTAATCTAATCTGTTGTTAGTCATGTTATTTCGAGTTTAGAGGCGTTTAAATGCCTGAGCTTAGGAAGGATCCCATCGTCGGCCGATGGGTCATCATATCAACCGAACGCAGCAAGCGGCCGTCGGACTTTCCGCACGGAAGCAATGGCCGCAAGGGTGGTCCATGCGTCTTCTGCCCTGGAATGGAGCACATGACGCCGCCCGAGGTGCTCTCGTACCGTGAAACCGGATCGCAGCCGAATACTTCCGGATGGCGCGTGCGGACCGTACCCAACAAATTTCCGGCGTTGCGCGTCGAAGGCCCGATGGGTCGGCGCGGCGAGGGACTCTACGACCTGATGAACGGCGTGGGCGCACACGAGGTCATCATCGAAACGACCGACCATGAGCGTGGGCTCGCAGACCTCAGCATCCATGAAATCGAGGAGGTCTTATCGGCCTACCGCGATCGCGTGATGGACTTGTCGAAGGATGAGCGGCTGCGCTACCTGCTGCTGTTCAAGAATCACGGCGCGGAGGCCGGCGCCAGCCTGGAGCATCCCCATTCGCAGTTGATCGCGCTGCCGATCGTACCGCTGAACGTGCAGCAGGAACTGGCCGGGGCGCGCGATTACTACGCGCTCAAGGAACGATGCATCTTCTGTGACATCGTCGATCAGGAGAGTCGCGACCGGCGCCGGATGATCTTCGAGAACGACAGGTTTATTGTGGCCAGCCCTTTCGCGGCGCGCTTCCCGTTCGAATGCTGGCTGCTGCCCAAGAATCACGGCTCGCACTTCGAGCACGTAGGCCCGCAAGATTATCAATCGCTGGCGCAGGCGCTGAAGTCCGCGTTGCAGGCGCTCAAGACCTCGCTGGGCGATCCGCCTTTCAACTACATCATCCATTCGGCGCCGCTGCGCGAGGCTCCGAGCAAGCACTATCACTGGCACCTTGAAATCACGCCCGCGTTGACCAAGGTCGCGGGCTTCGAGGTCGGCACGGGCTTCTATATCAATCCGATCCCGCCCGAGGATGCTGCCAAGTTCCTGCGCGACGTGCTGAGCGAAACCGAAGTGGCTGCGCTGTCAGCCGCCAGCGCCAGCTAGTCCATCTGCGATCGCGAACCGCTGCGCGCATACGACGCCGTGCAATGATGCATCGCGGGCGCAATCGTGCAACGCTGTTTGCATGCGCAGCCAATACCCACTCGCAAAGAGCTAGAACCCCGAAATGAAGATAGCGATCGTTGCAGCCGAGATGACGCCGCACGCGAAGGCGGGCGGCTTGGCCGACGTGATAGGCGCGTTGCCCGCGGCGCTCAAGCAACGCGGCGCCGAGGTGGCGGTGGTAATTCCGGGCTATCGATCAGCGCTTGAGAAAGCATCCTGCCAGCGGCTGCCCGGTGAGCTGTCGGTCGCGTTGGGATCCCGGCGCGAGAGCTTTCGCGTGCGGCGCGGATCGGGCCCCGGCGGCGTGGCGCTGTATTTGATCGAGCATGAAGGCTTCTTCAATCGCGCCGGGCTATATGGCGAAGGCGGCCGCGACTATGCGGACAACCTGCAGCGCTATTTGTTCTTCGGACGCGCCGCCGCGGTCGCGCTGGCCAAGCATGTTCATCCTGACGTGATCCATTCGCACGACTGGCACGCAGCGGCGCTGCCGATAGTGATTCGGGCCGATCCGGCGCTGCGCGAGACCTTCGCGCGCACTGCCTCGCTCTTCACCATCCACAATCTCGCCTTCCAAGGAATCTTCGATCGGGATG
Source organism: Binataceae bacterium (SeqCode) (assembly GCA_041491005.1). GTDB lineage: Bacteria > Desulfobacterota > Binatia > Binatales > Binataceae > JBGPUE01. The sequence continues at coordinate 12,129 of JBGPUE010000051.1, read as the reverse complement.
ACTATCCGCTGCTCAACCTCGACTGGTCGTACTTCTCGATCGACTGCCTCGAATTCTACGGGCGCATGAACCTGATGAAGGGCGCTGTGACGCTCGCCGATGCCGCCTCGACCGTAAGCCCGGCCTATGCGCGTGAAGTTACCAGCGACCCCGAACTCGGCTTCGGCCTGGAGGGCGTGTTGCGCGAGCGCGGCGATCGCTTCATGGGGATTCTTAACGGCGCCGACTACAACGAATGGAACCCGGCCGGCGACGACTATCTGGCGGTGCACTATGGACCGCGCGATGCCGACGCGGGCAAGCTCTCATGCAAGGAGGATCTGCGCAGCGCGGTGGATATCCCCGATCGCGACGGGCGTCCACTGGTCGGCATGGTGACGCGGATGACGCCGCAGAAGGGTTTCGATTTGCTGGCCCAGGGAATCGAGGAGTTGATGAGCCTCGACATGCAGCTTGTGATCCTGGGCAGCGGCGATCCAGCGGTCGAAGAAATCTTCAAGCAGGCGCAGAGCCGCAGCGGCGGCAAACTGCGCGTGATACTCGGTTTCGACAACGCCCTCGCGCATAAAATCCAGGCCGGCTCGGACATGTTCCTGATGCCATCGCGGTTTGAACCATGCGGCCTCACGCAGATGTATGCGCTGAAGTACGGCACCGCGCCGGTGGTGCGCGCCACCGGCGGGCTCGCCGACACCGTCAGCGAATTCGACCCGCGCTCGGGCAAGGGCAACGGCTTCGTCTTCCATCAATACCGGCATGAGGATCTGCTCGCGACGCTGGCGCGTGCGATCGCGGTGTACCGCCAGCCCTCGGCGTGGCGCCGACTGCGGGAAAATGGCTTCGCCGCCGATTTCTCATGGACGCGCGCCGCCGATCGCTATCTGGAAGTATTCGCGCGGCTTTACGCCGAACGCGTCGGCTAGCAGCGCCGTGGCCGCCGGGGATCAGGACGCCCTCGCTTATGCGGACGGCTCATGCCTGGGGAATCCGGGGCCAGGCGGATGGGGCGTGGTGCTTATCAAGCCCAGCGGCGAAGAGATCGAGCTCAGCGGCGCGCATCCCGCGACCACCAACAACCGTATGGAACTCACCGCCGCGATCGAGGCGCTGCGCGCGGTTCCAGCCGGATCGCGCGTGACGGTTCGCAGTGACAGCGAGTTGTTGGTCAAAAGCGTCAACCTCGGCTGGAAGCGCAACAAGAATCTCGATTTGTGGCGCGAACTCGATGCCGAGAAGGCGGTGCGCAAGGTAAGCTTCGAATGGGTGCGCGGCCACGCGGATGATCTTCTCAACGAGCGCGCCGACCGCCTCGCGCGCGGCGCAGCTGAGCGCATCCGATCGGCAGGGAAGCACTAGCGCAGAAGAACCGGACTATTCCTCGCGACGCAACCTAGCCGTTCCAGCCCCACATCAGCCTCCAGTCGCCTTGGCGCGGAAGTGCGGCATCACCTCTGAAGTGAACAGTTGGAGCGAACGCACCGACTGTTCATCCGTAAGGCCGCCCCAGGCGAACGACAGCAGCAAGTAGTTGCACCCGCTATGCTCGAAGAACTTCGCGACCTCGTCGCGGACGGTCGCGGGTGAGCCGACGATCGCGGCCTCATGCTTACAGGCCACGTCGATATCGTTGGTAAAGAACGGGACGATGGTCTGGAAGTCGCGCCACAGCTTTTGGATGTTGTCGTAGTAGACTTGGTAGGCGGGGCGCGCCTCTTCCAACGCCCGGCGGTCAGTCTCCGCGATGTAGCAATGACGCACCGCGCCGACCTTAGGCTCCCGGAGCGTCGGGTTGAGACTTTCCGGCCGCCGCCAATGCTCGTGGAATGCGGCGCGATAACGCTCGGCGACGGTCTTGAGCACCGGCGCCGGGCCTGCCGCGACCAGGTTCATCCCGCGGTGGCCTGCGAAATCGACACGATCGGGGGTCATGGTTGCGTACCAAAACGGCGGATTGGGAGTCTGCTTCGGGCGCAGCTCCATCGGAAAGCCGCGAACCTGGTACGCCGCGCCCCTATGCACCACGCGTTCATTGCGCAGCGCCGCGACGATCACTTCGAGCGACTCGGCGAAGACTTCCGGTGACTCGAGAAAGGGTACGTTGAAGTAGGCAAGTTCGAAGGGAGAAACACCGCGGCCGACCCCGATCTCCATCCGCCCGCCGCTGAGCTGGTCGAGCATGCAAATCTCCTCGGCGAGCCTGAGGGGATTGTAAAGCGGCAGCAAGTAAACCAACGGGCCGAAATGCAGCCGCCGCGTACGCTGCGCAAGGCTGGCCAGGAAGATGCCGGGCGACGGCGCCATCCCAAGCGGCGTGCCGTGATGTTCGGCGACGTGGTAGCAGTAAAATCCGGCCTTGTCGGCGAGTTCCAGCATGCGGAGCCGGCCCTCATAGGTTTCGGCCAGCGGCTCGCCGCTGCGGCGCTCAAGATGGTCGAAGATTCCGAAGGCGACGTCTGCCATCCATCAGTCCTCCCGATCCCCGCGTTTCAGGTGATCGCCTACCCGACAAAACGCTTGCAGCTCATCGCTGAGGTTCTGCGCGGAATGGCGAGCTTGCCTATGAGCGCTCGGTCAGTTGGCCGCTGGCGACGCGTTGAAGTATCGGCCGGTCGTGCCGCGCCGCATCCTCCGATGTCAGCAGCGCTGCCAGCGTGAGGCCGCCCAAAGCGTCGGCGCGGCCCCGATCGATTCGCTCGAGCAGTCCCGCGATGCGCGGCTCCCCGACCCGCGTACGAACGGTATGCGCCTCGGCGCACGTCAGCACCTGATCGACCGTGGTGCTGGCGAGATCGCGCGCGAGCAGCAAGCCGCCGCCCGCGTCGTCCTTGCCCTCCGCGCGCCCCTCGACGATCAGGCCGCCGTGCTTGAGCGAATCGACGATCGCGCCCACCGCATGCTCACCGGCGCCGAGTTCGTTGGCGATGCCCTGGCGCGTCACTGTTTCGCGCTGGCCGAGCATCCGCTCGCCCACCCGCACGGCGATGAGCAGCGCCGTTACACGAACGAATTCCGGCGAGCGCGCTTCGACCGCGAAGAACGATTCGTGCCGCTGCGCCGCCGCCGTGATCTCACCGCCGAACAGCACGATTACCCATCCCATGTAGATCCACACCAGCAGGATGGGCAGCGACGCTAGCGCCCCATAGATCGACTGGTACTCGCGCACGCCATACTGGAAATCAATGTAGGCGCGCTGCCCGATTTGCAGCAGCACGGACGCGACGAGCGAGCCAAGCATCGCCGCCCGCCATTGCACGTGCGTGTTGGGGAAGAACATGTAGAGGAACAGGAATCCCGCCCACACCATCACCACCGACCCGAGCCATGCCACGCCGGGCACGCTGGGAATCGAATGCGTAAGGCGCGCGTTGATGGTGGCCGCAGCGGCCAGCAGCAGGGGCATCGTGAAGGTCACGCTCAGATAATCGGAGAACTTGCGCAGCCACGTGCGTCCGCGCGCCACGCGAAAGATGAAATTGAACGCCTGCTCGACCGTGTTCAGAGTCATGATGACGGTGACCAGCAGCGTTGCGCCGCCGACCGAGCCAACCGTCGCGGCGTTGATGTTCGAGACGAAGTGAAGGATCTGCTCGGCGATCTCCGGCGAGTTGACCGCGAGAAAGCGGCGGATCAGTGGACGGATCGCATCGCCGCCGCCCAGCACTGTAAGCACCGAAAGGGCCAACGCGAGCACCGGCACGATTGCAAGGCAGGTCGTATAGGTGAGCGCCGACGCCCACAACATCCCACGATGGTTGCTGAAGCTGGTCGCCGCCAGCCGGAGCGTATGCAACGGCTCGATGCTCCACAGCCCGCCGGGCGAATCCGACACCACGGCGTTGGCGAGCTCCTGCAGCCGCCATCGCGCAATCGGTTCGTGCTGCTTGCTCTCCGCCATGCGATCCGTCTCCGCCGCCTGACCCGGCCCCCACGCCAGCTTGTGGCCGCGACCGATGCTTGTCAAATGGGATCGCGCGAGACGCGCGATAGCGGAGCGTGCTATTCAACTACTCGCGCGGAGGACATAAGCCATGGCCGAGATTGGACTCTACGAAGCGATGCGCACGTTGCGCGCGGTACGCCGGCTGCGGCCGGATGCCATCCCCGACGAGGTGCTGCATCGTGTGCTCGAAGCCGCTACCTGGGCGCCCACCGGCGGCAATGCGCAACCATGGCGGATCATTGCGGTGAAGGATACTGTCCTCAGAGCGCGGCTCGGTACGCTCTACCACGAGCGCTGGACGCTGTTTTCCGCGCAGTATCGCCGCGCGCTGCCCGCCGATGCGCCACAGCCGGTGCGCGAGCGCATGGAGCGGACACTCAAGGCAGCCGACCATCTCGGCGCGCATTTCGGCGAGAGCCCGGTGATCGCGATTTTCTGCTTCAATCCAAAGCAAATGGCGATCACGGATGCGAAGCTCGACCGCGTCTCGGTCGTCGGTGGCGGTTCGGTTTATCCAGCGGTCGAGAACCTGCTGTTGGCATGCCGCGCAGAGGGGCTGGGCTGCGTGCTTACTACGCTGCTATGCGAATGCGAAGCCGAGGTGCGCCAATTGCTCGCGATTCCCGAACCATGGGGCACCGCGGCGGCGATTCCGATCGGCTATCCAGTCGGTCGCGGACATGGTCCGCTGGTCCGGCGGCCGATCGAACAGCTCGCCTATCTCGATTCGTGGGGAAGTGCGATCGCGAAGGCCGGATGATTCAGTAGAGGCCCGGGATGAGGCGATCGGTCGCCTCGATATACGCCGCGTAGTCGGGGCCGAAGCGTTCGAGCAGCAGCCCTTCTTCGAAATCGATGCGCCGCCGGATGACGTTGGCGCTGGCCATCAACGTCAGGATCCAGACAATCGGCGCGCCATATTCCAGCGGCCACGCGAGCAGCGCGAGGAAGGTGCCAGCATGCACCGGATGGCGGATGTAGCGGTAGAAGCCAGTACGGACGAACGCTAGGTCGCCATCGCGCGCGCGATCAGATGCGATGAAGCGATCGAGCTGGATGCGCGCGCCCAGCGCGATCCACAAACCAACCAGTTCGATCAGCAAACCGAGCGCACCGAGCCATCGCGGCGAATCGCCGCCGTAGATATAGGTGCGCTCGAACGGGGCTGCGGCAAAGAATAACAGTAGCGGCAAGTCCCCATAGCGCTGATACGATGGCGCGTACGCCTCCATATCCGTGCGCCCTGCGGGACGCACCATCGCGTCGGCGATCCTGAAGCCGACATATGCGAGAAGATAGCCGTACACGTACGGCCGTTCACTCAGGTAGTCGGTGATTCCCAGCCCCAGTGCGATGGCTCCGACCATCGCGAGGATGAAGGTCACCAACTCGATGAGCCGCGGCGCCAAGTCGCGCGCTGCGGGCGTCAAGTCCGGGCCGGAAGCCGCGGCCGGTTCGCCGGTCTCAGCCGCAGCGGCGGTTGCACGAGCGCCGTTGGTTGCGGTCGGATCACCTTCGGGCAAGTTATCACTCATGGATGAACTCTCGCCGATTCGAACCGTCGAGCAAAGCGGTTTGTTACGCGAGAGTTAACAACGGTCTGCCGCGCGCGTCACGAGTCAGCGGACTCGGTTCGCAAAAGACTGACGCGCTCGCACAATGCGATAGAAGATGCGCAACAGGGGATGCGCAGCGCAGCTGCCGCATCAGAAATCATGCGCTCACCAAACCGGCATCTCAGTCCTAAAAACGAAGCAAAATCAATAGCTTATCGCGTCCATAAGGCGCCACTTGCAAGCGGTTTTCGCGCGTTCTGACCGGCACTGAAGCGCGGATTTTCCGACCCGGTGCGATGGCACAGCGGTTGCTCTAACACTTCGCAAGGTTCCTGGCAGGAGGTAGGTTCGATGGACGTGAACATGAATGAGGCGAGGTTGGTGGGGATCGAGCGAGTCGCGGCGGCGGCGGAGATAGCCGAGCCGCTTCGCGTAGCGCAGAACAACCTGCTCAGCGAACTTCCCGGCGCGGTCTTCGCAATACTGACGCTGGCATGGATCGTCGGCTCGTTCGTCGCGCTGTTCTAGGCGGCGCTAGCGACGATTGGAGGAACGCAGGGCGATAACCGGCAGTACTGATGACTGTTGAGCGGAATTCATCCGAACCACGGCGGCCGCATCGGCGGCCGCGCTCATCCGGATCGACACCAGCACGATTGCTGCGACCAGCACGATCGTGAGCCAGGCCATCGCGCGGATGCGCGCGAGCATCGAATCGATCTGAGCGGCGCTGAACGGCGCGCCATCGCCATGCGCGGCGACTTCTTCCTGGCGCCCGATGCGAAACGCCAGGCCGAAGGTCAGGTAGGTCTGGATAAAAATCAGCAGAAATGCGAGCCCGAGCTTGAGCGATAGCGTCGGCCCGATGCGGTTGAAATAGTCGAGCTTCATCGCGGCCTTCAGATCCGTGAGCCGGATTGCGCCGGTGATCACAATCACACCCAGCGCCGCGATCGAGAACGGGTTGTAGAAGCGCAGCCCCGCGATCAGCGCTGTCCGCCGCGTGCGATCGTCGCCGGTGCTCGCCGCCGCGGGAATCAGCATGTAGATCAGCGCGAATTGCGCGCCGAAGTAGGCGGCCATCCCCAGGATATGGAGCCAAACCAGCAGTTCGCTCTCGCGCATCGCAGTCAGGGCACGCTCAGCAAATGGGTCGTGGCAGACACGCGCGGCGTCAGCCCTCACGGCTATAGCTGAGAGAGTTGGTGCGCGCGAGTTCCGCGTACCACTTGGCGCTCTGCTTGATCGTGCGGCGCTGGGAGGCGAAATCGCAATAGACGATCCCGAAACGCTGCGCGAAGCCTTCGACCCACTCGAAGTTGTCGATCAGCGTCCACGCGAAGTAGCCGCGCACGTCGGCCCCCTGCTGGATTGCGCGCCCGACTTCGCCGATATACCGGCGCATGAAGTTGATACGCCGTTCGTCGCGTACCTCGCCATCCGCGCCGGGCGCGTCGCCGTAGGAGCAGCCGTTTTCGGTCACGTAGATCACCGGGCGGCCGTATGCGGCTGTGATCTTCATGATCATCTCGGACAGCGCCTGGGGATAGACTTCCCATCCGAAATCGGTGAACTCGCGGCCATCGGGCCGGACCTGCTTGACGCCAAGATTGGCGTCGGCGGGGTCATTCTCAACTACCGCCCGGACATAGAGATTGATGCCGATGAAATCTAGCGGCGCCTTTACGATCTCCATGTCGCCGGGCTCGATGCCAAGCAACTGGTCTTGTCCACCGCCAATATACGCTTGCGGATAGCGGCCGTTGATTGCGGTCTCGAGGAACCAGAGGTTGGAGAAGCGGTGCCATCGTTCAGCGGCCGCGCCATCGGCCTCCGAAGTCGTGCGCGGATGAACCGGCGCCATGCTGAATGCGGTGCCAATCGCCGCGGGCCTGTGCCGTACTTCGCGCATCGCGCGCGCGGCCATCCCATGCGCCAGATTGGCGATATGGGTTGCGCGAATCGCGGCAGCCGGCTCGGTCCGTCCCGGCGCATGGATACCCATCAGGTAGCCGAGAATCGTGAAGATCCACGGCTCGTTGAAGATCATCCAGTGCGTGATGCGGTCGCCGAGCTGATCGACAACGGCAGCGGCGTAGTCACGGAAATATTTCGCGGTGTCGCGATTGGTCCATCCGCCGTCGTCTTCGAGGACTTGCGGGAGGTCCCAGTGATAGAGCGTCGGAAAGGGCTGGATATCCTGGCGCAACAGCTCGTCGACGACCCGGCTGTAGAAATCGATGCCCTTCTGATTGATCTGGCCGCCGCCGGCGGGGAAGATGCGCGGCCATGCGATCGAGAAGCGCGACGCGCTCAAGCCGAGCTGCTTCATGATCGCGATATCGTCGCGGTAGCAATGGTAGAAATCGCAGGCGACGTCGCCGGTGTCGCCGTTCCTGATCTTGCCTGCGGTATGCGAGAAACGATCCCAAATTGATTCGCCGCGACCGTCTTCGTTCCACGCGCCCTCGATCTGGTAGGAGGCGGTGGCGGTGCCCCACAGGAATCCTTTGGGAAAGGCGATCGAAGCCATGGCGGTCTGTTAGCACACCTCCCGCCACTGCGTGTAGGTGTAGAAGCGGGCCGAGATACTGGCATCTGGATGGTTGGAGGTTCGCATTATGCCCGGCGACGGAATCCTCTCGGGACTTCGCGTGATCGATTGCGGCACCTATATCGCGGGACCAGCTTCGGCCACCGTGATGTCGGATTTCGGCGCCGAGGTATTCAAAATCGAACGACCCGAAGGCGGCGATCAGTTCCGCCACTTCCCATCTCTGCCCGGCACGGCGAAATCGGAGCTCAACTGGTGCTGGATACTGACCGGCCGCAATCGGAAAAGCGTGGCGCTCGATCTCACGCAACCCACCGGGCGCGACGCGCTGATTCGCCTTGTGAAAACTGCGGACGTTTTCGTGACCAACTATCAGGCGCAATTGTTGGCGAAGTTCCGCCTGACATGGGATGACCTGCGCGCCGTAAATGACCGGCTCATCTACGCGCATCTCACCGGCTACGGTGATGAGGGCGAAGACGCCGACGCGCCGGCCTTCGATGCGCTCGCGTACTGGGCGCGCTCGGGCCTGATGACAAGTGTGACCGGCACCGATGGCACTCCCTCCGGGCCGCGTCCGGGGATGGGCGATCATCCCACCGCGATGTCGCTGTTCGGAGCGATCATGCTGGGGCTGTACAAGCGCGAGCGCACCGGACAGGGCTGCAAAGTGGGTACATCGTTGATGGCGAGCGGTGCGTGGGCCAACGCATGTGACCTGCAGGCGAAGTTCTGCAACGCGGCGTTTCCGGAGCGGGGCACGGGCACGCATCCGATAAACCCCCTCGCAGCCGGATATCTGAGCGGCGACGGTAAGATATTCCTGCTGGTTCAGCTCGACCCTATGCGCGAGTTTCCGCGCCTGTGCCAGGCGCTGGGCCATCCGGAGCTTGCGGTCGATGCCATGTTCGCGACCGACGACGCCCGGACACAGTACGCAGCCGAGCTGTATGCGATCCTGCGATCGCAGTTCGAGTCTCGCGACCTCGCCGAATGGCGCACGATCTTCCGTAGCCACGACATCAAATGGGCGCCGATTCCGACCCGCGATGAAGTGGTGCGGGATCCGCAGATGCGGGCATCCGGGGCCGTCGTCGACCTCAACCTACCGGGCCGCGGTACGATTGAGACCATCGATAGTCCGGTGTTCGTGTCGGGAGAAAGCAAGCGCAGGCCCCAGCCGGCGCCGGAGGTTGGTGAGCATACGCGGGAGGTGCTGCGCGAGCTTGGCTACGGCGACGATGCGATCAAGGCGATGGTCTCGCGCGGTATCGCGGCCTCGGCAACATGAGGCGCTGGCCGGGCGAGCGCCGCAAGCGCTGCCTAGCCTTCGCCGTGCGCTTCGAGCCAGCGTTCCGCATCGAGCGCCGCCATGCATCCGGTGCCGGCCGCGGTGACCGCCTGCCGATAGACCTTGTCGGCGACGTCGCCAGCCGCGAACACACCCTCGATGTTCGTCTGGGTCGAGCCCGGCCGCACCTTGAGATAGCCCAACTCGTCCATCTCGAGCTGCCCGGCGAAGAGATCGGTGTTGGGCTTGTGCCCGATGGCCATGAAGACCGCATCGGTGCGGACCTCAGTCGCCGCGCCGGTCTTGAGATTTTTGAGCCGCGCACCGGTGACGCCGGTTTTGTCCGGTGTACCGTGAATCTCGTCGATCGCCGAATCGAAGATAAACGCGATCCTCGGGTTGTGGCGCGCGCGATCCTGCATGATCTTCGAAGCGCGGAGCTGATCGCGGCGATGAATAATCGTAACCTTGGTGCAGAATCTGGTCAGGAAGGTCGCCTCTTCCATCGCAGTATCGCCGCCGCCCACCACCAGCGCTTCCTTGTCCTTGAAGAAGAAGCCGTCGCATGTGGCGCACGCGCTTACGCCATAGCCCATCAGGCGTTTTTCCGATTCGATACCGAGCAGCTTGGCGGTGGCGCCAGTCGAGATGATCAGCGACTTCGCCGCAATCTCTTTCTTGTCGGCGGTGAGCCGGAACGGACGGCTGCGGAGGTCGACCGCAGTCACGTCAGTCTCCAGAAACTTCGTACCGAAACGCGCTGCCTGGCGATGGAGGATTTCCATCATCTCGGGACCCTGCACGCCATTCTCGAAGCCGGGATAATTCTCGACTTCGGTGGTGATCGTTAGCTGCCCACCCGGCTGAACGCCTTCGACCACCAACGGGGCAAGATTGGCGCGCGCGCTGTAAAGCGCGGCAGTCAGTCCGGCGGGGCCGGAACCGAGAATCACGACGCGATAGGTTTCGTCTGCCATAAGAAACCAGACTGAAAGCGGGATAATCGCAGCATTATGGTACAGCGTCCGTTGATTGTATACGCGCTACGGACCAACGTAAGCTCATAGCTGGCGTTTACATGGCAGGCAAGAAACCATCGGGTCGCGACAATCTGCGCCGCCTGCGCGTGGTCCCTCGGCTGACTCATCTGGATGCGCGCGGACGTCTCAAGATGGTCGACGTGTCCGATAAGGCGGTGACGCGGCGCGAGGCGATCGCGCGCGCCACGGTCAGGATGAATCTGGCGACGCTGGACGCTATCGTTGGCGGCCATCTTGCCAAGGGCGAGGCGCTGGCCGCAGCGCGGCTGGCCGGGATCCTCGCCGCCAAGCGGACCTGCGATCTCATACCGCTGTGCCATCAGATTGCACTGGAGACGGTCGAAGTGGACTTCCGCCCCAATCGTGCACAGCGGCTGATCGAGATTCAGGCGCGCACCGTCTGCGATGCGCGCACGGGCGTCGAGATGGAGGCACTGGTCGCGGCCGGCGTCGCCGCGCTGACGATCTACGATATGGCCAAGGCGCTCGATCGCGCGATGTCGATCGATGCGGTACGGCTGATCAGCAAGCGCGGTGGGCGCAGCGGTGATTACTTCCGGCCGGGCGAAAGCCCCTGGCCGAGGTCCTAAGCCAACGTCCCAGACAATTCCCCGAAGATGAATCCGCCAGCGCGTGTGACCCTCAAGCCGGGGCGTGACGGTCCGGTTCGGGGTGGTAATCCGTGGATCTTCTCGGGTGCGATTGCGCGCGTCGAGCCGGCTGTGGCGGAGCCTGGCGAACTGGTTGAAGTCGTCGATGCGGACGCGAACCTGCGCGGCCTCGGCTATTACAATCCGGCGACGACGATCGCCGTCCGGCTGCTCGCATGGAATGAAGCACCGCCAATCGAGGAGCTGATAGAGCGCCGGCTGAAGGCCGCGATCGAGCTGCGCCGCAGCATCGTCGGCTCCGGCACGAACGCGTACCGGCTGGTTAATGGAGACGGCGACGGACTCTCTGGACTGGTCGTCGATCGCTACGGCGACGTCCTGGTGATGCAGGTCCTGACCGCAGGGATGGAGCGGATGCGGTCGCTGGTCATTGATGCGCTCAGCACGCTGCAGGCGCCCCAAGCGATCTTCGAGCGCAGCCAGGGCGCGGTGCGCAAGGAAGAGGGATTGGCGGATCGCGTCGGACCTGTTGCGGGCGACGTGCGGGGCGAGATCATGGCGACCGAGAACGGAATCAATCTCGCGATCGATGTGCAACGCGGGCAGAAGACCGGCTACTTCCTCGACCAGCGCGACAACCGGATGCGGCTGGCCGCGTTGGCGCCCGGAGCGCGCGTACTCGACGCATACTGTTACGCGGGCGGCTTCACGCTGGCAGCGCTTCGCAGCGGGGCGTCGCAGGTTGTCGCGATCGATACCTCGGCCAAGGCGCTGGACTGGGCACAGCACAATCTGGAGCTCAACGGATGGTCCGGACGCGCCGAGCTGATCCGCGCGGATGCGGCGCGGTTTCTCAGCGAAACTGACCAGCGTTTCGACCTGATTGTGATGGATCCGCCGCCCTTCGCGCGCAGCCGCGGCGATGCCTCGCGCGCCGAGCATCTGTACGTCGAGTTGAACGCGCATGCGATGCGCGCGCTCGCCCCCGGCGGACATCTGATGACCTTCAGTTGCTCGGTCCATTTCCACGGTCCCGACTTCATCCGCGCCCTGCGGATGGCGCAAACCAAGGCGGCGCGCCCGCTGCGGTTGCTTGCTCATCTTGGCGCCGGAGCCGACCATCCGGTGCTTTTG